>NZ_JBSFSB010000005.1:237451-238852 GCF_053589535.1 Mycobacterium sp. NPDC003323
CACCGCCAGCACCACCAGCACCGCCACCCGCGGCACCACCGCCGCCAGCACCACCAGCACCGCCACCCGCGGCACCACCGCCGCCAGCACCACCAGCGCCCGGGACTGCGACTGCGGCGGCATCCTCAAGCGCCGCACCGGCCGGACCCCCGCCGGCGCGTGCCGCCGCGTCGTCCAAGGCTCCTGCGGCGGGGCCCCCCGCACCTGGGACACCTGCGCCCGGCGCACCTGCTCCTGCTGCTGCGGCCGCATCGACCAACGCTGCCGCCGGACCTTCACCATTGAGTCCGGTGCTTGCGAGCAGGGGGCCGACGCCCGCGGTATCCATCAAGGGCGCGCCGCTCGCGTCGGCGACGGGAGCGCCCAAAGCCGCGGGCGCACCGCCACCGACCGGAGCACCACCACCGGCGGGCGCGCCGCCACCAACCGGAGCGCCACCACCGGCGGGAGCGCCGCCACCAGCAGCACCACCCGCAGGAGCGCCACCACCAGCAGCACCACCCGCAGGAGCGCCACCGCCGGCCGCACCACCCGCAGGAGCGCCACCGCCGGCCGCACCACCCGCAGGAGCGCCACCGCCGGCCGCACCGCCGGCAGGAGCGCCGCCACCGGCCGCACCACCCGCGGGAGCGCCACCGCCGGCCGCACCACCAGCGGGAGCGCCGCCACCGGCCGCACCCGCACCACCAGCCGCCGCACCACCGCCGCCCGCACCCGCACCACCAGCAGCACCGCCTGCGGCGCCGCCGCCACCCACAGCAGGGGCCGCCGCTTGGACGACTGCGGCACCCGGTGCCGCGGCGGCCGCGCCGGCATCAACCACGGCAGCAGCCGGGGCGCCACCCACGACCGCGCCGGGAACACCTCCGCCGACTGCCGCTCCTGGTACGCCAACACCGCCGGGCAGCTCGATTCCCGGGATGCTCACGTCGGGAACTTCGATGTCGATGTCAGGCACCGAAATCTCGGCCGGCGGAGCGGCCACCTGCGCGGGTGGCGCATGAATCTCCACGGGAGGCGCGGCGATCTCGACAGGAGGCGCCGCCACCTCGATCGGCGGGGCAGCTACCTCGACCGGCGGGACCGCGATCTCCGCCGGCGGAAGCGCAACCTCAACAGGAGGAGCCGCCACCTCGACGGGAGGTACCGTCACCGCAAGCTCGACCGGCGCGCCTGCAGCGCCGCCGCCCTCGACGACGCCCACTCCGGGCACCGCGCCGCCGCCTGCGGCACCACCGCCGCCGGCCGCACCACCGCCGCCCGCACCGGCACCGCCACCTCCGGCCGCACCACCGCCGCCGCCCGCACCTCCAGCGCCACCACCGGCCGCACCGCCACCGCCTGCACCTCCAGCGCCACCACCGGCCGCACCGCCACCGCCTGCACCTCCAGCGCCACCGG
>NZ_JBSFSB010000005.1:238949-356365 GCF_053589535.1 Mycobacterium sp. NPDC003323
CGCACCTCCAGCGCCACCACCGGCCGCACCGCCACCGCCTGCACCTCCAGCGCCACCACCGGCCGCACCGCCACCGCCTGCACCTCCAGCGCCACCGGCAACGTCTCCTCCGCCGATCGCCGCGGCAGGAGCGGCAGCCTCTCCGCCGCCGACAACGGGAGCTGCCGCAGCCGGGGCCGCGGCTGCTCCATCGACCACAGCCGCAGCGGGGACGGGCGCCTCGACAACGGGCGGGGCCACAGCGGCGGCATCGACCAAAGCACCGGCCGGCGCGCCATCGCCACCCGCGCCCCCTGCACCCGGAGCACCACCTCCGGCACCGGGCGCGCCACCCCCACCGGCATGGGCTGCCGCATCCGCGAGCGGTGCACCGCCACCCGGCGCGGCCGCCGCGGCATCGTTGACCATTCCCGCTGCCGGACCGCCAACCGGGGCACCGACACCGGCCGCATCGACCAGAGGCGCGCCGCCGCCAACAGGAGCACCGGCACCACCGGCACCCGCTCCGCCGGCTCCACCCGCTCCGCCAGCACCCGCACCACCGGCACCCGCACCGCCGGCTCCGCCAGCACCCGCACCGCCGGCACCACCCGCTCCACCAGCACCCGCACCGCCGGCACCCGCACCACCAGCGCCACCAGCCGCAGCGCCTGCAGCACCGCCGCCCGCGGCACCACCCGCAGCGCCTGCAGCACCGCCGCCCGCACCACCTGCACCACCGGCGGCACCACCGCCGGTCACCCCCGCCGCCGGGATCGCACCGGCGGCGGTGGCGGGCGGGACGACAACAGGAGCCGCGCCGGCACCCGTGAACGGCGCCGCGATGCCCTGGAACGACTGGCTCAGATCAGGCGGGGTCGCAGCGAGTTGCTGCACCATGCCGACACACGGCACGCCGCCTGCACTCGACTGCAACGCAGGTTGGGCCTCGGCAGTCGCGATCAACAACAGCGGCGGCGTGCACAGAGCCGCGGCCGCAAAGATGCTGACAGCCAAACGATTTGACTTACTCACCATGTCATCCCCAAGCGTGTTTCTTATTGACGTTGCAGTCAGGGAAGAAGGTAAATGACACGGTTGAAACTTCCCGGCGCGCCGAACGGGACGGTTACCGTTCCGATGCAAAGGAGATCCGGGCCCGTGACAGAACGCCGCCCGAACCACCGCACGCTGGGCCAACACCCCGGTCTTGACCTCCAAGCTCAGCCGTTCGCGGCGATCCGTAGCCTGAACCCATGCCCGATCTCGTCATGGTCGACTTCGCCGATCACGTCGCCACCATCACCGTCAACGACCCCGACCGGCGCAACGCCGTCACCGCCGAGATGTCGGCGGCCCTGCGCACCGCGGTCGAGAACGCCGAGGCCGACCCGAACGTGCACGCCGTGATCGTGACCGGTGCGGGTAAGGCGTTCTGCGCCGGCGCCGATCTGACCGCCCTCGGCGAAGCCGCCGAAGACGGGCTTCGCGTCATCTACGACGGCTTCCTCGCCGTCGCCAACTGCACGCTGCCGACCATCGCCGCCGTAAACGGTGCGGCAGTCGGTGCGGGACTGAATCTGGCCCTGGCCGCCGACGTTCGAATCGCCGGTCCGGCAGCGCTCTTCGACCCACGCTTCCAGAAACTCGGCATCCATCCGGGCGGCGGGGCAACCTGGATGTTGCAACGTGGCGTCGGACCGCAGGTCGCCCGGGCAGCGTTGCTGTTCGGTAAGCGCTTCGACGCGCAGGAGGCGGTCCGCTACGGCCTGGCGCTCGAGGTGGCCGATGACCCGGTGGCCGCGGCGCGCGAGCTGGCCGCCGGTCCGGCCGCCGCACCGCGCGACGTCGTGATCGCCACCAAGGCATCCATGAGGGCCACCGCCAACCCGGGCGCCGTCGACAGCGATCAGCACGCGATCGCCGTGGATGTGGAGATCACCCCCCAGGCGCGGTCCATCGAATCACCGGAGTTCCAGAACCGACTGGCCGCAGCCAAGAACCGCTAGAGGTCGGCCAGCGCCAGCTCCGGCGCCTCTGCCAGTTCACGCAGGTCGGACAGGAACGCCGCCGCCTGCGCACCGTCGGCGATGCGATGGTCGAACGCGCACGTCAGCTCCATCGTCGGGCGGGCGACCACCGCACCGTCGATGACGACGGCCCTGGGCTTGAGCGACCCCATCCCGAGGATCGCCGCCTCGGGATAATTGATCACCGGCACGCCCGAGTCCAGACCGAGCGCCCCGAAGTTCGACACCGTGAACGTCGATCCCATCAACTCGGCGGGTCGCAGCGTGCCGCCGCGAGCGCCCTCGATCAGCCGGGTCACCTCAGCCGCCAGCGTGCGCGTGGTGCGCTGCTGCGCCTCGGTCACCACCGGGACCAGCAGGCCACGCGGGGTCGCCACGCCGATGCCGAGGTGTATCGACGCATGACGGTGAACCCGCGGCCCGTCGGCGGTGTCGACCCACGTCGCATTCAGCAATGGATGCCGGCGCAGCACCAGCGTGAGCAGCCGCAGGGTCAGCACGAACGGCGTGACCTCCAATCGGTGCGAGAGCCGCTGCAGCGCGGCGCCGTCCACCACCACCGAGGCATGGGCATCGGGAATTCGGCTGCGCGACAGACTCATCCGCTTCGCCATCTCGGTCTGCACGCCGGACAGCGCCACCATGTCCGGAGTAGCCGAGGCGGCCAGCACATCATCTCGGGTGACGATGCCATCGGGTCCGGTCGGCGTGACCGCACCCAGATCGACACCGCTGTCGCGAGCCAACTTCCGGGTCGACGGTTTGGCGCGGGCGCGCCGGGAGGTGTCCATCCGGTCATCGGCACCGTAACCCACCAGAACTGCGCCGGCCCCGGTTTTCTCCTCGGCACCGATGCGCACCAGCACCGCGCCGACGGCCAGCGTGTCCCCCACGGCCCCACCGAGTTCGGCGATCCGGCCGGCCTGCGGGCTGGGTATTTCCACCTCGGCCTTGTTGGTCTCCAACGTGCACAGCACCTGGTTCAGTTCGACGGTGTCGCCCACCTGCACCGACCATCCGGTGATGGTGGCCTCCTCCAACCCCTCGCCGAGATCGGGCACCCGGAATTCGAACCCGCTCACTGGCCCATGACCTTCTCGACGCAGTCCAGCAACCGATCCACCCCTGGTAACCACAACTTCTCCAGCCGGGCGGGTGGATACGGGGTGTCGAACCCGGTGGCCCGCAGCACCGGCGCCTCCAGATCGTAGAACAGTTCCTCGGAGATCCGGGCCGCGAGTTCGGCACCGAACCCCAGCGTCCGCGGGCCCTCGTGCATCACCACGGCGCGCCCGGTGCGGCGCACGGAATCGGTGATGGTCTCGAAGTCCAGCGGATTCAGCGTCCGCAGGTCGACGACCTCCACATCGACTCCGCGGTCCTCCGCCAGCTCAGCGGCACTGACGGCGGTGTCGACCAGACCCCCGTAGGTCAGCACGGTGACATGCTCGCCGGCGCGTCGGATGGTGGCGCGCCCGAACGGCACCGGTGCCGTCTCGGTGTCGACGGTGCCGCGCGACCAGTACCGTCGTTTGGGTTCCAGATAGATCACCGGGTCCGGGCACGCGATAGACTGGCGCAGCAGCCAGTATGCGTCCGACGGGGTCGACGGCACCGCGACCTTCAGGCCCGCGGTGTGCAACCAGTAACTCTCGGTGGACTCCGAATGATGTTCCACCGCACCGATTCCGCCGAACGACGGGATACGCACCGTCACCGGCATGTCGACATCACCGTGGGTACGCATCCGGTACTTGGCCAGGTGGCTGACGATCTGATCGAAGGCCGGCGACGAGAAGCCGTCGAACTGGATCTCGGGAACCGGTACGAAGCCGCGCAGCGCGAGGCCGACGCAGATACCGATGATCGCCGACTCGGCCAGCGGGGTGTCGAAACACCGTTGCGGACCGAAGGTCTCGGCCAGTCCGTCGGTCACCCGGAACACCCCGCCCAGCCGCGCGACGTCCTCGCCGAAGACCAGCACCCGATCGTCGGCGGCCATGGCGTCGTGCAGGCCCTGGTTGATGGCCTGTGCCATGGTCAGTGTCAGCAGGGACGGCCGCGGCTCGGGGAAGTCACCCATGGGTGGGCGCTCGATGATCTGCGTCATGTCAGGACTCCTTCCCCAGTTCGACCAGTAGTTCGTCGCGTTGCCGGGCCAGTTCCGGGGTGATGTCGTGATAGACGGCGTCGAACACCTCGGCGATATCGCGATCCGGGGCGCCGACCACCGCCTCGCGCAACTCGGTGCGCATCCGCGCGGCCTTGCCCGCCACCCGCTCGGCCAGCCGGTCGGTCAGCACCCCCGTCGTCTGCAGGTACGTCGCGTAGCGGGCGATCGGGTCGCGTGCCGCCCACTTCTCGGTATCGGCGTCGGACCGATACCGAGTGGGGTCATCGGAGGTGGTGTGCGGCCCCATCCGGTAGGTGACGGCCTCGATGAACGTCGGGCCGCCGCCGTCGCGGGCCCGCTGCGCCGCCTCGGCCGTCGCGGCGAAACACGCCAGCACGTCATTGCCGTCGACCCGTACCGCGGGCATCCCGTAACCGGCGGCGCGGTCGGCCAACGAGGTTGCGGCGTGCTGATGGCTGACCGGCGTGGAGATGGCGAACTGGTTGTTCTGGATGAAGAAGATCGTCGGCACGGCGAACACCGCAGCCAGGTTCAGCGCCTCGTGGGCGTCACCCTCGGACGTCGCGCCGTCGCCCATGAACGCCACCGTCACCGAGTCCTCACCCAGACGCTGGGCGGCCATGGCGGCGCCGACGGCGTGCAGGCCGTGGGTGCCGATCTGGATCGAGATCGGCGCGCAGCATTTGTCGGTGAACGACAGACCGCCGTGCCACGATCCGCGCCACACCGCGCCCATCTGCGCCGGCGCGATGCCGCGCACCAGGAACGTGCCGAGTTCGCGATACTGCGGGAACAGCCAGTCGGTCTTGCGCAGACAGGCCGCGGCCCCGACCTGGGCGGCCTCCTGACCGCGGCAGGAGGCGTACAGCGCGAGCTCCCCCTGCCGCTGCAGGTTGACGAACTCGGTGTCGAGTTCGCGGGTCAGCACCATCAGCTCGTAGAGCCAGGCCAGGGTTTCGGGTGGGAGATCGCGTCGATGACGCGTCTCGGCGGTCGGGGCGCCGTCCGCACCGACCAGTTGCAGGGGTGCAGAAATACCAGCCATACCGCCTCCTTCAGGGTGGCGGCATGTTCGGCCGCCGTTTCCTCGAGGTGCTCGGCACAGAGGCGGTCGGTGCGACCCCCTGGTCAGGGGCGCCGGCTAGCTACCGGGGTGAGGCGCAAGCTGGACTATCCGCTCCGCCCGCCGCAGTACCGGGGCATCCACCATTATGCCCTCGAAGGCGAATGCGCCCCGGTGGTTTGCGGCAGCGGCCAGCACGTGTCGCGCCCACTCGACCTGTTCGCCGGTCGGTGCATAGCCGTCCCGGATGACACTCACCTGCGTCGGATGCAACGCCACCTTGATGTCGAAGCCGACGGCCACGGCGTCATCGGTCTCGCGGCGCAGCCCGTCGAGATCCTTGATGTCGATGTACACCGAATCCAGCGCGAGCCTGCCGTACGCCTTGGCGGCCAGCAGCGACTGTGACCGCACGTGCTTGGCGACCTCGCGATAGGAACCGTCCGGGAACCGGTTGGCCGTGCCGCCCAGTGAACCGAACAGATCCTCCGCACCCCACATGACACCGATGGTGTTGGCCGCGGCGGCCGTGTCGGCGACCTTCAGCGCGCCCAACGGGGTCTCGACGATGAGCACCACGTCCAGCGGCGCCAGCGCGGTCACTTGCTCGGCGGCCTCGCATTTGGGCAGCATGATCGTCGTGTAATCGGTGCGACGCAGCGCCTCCAGGTCCAGTCGCTGGTCCTCGCTGCCGTGCGGATTGATCCGGATGACGGTGCGCTCGGGGTCCAGCGGCGTGTCGACGACGGCGTCGCGGGCGGCCGGCTTGTCACCGGCACCGTCCTCCAGGTCCAGGATGACGACATCGGCGGCGGCCGCCGCCTTGGCGAAACGTTCGGGACGGTCGGCCGGGCAGAAGATCCACGCCGGCCCGGCATTCGCGAGTGGCATCAACCCTCCTGGGGCTTCTTGCGCACCATGGTCTTTCGTGACGCGGTCGCCACGATGTCACCGTGCTGATTGCGGCCGACGTGGGCGAAGGTGACGATTCCTTCGCCGGGCCGGCTCTTGGACTCCCGCTTGTCGACGACCTCGGATTCGGCGTACAGCGTGTCGCCGTGGAACAGCGGTTTGGGGAAGGCGATCTCGGAGAACCCGAGGTTGCCGACGATGGTGCCCTGGGTCAACTGGGCCACCGACAACCCGACCAACGTCGACAGCGTGAACATCGAATTCACCAGGCGCTGATTGAACGGCGGCAGCGCATCGGAGAATGCGGCGTCCAGATGCAGCGCCTGGGTGTTCATCGTCAAAGTGGTGAACAGCACGTTGTCGGCCTCGGTGATGGTGCGTCCGGGCCGGTGCAGGTACAGCACCCCGGTCTCGAATTCCTCGAACCACAACCCGCGCTGCTCTACGACCTTCTGGTCTTTCACAGGCCCAACCCTCGCGCGATCAGCATCAGCTGCACTTCCGTTGTGCCTTCCCCGATCTCGAGGATCTTGGAGTCCCGGTAATGCCGGGCCACCGAGTACTCGTTCATGAATCCGTACCCGCCGAAGATCTGGGTGGCATCGCGGGCATTGTCCATCGCGGCCTCACTGGCCACCAGTTTGGCCACCGCCGCCGCCTTCTTGAACGGCTTGCCGGCAAGCATCAGTGCGGCGGCGTCGTAGTAGGCGGTGCGGGCCGTATGGGCGCGGGCCTCCATCCGGGCGATCTTGAAGGCGATGGCCTGGTTGGTGCCGATCGCCGCGCCGAAAGCCTCCCGTTCCTTGGCGTACTTCACGCTCTCGTCCACACACCCCTGCGCCGCGCCCACCGACAGTGCCGCGATCGCGATGCGGCCTTCATCGAGGATGCTCAGGAAATTGGCGTATCCGCGGCCACGCTCGCCCAACAGATTCTCCTGCGGCACTCGCACATCGTCGAAGCTCAGCGGATGAGTGTCCGAGGCGTTCCAGCCGACCTTGTTGTAGGCGGGCTCGGCGGTGAACCCCTCGGTCGGCACCGGCACCAGGATCGCCGAGATCTCCTTCTTGCCGCGCCCATGGCGGGCATCCTCGCGGTCCTGCCCGCCGGTGACCGCCGTGACGGTGACCAGTCGGGTGATATCGGTGCCGGAGTTGGTGATGAACTGCTTGGAGCCGTTGATGACCCAGTCGGCGCCGTCTTCTTTCGCGGTGGTCTTGGTGGCGCCGGCATCGCTACCGCCACCGGCCTCGGTCAAGCCGAAGGCGCCCAGCGCCTTGCCGCTGGCCAGCAGCGGCAACCATTCCTGCTTCTGCGCGTCGTTGCCGAAGCGGTAGACGGGCATGGCACCGAGGGACACACCGGCCTCCAGCGTGATGGCCACGCTCTGGTCGACCTTGCCGAGTTCCTCCAATGCCAGGCACAACGCGAAGTAGTCACCGCCCATCCCGCCGTACTCCTCGGGGAATGGCAACCCGAACAGGCCCATATCGGCCATCCCCGCGACGACCTCGTACGGGAAGCTGTGCTGCTCATCGTGTTTCGCGGCGACCGGAGCCACGACGTTCTGTGCGAAATCGCGCACCGTCGCAGCCAGCTGGGCGTATTCGTCGGGCAGTGCGCCCGTGGACAGATAGTCAGGCATTCTCGGACTCCTTGCTTGCAGCGGTGATTCGGGCCAGCGGCTGACCGACCTTGACCTGGTCGCCGACGGCGACGAGAAGCTCCACGACACCGTCGACGGGTGCCTTGAGGGCATGCTCCATCTTCATCGCCTCGACGGTGACCACGACCGCGCCCGCGGCCACCTCGGCCGAATCGGCGACGCCGACGGCCACCACGGATCCCGGCATGGGACTCAGCAATTCGGCGTCCCCGGCATGCCCGTCATCGGGCCGCACCGGGGCCTCGCGCACCTCGTGCACCGCGATGGTGCGACCGGCACCGCTCACCCAGGTGTGGGCGCCGTCGGTGGCGAGGACGTAGTCGGTGCGCACACCGTCGACGACGAGGGTCAACGTGCGGCCCCGGATCGTCGCACTGATGTCATGGGTCGTGCCGTGTTCGACGGTGGCCGTGGCGGATTCGGGCACCCCGGTGATCGCCACATGATCGACGCGGTCACCGGCGCCGAGCCGCAGGGTGAACGATGCGTGCTCACCGGTGCGCCACCCCGACGGCATCGACCACACACTGCCGTCGCCGTGCTGCCAGGCCTGCAGCCAGCGGTGAGCGGCCGCGGCGATCAGGTCCTCGTCGCTGGCTTGTGGTGCGCGGTAGTCGGGCATCCGGCGGTCGAGCAGTCCGGTGTCGAGCCGGCCGGCCAGCACATCGGGATCGGACAGCAGGAACCGCAGGAAGTCGATATTGGTCGTCACACCGAGCACGGCGGATTCGGCCAGTGCGCGGTCCAGGCCACGTAGCGCGCTTTCGCGGTCCGGGCCGTGGGCGATGACCTTGGCCAGCATGGGATCGTAGTCGCTGCCCACCACTGTTCCGGCGTAGATGCCCGAATCCACGCGCGCCGTAATGGGTTCGACGACGTCGAGCACCGTGCCACCGGTGGGCAGGAAGCCGTTGCCCGGGTCCTCGGAGTACACCCGGGCCTCGATGGCGTGCCCGGTCATCGTGATGTCGTCCTGCATGATGTCCAGTGCGGCCCCGGCGGCGATGCGTACCTGTTGGGCGACCAGATCGACCCCGGTGACCATCTCGGTGACCGGATGCTCGACCTGCAGCCGGGTGTTCATCTCCATGAAGAAGAACTCGTCGGGCCGGTCGGCCGAGACGATGAACTCCACGGTGCCCGCACCCGTGTAGTCGACACTGCGGGCGGTGTTACAGGCGGCCTCGCCGATGCGGGCGCGGGTGGCCGCGTCGAGCAGCGGCGACGGCGCCTCCTCGATGACCTTCTGATGCCGTCGCTGCAGACTGCACTCCCGCTCCCCCAGGTGGATCACGTTGCCGTGGCCGTCGGCGAGCACCTGCACCTCGATATGCCTGGGGTTCAGAACGAAACGCTCCAGGAACAGGGTGTCGTCACCGAACGCCGAGGCCGCCTCGCGCCGCGCCGAGGCCAACGCCCCCGGCAGCTCGTCAGCGGAGTGCACCACCCGCATGCCCTTGCCGCCACCGCCGGCCGACGGTTTCACCAGGACCGGGAAGCCGACCTCGGGCGCGCCGGCGATCAGTTCCTCGTCGGTCAGGCCCGGTCGCGAGATTCCCGGCACCACCGGGACATCGAATTCCGATACCGCGGCCTTGGCGGCGATCTTGTCGCCCATGGTCTTGATGGCGTTGACCGGCGGTCCGATGAACACGATGCCCGCGGCGTGCAGGGCGGCCGCGAAATCGGCGTTCTCGGCCAGGAATCCGTATCCGGGGTGCACGGCCTGCGCCCCGGTGCGTCGGGCCGCGGAGACGATGGCGTCGATGTCGAGGTAACTCTGTCGGGCCGCGGCCGGCCCGATCCGCACCGCGGTGTCGGCCTCGTGAACGTGGCGGGCACCGGCGTCGGCGTCGCTGTAGACCGCGACCGAGCGGATACCCAGGTCGCGCAACGAGCGGATGACCCGGACGGCGATCTCACCACGGTTGGCGACGAGGACGGTGCTGAACAGCTGTGTAGTCATCGTGTGCCTCACATCCTGAAGACGCCGTAGGACACCGGCTCCAGCGGAGCCTGTGCGACAACCGAGAGGGCCAATCCAAGAACGGTTCTGGTATCGGCCGGGTCGATGACACCGTCGTCCCACAACCGCGCGGTGGAGTAGTACGGGTTGCCCTGGTGTTCGTACTGCGCGCGGATCGGCGCCTTGAACTCTTCCTCCTGCTCGGGTGTCATCTCACCCCGCACGGTGGCCAGCACCGAAGCAGCCTGCTCGCCGCCCATCACCGAGATGCGGGCATTGGGCCACATCCACAGGAAGCGCGGCGAATACGCCCGCCCGCACATCGAGTAGTTGCCCGCGCCGTACGAACCGCCGATGACGACCGTCAGCTTCGGCACCCGTGCGCACGCCACCGCGGTGACCATCTTGGCGCCGTGTTTGGCGATGCCGCCGGCCTCGTAGTCACGCCCGACCATGAACCCGGCGATGTTCTGCAGGAACACCAGGGGTGTGTTGCGTTTGTCGCACAGTTCGATGAAGTGCGCGCCCTTGACCGCCGACTCGCCGAACAGCACCCCGTTGTTGGCGATGATGCCGACCGGGTGGCCGTGGATGCGGGCGAAGCCGGTGACCAGGGTGGTGCCGTATTCGGCCTTGAACTCCGCGAATTCACCACCGTCGACGATGCGGGTGATGACCTCGTGCACGTCGTAGGGCACCCGGGAATCCACCGGCACGACATCGTAGAGCTCGCGCTGATCGGCGATCGGGTCGACGGTGGGCCGCACCTCCCACGGCGGGTTCTGTCGCGGCCCGAAGGTGGACACGATGCGCCGCACAATGCGCAGTGCGTCGCGGTCGTCGTGGGCGAGATGGTCGGTGACACCGGAGGTTTTCGAATGCAGGTCGCCGCCGCCGAGTTCCTCCGCGGTGACCACCTCACCGGTGGCGGCCTTCACCAGGGGTGGGCCGCCGAGGAAGATCGTGCCCTGGTTGCGCACGATGACGGCCTCGTCGCTCATGGCGGGCACGTACGCGCCGCCGGCGGTGCAGGATCCGAGCACGGCGGCGATCTGCGGGATGCCCGCCGCGCTCATGGTGGCCTGGTTGTAGAAGATGCGCCCGAAGTGCTCGCGGTCGGGGAACACCTCATCTTGCCGTGGCAGGAAGGCACCACCGGAATCCACGAGATAGATGCACGGTAACCGGTTCTGCGCGGCAATCTCTTGGGCGCGTAGGTGTTTCTTGACGGTGACCGGGTAGTAGGTGCCGCCCTTGACGGTGGCGTCGTTGGCCACCACCATGCATTCGCGCCCGGACACCCGGCCGATGCCGGCGATCATGCCGGCACCCGGGCACTCGTCGTCGTACATGCCGTCGGCGGCCAGCGGCGCGATGTCCAGGAAGGGACTTCCCGGGTCGAGCAGCGTGTCGACCCGGTCGCGGGGTAGCAGCTTACCGCGCCCCACATGTCGGTCCCGCGCCTTGTCCGGTCCGCCGCGCGCGGCGGTGGCCAGCTTCGCGCGCAGTTCGGTCACCAGCGCGGTGTGCGCCTCGCGATGCGTCATCGGTGAACCCGTCCAGTTGAGTTAATGACGATTAACTCGTACGATGTTAATCGTCATTAACTGGAATGTCTACGGGGAAGATGGAGCCGGGCATGTCCACTGAGACTCCGCGCAGCAAAGCCAAATCCGATCGGCGCAGCCAGTTGATCGGCGCCGCCGAGCGACTGGTCGCCGAACACGGTTATCTGTCGGTGCGTCTGGAGGACATCGGCGCCGCAGTCGGGGTGAGCGGCCCGGCGATCTACCGCCATTTTCCGAACAAGGAGGCGCTGCTGGTCGAGCTGCTGGTCGGGATCAGCACCCGACTGCTCGCCGGCGCCCGCGCCGTGCTCGCCGAGTCCGCCGATCCGGCCACGGCACTCGACGGGTTGATCGAGTTCCACCTCGACTTCGCCCTCGGTGAGTCCAATCTGATCCGCATCCAGGACCGCGACCTCAGCCACCTGCCACCGGCCGCCAAACGCCAGGTACGCAAGGCTCAGCGACAGTACGTCGAGATCTGGGTCGACGTGCTGCGCCAGGTCGATCCCGACCTCGACGAGGCGGACGCCCGGGTCAAGGCGCATGCGGCATTCGGCCTGCTCAACTCGACGCCCTACAGCCTGAAGATGCCGAGCACGACGCACTCGTCGCGGCCGGTGCTGCGGTCGATGACCGTCGCGGCGCTCACCGCAGCGCGATGAGCCCGTGGCCGCCCCGTCGGCGGCCCGATCCGCAGGCACGCGGGTACCGTGGGGCACATGAGGTGGGCATGACCGAGTATCCACGTCGGGATGAGCCGACTCGTCGGCTCGACGGTGGCAACTCCGGCTACTCCGGATACGTCGATCCCGCGTACGCGGGCCAGTCGCCGTACCGCCCCACCGAGCAGATGCCCGCCTACCCCGCGTACGGGTACGACCCCTACACCGGCCAGTACGGCGGGCCGCCGCCCCCACCGCCGGGCGCACCGGAACCGCCAGAACCACCCCGCACACCGCGCTGGTTGTGGATCGTCGCCGGTATCGCCGTCCTGACCGTCATCGGTCTGGTGATCGCGTTGGTGATCGTGAACAGCTCCCAACAGGAGACGGTGGTCGCGCCCGTTCCGTCGCTGGGCGAACCGACCGACGAGCCGACGGTGCCGACTACCACGCGCCGCCCGACCACCACGACCACGCCACGAACGGCGGTGCCGCCGGCCACCACGCCGTCGACCACCCCCTCGACCACGGCACCGTCCACGACACCGGGCGCCACCGAGACCGTCACCTACACCGTCGACGGGCAGGGCCGCGCCATCAACATCACCTATGTCGACAACGGCGGTGTGCTGCAAACCGAGTTCAACGTGCTGCTGCCCTGGAGCAAGGAGGTGGCGCTGCCCCAGCCGGCCAAACAGTCGGCCAGCGTCAGCATCATCAACGTCGGCCGCGAGGTGACCTGTTCGATCAGCATCGAGGGCGCCGAGGTCCAGGAACGCTCCGGGTCCGGCCTGACGATCTGCAGTCCGCTGCCTTAACGGGACACTCGACGCGGCGCCTTCACGCCCAACATCAGGAACAGACCCAGCGCCAGCACCACGCACAGTCCGCCCATCCCGGCCCGGTCGGTGCCGAACGCATCGATGAACAAGAAGAACAGCCATGGCGCCAGCGGCGCGGCGGCCCGCCCGGTCATCATGTACAGCCCGAACGCGACGCCCTCTTTGCCCTCGGTGGACATCCGCAGCATCTGGGTGCGCGCCGCCGACAACGTGGGGCCGATGAACAGGCACAGCAACAGCCCGCACACCCAGAACGCCAGCTGCCCCGACAGCGCCATCAGTGTCAGCCCGATGACGACCATCAAAGTCAATGCGCTCAGGATCACCGGTTTGGCACCGAACCGATCATCGAGCAGTCCGCCGATCACCGCACCGGCCGCCGCCACGACACAGGCGCACACCCCGAACAGCAGCACGCTGGCCGGGGAGATGCCGTACACGTTGACCCCGAGCACCGCGCCGAAGGTGAACACCCCGGTCAACCCGTCCCGGAAGACGGCGCTGGCGACCAGGTAGTAGACGACGTTGCGGTCGCGGCGCCACTCGGCGCGCACCTCACCCCACAACTTGCGGTAGGCGGCGAAGAAGCCGACGGGACGGTGCGCCGCATCCGCCGGCGGGCGGGGCGCCCGGAACAGCAGCGGCAACGCGAACGCCAGGAACCAGGCCGCGGTCACCAGCATGGCGGCCCGCACGTTCTGTCCGTCGTCGGTCGGCAAACCCAACAGCCCGCCGTCACCGGAGATGAACGCGGAGTACACGATCAGCAGCAGGACGACGCTGCCGCCGTAGCCGACCGCCAGACCGGTCCCGGAGATCCGGCCCGAGGTCGCCGGCGTCGACAGCTGGCTCAACATCGCGTTGTACGGCACGGTCGCCAGGTCGTTGCAGGCCGCGGTGACGGCCAGCAGCGCCAGGCCGGCCCACAGATAGGTGTGGTCGGTCCGGATGAAACTCATGCTCGCCACCAGCAGCACCGTCGCACCGGTCAACAGCACCAGTGCGCGGCGCCTGCGGTGCGGGGCGTCGACCCAGATGCCGGTGACCGGTGCCAGCAGCGCGACGAAGATCCCGGCCACGGTGAGGGCGCGGCCGAGCCAACTCGACGGCGTCGTCTCCCCCGGCAGGCCCTCACCCACGGCGTTGGTCAGGTACACCGAGAAGACAAAGGTGACCACGATCGCGTTGACCGCGGTGGCCCCGCAGTCGTACAGGACCCACGCTCGGACCTGGGACCGCCGGGCCGTATCGGGCACCGACCCGGGGCTGCTCATGGCCGCCACCCTAACGGCCCTACGATTTCTCCCATGCCTGTACCTGCTCCCCACCCCGACGCCCGCGCGGTTGTCACCGGCGCCTCGCAGGGCATCGGTGAGGCACTCGCGTTCGATCTGGCCGGACGCGGCCATCACCTGATCATCACGGCGCGCCGCGGTGACGTCCTGGACGACCTCGCCGAGCGGATCACCGCGCGCCACGGTGTCACCGTCGAGGTGCGCGCGGTCGACCTGGCCGATCCCGCGGCACGCGATGTGCTGTGCGAGGAACTGGCCAGCCGCAAGATCTCCATCCTGTGCGCCAACGCCGGCACCGCCACGTTCGGGCCGCTGGCCAAACTGGACCCGGCCGGCGAGAAAGCCCAGGTACAGCTCAATGCCCTTGCCGTGCACGACCTTTGCCTGGCGGTCCTGCCGGGCATGTTGGCGCGCAAGGCCGGCGGCATCCTGATCTCCGGGTCGGCGGCGGGCAACTCGCCCATTCCCAACAATGCGACCTACGCAGCGACCAAGGCGTTCGCCAACACCTTCAGCGAGTCGCTGCGCGGGGAGGTCAAGAAGGACGGTGTGCACGTCACGCTGCTGGCGCCGGGCCCGGTCCGCACCGAACTGCCCGACATCGCCGAGCAGTCCCTGGTCGAACGGCTGATCCCGGATTTCCTGTGGATCAACACCGAGTACACGGCCAAGGTGTCCCTGGATGCGCTGGAAGCCAACAAGATGCGCATCGTGCCCGGCCTGACGTCCAAGGCGATGTCGGTCGCCAGCGGGTACGCACCGCGGGCGATCGTCACCCCGATCGTCGGGGCGGTCTACAAGAAACTCGGCGGGGAGTAGCGATTTCGGTGAGGTCACGTGCGGTGAGCGCACGTATCCTCACCGAAATCACCGCCGACGACGCCGGCCGGTCCCGAAGATGCTGCGGGTGATCTCGCGCCCGATCACGGTGCCTGCCGAGCGCATGGCGCTCTTGAACGCCGGGCTGGCCGCCATCTTCTCCAGGAAACTCGGTTCGTCCGGTGCCGGCGGCGGCAGGTCCGGGATAGCCACGGGGTCCAGCGGAGGCGGCAGGTCGGGAACCGGCGGGGCGGCCGGCTCGGGCGCTGCCAACCGCGCGTTGAGCCGCTCATAGGCGGATTCGCGGTCGATGGTCTGACCGTAGGCGGCCTGCAACGGGCTGGCCTGGGCGGCAGCCGTGATGGCGTCCGGCCCGATGGTGTCCATCAGCGAGCGCGGCGCACGCATCATCGTCCACGCAACCGGGGTCGGGGCACCCTTCTCGGACAGCACGGTCACGATGGCCTCCCCGATGCCCAGTGACGTCAGCGCCGACTCCAGGTCGTAGACCTCGGTCTTCGGGTAGGTGCGCACCGTCTTGGACAGTGCCTTCTGATCGTCGGGGGTGAACGCCCGCAGAGCATGTTGCACCCGCGCACCGAGCTGGCTGAGCACCTCGTTGGGGACATCGGTGGGCAGCTGGGTGCAGAAAAACACGCCGACGCCCTTGGACCGGATCAGCTTGACGGTCTGCTCGACCTGCGCCAGGAACGCCTTGGAGGCGTCATCGAACAGCAGATGCGCCTCGTCGAAGAAGAACACCAGCTTCGGCTTGTCCAGGTCGCCCTCCTCGGGCAACGTGGTGAACAGGTCGGCCAGCACCCACATCAGGAACGTCGAGAACATCACCGGTCGGGTGGCCTGCGCGCCGAGCTCCAGCAGCGTGATCACCCCGCGGCCCAGCGAGTCCACCCGGATCAGGTCCTCGGGCTCCAGCTCCGGTTCACCGAAGAAGGTGTCACCGCCCTCGGCTTCCAGGTTCACCAGGGCCCGCAGGATCACCCCGGCGGTCGTCGTCGACACCGCCCCCAGTGCCTTGCGGTCGGACTTGCCCTCGTCGCTGATCAGGTACTGGATGACGGCGCGCAGATCCTTCAGATCCAGCAGCGCCAGCCCCTGCTGATCGGCGAAGTGGAAGATCAGGCCCAGCGTCGACTCCTGAGTGGTGTTGAGTCCCAACACCTTCGACAGCAGGATCGGACCGAAGCTGGTGACCGTGGCACGCACCGGCACCCCGAGCCCACCGGTACCCAGCGACAGGAATTCGACCGGATAACCGGTGGCCGTCCAGCCGTCACCGGTGTCGGCGGCGCGCTGGGCGATCTTGTCGCCTGCCTCCCCCGGACGCGACAACCCCGACAGATCGCCCTTCACGTCGGCCATCAGCACCGGCACCCCGGCCGCCGAGAGCTGCTCGGCCATCACCTGCAGCGACTTGGTCTTGCCGGTACCGGTGGCGCCGGCGACCAGACCGTGCCGATTGAACATGGCCAGCGGGATCCGCACCGCCGCGGCCGGGTCGGCGACCCCATCGACGATCACCGTCCCGAGTTCGATCGCCTGCCCGTCGACGGCATAACCAGCGGCAATCTGCTGTGCGGGGGCGCCGGTCGGTTCGGAGGTCATCTGCCAGACAGTACTGAACACGCCCCGACGTGGGCGGGTACAGGCAGCCAAGTGTCGGCGGTGGGAATACTGTGGATCGCTGTGCGTGAAGAACTGGTGTGGATCGACTGCGAGATGACCGGGCTCGACCTGAAGTCCGACAAGCTCATCGAGATTGCCGCGTTGGTCACCGATGCCGACCTCAACGTCCTCGGCGAGGGCATCGACGTGGTGATCCACGCCGATGCCGACGACCTGTCCGGCATGGTCGAGGTGGTCGCCAAGATGCATGCGAACTCCGGGCTGGACAAGGAGGTGCTGGCCTCCGACGTGGACCTCGCGACCGCCGAGACCATGGTGCTGGATTACGTCCGCAGTCACGTCAAGACCGCGAAAACCGCTCCGCTTTGCGGAAATTCGATCGCCACCGACCGCGGCTTCATCGCCAGGGACATGCCCACACTGGACGAGTACCTGCACTACCGGATGATCGACGTCAGCTCGATCAAGGAATTGTGCCGACGGTGGTACCCGCGCATCTACTTCGGCCAGCCCGAGAAGGGACTGGCGCACCGCGCGCTGGCCGATATCCACGAGTCCATCCAAGAGCTCAAGTACTACCGGCGCACCGCCTTCGTCACCGCACCCGGGCCCTCGACCAGCGAAATCGCGACGATTGCGGCCGAGCTCGGGCCCGCCGGGAACGGTCAGAAGGACACCGATTCGGCGTAACGCGTCCGACCGGTTAAGATCGTCAACGCCGCTCGCGCGGCAATGGTGGCTGTAGTTCAGTTGGTAGAGCACCAGGTTGTGATCCTGGCTGTCGCGGGTTCGAGTCCCGTCAGCCACCCCGAGATCGGGAGCGCCGTCCGCACCAGCGGGCGGCGTTTTCGTCTGTGCGTGCCCCGCGTAATCTGGACGACCACCGGCGCGCCTGCCCGGATCCGCCGATCACCCCGACGCATCATGGGGCGTTGTGGGCCCCGCAACCCTCGTCCGCCAGGTCACCGTCGCGTTGACGGCCCTGCTGGCGACGGCGTGCAGCACGGCGACCTCCGGCGGCCCGCGCCCGCCCGAGGACGCGCCCGTCGTCCTGATCGACCGGCAGATTCCCTGGTCACAGGTCGGCACGGGTTGGACGCTGGCGAGCGTGGCCGAGTCCGCCGACGCGTCGTTGCTGACCCTGGTGAGCCCGGCCGGTGACCGCCACCAGATCACCCGGCTGCCCGGACCGTCGCGGCTGGCGGATTGGTCCGGCGACGGCCGACGAGCGCTGTTCAGTGCCGGCGATTACGAGTTGGGCACCACGATGCTGACCGAGATCGACATGAGCACCGGTGCCACGCAGACCATCACCGTGGAGGGCCGGATCACCGCGCGCTACACCCGCCCCAGCGGCAAGGCACTGTTCATCGCCGACGACGACGGCAGGACGCTGCGGCGGGTGGATCTCACCGGCGTCGAGCAACTGTCCTACCCCACCGACCGCCTGGGCGCGGCCGGCCGTTACAACGGACACCACCTGGCCAGCATCGACGGGACGGTGCTGGTGCTCGGCGCCGACAACGGGCTGGCCGTCATGGGCAACAACGGCCGACTGCGGGACCATCTTCCGGTGCCCGGGCCGCACACCGACTGCGTGCCGGTGCGGTGGTGGAGCAGCGGCGCGGTCCTGGCCCGCTGCTCCAACGCCGATTCGGTCGGCACCCAGTTGTGGCAGGTACCGCTCGACGGTGTCGCCCCGACGGCGGTGACCGACTTCAAGTCCGGGCGCCGGGACGACTACGGCGATATCGCCGCCTGGCGGCTGCCGGCCGGCTCCGTCGTGCAATCGCTGGGCGCCTGCGGCGCCAGCCACCTGTCCCGGGTGACGCCGGATCGCGTTACCGAACCACTGCGGGTGCCCGGCGTCGACGCCTCCCGATCGGTTGTGGTCGTCGGCGCCAGCGGCCGCACGCTGCTGCTGCGCGTCACCGAATCCTGCGGTCCCGGGATCGCACTGCTGGCCTACGATCCCGCCATCGATGACGTCCGGGTGTTGCTCGGCCCACCCGTCACCGACAGCGGCGTCTCGGCGGCGCTGGCTTTCGGCGATGACCGTTAGCTGCGCCGGATCCGCGGTGCCAACTGCACCACCTCGGGGACCACGCTCGGATTCAGGTGAGCGGTGCCGACGAGCGAAACCAGGGTGTTGGCAACATCATTGAGCGCCGACATCTGCTCGGGCAGCTGACCGTGCCGCTGCCACGACTTGAACAGCAGCGACAGCAACTCCCGGTCGGCGCCACGCAGGATCTCGGTGTCCTCGGTCGGGCCGATTCCCACCCGGACGATCGCCAGGTCGGGATGCTCGCTGCGCCACGAATGCAGGATCTCGTTGAGTGCGGCCTTGCTGGCGTTATACGCCGCGACGCCGGCCCGTGGCCGGCCCACGTCGTGGCTGGACGTGATCAGGACGACGCCGGTATCGGACAGATGGGGTCGTATGGCCCGCAGCACGTGATGCGCGCCCAGGGTGTTGACGCTGTACGCGTGGATCCAGGTGGCGATGTCGGTGTCCTCGATATGGGCCATCGGCGCGACCGTGCTGGTGAACACGACGGCGTCGAATCCGCCGAGGGTCCGCGCCGCGGCGTCGATCACCCGGCTGATGGCGGCCGGATCCTCGACGTCGAGTTCGTACGCCGTGCCACCGATCTGGCCGGCGAGTTCCTCGAGCAGGTCGGTGCGCCGGGCCGCCACCGCCACCTTGGCTCCGCGCTCGGCGGCGCGCTCCGCCACCGCGTGACCGATACCCGAGGATGCGCCGACGACGAGCAGACGCAAGCCGGCGATATCGGAACCTTCACCACTCATTGTTGTTCGACTCGCTTTCCGATCCGATTGTGTGTTAGGGCACCCTTTGTTGGTCGGACAGTACCGCGCGCGATGAATTGTGACCGCACCGCGGGTCTACACAGTGACCTCGTGTTGCGGAGAAGGAGACTGCGATGACAGCGAAACCACCCGTGGTGGACGAAGACACCTGGCGCACCGCCCTGGCCGATCTACGTCGCCGGGAAAAGGCGGCCACCCGCGAACTCGACGCGATCGCCGCCCAGCGTCGTCGGCTGCCGATGGTGCAGCTACCCGATTACACCCTGACCGGTGCCGATGGACCGATCCGGCTGGCCGACGTGTTCGCGGGCCGCTCCCAGCTGATCACCTATCACCACATGTGGAACGACGGCGCCGAGTGGCAGTGCGGCGGCTGCACCGGGTTCACCTCCCAATTCACCCGGCTGGAGTTCCTGCAGAACTACGACGCACGGTTCGTCATCGTCACCAACGGCGGTATCGACGAGGCCCTGGCCTATCGGGACAAGGTCGGCAACAAGATGGACTGGTACTCCTGCGCGGGCAGCAGCTTCGGCGCCGATGTGGACGCCGCCCCCGGTGAAGGCTTCGCGGTCAACGTGTTTCTGCGTGACGGTGACACCGTGTACCGCACGTGGCACACCAACGGCCGCGGCACCGAACAGCTCAGCCACACATTCGCGCTGATCGACATCCTGCCGTGGGGTAGGCAGGAGGAGTGGCTCGATTCCCCCGAGGGATGGCCGTCCCAACCGACGTACTCCGGTTGGTTGGATAGTCCCGATGTCGCCCGCGCCTATGGAAAGGACTCCTGACGTGACCACTGAACGTTTCGTCGTCACCCGCACCATCCCCGCCTCGCCGAGCGATGTGTTCGCGGTGCTGACCGACCCCGCCCGTCATCAGGACACCGAACCCGGCGACTGGGTGCGCGACGCGGTCAGCCGCGAACCCATCACCGAGGTGGGGCAGATCTTCGTGATCAACATGTTCCTGGAATTCGCCGGCGGCCACTACGTCATGCACAACCTGGTGAGCCATTACGAGCAGGACCGGACCATCGCCTGGCTGCCGGGCCGGCTCGACGAAGACGGCACGCATCAGCCCGGGGGTTGGTGGTGGCGGTACGACCTGACGCCCAACGGCGACGGGACCGATGTCACGATCACCTACGACTGGACCGATACGCCCCAGAGCTTCCGCGATCAGGTCGGCGGGATGCCGCCGTTCCCGCAGCAGTACATCGAGGAATCCCTGGGCGCGCTGGAGCGGTCTGCGACCGCAGCGTCCTAGGCGCTGGCGTTGCCGGCCTTCCACTGCGACCACGGGATGTTCCAGTCGCCGAGTCCGTCGGTACCGGGCAGCACCGAACCCACGGTGCCGACGACCTCGACGATGTCGCCGCGCTTGGTGTTCTCGTAGAACCACTGCGCGTTGGAGGTGCTGACGTTGAGGCAGCCATGGCTGACGTTGCTGTAGCCCTGGCTGCCCACCGACCAGGGTGCGCCGTGCACGTAGATGCCGCTGTAGGACATCTGGGTGGCGTAGTCGACCTCGGTGCGATATCCATTGGGCGAGTTGACCGGAACGCCGTAGGTGGATGAGTCCATCACCAGTTCGGCATAGCGGTCGCCGATGATGTAGACGCCGTTGTTGGTGGGCGTGCTGTCCTTGCCCATCGAGATCGGCATGGTCTTGACGATCTCGCCGTTGCGCCGCACGGTCAGCGTCTTGGTCGCGTCATCCGCGACCGCGACGACCTCGTCGCCGATGGTGAAGTTGGTGCTGACGTTCTCCTGACCGAACAGCCCGTCACCCACCTCGACACCGTAGGTGTCGACGTTCACCTCGACCTTGGTGCCGGGCTTCCAGTAATCGGCCGGGCGCCACCGGACCTCACGGTTGTTCAGCCAGTAGAACGCGCCCTCGACCTTGGGGGTGGTGGTGACCTTGATGGCCTTCTCGGCGGCGGCCCGATCGGTGATGTTCTCGTCGAAGCGCACCGCGATCGGTTGGCCGACACCGACCACCTCGCCCTCGTTGGGCAGTAGGTAGGGCATCGTCAGGTTTTCCGGCGAGTGCGTTTCGAACGTCATGTGGCTGGTGGCTTCGCCGGCGAGCCCCTGCGAACTGGCGGTCAGGGTGTAGCTGGCGTTGTAATCCAGCGGATCCGTGGTCGACCACGTCAACCCGTCCTTGCTCAGCGTCCCCGCGATCGGCTCGCCGTCCTCGTCGACCAGGCTGACCGCCCCCAAAACCCCGCCCTCGGTGCTGACGGTGACCGGTTCGTCGACCGTGACGCCGACGGCGCCGTCGGTCACCGACGCGGTGAGTTTGGGCATCAGCAGGTCGCCGAAGGGGGTGCCCTTGTCGGCGATCGTTCTCGGCTGCTCGGGGGCCTGCTGGGTGCTGCAGGCGCTGACCGCGAGCGCAGCGGTGACGGCCACTGCGATCACGGTCGACCACGTCTTCACCCGACGCGCGCTCACCCTTGGCGAATCCTGCACCATCTGCTTGCCCCACCTCATGACACGGACCCAGATGGGCCACGACTTCTTGGCGATAGTCTAAGGGAAGCACCGACGACCGCGGCCCCGGCGAGGCCGCGAAACCCGCTCTGTCATGCGGATTTCACCTCTGCGCACCAGGGCTGTTATTGTTTCTCCCGCGCGCCGTTAGCTCAGTTGGTAGAGCAGCTGACTCTTAATCAGCGGGTCCGGGGTTCGAAACCCTGACGGCGCACTGACCTCAGGTCGCAGACGCCCCCTTCATTCGGAGGGGGCGTTCTTTTTTGCGCCGTGGGCCGGCGTCGCGAAAATTATGCATAAGGACCGCATCCGAGGCCGCGATGTGAAACGATCGCGATCCCACAGCAAATTGTCGAGATCACAATTGAATTTTCTTTCACGTCAATTCTTTACTGCCGTTATCTAAGCTCGGTTGCCGCCTGGTGAATCACTCGTCGACAGTCGTTGGAAAACGTCGGACGGGGTACCTGGAGGGAGGGACGTCAGATGACTTCCCGACGCAACCGTGTGCACCCGCTGATGCTGATGACCCTGGTGACGATCGGTATGACGATCGGCGGATGCGGCATCCGCGTCGAGACGATGGCCCAACCGGCACCCGCGCCCCGGGCCGCCGACATGCCATTCATATCCCGTCAATCCGCGAGCCTCATCTTCACACCGTGCACTCCCGGTGACGATCGACCGCATGCGGTATCGCAGGTCGGCAATCTCCTCTTGGGCAAAGACCGATTTGCCGTGGATTGCGGCCATCGCGCAAGCGCGGTCACCCCGGCGCATCCCGCACCGAAACCGGGTGTCAGCGCCGAACTGGTGGTCTCCGATGACGTCATCAGCGCCGTACTGACAGGCACCGGCGAATACTGGTATCAACCGCTCATCGGTCCCGCCTGAGATCGCGCGGGTGTGAGCAACGCCGGGAACGGGTAACTCAGAATTCACCGAGATCCACGGCAAACATCCCCATGCCACTGCTAGCGTTGCGCTCAACGCAGGCGTCAATTTCTCTCCCACCTGCCGTGACGCCGGTCATCAATGTGCTGTGATTGCGTTATCCGGATACATATTGCGGCTGCACTTGGGCCCATCCGCTTGCTGTGCGAGGTAAAAACCGAGGTCGGATGAGTTTGAACAGTTGACCCCACAGGCCCGCATCATGCTAGTCTCAAGTTAGCTGTACGTCGCAAGATCACGCGGCTACACATTGTCGGGGGACGAAACGAGGTATTAGCTGATGTCAGCCGAGAGCGCATCGCGGCCAGCGACGGCCGGTCCCGACGGCGGCGCACCCGCCGACGGGGTCATCGATGTCATCAGCTGCAGCCGTCTCGGACGCACCGCGAACCCGCCCACTCGCTCGTTCACCGAGTGGCTGCGTCCCCGCCGGCGCCGGTGCGAGACCGTCAGCGGCGCTTGACCCGGCGGACCACCAGCACCAGCACGATCGTGCCCACACCGGCCAGCGACACCAGGACCGGCGGCTTCGTCACGAATGCCAGCGCCTTGGCCTTGGCATCGTCGGCCAGCCGCTGAGGATTCGCCCGCTCGGCCAAGCTGTCGACCGTCGCAGCCAACTGATCACGAGCCTGGTCGATATCTTTCTTGATCGCCTCGGGATCCCGATCAGCCACTGTGTCCTCCATGTCGTCGGCCTACCGAATTACCCTAGAGCAGCCGGAGCCGAACCCGCTGCACCGGTCGAGAAAGAAAGGCGTATCGACGCATGGCACCCACCCCGCGTCTGGCAGTCGGCGACAAGGCACCCGCCTTCAGCCTTCCCGATGCCGACGGCAACACCGTCAAGCTCTCCGACTTCAAGGGCCGCAAGGTGATCGTGTACTTCTACCCGGCGGCGTCGACGCCGGGCTGCACCAAGCAGGCCTGCGATTTCCGGGACAATCTCGCTGAACTCGGCGATGCCGGCATCGACGTGGTCGGCATCTCGCCGGACAAGCCGGAGAAGCTGGCCAAGTTCCGTGAAGCCGAGGGGCTGACCTTCCCGTTGCTGTCCGATCCGGAGAAGAAGGTGCTCACCGCCTGGGGTGCGTTCGGAGAGAAGACGATGTACGGCAAGACCGTGCAGGGTGTCATCCGGTCGACGTTCGTGGTCGATGAGAGCGGCAAGGTCGAGGTCGCCCAGTACAACGTCAAGGCCACCGGTCACGTCGCCAAGCTGCGCCGCGATATCTCCGTCTAGCGTCGGCCCAGTGCGGCCAGAAACAACGCCTCCGATGTCGCGGCGCGCTCCAGCACGCCCAGGTGCAGGCTCTCGTTGATGCTGTGCGCCTGGGTGCCGGGGTCCTCCACCCCGGTGACCAAAATCTTGGCCTCCGGGAACGCCGCGGCGAATTCGGCGATGAACGGGATCGAGCCGCCCATACCCATATCGATCGGTTCACGCCCCCAAGCGATCTCGAAGGCGGCGCGGGCGGCGTCGTACACCGGTCCCCCGGCGTCGATGGCATAGGGCTGCCCCAGATCGCCGGGCGTCACGGTGACCCGCGCACCCCACGGAACATGCGATTCCAGGTGTCGGGTCAACGCGTCCAGATGCGCGCGCGCATCACCACCGGGTGCGATGCGCATGCTGACCTTGGCGCGCGCACTGGGCACCAACGTGTTGGACGCCTTGGCGATCGGCGTGGTGTCGATACCGATGACGGTGATGGCCGGCCGTGCCCACATCCGCTGCACCACCGGCCCGGAGCCGATCTGCTGTACGCCGTCGAGGAGCCCGGAATCTGCGCGCACCCTTTCCTCGGTGAACTCGACCTCGGCGGCGGTCGCCTCATGCAGGCCCGCGACGGCGACATTGCCCTCGTCGTCGTGCAGGCTGGCCAGCAGACGGACCAAGGCGCTCAACGCATCTGGCACCACACCACCCCACAGCCCCGAGTGCAGTCCGTGGTCCAGGGTCGCGACCTCGACCACGCAGTCGGCCAGACCGCGCAGTGACACCGTCAGCGCCGGGATGTCGACGGCCCAGTTGTCCGAATCGGCGATCACGATGACGTCGGCGGCCAGCAGGTCCCGATGCGCGTCGAGCAGCGCGGGCAGCGTCGGTGACCCGGACTCCTCCTCGCCCTCGACGAACACCGTCACGCCCACCGGGAGATTCCCGTCGAAGGCGCGGATCGCCGCCAGATGTGTTGCGATACCGGCCTTGTCGTCGGCGGTGCCGCGGCCGTAGAGCCGCCCGTTGCGCTCGGTCGGCTCGAACGGCGGCGAGTGCCACTGCGCCGGGTCGCCCTCGGGCTGGACGTCGTGGTGGGCGTACAGCAGCACCGTCGGCGCGCCCTCGGGTGCCGGGTGGCGCGCGATCACCGCGGGCGCTCCGCCCTCGGCAACGATCCGGATATCGTCGAAACCGGCCTGCGACAACAGCTTCGCGGTCAACTCGGCGCTGCGCTGCACCTCGGGGCGGCGGGCCGGGTCGGCCCATACCGATTCGATGCGGACCAACTCTTCGAGATCGGCCCGCACCGAGGGCAGCAGCTCATGGACACGCGCGGCAATATCGGTCATGGTTTCAAGGCTAGTCCGCGGCAGCCGGGTGGGATCTACCAGGTTTCAGCCTGGTCACGCCGTGCTGGTCGGGGCTGACCCTGTGCACGTCTCACCGCCGGATAACGTACACCACCACAATCTCCCGACGTCCACCGTCGCGAATACTGAAGCCACGTAGAAACGCTCGACCATATCTCGGCGCGAGCTGCCTCGCGACCGCGGACGGTTTCCGCCGACCGTGAGCGTGCGCAAACTCCCACCCGCGAGCGGCGTGTTGACCAGCAGACACGCACGCTCGCGGGGAAAGGCTAGGCCTCCAGGACCGCGACGGCGGCAGCGGTGTCCTTCTCGTGGGTCAGCGACAGGTGGATCGTCACGTCCTTGAGATGCTCGGCGATGGCCCCGGTCAACCGCACCTTCGGCCGGCCCCACATATCGGTGACCACCTCGATATCGCGATGGATACCTTCGGGCAGCATCGGCCGCTTGGAGAACCGCGACCCCGACCACGCCTTGATCACGGCCTCCTTGGCCGCCCACCGCGCCGCGAGGTGGCGCGCCGCCGACGAACTCTTGTCCGCGGCGTCGCGCCTCTCCCCCGGCGTGAAGGTCTCGGCGAAAACCGTTCCCGGCTGGTCGACCTGCTCGGCGAAATCCGGTATCGACACCAGGTCGATCCCTACTCCAACGATGCCCATTCCGGAGACGGTATCCGACTGCCCCTCGCTCACTTCGAGTAGTGGTCGTCAGCGCCCAGGCGTGCCTCGGGATCCAGCAGCATCGCCGCTTCCTGAGGCTTCTCGGGGCTGTCGCTGCCGAACCGGCGGTCGGCCGGCTTCTCGTACAGCGCGGGTCCACCGGCGATGGCCGAGGCCAACCGATGCTGACCGTCCAGCACGCGGGCGTTGGCCCGGGCCTGGTAGTCGGCACGCTGATCGGCCGGCAACGCGGCCAGCAGCGCCTGCGGATGCACCAGCGCCACCAGACCGGACACGTGACCGAAGCCCAGGCTGGTCACCAGACCGGCCTTGATCGGGAACTTCTCGCCCATGTGCAGCGGCTCCCGCACCCAGACGAAGTGCTGGGCGTGGGCCAGCTCGTCGTCGACACAGTCCAGGCTGCGGTTCGGCGGGATGACGCCGTCGCGCAGGATCTGGCACAGCCCCATCATCTGGAAGGCCGCCGCGCCACCCTTGGCGTGCCCGGTCAGGCTCTTCTGGCTGACGACGAACAGCGGTGCGCCCTTGGAACGGCCCATCGAGGCGGCGAGGCGCTCGTGCAGCTCGGTCTCGTTGGGATCGTTGGCCAGCGTCGACGTGTCGTGCTTGGAGATGACCGCGATGTCATCGGCGGTCACGCCGAGCTTGGCCAGCGAGCGCGCCAACCGCGACTCCGGACCACCGCGACCCGCACCCAGGGCACCCAGGCCCGGAGCCGGAATCGAGGTGTGCACACCGTCACCGAAGGAGGACGCGTAGCCCACCACGGCCAGCACCGGCAGACCCATCTCCACCGCGAGGTCACCGCGGGTCAGCAGAATCGTTCCGCCGCCCTGGGATTCGACGAACCCGAGCCGACGACGATCGTTGGCGCGGGAGAACTTCGAATCGCTGATGCCCTTGGCGCGCATCACCTCGGTGTCGGCGGTGGCCGACATGTCACCGAAGCCGATGATGGCCTCCAGCGTCAGGTCGTCGTACCCACCGGCGACCACGAAATCGGCCTTACCCAGCTGGATCTTGTCGACGGCCTCCTCGACCGACACCGCGGCCGTGGCGCACGCCGCAACCGGGTGGATCATCGAGCCGTAGCTGCCGATGTAGGACTGCACCACGTGTCCGGCGAAGACGTTGGGCAGCACCTCCTGCAGGATGTCGTTCGGCTTGCTGCGTCCCAGCAGGTTGCCGTGGTACATCGTCTGCATCGAGGTCATGCCGCCCATGCCGGTGCCCTGCGTGCTGGCCACCAGGCTCGGGTGCACCCACCGCATCAGCTCGGCCGGGCTGAAGCCCGCCGACAGGAACGCATCGACGGTCGTCACCAGGTTCCACAGCGCCACCCGGTCGATCGAGCTGGCCATGTCCGGCGTGACGCCGTAGACCTGCGGATCGAAACCGGTCGGGATCTGGGCACCGACGGTGCGCGACAGCTTCACCTTGCGCGGCACCCGGATCTCGGTGCCGGCCTTGCGGGTGACCTGCCAGTCCGCGCTGTCGGGCACCGGGGCGATGACGGTGTGCTCGGGGTCGTACTTGACGAACTCCCGGGCGTCGTTCTCCGACGACACCACGAAGGTGAAGTCCTTGTCGAGGAACACCGAAACCAGCAGCGGTGCAGCGTGATCGGGATCGATCGCGCCGTCGTCCACCCACTCGCGGATACCGACCTTCTCCACCACGGCATCGTGGTAGCGCTCCACCAGCTCGGCCTCGTCGACCAGCTCACCGGTCTCGGTGTCATACCAGCCCGGCTTGGGATCGTCCTCCCATTTGACCAGGCCGGTGGTCCACGCCAGCTCCAGGACACCGGCCGCGGACAGCTCGCCGGCGACCTCCATCTCGAAGCGGGTGCGCGAGGAACCGTACGGGCCGAGTTCGGCGCCACCGACGATGACGATCATGTCGGCGGGATCGATGTTCAGATCGTCCCAGGCCGGTGCCGGAGCGGCTGCGTAGCCGCGCGGCGGCGACGGCAGCGCCCGGATGATGCCGGTCTCGTCGGCCTCCTCCTCATCGGCTGCGGCCGAGGACATCTCCTCGCGGGCCTTGGCGGCCAGCTCGGCCATGTCGATCTCGATCTCACCCAGTCCACCGGTCATATCGACCTGGATGGGTTCGCGGGCGGCTGCGACCTTGGAGTCGATATCGCACAGCGACAACAACATCGTGGCCATCTCGTCGGTCGTGTAGGTGGTCAGACCCGCCTCTTCGACCGCACCGACGATGGCGTCGTTGTGGCCCATCAGGCCGGTGCCCTTGGTCCAGCCGATCAGCGCGTGCGCCAACGAGACCCGCTGGCTCCACGAGGTTTCGGCCTTCCACCGGGTGACCACCGCGTCCAGCGCCGCCTTGGCCTCACCGTAGGCGCCGTCACCGCCGAACATGCCGCGGTTGGGCGAGCCCGGCAGCACCACGTGCAGGCGCGAGGCGATATCGCGCTCGGCACCCAGGTGCGACAGGCCGGCGATGAGCCGCTGCACGGCCCACAGCAGGACCTTCATCTCCATTTCGGAGCGCGCACCCGCCTCGGACAGGTCCCCGCCGACCCGCGGTGCGGCGAACGGGAACAGCAGCGTCGGGTTCTGCGCGTCCTTGAGGTGGATGGCCTTGGGACCCAGGTTCTCGGTCTGCTCGCTACCCACCCACTCGACCAGGGCGTCGATATCGGAGTAGGAGGCCATGTTGGCCGGCACCACCCACAGCGTCGCGTCGAAGCGGGCGTGATCGCGATACAGGTTGCGGTAGAACGCCAACCGGTCATCGTCCAGGCGCGAGGTGGTGGCGATGACGGTCGCACCGCCGGCCAGCAGCTTGCCCACCACCGACGCGGCGATGGAGCCCTTGGAGGCACCCGTCACGACGGCCACCTCGTTGGCGTAGCCACCCTTGGCGGGGTTCTCCGCACCGGCGGCCGCGCGGCCGTACAGCGCAGCGTGCACGTTGCGTCCGGCCGCCAGGGCCTTGCCCTGCCACCAGGTCGCCTGGGTGCCCACGACGTTGCCCGCACCCTCGAAGCGCTCCGAGATCCGCTGCCAGTCGGCGTCGATCTCGCTCTCGTCGAGCAGCCACAGCCGGGCCAGATCCTCACGCGCACTCGCCCACCGGTCGTCGAACACGACGGCCTTGCGAGCGTCGAACACCGGCGAGACCAATCGCGGCCAGTCCGAGCCGAGCTCGGCGGTGACCAGGTCGATCAGGTCGGCATCGCTGACGGTCTCCGGCGCGCTGACCGGACTGTCCAGGCCGAGCTGGCCCAGGATGGTGCGGGCCGCGTTGGCCAGCACACCGTTGGGTCCGGTGACCTGCTCGGCGAATTCGCCGAGGGCCGCCGAGTCCACCACGCCACCACCGGCGGCACCGGAGGACGGCAGGCTGACCGCGACACCCTTGCGGGCGCCGACCGCGGCCACCGCGGCATCGATGACCTTGTCGACCGAGGCCGCATCGGCCAGGGCGCCCTCGTGCAGACCGCCCATGTTGCCGCCACGGACGCTGGAGCCCTCACGGGTGCCCAGCGCGACCTCGGCGGTCACGTGCTTGGCCCAGCCCGGTCCCAGTTCCCAGGTCTTGGAGACGCGTTCGGCGATGTAGGCCGGACGCTTGCCGGACGGACCGAACACCGTGCGCAACTGATCGTTGATCGAGTCCGAGAGCACCGGACCGAACGGCTTGTAGGTGCGGGCCAACTTGGTGACCTGTGCCTTCAGACCGGACAGATCGGCCTCGGCGGCACCGTCGATGGCACCGAGGTTCAGCTCGGAGCCCAGGTCCACCAGCATCTGGTTGCGTCGCGAGGACGCGCCGTCGGTGATCGACTCGATGGAGTCCAGCGGCTCGATCTGGTCGATGCGCATCTTGGCCGCCAGCGCGATCAGCACCAGCGTGGCATCGGCCGCATCGAACGTGATGTCGTCCGGACGGGGTCCGCCCGACGGCGCGGCCGCCGGGGCCGGCGCCGCCGCGGGAGCCGCCGCAGCAGGTGCGGCCTCGGCCGAAACCTCCGGTGCGGCAACCTCTTCGGCCTCGGGCTCCGGGTCGGTATCGGTGGCGAACAGCACCGCGGCATCCCGTTCGGCGTTGAGCACCTCGGTGGTGTTGTGCGAGTACTCCGGCAGCTTCAGCGTGTTGGTCGCCAGGCCCGCCACCGTCGGCGCGGTCTTGACGCCGATCTCGACGAACCGCTCGATGCCCAGACCGCCCGCGGCCTCCTCGATGAAGAGCAGGTCCTGGGTCTCGATCCAGCGCACCGGGCTGGCGAACTGCCAGGCCAGCAACTCGATGACGATCTTGCGCATCAGCTCGCGGGGACGCTCGTTACGCCATGTGTCGTAGTCGGCGAGGATCTCGTCCAGCGGCTCGGCGGGCACCAGATCCCGGATCTCCTGGATGAAGTCGCGGTCCAGGGTGAACGGGCGCGGCACCAGGTTCGGGATGTACTTGCCGATCAGCAGTTCGGGGTCGGCATCGACGGGCATGACCCGCTCCAGGCTGCGGCGGAAGTCGGCGACGCCGACGCGCAGCACCTCGGAGTGGAACGGCACGTCGATACCGGGCACCAGGATGAACGACCGCTTGCCGCCGCTGATCTCGCGGCGCCGCTCGATCTCCTCCTCCAGCGCCTCCAGACCGCGCACGGTACCGGCGATCGCGTACTGCGAACCGCGCAGGTTGAAGTTCACGATCTGCAGGAATTCGCCCGTGCGCTCGGCGATCTCGGCGACGAACGCGGTGACGTCATCATCGGGCAGATCGATCTGCGACGGCCGGATGGCCGCGAGCCGGTAGTTGGACCGGCCCTTCTCGTCACGCGGGACGATGTCGTGCATCTTGGAGCCGCGGTGGAACACCACCTCCAGCAGTGCCGGCAGCTCGTAGACACCGGACACGCAGGCCAGCGCGGTGTATTCACCCACGGAGTGACCGCAGGCGATCGCGCCCTCGACGAAGGCACCCTGCTCGCGCATCTCGGCGACCTGCGCCGCGGCGACGGTGGCCATGGCGACCTGGGTGAACTGCGTCAGGTACAGCACGCCCTCGGGGTGGTGGTAGTGCACACCGGAGGCGATCAGGCTGGTCGGGTTGTCCTTGACCACGTGCACCACCGAGAAGCCCAGCGTGTCGCGGGTGAACTTGTCGGCGGTGTCCCACACCTTGCGGGCGGCCTTGGACCGGGCCCGGACCTCCATGCCCATGCCCTTGTGCTGGATGCCCTGGCCGGGGAACGCGTACACCGTCTTCGGGGCGGCCAGCTGCGCCGAGGCGGCCATCACCAGGTTGCCCTCAACCTTGGCGGTCACCTCGATGATCTCCGCACCACGGTCGATGCCGACGCGGTCGACGCGGAACTCGATCTCGTCGCCGGGCAGCACCATGCCCAGGAAGCGCGAGGTCCAGCCCACCAGCCGGGCGGGCGGGGTGGCCCGGCCGTCGGTGGCGGTCACCACGTGCTGGGCGGCGGCCGAGAGCCACATACCGTGCACGATCGGGCCCTTCAGACCGGCCAGCAGCGCGGCGGCCCGATCGGTGTGGATCGGGTTGTGGTCACCGGACACCACGGCGAAGGCGCTCATGTCGGTGGGCGCGGTCAGCGTGACGTCGCGACGGCGACGGCGCGGGGTGTCGGTGGCGTTGTCGGTCATCGCACCGCCGGCGCGGATCGGATCCTCCAGCTCGACGGCACCGGTGCGGCCGCGGATGGCGAAACGCTCGACCAGGCGGGCCAATTCGGTGCCCGCGGCGTCACTGATGACGACATCGACCGGGACGACGCGACCGACCTCGGTGTCGACCGCGGCCGAAGCCGTTGCGGTGACGGTCAATTCGGCGACATCCTTGGGCATCGCCGCGAGCAGGTGCGCGGCATGGTCCAGGTGCACCAGGCTCAGCAGACCCTCGATGACCGGGAACCCGGCCTCGGTGACCGCGGCGCCGATGGTGGCGAACACCGCCGGCCAGCACTTGCCGACCAGGGCGTCGGGCACCAGGGTCAGGCCCGGGGCGAGCGGGGCGCCGAAGGTGGCGGTGACGCCGGTGTGATCGGCGACCTCCTCGGGATCCCAGCCGACGGTGACGGTCGCGGTGTTCTCGACCACGGCGGGCAGCGCGTCCACCCCGTCCACACCGGCCGCGATGGCCAGCACGGCGCGCATGGCCGCGGCGGCATCCTCGGTGGTGACGACCGGCATACCGCCGTTGACGGTGGCGGCCGGCAGCGTCAGCTTGATGTCGATCCAGATGTCACTGAGCGGGACGCTCAGCGTCACACCCTCGTCGGTGAGTTCCAGGCGCGACCCGGTGGACGGGTGCGTGGCGGCGCGGTTCTCGTTGACCTGCCATTCGCTCGGCGCGCCGATGCGGTGCACCGGGTTGATGGCCGTGCGGCCGGCCCACAGCACATCGGGCGAATCCAGCACGACGGCAATGGGTCCGGTGGCGCCCGGGTTGGCCTGGCGACGCGAGACGACCGGCACCGGGGTGGTACCGGCGGCGACGACCTCGTCGATGGCGGCCTGCTCGAACCGGTCGAGCAGTTCACCGACGGGCTCGTCCATGCGGGTGATGCCCGCGACGGCGGCGGTGCCCGGGATGATGCAGACCTCGTCGGCGGTGTATCGGGCGTCGTGGGCCTGCCACAGCGAGTCCGAACGCCACCAGCGGCGCACGTCCTTGTCGATGACCGGCACGAAGTTCACCGGCTTGCCCGGGGTCTTGCACAGCGTGATGAAGAACGGGACGTCGGCCGGGTGCAGCTTGATGGTCTCGGCGTCGGGGTACCGGTTGAGCAGCGTGTCGACCGCGGCGGCCGGATGCTCCAGCAGCGCCTCGCCCTCGGAGTTCGCGGCGAACAGCGTCTCGATCGGGCCGGAGTCCTTGGGGTGCAGCCGGGCCTCGGCGCGCTTGAGCATCTCCTCGAAGCGGTCCCGCCAGGTGATGTCCAGCCACGGCGAATCGGCGGACTTGGTGTCCGCGGTCGAGTCACCCTCACCGATGGCCAGCTCGACATAGCGGTCCAGCCACTGCAGGTAGGTCATGTCCGCGACGTCGCCGAAGTACGGCTTGGCGGTGGTGGCCATCGCCGCGACGATCTCCTCGCGGCGCTCGGCGACGGCGTCGGCGTCGCCGGCGACATCGTCGAGCAGCCGGCCGCAGCGCGACGCGGCGTTGTCGATCTCGTGGATGTCCGCACCGAGCTGACTGCGCCCGGATGCCATGCCGCCCTGGGCCTTACCGGCGCCAACCCACACGTCGGTGCCCAAGGTGTCGACCAGCAGCTGCTTGACCGCGGGCGAGGTCGTGGCCTCGAGGGTTGCCATCGCCGCGGTGCCCACCAGGATGCCGTCGACCGGCATCAGCGGGAAGCCATAGGTCTGCGACCAGCGACCCGACAGGTACTCGGCGGCGCGGTCGGGCGTGCCGATGCCACCGCCGACGCAGATGGTGATGTTGGAGAGCTTGCGCAGATCGGCGTAGGTGCTCAGCAGCAGATCGTCGAGGTCCTCCCACGAGTGGTGGCCACCGGCGCGGCCGCCCTCGATATGGGCGATGACGTCCTTGCCGGGGACCTCGGCGGCGATCTTGATGACGGCCTTGATCTGGTCGATGGTGCCCGGCTTGAACACCACGTGGGTGATGCCGATTTCGTTGAGCTCGTCGATCAGCGCGACGGCCTCGTCCAGTTCGGGGATGCCTGCGGTGACGATGACACCGTCGATGGGGGCACCGGACTGACGGGCCTTCTGCACCAGGCGCTTACCGCCCAGCTGCAGCTTCCACAGGTACGGGTCCAGGAACAGCGAGTTGAACTGGATGGCACGGCCCGGCTCCAGCAGCTGGGTCAGCTCGGCGATGCGGTCGTCGAAGATCTTCTCGGTGACCTGGCCACCGCCGGCGAGCTCGGCCCAGTGACCGGCGTTGGCGGCCGCCGCGACGATCTTGGCGTCCACGGTGGTCGGCGTCATGCCGGCCAGCAGGATCGGCGAGCGTCCGGTCAGGCGGGTGAACTTGGTGGACAGCTTCACCGAGCCGTCGGGCAGGGTGACCGTCGACGGTGCGTAGCTGGTCCACGGGGCCGGCACCTCGGGCACGGCGCCCACGGTGAACAGGCTGCGCTGTCCGGCCCGGGTGGCCGCGGGGACGATGCCGATGCCCAGGCCGCGGATGACCGGCGCGGTGAGCCGGGTGACGGTGTCGGCCGGGCCGAGGTCGATGATCCAGCGGGCGCCCGCGGTGTGCAGGGCCTCGACGTCGGCCACCCAGTCGATGGGGTTGACGAAGATGGACTCGGTCATGGCGTGGGCCAGTTCGGTGTCGATACCGCACTTGGCGGCCCAGCGGTCGACGAGGGCGACGCCGTCGGCCAGGCGCGGGGTGTGGAAGCCGACCTCGACCTGGACCGGATTGAAGACCGGCGAGAAGACCGCGCCACCGCGCAGCTTGTTCTTGCGCTCGGCCTCTTCCTTCTCGGTGATCTTCGAGCAGTACAGCTCGAAGCGGCCGAGCTGTTCGGGCGTGCCGGTGATGACGACCGACCGGCGGCCGTTGCGGATCGACAGCACCGGGGGCAGCACGGTGCGCACGTCGGTGGAGAACTCTTCGAGCAGTTCGGCGATGCGATCGGGGTCGACGTTGGTGACCGAGACCATGGGGGTCTTGTCGCCGCGGCCGACCATCCCGCGCCGGCGCGAGACCAGCGACCCGGCCGCGCCGATCAGCTGCAGCAGCGCGAGCAGCTCGGCGTCGCGGGTGCCCTTGGCCTTGAGCGACTCGACACCGAGGATGCCCTGCGAGTGACCGGCCATCGCGACCGGCGGGGTGCCCATCAGGTCGAGGCCCTGACGCGTCAGCGCGCGGATCGCGGCCATCTGGGTCAGCAGGATGCCGGGGCCCGAGATCGCGGCGGTGGTCAGCTGCTTGGTGTCGGGCAGCGGCTCCTCGGCGGCCAGGGCACGCACCCACTGCAGCGGCTCGAAGCCGATCGGGCGCACCACCACGAGTTCGCGGGCCACCGGCTCCAGCAGCAGCGCGGCCTCGCCGACGAGCTCGCTCAGTTCGGATTCGATGCCGGCTGAGCTGACCAGCTCCTCCAGGCTCTCCAGCCAGGCGCCACCCTGACCACCGAAGGCGACCGCATACGGCTCGCCGGCGTTCAGCAGATCGACGAGCGCATGTGCGCCCGACAACGAACCCTCGCTCAGGCCGTTCTTGCTGCCGGCCGTCACCCTGTCGTGTTCGTTGATCGTCACGTCTTGTATCTCCCTCGGTGCAGTCTCATTCACGCAATATCGCTGGTCGTACCGGTGCGCCGCGGCGTCGCGGCGAGGATGTGGATCCGATCCCCGACTCCCCCTGGCCGGATCCGTCCTGTGGTCTCTGGTGGCGATTCGGCGTTGAATCTCCGTCGGGCTGGTTTGGGTGCCAGTGGTCCGGGTACCTGTCGATCCGGTCCCAGACGTGTCCCATGCACAGTCCGACCCCACTAAGAGTGTCATAAGAGCTGGGCCGGTTTTCCGGCCATAAATGGTTACTGGCGAGTTCTACGCCCGGGTAACCAGACGTTGGGTAACGAGGGCGTCCGAGGCTCGCAAACTGCTACGGGACAAACGTCCTGCATGCGGGTGGTTACGGTCGAGTAGCTATAACTTCCCAGATCAGCGCGATGCCGTTACCAAATCGTTATCTAAGAATTCCGTGGTCTTCGACACGGTCATCCGGCGCACGGGGACTGTCCGAAAAATGACACATTGCGGGAAAGTGTCCGCCGCGACGTCCCGGTTGCGGAAATGAGTTTGCTGGAAATTATTACTGATCGGTAAGTTTTCCGGTCCGAGGGGCTCGGATCCGATTACGGCACCGAGGCGGCCGGTCACCGCTCCTCGCGTTGCTGCCACTCGCCGCTGGTCATCAGGGTCTCGTTGAACTCGGAGATCTCCGCGATCAGCCGCTGCTGCAGCGCGGTCTCCACGTGGCCGACGATCACCTCGCGGCTGAACTCGGCGCAGTCGGCGATCAACCGAGCCATCTCGTCGATGTTGCCGGGACCGGGCACCGTGGTCCCGTAGCGCTCGACCACGGCCCGCTTGAGCGCGGTGATGGCATCGGTGGCCAGCGATTCGACGCTGCCACTGGTCGCGTCGAGCAGCTCCAGCACCATCTGGGCGTAGCCCCGCGGATCGGGTGCGCGTGCGAACACCCTGCCGAGAACCTCGTTGGCGAACACCAGCCCGGCGCCGGAGCGCTGCGCCAGGCCCGACTCGATCAGCCGCCGCCCCTCGGCGCTACGCGGATCGATCGCGACGAGGGGCCCCTCGACCCGCGCCGGCGTCGGCCGCGGTCGCAGGATCGACCGCTGCAGTCCGAGGAACTCGGCCAGGCTGCGCCCCGAACGCATGGTGTCGAAGAATTCGGCGATGTGCGCGGAGGTGAATCCTCGGGCCAACAGGGCGTTGATGGTGCGCAGCTGGGCCAGGTGGTAGGCGTCGTAGTACGCCGAGCGACCCTCACGGCGCGGCGGGTCGAGCAGGCCCCGCTCGCGATAGGCACGGATGTTGCGGGCACTGACCCCGGAGACCCGGGCGAGCTCCTGCAGACGGTATTCGGTCAGCGCCACGCGCCCGCCACCGCGCGGTACCCCCCGACATACCCAGTCATGATCACCACTGTAGCGCGCGGTGCGGGAGTTTGAGCAAACTGATAAACCGCTGAGAAACAGCGGTAATGTCAATTCAAGCAACGCGGTGAGGGATGTCACCGAAAAACGATTGGCGATTCATCCCACCAATTTGGGAATATGGAGCCACTCCACCACCGCGACGAAAGGGGCCCCACCGTGCGTCCCTGGATCGTGTGGGCGACGGGGCTGCTGGCCTATATCGTCGCGGTCCTCAACCGCACCACGCTCGGGGTGTCCGGGCTGGAGGCCGGAGACCGTTTTCACGCAGGCCCGAGCGTGCTGTCGACCTTTGTGGTGCTGCAGATCATCGTCTACGCCGGCGCCCAGGTTCCCGCCGGTGTGCTGCTGGACCGGTTCGGCTCCAAGCTGCTCATCGTCTCCGGCGGCATCCTGATGGCGCTCGGCCAGTTGGCGATCGCAGTCACCGAATCCCTGCCACTGGCCCTGGGCGCCCGCGCCATCGTCGGGCTCGGCGATGCCGTCACGTTCATCTCGGTGCTGCGCCTGGTGCCGCACTGGTTCCCGGCCCGCCGCGTCCCGCTGCTCACCCAGCTCACCGGCATCAGCGGTCAGCTCGGACAGGTCCTCTCGGCGGTTCCGTTCTTGGCGCTGCTGGGGGTGGGCGGATGGACCTCGGCGTACCTGTCGGTGGCGGCCATCGCGGTGATCACCCTGGTGCTGGCAGCCGCCCTGGTACAGAACACCCCGCACGGCCGTCTGGTCACCACCAACACCATGAGCGTCCGCGGCACCCTGGCCAGTGTGCGCACGGTGTGGATGCGTCCGGGTACGCGCCTGGGTTTCTTCACCCACATGGGCACCCAGTTCTCGGTGACCGCCTTCTGTCTGATGTGGGGCGTCCCGTACATCACCACCGCACAGGGTCAGACGCGCGGTGTCGCGGGCATGCTGTTGACCCTGTCGGTGGTGACCGCGATCGCCGCAGGCGTGGTGCTGGGCATCCTGTGTGGGCGTTTCCCGCATCGCCGGTCCCGGTTCGTGCTGGCCATCATCGGTAGCAACGCCGCCATCTGGACGATCGTGCTGGCGTTGCCCGGTCAGGCACCGCTGTGGCTGCTGATCACGCTCGTGGTGGTCATCTCCGTCGGCGGCCCCGGGTCCATGGTGGGCTTCGACTTCGCCCGCACCTTCAATCCCAGCGCCACGCTGGGCACCGCGCAGGGCATGGTCAACATGGGTGGATTCCTGGCCTCGCTGCTGCTGATGCAGGCGATGGGCTGGATCCTGGATGCCGCCGGCGGGTACTCGGCGGAGTCGTTCCGGCTGGCCTGGACCGTGCAGTACGCGGTGTGGGCGCTGGCCGTCGTCGGCATCCTGGTCACCCGGCACAAGACCCGGCGCCAGCTGGGTCTGCAGGGCAAGGCCTCCGACCGATACCTGCTGGAGACCTTCGACCCCGAACCGGAGCTCGCTAACCGCTGACGCGCGCGGCGACCGCCGTTGCGGTGTTCCGGTGCCCGATCAGCTCGTGCCCGACGACGACGATCACCGGTGCCGCTGTCGTCACCAGCAGACACACCGCGATCGCCACCCCGGATGCCGCCAGCACCACCGCGCCCGCGAGCACCGCGGTCGCCAGCACCGACAACACCAGGTGCACCGGGCTGTGCGATCGCAACATCAGCGCGTGCAGCAGGTAGACCACCCAGATGTACAGGCCGACCGGGACCGCCACGGTCGCCACACACGCCGCCGATCCGAGCTCGGAGTGGTCCTCCAGGTAGTAGGCGGCCAGATGCAGACCGGCGCCGGTGCCGACGATGGCGCCGAACAACACGATGGGCACATAGCCGAACCAGAACGACGTCTCCCGGTGCGCGTGCAGAAGTTCGCCGGCCGGCACCATGAAGTACAGCCACCACATGCCGAAGGTCAGACCGACACCGGCCACCGCGACCAGGATCGCCTCGGTGCTCCAGCCGTGATCGTGGACGACGGCCGTCAGCGTCGCCACCGTGCCGACAACCCCCTCGCCCAGGGCGATGATCGCCATCAGGCCGTACCGTTCGGCGATGTGATGGGCGTGCCAGGGCGTACCGCCGGCGCGGCGTTCGGCCAGCACCGGCCCGGCCATCTCCAGCAGCGTCAACGCGATCACCAGCAGCGCGGTCACCAGCAGGCCGGTATGGACGAGGATCACGGCGATCCAGCCGATCTGGGCCACGGAGATGATGCCGGCATATGTCAGGCACGCGCTGCGCCGGGACGGATCCTGACGCGCGGCGCGCAGCCATTGCGCCACCATCGCCACCCGCATCACCACATAACCCGCGACCATCACGACGTTGTCGACGTGACCGCCGTGCTCCAGTGACGCGAACATGTCGGGAAGGCCGAGCGCCAGGATCACCACGCCGACCATCTGCAGCATCGTGGTCAACCGGTACACCCAGTCATCGGTGTCATAGGCCGACGCGAACCAGGTGAAGTTGATCCACGCCCAGCAGACCGCGAAGGTCGCGAACGCGAACCCGGCCAGACCGGCCGCGACGTGCCCGGCGGCGAAGGCGTGCGCGAACTGCGAGGCGGCCACCCCGAACGCGACGACGAACGTCAGATCGAACAGCAGTTCCAGCGGGGTTGCCACGCGATGCGTCTCGTGCGGATCGCGCCCGGTCATGACGACGATGCCGCGCCGAAGCGACGCCTGCGTATCCGTCGAACTCATCGGTGTCCCTTCTGTCCGGCACGCGACGTCACGGCGCCGCGGTGCAACACGCTAGCGTGACTGCGTGCCTGCCACCGGTGACCGTCCGCAAGCCGTCGGCGTCGTGCTCGCCGCCGGGATCGGTTCCCGGATCGGAGCGGACGGCAACAAGGCCTACCTGACGCTGGCGGGCCGGCCGATGCTGGCCTGGTCGGTGCGCGCGGTCGCCGACGTCGCCGAGATCGGCCGGGTGATCCTGGTGTACCGGCGCGGTGAGCGCGATATCGCCCAACGCATGGTCGACGAGGAACTGCCCGACCGGGCCATCGAACTCGTGGAGGGCGGCGCCAGCCGGCACGAATCCGAGTTCAACATGCTGCGCCATCTCGCGGCCGCCATCGAATCCGGGGAGGTGGATGTCGTGCTGATCCACGACGCAGCCCGCCCGCTGGCCGACCCGGCGATGATGCGTGCGGCGCTGGACACCGCGCGGCAATACGGCGGCGCCGTGCCCGCGATCGCCGCCGCCGGACTGGCCCGCCCGACCGGCGACGGCCTGCATGCGTTGGCCGAGTCGGCGGTGCGCGTGCAGACCCCGCAGGCGTTCCGCGCGCTGCCGCTGTTGGCGGCCTATCGCCGGGCCGATACCGAGGGTTTCGACGGCACCGACACGTCGGCGTGCGTGCAGCACTTCACCGATGTCGACGTGCGGGTGTTCCCGGGTGCGGCGACCAACCTGAAGGTCACCTATCCGCCTGACATCCGCCTGGCCGAGCGTCTGCTCATCGGCCGGCGATAACCGCCTCGACCAGCGCCGCGTCGGCGGGCAGCGCGACGGCCACGGCATCGGCATCGCCGGGCACCGTGACCACGCCGGCCATCCCGTCCTCGGACAACCGGCGTGCGAGCATCCCATGCGGGTACTGCACGGACCGAAGCTGCGAGCGGTCCAGTGTCGAGACGATCCTGCCTTGGGCGTCAACAACTTTCACGGTGTCGGTGACGGGCAGCACCGGAACCACCAGCTCCGCGCCGGTTGCCAGTGCATCGATCACCCGGGTGAGCAGCGCCGGCGGGATCAGCGGGTGACGGTGATCGGCCAGCAACACGTGGGTCGTATCGCCGCCCAGCCGGTCGGCGGCCGTCGCCAAACACGCTGCGCGGCTCGGTGTCCCATCGAGCACGACGACGTTCACCGTTTGTCCCGACAGATCATCGGTCACCCGATCGGCCAAGGTGGCGTCGACGACCACGACGACCTGCTCTACCGCGGGAACCAGCGCACGCACAATCCGGCGCAGCGCGGACTCCCCCGCCAACGCCGTCAGCACCGTCGCGGGATCCTCGGCCGGCGGCAGCGGCAGAACCGCAGAAAGTCTCACGGCGGTCAGGGTAGCGGGCCGCCCGCGCGGAACCGGCGCAGATACGACGGCCAGTCCCAGCGCCTCAGAAAGTTCTGCGCCGCGGCGTAACCGTTGGCATACAACGCCTCCACCTCGCGACCGGTGATGTCGAAATCCAGGAACCCGACATCGGTCGAGTCCACCCGGATGGTTCTGGCGCTCACCCACGGCTGATTCAGATAAGCCTGATCGCGACCCACGAGCACGGTGGTGATGACATCGTCGAGCATCCGGGATGGCCCCAGCCGACGCAGGAATCCCCAGTCGGGCAACAGGTGATCCGCATCGTTGGGCAGGTTCGGCAACACGGTGATCCCGAAGCTCGGCCAACGCGGGATGCCCCCGTCGGCGCGGTCCAGCGAGTCGATCGGGAAGTTCGACAGCAGCCCGCCGTCGACCAGCGTCGAGACCCGGCCGCCCCGCCCGGCCAGGCGTACGGGCCGGAAATAGAACGGGATGGACATCGAGGCGCGCACCGCGTCGGCGACGGGCTGCTCGTCGGGATCCAGACCGTAGACCCTGCGGTAGTCCCAGGGCAGTCGCACCAGTTGCCCGGTGGTGATATCGGCAACCGTGACCACCAGTCGGTAGCGCTGTTCGGGTGGCAGTTCGTCATCGTCGATCGTCAGGTCGGCGAACGTGCGCACGCCGAGCGCCGCCAGTTGGCTGCGCAGCCAGTCGTGCGCGTAGTCACCCTGGTAGATGCCGCGTCCTCGCGCCAGCGCCAGCGACTGGCCGAACAGCGGTATACGGGCGATCGGGCCGGGGTCGCGGAATCGGTGGTACTTCAATTCCAGTGCGATATCCCGGAATTCGGATCCGGAAAGCTGCGGACCCGCCGCCACGATCGCCCCGACGATGGAACCGGCGGATGTTCCGGACACCCGCTGTGCCCGGTATCCGGCATCCAGCAGCCCGACGACGGCACCGATCAGACCGATGCCCTTGACGCCTCCGCCGGAGAGCACCAGGTCGGCCTGCGCGGTCACCGATCAGACCGGGTCGAACGACGCGATCAACCAGGAGTCGTCGACCTTCTTCAGCCCGACCTTCACCGCGCTGGTCGAGAACGAACCGTCCGGGTTCTCGGTACTGGTGGTCGTCTGGTTCAGGAAAATCAGCACCACCGCCGAGTCGGGGCGCAGCTCGGCGACACCGGCGTTCACTATCGCCGCCGAGGTGACCACCGACTTCGTCTTGGCGGCCGGCGCGACGATCTGCTCGGTGAACTGGTTGTAATAGTTCAGGAAATCACCGGTCAGATGTGACTTCGCATCGGTGAAGTCCTGATCCAAGGTTTCCGGCGCGTACGACAGCATGGCCACGGTGCCGTCCTTGGCCGCGGTCAGCGCGGCATCGGCCGCGGCGGCGTCGGTCGCACGGTCGGGCAGGTACTGGGTGGCATACAGCCAGCCGGTGACGCCGCCGGCCATGATCAGTATCAACACCAGTACCAGTGCGCCCACATGCCGCCTGGCCGCGGCGAGCACCTGCGCGAAGCCGCCGGACGCGGCGGGCGGCGCGACGGCAGCGCTCACCGGGGTGTCGGTGTCGGTGTCGGTGTCGGTGTCGGTGTCGATCGCAGCGGCGCGATCGAGGTTTTCGACATCGTCGGACTCGATACGGGTGTCCTGGTCGTTCGATGCGGTCACGGCGCGAACTCGACTTTCGCCATTTTGATCTGGTCACCGTCGCGGGCCACGCTGACAATCAACCGCCAGTTGCGCGGGTTCTCCTTCGCCCCTTGCGCATTGGTGATCGTCGAGTTGGCCGCGACGAGCACATCGGCGGTGTCTTCGGTCTTCGACTGCACCGCGGTCGCGGTCACGGTTGCCTCGGTGACGACCTTCGAGGACTCGGCAACCTTGGTGAATTCCTCGGCCTGGCTCTGGAAGTCCTCTTTGAATTGTCCCGTGGAGTTGTCCAGGATGCGCTGCACATCCGCCTGCGCGCTGTCGAAGTTCAACGACATCAGCGAGACCACGCCCTGGCGCGCCGCCGCCGAGAATTCGGCGTCGAGCTGGCGCTGATGCTCGGCGTCGCGGTGCTGCCAGACGATCCAGCCACTGAAGGCGGCCATACCGGCGATGCCGAGCACCGCGAGAACCACCGCGGCGACCTTGGCCGCGCGGAAGGCGCGGCCACGGCCTGCGTCGGCGCCGGCCGGGGCCACCGGCGCATCGAGCGGTTCGCCGGCAGCGACCTCGGCATCCTGTGCGTGGGGTTCGGAGTCGGCGGTCTCGTCGGCCGGGTGCGCAGTCTTGGTGGCCTCATCGGCCTCGCGACGCAGCCTGATCGCCCGCGCCCGCGCTCGCGCGGCGACGGCAGCGGCCTCCGCCTCGGCGGCCATCGCCTCTGCTTCCTCGGCGGACAGCACGAGGTCGTCAGCCTCGGCGGCGTCGGGCGACGCTGCCCCACGCTTGCGGCTCAACACCATGTCCTCCTGCAGCAGGCGAGAATGACATTTTCATTCTCGGCTATCCACCGACGATACCTCATAGCGAAACCGCCGGAAAACACATCTCTTCCTGCGGAAATACTATTTACGCGCTGTGCGGACGCTCAGCTGGGTTCGGCCTGCAGGCGATCTTTCATCACCTTTCCGGTCGCGTTCAGCGGCAGCGTCTCCAAGAACTGTACGTACCGCGGCACCTTATAGCCCGCCATCCGGTCGCGACTCCAGGCGATCAGTTCCGCCTCCGACAGCGCGGCGTCACGGCATACGACGAAGGCCTTGCCGACCTGTCCCATCCGTTCGTCGGGCACGCCGATCACCGCGGCCTGTTGCACCGCGGGGTGCTGCAGCAGGAAACCCTCGATCTCGGCCGGGTACGCGTTGAACCCACCGACGATGAACATGTCCTTCTTGCGGCCGACGATCTTGAGCCGCCCCGCGGCGTCGAAGACGCCGAGATCGCCGGTGTGCAGCCACCCGTCGGCGTCGATGGTCTCGGCGGTGGCGACCGGATCATCGAGGTAACCCTGCATCACGCTGTAACCGCGCACCAGCACCTCGTCGTCGTCGTCGGCGAGCCGGACCTCGACGCCGTCGCACGGCAGGCCGGCCGTGGTGGCGATGTCGGTGAACGAATCACCGGGGCGCGACAAGGTCACGGTGCCCGCCTCGGTCAACCCGTAGCCGGTCGCCAGCGTCTTGAACGGCAGTTCCTCGTGGACTCGGCGGATCAGTTCGACCGGGATGTCGGCGGCCCCGGTGACCCCGGCGCGCAGGGTGGCCAGCCGCTGCTTGTCGGGCACAGCCAGCAGGGAGTGATACAGCGTCGGCGGACCGGGCAGCATGGTGATGCGCTCGGTCTCGATGAGGTCGACCACCGCAGGCACATCGAACACCGGCACCGGCAGGATCGTCGCGCCGCGGATCAGCGCGGCGATACAACCGGCCTTGTAGCCGAAGGTGTGGAAGAACGGGTTGACGATCAGGTATCGATCGCCTTCCCGCAGATCGGCGAGCTCGCACCATTCGGTGTACAGCCGAAGCGTCTGTTGATGATTCATCATCACGCCCTTGGCGCGGCCGGTCGTGCCGGAGGTGTAGATGATATCCGCGGTATCGGTGCCGCGCAGGCCGTCGGCGACGAACGGTCGCCCGGCGGACAGGAAGTCGGAGGTGATCTCGATGGCCGGCACGCGAGCGGGAACGCTGAAATCCTGGCCCAGAAAACCGCTTTGGATCATCACCACCTTGGCGCCGCTGCGGGTGATGATGTCCGCGGCTTCCTCTGCCTTGAACCGGGTGTTCACCGGGACGACCACGCCACCGGCGGTCACCGCTCCGAACGCCGCGATCAGCCAGGCCGCCGAGTTGGGCGCCCAGATGGCGACACGGTCGCCGCGGCCGATCCCGAAGTCGGCGAAAGCGCCTGCCGCCCTGCGGATCCGGTCGGCCAGCTGCACGTAGGTCAGGCGCAGCGGTCCGTCGACGACCGCCTCGGCATCACCGAAGCGGTCGCCGACGCTCAGGACCATCTCGGGGATGGTCTCCCACTGTGGGTGGTAGGTCACGCGACGCTATGTCGTGACGAGCCGACCCAGGTTGCCGCCCATGATCTTGGCCTGATCCTCCACCGAGAGGTGATCGAGCGCGGTGACATAGTGCGTCGGCTCGGCCAGGCCCTCCGGATGCGGCCAGTCCGAACCGTAGAGCACCTGGTCCACACCGATCAGGTTGATCAGGTCGTCGATGCCCTCCTCGTAGAAGGGGCTGACATAGATGCGGTTCTTGATCTCCTCGATCGGGTTGCCCAGGAAGGCCTCCGGGGCCTTCTTGTACACCTCGGCCATGGAATCGAGCAGCGGGAACATCCACTTCGACCCTGCCTCGACGATGCCGACCTTGAGCTTCGGGAAGCGGAACAGCGCACCGTGGATCACCCAGGACGCGACCGCATCCTGGATCGGACGCCATTCGTTGAGAATCGACATGGCGTTGGTCTGGAACGGCAGCATCTCCTGGGCAGCGCCGTCCCATTCGGAGGTGTAGCGCGAGTAGCCGCTGTCGGAGGAGTGCATGCCCACGAAGATGTCGTGGTGCACGACGCGCTCCCAGAACGGGTCGAACTCCGGCAGCGCGAACGAGCGCGGTCCGCGGAATCCGGGCACCGGTGCCGGACGGATCAGGATGGCGCGGGCGCCGCGTTTGACGCACCACTCCAGTTCCTCGATGGCCTTCTCGACGATCGGCAGGGTGATCACGGGCGTGGTGAAGATCCGGCCCTGATAGTTGAAGCCCCATACCTCGTGCAGCCACTCGTTGAGCGCGTGGATGATGACGTGGATGGCGACCGGATCGTCGGACAGACGCTCCTCGATGAGGCTGGCCAGCGTCGGGAACATCAGGCTGCGGTCGACGCCGAGCTCGTCCATCACCTTGATGCGCGGCTCGGGTTCGAAGAATGCCGGGATGGCCTTCATCGGCTCGCCGAACAGCTCGCGCTTGCTCTTGCCGTCCGGGTTGCCGAACTTGAAGTACTCCTCCCAGGCACCCGGCTTGGCGACCACCGAGAAGGTGGGGTTCGGGATGTAGTTCGAGATCTGGCCCTTCAGCGCGATCTTGGTGCGGCCGTTGACCTCCACGTACTGGACGACGTCCTTGTACTCCTTGGGGAGGTACTTGGTCATCGCCTCCGGCGGCTCATAGAGATGGTTGTCCGCATCGAAGAGCGGAAACGGAATGTCGACTCGGTGCGACAGTTGCCCCATGGAATTCTCCCTTCCAGTTCGTGAGAATCATATTCTCATGATTGTGATGCCGCAATGCCCATGGGTGTCGCCGCTGCGAGTTCCTGGCGCACTTTGAACTTCTGCACCTTCCCGCTGGCGGTGCGTGGCAGATCCATCCCCTCGGGCACTTGATGCAGTTCCTCCGGCCATTTCTGCCGCGCGACCCCGGCACGCTCGAAGTGATCGCGCACCTGCGCCAGGGTGGGCATGCCGGCACCCGACCTGATGCGCAGCACCGCCGCGACCCGCTCCCCCAGCCGCGCGTCGGGCGCGGAGACCACGACCGCCTCGACGACCGCCGGCATGGCCAGCAGCACCTCCTCGACCTCGAGCGCACTGATGTTCTCGCCGCCGCGGATGATCAGGTCGGCGGCGCGGTCGGTGATGGTCAGGTAGCCGTCGGCGTCCAGGACACCGATGTCCCCGGTGCGGTACCAGCCGTCCTCGTCGAAGGCCTTGGCCGTCAGCTCGTCGTCGGTGTAGCCCAGACACAGATCGGGTCCGCGACTGAAGATCTCACCGTCGGGGCCCAGCCGGATCTCCACGCCCGTGCGCACATTGCCATCGGTGAACAGCCGCTTGTCCTCGGGCGCCGACGGTCCCGAACCCGTGATCGACGGGTGTTCGGTACTGCCGTAGGACCGGAACACGAACAGTCCGAGATCGGCCAACCGGCGGGTGACGGCCGCAGGCACCGTCGAGCCGCCCAGACCGACGGTGCTGAACTTGGCCAGATGACCCTCGTCGAAACGGGGATGGTCCATCAGGCTGGTGACGAAGTACGGCGGACCGCCGCCGATCGACAGGTCCTCGCGCTCGATCAGATCCAGCACCTTGCCCGGATCCCACACATCGCACAGATCGATCGGGGCGCCCTCGATGACCGGGATCAGAAACGCCCCGACCATGCCGATGAAATGACCGACGGGGGTGGCGGTGAGCTGCCTGCCGCGCTCGGGCGGATAGTTCGCCAACAGTTGGCGGGTCTCGAACGCCAGGGTCTGATGGCTGTGGATGACGCCCTTGGGTTGCTTGGTGGTACCGGAGGTGAACGCGATCAGCGCCGGGGCCGACGGGGCGGCCGGCAGCGTGCCGACCAGCGGTTCGTCGGCGAACAGGTCGGCGAATCCGGAATGGCCGACCAGTCCGACGATCGGGATGTCGGTGCACAGGTCGGGGTGGAACGTCATGCGGCCGAACTGCTCGGTGGACAGGAAGACCTTGGGCTTGACGGTGCCGATGATGTGGCCGAGTTCCTTGCGGCCGTAGAAGTGCACGATGGGTACCGTCACCGTGCCCAGCAACGCCGACGCCCAGAACGCGACCGCAGCCTCCATCCAGTTCGGCAGCTGCATGGCCATCACGTCACCGGGACGCACCCCGCGATCCCGCAACCCGGCGGCCAGCCGGCGGGCCTGCAATTCCACCTCGGCGAAGGTGCCGCGATAGGGCCGCACGTCCGAATGCACGCAGAATCCCGCGTCGGGGTGGGCAGCCAACCCCTCGGCCAGCATCTGGCCCAGCGATTCGGGTCGCCACCAGCCCTGCTCGACGTAGCGTTTGGTCAGCTCAGCGGGGATGGCACGCACAGTGGTGATGCTATTCTCAGCTACCGAGAATGCCAATATCGGATCTGGAGAATGATTGATGGTCGACCTGGATGTCGAGGACGGACTGGCGGTCATCACCATCGACCGCCCGCATGCCCGCAATGCCATATCGCTGGACACCATGGATGCCCTGGGCAAGGCACTCGACGGTGCCGAGGGCGCCGCGGCGCTGGCCATCACCGGCGGCGGCGACAAGGCGTTCGTCTCCGGCGGTGACCTCAAGGAACTCGCCGCGCTGCGCACCGAATCCGAGGCCGCAGAGATGGCCTGGCGGATGCGGACAATCTGCGATCGGATCGCGGGTTTCCCCGGCCCGGTCCTGGCGGCGCTGAACGGGCACGCACTCGGCGGTGGCGCCGAGGTCGCGGTGGCCGCCGATATCCGCATCGCCGCCGACGACATCAAGATCGGGTTCAACCAGATCTCGCTGGCGATCATGCCCGCCTGGGGTGGTGCCGAACGGCTGGGCAAGCTGGTGGGTCGCAGCCGGGCGCTGCTGCTCACCGGCACCGGCCGCATTCTCGGCGCGGCCGAGGCCGAGCGGGTGGGACTGGTCGACCAGGTGATGCCGCGCGCGGAGTTCGACGTCGGCTGGCGTGAGATCGCGCGACTGCTGGCCCGCCGCCCGGCCGGCGAGATCAAGAAGGTGATCGACGGCGCGACCACCACCGAGGCCGTCGCTGCCTTCGCCCGGCTCTGGGTGTCCGACGAGCACTGGGACGCGGCCGACAGGGTGATGAAGAAGCCGAAGTAGTCCGTCCTCCCGCCGTCCACCGAGTGGCCAGTTATCGCACGCTGAAAGCGATCTGGCGTGTATCAACTGGCCGCCGGCGAAGACGCCCTTGAGACCGACTAGCCGATCGGCTACCGTCAAATGGGATAGCCGATCGGCTAGCGCGAGGAATGGGCGGTGTCGCATGAACGTCAGGGGCCAACGAATCCTGCTGTGGACGGCACCGCCCGCCGCGGCATTGTTCGCCCTGGCGTTCCTGCTGTTTCCCGTCTTCGCGCCGCCACTCTCGCCGACCATGACACCCGAGGAGGTCGCGGCGTTCTTCCGCGACCACAACACCGGCATCCTCGGTGTGGTCATCCTGTGCAATCTGATCGCCGGCTCATTGGTGCCACTGTTCGCGGTCATCGCGGTCCAGATATCGCGTACCGCAACCTCGAGCAGCGTCTTCAGTTACGCCTACATCATCTGCGTCGGTGTCGGGACGACGGCGTTCATCCTGGCCGACTATTGCTGGGGCGTAGCCGCTTTCCGGCCCGACCGCGATCCGCAGTTGATAAGCCTGCTCAACGATATGGCGTGGTTCTTCTTCATCGCACCCGTCGGCACCATCGTGGTGCAGAACCTGTGCCTGGCGGTGAGCAGCTATCTCGACGAGCGAGCCGAACCGGTATTTCCGCGCTGGGTGGCGCATTTCAACGTCGCGACGGCACTGCTGCTGATTCCCGGCGCGTTCTCGGTGCTGTTCACATCGGGGCCGCTGGCGTGGGACGGCACCGTGTCGTTCACGCTGCGCATCGCCGTGCTCGCAGCATATTTGATCGTCATGTTCCCGGTGCTGCTGCGCATCGTCGATCGGCAGGCACGCGATTGTGAACACGAGGTTCTGGTGTGAGCGATATTGTTGCCGCCGCACCACCGGGTCCGTCGAGCGTGACGTCGGGGCGCCCACGGCGAAAGCTCGACCAGTGGATCGCCTTCTGGACCGTGCCCTTCTTCTTCACGTTGTTCGGCATCGTGTTCGTCCCGCTGAGTTTGATGATGCCGCCACGATCACCAGGTGCCTCCTCGTCGCAGATCGTCGAGTTCATGCAGTCGCACAATCTGCTGACCGCCTGCGCCATCCTCACGGCCTGCTTCGGCTTGGCACCGCTGTCCAATGCGGTCTACCTCAGCCAGATCAAGCGCATGTCGGTCAGTCCGGTGTTCCGGTACTCCCTCATGGTCGGCTCCATGAGCGGTGCCATCGTCGGCATGTTGTTCCCGATGTTCTGCTTCGGCTTGGGATCGTTCCGTGCGGGATACGACCCCGAGATCCTCGCGATGCTCTACGACTTCGGATATCTGGCCTATATCGGCTCCCTGGGCTGCTTCTGTGTGATGTGGATGGCATTCGGGCTGGCCATCATCCTGGACCAACACCGCGTACTACCGAAATGGCTTGGCTATTACACGGTTTGGCAGTACGTCACCGAACTGATGGCGGCTCCGGTGTGGATCGCCAAGTCCGGACCCTTCGCCTGGAACGGGCTGATGACCTTCTGGTTCGCGATGCTCATCTATGTGCCGTGGCAGATCATCGTGTACATCTGCATCTACCGCTCCATCAGGAATCAGCCCGCCGACGAGCTCGAGACGGTATGACCGACGTGGCCGGTGACCGGCGCATCTCCGACCGGCGACGAGATCGCAGCGTGCACAAGCGCATTCCCGGCGAGGCGAGCATGTGGTTCTTCGTCCTGGGCGACCTGCTGATCTTCGGCGTCTATTTCGTGAGCTATATGTTCTACCGCCGGCAGGACGCCGCGCTGTTCCTCGACAGCCAGGCGCGGCTGAACCTGGACATCGGTGCGGCCAACACGGTGGTGCTGCTCACCAGCTCACTGTTCGTCGCCCTCGGCACGACGGCCGTACGCGCGGGCCGCACAGATGACGGCGTGCGGCACTTCGCGATTGCACTGGCGTTGGGGGCTACCTTCCCCGTGTTGAAGTTGTTCGAGTATGTCCCGGAGATCACGGCCGGGCTCACTCCCGGCACGAACCTGTTCTTCATGTACTACTTCGTGATGACGGGCCTGCACCTGTGCCACGTCATGCTCGGCCTGGTGATCTTGTCGTTTGTCCTGCGGAACCTGCGCTCGGCGGCACCCCGCCTCTCGTTGGTCGAAACCGGCGCCACCTATTGGCACATGGTCGACCTGCTGTGGCTCGTGCTGTTCGCTCTGCTCTACGTGATGAGGTGAGGCGATGACGACCATCCTGCGCAATCCGCTGACACTGGCGTGGGCGGCGTTGACGGTGGTCACCGTGGTGTCGTGGCTGACGGCGCGGGGCACCGCGGCCGCCCCCGCGCTGAATGCGACGGTGACGATCGTGGTTCTGCTCATCGCAGCCGCGAAGACCCAATTGGTGATCTGGTACTTCATGGAGGTGCGACACGCACCCGGTTGGCTGCGGATCGCCACCGGCGGATGGGTTCTGGGTCTGTTCGCGGCGCTGCTCGGTTGTTACTTCGCCGCACTCTGATCGGCAGTCGCATCGGTCCCGGGAACGGGCCACACCTTGCCCGACGCGGCCTCGAATCCGCTGCCGGCCAGATCACCGAAGATCTCTTCCAGAGGCAACGCCTCGCCCTCCAGTTCACGCAGCCAGCGCTCCACGAACTCCAGGGTTTCGGCGTGCCCGGCGGACATGCCCATGGCCTGCTCCATCACCAGATTCCACGACACACTCGTCCCGATCACCGCCCAGACGATCGGCGGAACGGCACCGGGATCGACACCGTAGCGTTGCAGCGCCGCCGTCATGGCGGCACGCTGGTCCTCCCGGAAACGCTCGGCGTAGTAACTGATCTCGGCCCGCAGTTCCTTGCGGTGGTTGGCCATGCCCATGAACTCCATGGCCAGCCGCGTCGTCTCCGGGTTGGTGCTGAACAGCCAGATCGCGCGCAGCGGCTGCGGGGATTTCAGCGCGGCCTCCTGCACCAGCAGACCTTGCTCGGCGCGGCGCCGGAACACGGCCAGGAACAGCTCGTCCATGGTGCGGAAGTAGTAGTGCACCAACTGGGGTTTGAGGCCCGCGCGCTCGGCCACGCGGCGCGAGGTGACCGCCGCGTACCCCTCGTCGAGCATCAGCGCCTCCGCAGCGTCGAGCAGCACCCCACGATTCTTGGCGTCGGGTGCCCCGATTCTGCGTGCCGTGGACATGTCACCTTCCTGCATGGTCGCCGTGGTCAGGCCACCCGAAGAGATCGTATCGACCCGCCGGGTGTGACCTTGACCACGACTCTATCCCCATGCTAAGCAGGTGCACAGCAATTTCGGCGAACATCCGCCCCACAGCCCGGGAGAACCCCATACCATGAGCGAATACGCGACGCTGGACTTCCTCACCGATCAGTCGCTGGTGCCCAACCCGTATCCCTACTTCGACTATCTGCGTGAGCAGAATCCGGTGCTGCAGGTTCCGCCGTGGGGTTGTTACGCCGTCACCGGGTACGAGGAAGCCGTTGCGGTGTACAAGAACACCGACGCGTTCTCCAACGCGGTCGCGCTCGGCGGTCCGTTCCCGCCGCTGCCGTTCACGCCCGAGGGTGACGACATCTCCGAGCAGCTCGAAGCGCATCGGCACCTGCTGCCGATGTTCGAGCACATGGTCACCATGGACCCGCCCGATCACACCAAGGCCCGCTCGCTGCTGAACCGGCTGCTGACGCCGCGCCGGCTCAAGGAGAACGAGGATTTCATGTGGAAGCTGGCCGATGTCCAGCTCGACGAATTCCTCGACAACGGCAAGTGCGAGTTCCTCGGCGAGTACGCAAAACCGTTCTCGTTGCTGGTGATCGCCGACCTGCTCGGTGTGCCCGAGGAGGACCACAAGCAGTTCCGCACCAAACTCGGCGCCGATCGTCCCGGCGCCCGGGTGGGCTCGCTGGAGCAGGAGGTCGTCGACGAGAATCCGCTGCAGTTCCTGGACGACAAGTTCATCGCATATCTGGAGGACCGCCGGGCCAATCCGCGCGAGGACGTGCTGACATCGCTGGCGACCGCACTGTACCCCGACGATTCGGTGCCACCGGTGATCGAGGTGGTGCGCTCGGCGACCTTCCTGTTCGCCGCGGGCCAGGAGACCACCACCAAGCTGCTCAGCGCGGCCATGCGGGTGCTCGCCGAGAATCCCGAGGTGCAGCAGAAGCTGCGCGATGACCGCAGCCTGATCCCGACGTTCATCGAGGAGTCCCTGCGGCTGGAGAGCCCGGTCAAGTGCGACTTCCGGCTGGCGCGCAAGACGACCGAGGTTGCCGGCGTGCGGATCCCCGCGGGCGCACCGGTGATGGTGCTGCCCGGCGCGGTGAACCGTGATCCGAACCGCTTCGACAATCCGCACGAGTTGCGACTGGACCGCAAGAACGTGCGCGAGCACATGGCATTCGGCCGCGGGGTGCATTCCTGCCCGGGTGGCCCGCTGGCTCGCGTCGAGGGACGCGTCTCCATCGAGCGGCTCCTGGATCGGATGGGTGACATCACCGTCGACGCCGAGAAGCACGGCCCGATCGGGGATCAGAACTTCACCTACGAACCGACGTTCGTCCTGCGCGGTTTGACCGAGCTGAACATCAACTTCACTCCGCTGGGCTGATGTCGAACACCGAAATCGCTGCCACCGCGTTGCGGTAGCAGCGATTTCGGTGTTCTGCGGCTAGGCCGGTTTCATATAGAACGGCATCTCGATGGTGGGCCACTGATTACGACCACAGGAACCACTGGGACCGACGGTCTTGTCATAGCCGGCGTACTCCGTGCCGAGACTGTTGACGTGCCCGTTCTCACCTATCTGATAGAACTTGTAGGTCTGCAACCCCTCGACGGGCACACCGTCGGCACAATACCGCCAGTCGGGCACCTGTCGTTTGACGTACCACAGGCCGTTGGTGGTGTAGATCGGCGCGGTCCAGCCGGCATCACTGTTGACCGTGCCGGTGCAGTCGATCGGCGAGACACAGGTCGTGCTGATGGTCCAGGTGCTGCGTGTCGACGGTTGATTCTGGCGGCGCTGATTCACTTGTGCCCATTCACCGTTCGAGGACGTGAGGAAGGTGCCGTTGATACCCCACCCGGGATCTGCAACGGCGACGGCAGGGCACCCGGCCGCTATGACGCCGGCAGACGCGAGGACGGCCGCGAACGCGGTCAGCTTGCTGGCAGGCAAAGGTTCACCCCTCCGATGCGATTGTGATGTTCCCCGGACGCAGAATATCCCGGTGGCACACAATCTTCTCCGTAATAGAGAATTTCGTTTCCTTTTGTGCGACAGTAGAAGACGTGCGTGTGACCGTGCTTGCAAGCAGTTTGTTGATAGCGGCCGGGATGGTCGTTGCCCCACAACCGAACATCCCGCGCGCCGCGGCCGGACCGCAAACCTGCAATGACGCCTTCTGCGTCCCGGGCATCAATCCGCACGCGGTGCTGGGAGCCCCGTGCACCAACACCACGTACTTCGCCTTCGGCGTCGATGCGCGCAACAACTGGGGCCGGCTGCTTTTCTGCGGATCCCCCCGCCGCTACGAGCCCCGTTGGTTCCGTTCCCCACCCATGATGGGGATCCGCGAGGAGCACAGTCTGTGCATCAACGAAAACAATTCCGTAGCACAGGCTCCCGACGGGCTGTTCCTCAGCTGCGTCGCGATGAACGGTGACTCCCGCTGGCGCCGCGGCGACTCCTGACACGATCTACCAACTCCGCAGCGAGCACAACGCACCCTTGGGACCGCTGTCGGTCTTCACCACGACACCATCGACGGCCAACGTGCAATTCATGGTCGGCGGATCGAGATTCGGCGACTCACCTGACTGCACGGTGACCATCGCCCACAGATCCGGGTCGGCCAGCATCGCATCGAAGACCCACGGCTTGTCCGGGGCGACGTCGACATCTGCACGCGGGCTGAAGACATAGGGATTGTGGGAATAGTCCGACCAGGTCGGTGGGTCGGTTTCCCGGTAGTAGATGTGAACCCAGAACGGCGCATCCGTCGTCACGGTGTACTGCACGTGGTGCAACGGCGGCGGCGGGGGCGGCGGCGGCTCGGCAGACACCGGTGTCGCCGCGGTCATGGCCGCCACGGCCGGCAGAACGGCGAAGAGGGCCATCGTGCGCATTGTCACATCCTCGTCAGGTGGAACGGATAGACACGGGTGCCTCCCGGGGCACCGTCACAACCGACGGCGAATGTCGAAACCAGCTCGCCGGCAAGGGTGTTCTCGTCCCACGTGTACACGTCGTGGGTGGGGATGGTGGGCCCGTAATAGATGTCGCCACAGCGCAGCCCGAACGGATCGTCGATGATCATCGTGTAACGGCCGTCGACCAGTTTCGCGTCGGCGTGCGTGTATTTCGCCTTGGCCACCGGCTGCGGGATGGTGAGGATGTTGATGCAGTCCGGTATGTGTCCGGCGCGGCCGTCCGGGCACGGTGTGAGCGCCGACCAGATCCAGGTGTGAAAGTCACGTCGCTCCGGAATGTGCAGGTTGTAATTGCCCAGGTACATCGTTGCCTGCGCCGGCGGGGCGACCGCGAGACCGATGGTCGTGAGCACAGCAGCCGCCACCGCAGCCAACGATCTCACTTTCGCTGTCCACCACGTCATGTCGGCATCAACTCCTGCCATGTGCTGGCCGTCTTGACCAGGTCCGACTGCTGATAGAGGCGCCCGTCCGGACCCATGTACTCGCCGGTGCGCGGGTTGTACTTGGCCACCGCGACCGAGGGCCCGGTCTCGCCGGCTCCCCCGAATGCCGCCGGCGCAGCCGGCGCGGCACCCGCCGGCGGCGGTGGCTGGGCACCACCGTGCGGTACCCCGACGGCGGTATCCGGGAACTGCGGCACCTGTGTGGCTTGCGGCAGGTCTGCCGGAGGTATCGGCACCAGCTCGTAGTCGGGTTCGGGCCGCGCCGGCGGCGGGCCCACCACCGGAGGCTCGGTGTAGAGCGGCTGCCCCGGCAGCATGGGTCCCGGTCCCATGCCCGGGAAGCTGGGCGGCGGGACCGGCACCGGCGACGGCAACGGGGGTGGAACCGTCGCTCCCGGTGGCAACGGGGTGCCCTGCAACGGGCCGAAGATGTTGTCGTCGGGCCGGACCCGGTCGTCCAGCGGCACACCCTGAGCGATCAGGTTCGGATCGATCGGGTACGGGCCGAGAGCATGCTGACGCTGTGCCAGCGGCTGGAATCCGCGGGGATCGTTGCACAGCTCGACCGTCGGGGCGCGCTTGCCGGGGTGCTCCATACACGGGTAGTTGCGCGCACCACGCACCGCGATGGGCGAATCCTGCGGCAGCTTGCAGTAGATGTTGTCGGGTGTGTCCACCACCGTGGTATCGGCCGGTGATCGCCACGCCGACGGCGGGAGGAACCCGACCGTGCAGGACGGCGGATCACCCAGACCGAGCGAGAATTCGCCGTTGGGCAGACCCGTCGGGTTGTTGGTCGGCGCATAGGTCTGGATCTGCGAGACGTACGGCGGCAAGAGCACCAGCAGCTGCTCCAGCGACGCGTTATAGGTGACACCGATCTGTCCGATCGTCGTCAGATTGGCCAGCAGCACCGGCAGCGTCGGTTTGATCTGCTCCAGCAGCATCGAGGTCTCGGTCGCGAAACCAGGACCGTTCTGCAGGATCGACCGCACCTGGGCATCGTTGTCGGACAGTTGGCCGGTGATCCCGGCCAAACTGGCCGCCCAGGTACGGGTCTGCTCGGTGGTCTGCGCCTGCGCGTCCAGGAACGGCCCGGCGTCGTCGATCAAGGCCCGGGTCCGATCTGAGATCTCGTTGGCATCACGGGTGATCGTCGACGCCGAGTCCAGCAGCGAACCGAAGTCAAAACCCGTGCCGTTGAAGGCCTGGTAGGACTCGTCGAGAAGATCGCTCAACCGGTCCCCGGGGATCGTGTCCATCAAGGCACTCAACTGGTCGAGCATCGGACCCACCTGCTGCGGAATGGTGGTGTTGTCCCGCGCGATCACCGAGCCGTTCTCCAGAAACGGGCCGGAATCGGTGCGGGGCAACAACTCCACGAACTGCTCACCGACCGCCGACATGCTGCGCACCTGGGCTTCCAGGTCGGCGGGGATCCGCGGCGAGGTGTCCAGCGACATCGTCGCCTCGGCTCCGTTCTCGGTGAGTTCGATGGAGGTGACCTTGCCGATCTGGGAGCCGCGGTAGGTCACGTTGCTGAACCGGTAGAGCCCGCCGGTGGCAGGCAGTTCCAGCTTCACGGTCAGGCGGCCGATCCCGAGCAGTGTCGGCACCTGCATGTAGCTGAACACCATGACGGTGACGCCGACGATCGAGGCGATGGTGAACAGGATCAGCTGGGTACGGACGAAGCGGGTGAGCATCAGCGACCCCCTTCGGCCGTCGGCGGATTGTCCTGTGGTCCATACGGCCCGGCGAAGATCGGCGCCGGACCGTCGCTGGGCGGCGCCGGAACCGCGCCGCCGAAGGCCATCGGCGGCGGCGGGGTCACCGGCAGGATCGGGCCCATGTTGGTCGGCAACGGGGGCGGAGCCGACTGTGCCACGATCTCCCCTTCGGCCGGCGGCGGCATTTCTTCCGGCGGCAGCGGGTTGACCCCGGTCTTGAGCGGGTCATAGGTGTAGTTCAGGTAGGGCGGATCACCCGGCGCAGGGACAATCTCCAGACCCGTCTCACCCCAGCGCGTGCCGAGGAACAGGCTGCGCTTCAGGCGCGGCACCGTCAGGTCGACCGTGGCGAACAGGTTGTAGTAATCGCCTCGGATCGCGCGGTCGATGAAGCTCTGGGTGAACGGGAAGTGCACCGCGTACTCCAGCACGTCAGGCAGTTCACGTCCCACATCGGCCAACGCTCTGATGGCGGGTTCGAGATTTTTCAGGTTCGCCACCAGGTCGGCCTGCGATTCGTTGACCAACTCGGTGGCGGTGTTGCTGAACGTGCCCAGTCGGCGCATCGCCTCGACGAGCCTGGGACGTTCCTTGATCAGCACGTCCATCGCCGGCGGGATTTTGTCCAGCGCGCGGGCGAGTGTGTCACGTTGGCCTGCAAAGGATCCCGAGAGTCGGTCCAGCGATTGGATCGATGCGACGATGTTCTCGCGCTGGCCGTCCAGGACGCCGACGAACCTGTCCAGCCGGGTGATCAGATCCCGGATCTCGCCCTCGCGACCGCTCACGGCGGCACCGAAGTTGTGGATGACATCGCCGATCTGGCCGAGGCCGCCACCGTTGACGACCGCCGCGAGTGACGACAGGGTCTGTTCGGTGGAGGGGTAGGTCGACGAGGTGCTCAGCGCCACCGTCGCTCCCGGGGTCAACCTGCCCTCGGGTGCCTCGCCGATGGGCGGGTTCAGGGCCAGGTGCATGGAGCCCAACAGGCTGGTCTGACCCACGCTGGCGACCGCGTTGGCCGGCACCACCACGTCCGGCTTGACCGAGACCTCGACATCGGCATGCCAGTTCTTCACGGCCAGGCTGCGCACGCTGCCCACCACGACGTCGTCGATCATCACCGGCGAGTTCGGCTCCAGCGTGGCGACATTCTCGATCTCGACGTGGTACACGATGGCGTCGGCTCCCCGTCCCTCTGCGCCGGGCAGCGGCAGCGAGTTGACACCTTGGAAGGCGCAACTCGACGTCACCAACGCGGCGCACGCCCCGAACGCGGTCACCGAGAGTCTGCGTGTTCGCATCATGCCGGTGGGGTCCCTTCGGCGGGTAGCAGCGGTGTGTCGGGCGTAACCGGTCCCGGCGGCGGGCCGGGCAGTGCACCGGCTGGGGCCAGCATGTCGCGCAACGAGGACGGCACATTGGGCGGCAGAACCGACACCGGCGGTGCGCCGGGCAACATCTGCTGCGCACCCGGAGGGGGCGTGCCGGGCGGGCGACCGGTGAACGGGGGCGGTGGCGGCGGTCCCGGGACATAGGCGGACAGCTCCGGCGGCGCGGAAGGGGCTACCGGCGAGCCACCAGCTCCACCGGGCATCAGGCCGGGTTCGGAGTAGATGATGTCCTCGGGCTTGGCCGAGGGCATCAGATACGGCGCAATCGGGAACGGCAGATGATTGAAGTTCAACAGTCGTGCTGCCGGGCCGAGATACTGCGCACAGAGTTTGGCCGTCTCCGGTGCGGTCACGTTCTCGATCGCCCCGATGGCGCCGCAGATGAACTCGGTCGGATTGGACAAGTTGTTGAGCACGAACTGGCCGACGGCGCTGCCGGTGGAGGGGTTGTAGATGTTGTAGCCGTTGAGAAATGCGTTGGGGGCGATGTGCAGGAAGTTCTCCAGCTGGATCTTGTTGTCCACCAGATTCTCGGTGACATTGGCCAATCGCCGGACTTGTTCGGAGGTCTGGTTTCGGGTGCCCGCCACGAACCGCTGCACCTCGGTGATCGCCACCGACAGGCTCTTGACCGCGGCGTCGAGATCATCACCGCTGCCATTGACCACGCTGGTCAGTGTTGCCAGCCGGTTCTGGAACTGCACCACCTGCTGATTGCTGTTCTTCAGGGCGGTGACGAACTTCTGCAGATTCGTGATGATCCCGACGATGTCGCCGCTGCCCTCCGCGAGAACCCGGGCGACGCCTGACAACTCACTGATCGTCTCGCGGAGCTTGGGTCCGTTGCCCTCCAACGCGGTGGCGGCGCTGTCGATGAACCGCGACACCGAGGTGCCCGACACACCGCTCTGCGGTCCGAGTTCGGTGGCCAGCCGCATCAGTTGGGTCTTGACCTCGTCCCATTCCACCGGCACGGCGGTGCGATCGAGTGGGATCACCGCATCGTCGGGCATCGTCGGGCCCTCGGAGCGGTAGGCCGGTGCGAGCTGGACATACCGCGCGGCAACGAGATTGGGCGCGACGATGACCGCCTTTGCCTCGGCCGGGATGTCTATACCGGAATCGACCCGCAGCACCACCCGGGTCTGGGTGCCCTCCGGGGTGATCGACGCAATCGTGCCGACCTTCACCCCGGAGACCCGCACCTCGTCGCCGGGATAGACACCGGTCGCGGTGGTGAACAGCGCCGAGATGGTGCGGGGCGCGAAGAACAGCTGGCGCACCAGCGCCACCGCGCCGACGGCCAGTGCGGCGACCACCACCACGGCGACGACGGTTGTCATGCGTTTGCGGTTCATCAGCGCGAACCTCCCGGAATCCCGTTGTAGGGCAGCGGCAGCTCGGCACGCGGTCCGATGTTGTCGGTCGGTTGACCGGCGTTGACACCGCGGCGGAATCCGAATGCGTAGTCGATGAACGGTTGCAGGATCTGCGCCGGCTGCAGGTTCGGCACGTAGGCGTTGTAATACGGCCCGTTGGCCAGTGTTTCGGCCTGCGACAGCATGAACTTCTTGATGTTGGGCAGTGCCTCGTTGATGTTGTCGCGGTTGCGCTCCAGTACCTCGGTCACACCGTTGAGCCGCTCGAGGGTGGGCGCCAACTGCGCCTCGTTGTCGGCAACCAGGCCGGTGAGTTGCTCGGATACCGCGGTGGTGTTGGCCAGCAGGTCGACGATGGCATCGCGACGGTCACTCAGAACGCCGAGCAGATCATTGGCGTTCAGGATGAGGGTGTTCAGCTGATCGCTGCGCTGCCCGAGTACCTCAGTGACATCGCTCGCACTGCGCAGCAATGCCGCCAGATCCTCGTTGCGCCCGTTGATCGATTTCGACAGCCGGCTCAGGCCGTCGAAGGTGGGACCGAGGCGCGGGGCGATCTGATCGATGGTGGCCGACAACGTGTCCAGCGATTCGTTGAGCGAGTTCGTATCGGTGCCCGCAGTATTGGTGGTCAACTCGCTGACCGCGTCGGTCAGCGAATACGGCGATGAGGTGCGCGAGGTGGGGATGACCTCGGTCTGGCGCAATATGCCACTGCCGGCCGATTCCAGGGTGAGCACCCGCTCGCCCAGCAGCGAACCGGTCCGGATGTGCGCGGTGGTCTGCGACCCGAGGGGATACTTGCCCGCTGTCGTGAAGGTGACCAGCGCGTCGCCGTTCTCCAACGACACATCGGTGACCGAACCGATCTTGATGCCGGACAACGTCACGTCGTTGCCCACCGTGATGCCGCCGGCCTCGGTGAACAGCGCCTGGTGGCGAACCGAGGTGGCCCACTGCACGAGTTTCTCGGGCTGTAGCCCGACGGCGATAATGAGCACCAACAGAATGGTGCCCATGAATCCCGCCTTGACCAGGCTGGTTCCGCGATACTTCAGCATCAGGGCTCACCGCACCTTCCGGATTCCTGTTTCAGCATCGGGAAGACGGCGGTGCGTCCCTGCAGATCCGTCACGCGGATCGAGAGCCCGCAGATGTAGTACATGATCCAACTGCCGTAGGACCCGAGCCGGGCCAGCTTCTTGTAGTTGTTGGGCGCCTTCTGCAGACCCGCGTCCAGAACCGCACGGCCGTCATACAGCAGCGGCGCCATCCGGTTGAGCTCGTCGACGGTGCCCTTCAGCGGTTGGCGCGCCTCGGTGAGCAGACCGGCCAGCGAGGCGGTTCCGTTGTCCAACGCGGTGATCGCGTCGCCGATGGGGTCTCGGTCCTGCGCCAAGCCGGTGATGAGTTGCTCCAACCCGTCGATGGTGTCCGAGAACTTGTCACCGTCGGCGGCCAGCGTGTCGACCACCTCGTTCAGGTTCGTGATCAGCTGTTGGATCACTTCGTTGTTGTCGGCCAACGAGTTCGAGAACGACGAGGTCCTGCTCATCAGCGAATCGAGGGCACCCCCCTGGCCCTGCAGGATCTGGATCAGCGAGGTGGTCAGCGCATTGACATCCTGCGGATTCAGACCCTGGATCACCGGTCGCAGACCGCCGAGCAACAGGTCCAGATCGAGCGCTCCGGCGGTGCGCTCCATCGGGATCTGGGCCCCGGCCGGCAGCAACCGCGTCGAGTCGGGTGTGTCGATCAGCTCCAGGTAACGGTCCCCGACCAGGTTCAGGTAGCGCACCGCGGCCGTGGTGCCGGTGGTGAGCGCGACCTCACGATCGGTGTCGAACTTCACCAACACAGTTCGATCATCCTGCAGCGTCACATCGCTCACGGTGCCCACCCGCACACCGGCAACCCGCACCGAATCACCCGATGACAACCGCGACGCGTCGGCGAAGACCGCCGAGTATCCGTTGGTGGAGCCGCTGCGGTACTGGCCGAAGGCCATGAACAGGAACACCGTCAGCAGCACCATGACCACGGCGAACGCCAGGAACTTGACCAGAGTGGTCGTCGAACGCGTCATCCCGGCTGTCCTACCTGTGTGGTGTTGCGCGGCGGACCGTCCAGGGGTCCGAAGAGCATCTGCTTGAGGCCGTCGGAGTTCAGCAGAATGCCCTGGTTGCCGTACTGCCACGGATTCGCATCGGTGTCGGTGACCAGGTACTTGGCGCGGTTACCGAATCCGATGTAGGGCAGGCCCATGCAGTTGGGGCCACCCTTGGCCGCGACCTTGGGCAGGTTCTGCGGGAAGCGGTAGCGCTCGATGCCCAACGTGAAGGCCACGTTGACCAGCACACCCGGATCGGGCAGCGGTGGCTGGTTCTTCACGAACAACATGCCCTGCAACGCGCAGGTCAGCGACGGCGCGTACTCACGGAGCAGGTCGGTGGTCGGCACCAGCAGACGCAGCGTGTCGCTGAGCGGCTGGCTGTTGCTGCCGATGACATCATTGCCGACATCGGCGAGCCCGATCATGCTGATCAGGAAGGCATCGAGGTTTCGCTCCTCCTCCACGATGCTCTGGCTGATGCGCGTGGTGTGCTCCAGAGTGCGCATCAGATCCGGTGCGGCGTCGGCGTAGGCATCGGCCACGATCGCCATATCCTCGATATCACGTTCCATGTTCGGCAGGCTGGGCTCCAATCTCGCCAGCAGCGCGTCGAAATCGCTGAGCGTCTGGCCGATCTTCTCGCCACGGCCACCGAACGCGGCCGACATGGCACCGAGAGTCTCGTTGAGCTTGGCCGGGTCGATCTTGTCCAGCACCCGGGTGAGCTGCTGGAACACGGTGTTGATCTCGACCGTCACCTTCTGCCCCTGCAGCACCTGACCGGCATACATCGCCTTCGGTGACGGAACATCCGGTGGTACCAGGTTGACGAACTTGGCGCCGAACACAGTCGACGACGCGATATCGGCGGTGACGTTCGATGGGATCAGCTGCAGCTGACTGGGATTCATCTCCAGCTCCAAGGAGGCGCGCCCGTCCGGCAGCGCCTCGATATCGGCGACCTTGCCAACCTCGACACCGCGCATCTTCACCTTGGCATCGGGGTTCATCACCAGGCCGGCCCGGTCCGAGATCAACGTCACCGACTCGGTCCTCGTGAAGTCGGCACGAAACAGACCGACCGCGAGCAGCACCACGAGTCCGAGCACCACGATCGTCGCCAGCCCGGCCAGTGGGCGCGCATAGCCGGCCGCGCCGAAGCTGCGGCCAGGCTTGGCCGCGATCGGCGGTGCTCCGCTGGTCGTTTCGGACCGGTGGGCCGGGCCCGGGCCCAAATTCTCTGTCACCTAAGTCTCCTGCCCGCTAGCCGCTCAGGTTGAAGTTTCCGTTGGCGCCGTAGATCGCCAGCGAGATCAACAGGGTCACCGACACCACGACGATCAGAGATGTGCGCACCGCATTACCCACCGCGACACCGACACCGGAGGGACCACCGGTGGCGAAGTACCCGAAATAGGTGTGGATGAGCAGAATCGCGATGGCCATCAAAATTGCCTGCAGGAACGACCACAGTAGATCGATCGGATTGAGGAACGTATTGAAGTAGTGGTCGTAGAGCCCGCTGGACTGCCCGAGCAACACCGTGGTGGTGAACTGCGAGGCCAGGAACGACAAGATGACGGCGATCGAATAGAGCGGCGTGATCGCGATCATTCCTGCGACGATGCGGGTGCTGACGAGGTACTCGACCGGCCGGATGGCCATGGCCTCCAACGCATCGATCTCCTCATTGATGCGCATCGCCCCGAGCTGCGCGGTGACACCGGCGCCGAATGTGGCGGCCAGGCCGATGCCCGCGACGACCGGTGCCGCGATCCGCACGTTGATGAACGCGGCCAGAAATCCGGTCAGCGCTTCGATGCCGATATTGCCCAGCGAGCTGTAGCCCTGGATGGCCAGTGTGCCACCGGTCGCCAGGGTCAGGAAGCCGACGATCACCACCGTGCCGCCGATCATCGCCAAAGTACCGGCACCCATGGAGATCTCGGCGATCAGCCGGATGACCTCCTTGCGATAGTGCAGTGCCGCGTGCGGGACGCCGGCGATCGCCCTGCCGTAGAACAACGTGTGATCGCCGATGCGCGACAGCAACGACACCGGCTTGCGTACCTGCGCGGCCAGCCGCGGGTACGTCGACCGCAACACCACCAGTGAACCCATCAGATCACCCCGTCGTCAATCGAATGCCGATGGCCGTGACCACGACGTTGATCACGAACAACGCCATGAACGCGTAGACCACCGTCTCGTTCACCGCATTGCCGACCGCCTTGGCACCACCGCCGGTGATGGTCAACCCCCGGTAGCAGGCCACCAGGCCGGCGATGAGACCGAACAGCGCGGCCTTCACGCACGAGATGATCACCTCCGGCACGCCCGTCAACAGCGTGATACCGGCCGCGAAGGCACCCGGGTTCACGTCCTGGATGAACACCGAAAACGTGTAGCCGCCCAGGATTCCGATGATGACGACGAGGCTGTTGAGCAGCAGTGCCACCAAGCCGGACGCCAGGATCCGCGGCGTCACCAGTCGCTGGATCGGGTTGATGCCCAGCACCTCCATCGCGTCGATCTCCTCGCGGATGGTGCGGGAACCGAGGTCCGCACACATCGCGGTGGCACCGGCGCCCGCGACGATCAGCACGGTGACCATGGGTCCGATCTGGGTGACGGCGCCGAATGCCGCTCCCGCACCGGACAAGTCGGCGGCACCCAGTTCGCGCAGAAGGATGTTCAGGGTAAAGCTGACCAGCACCGTGAAGGGAATGGCGACCAGCAGGGTGGGTGCCATCGACACCCGTGAGATGAACCAGCACTGCTCGAGGAATTCACGACCGTAAAAAGGGCGCTGGAACGCGTACCGGAACGCGTCGGCACCCATCAGGAACAGAGCTCCGACAGCTTGCATCGGGCCGGACAACCGTCGAATCTGGCCGATACCCGGCGACCACTTATCCGCCATCCCCACCGGGTCCTTCCAGAATCGTGACTGCTGCTACTGCTGTCGGGCCGCCGACATTGTGCGCCAACGCGACTCGGGCACCGTCCACCTGATTGCATGCCTGGCCGCGCAACTGCTCGAACAGCTCAACGCACTGTGCCACACCCGTGGCACCCGGCGGATGCCCTTTGCTCTTCAAGCCCCCACTGGTGTTCACCGGCAGCGCTCCCCCGACGCTGGTGACTTCCGCCTCGGCAAGTTTGTATCCGTCGAACCGGTCGGCGAAGCCTAGATCTTCATAGCTGATCAGCTCGATTCCCGTGAAGAAATCGTGCACTTCGGCGACATCGATATCGGCCGGTGTCATATTTGCCATGGCGAAGGCTTGCTTGGCCGCCCGGACGGTGGCCGGGAAGGTCGTCAGGTCGGCCTTGTGCTGATGCATCACCGAATCCAAGCCGAGTCCGACGCCGCGAATCCACACCGGGCGGTCGGTGAAACGGTTCACCACATCCTCGGCCGCGAGCACCAGCGCCGCTGCGCCGTCACTCTGTGGCGCACAGTCATATACGTGGAACGGAGTCACCACCACCGGGGCCGCCATGGCCTGCTCCATGGTGATCTCGAAGCGCAATCGCGCCTTGGGGTTGTGCATGCCGTGCCGGTGGTTCTTGACCGCGATCATCGCCAGATGTTCCCGGGTGGCGGGAGACTCGTGCAGATAGCGCCGCACGTGCAGGGCGAACCCGGCTGGTGCCACCAGTCCCAGCGGATAGTCCCAGGCCTTGTCCCGGGCCATCGCCTCCCACTCCCACAACATGTCCGCCGATGTGGTGTCGCGCAGCTTGTCCGCGCCCATGACCAGGGCGACGTCGAAAGCGCCTGAGGCGACCGCGAAGAGCGCGTTGCGTACCGCGTCGTTACCGGTGGCGCAGGAGTTCTCGATCCGCGTGACCGGCAGATCCGGCAACCCGAGCGTATCGGCCAGGATCCCCGCCGGGAACCCGTCGGCGGTGCCCATCGAGCCGTACCAGGCCGCCTGCAGATCGAATTTGTCCAGGCCCTTGTCGATACTGCGGACGCAGTCGGCGAAGGCCAACGGAAGCAGATCCTTGAGTCCGAGCGCGAAGTGTTCCCCGAAGGTGGTCATCCCCGCGCCGACGATGGCGACGTTTCTCATGACCCCCTCCCGGTAGCGAGGGAGATGGTATCGAACGGTTTACGGTAAACGTGCCCATATTTGCGAAACCCGCGTGCCGGCTCCGACTGGCCACTCATGCCGCGACCTCGTTCGGCGCGAAGGCATAGCCGTAATCCGGCACACCCGAGCGCACCGCGACGCGGCGCAACGCCATCCGGCCGCGATCACCGATCTGTACCGTGCCCGGTTCCACCCCGGTCACCTTGACCAGGGCCCGGACATCGACGTCATCGAGCTCGACAATCACCAGCGAATAGGGCGTGCGCAGACCCGGAACGGGTACATGCACCGTCACCTCGGTGTAGACGGATCCGGTGCGCGGCAACGGCACCAGGGCATAGTCGGTGGCCAGCGTCCCGTCCCGACCGACCCGGAACCGCGGCGGGAAGTCGAGATCGTCACTGCCGGCGAACGTTCCCGCCTCCCAGCGCACCTTCGCCTCGAAGGCACGCTCGTAGGCGGCCAGAGAGATCGGGATATCACTGCCCCGCACATAGGTATATGTCGGCACCGGCCGCGCCGATGTTTCACGGCGATGTGTCGCGGCCGGCCCGCCGCTGACCGTCAGACCGGACAGGATGGCCTGCTCGACGGCCACCAACGCACCGGTGCGCCCCGCTTCGGCCATGCCGGCCAACGCGAAGATGCTGGCGCTGGCACCGAGGGTAGGCAGTTCGGGCGGCCCGGGTAGGCACAGTTCGACGGCCCGCTCGTGTGCGACCCCGGCCACCGCGGCCGGGGTGTCCAGCCACGCCGCCTCCAGCGACGCGATCAGGCCGCGCTCGTGCAGCAGATGGGGGTCGCCGTACTCCTGCACGCCGCCCGCCGCGGTCCGGGTGCGCACCGGCAGACTGCGTGCCACCCGCGCCGCGGTGCGTACCCGCAAGCCCTGTTCGGCGGTGACCAGCGCCGCCGCACCGGCGGGCTCCAGATCCACCCCGATGATCAACGTGCGGGGTCGCGCGGAACTCACTGCGTCGGCCGTCGCCGGTGCGCCGCCGAGGCGCTCGTCGACCTCGAGTTCGGGATCGAGGCCCAAGCCGGCGAGCAGTACCGCGGCGTTGCTGCTCTCCACCAAAGGTAGATTCCGGCTGACCAGCACGACCCGCTCGACGGCGGCCCCGGATTCCAACGCGGCACGGCCCGCCTCGACCGCCAGGGTGATGGCGTCCTCGTCATCACCGGGCACCCGGTGCCGGGGTTCACCCCAGCACGGCAGGTAGGTGCCGATCGATGAAACGTAAGGCATGGGCTGTGTGAATACCTCTCCGCGACAGGTGTTTCAGGTGACCGCGCCGGCGGTCTTGAGTTCGATGATGCGATCCCAGTCCAGACCGAGTTCGAGCAGGATCTCGTCGGTCTGCTCGGCGAAGGCCGGCGCGGGTCCGCTGGTCGGGGCGGTCACATCGAACTGCACCGGATTGGCGACGAGCTCCAGTTCGCCGGCCTGCACCAGGTATTCATTGGCACGGATCTGGGCGTCCTCGGCGGCCTGCAACGTGTCCTGGACCGGCGCCCACGGACCGGCCAGGGTGGCAAAGCGCTCACTCCACTCCGGCAGCGTGCGCTTCTTCATCGCCTCGGTCAGGATCTCGTTGGCCGCCGCGGTGTTCTCGGCGATCGATTCGGCCGTCGCGAACCGCGGATCGTCGATCAACTCGTCGAGGTCCATGTGCCGGCAGACGTCGGCCCAGAACTTGGTCGGCTGCATCATGACGAACGAGATGTAGCGGTCGTCGGCGGTCGGGTACAGCCCGACCAGAGGGTTGAACGGTGAGCCCTGCGTGCCGGGCGGGAACGCCTCCATCCGCTCGTTGAGGTGGTTGGTCAGCGCCACGGTGTGGCCCATCGCCCACAGCCCGCTGCCCAGCAGCGAGACGTCGACGACCGACGGCTCCCCGGTGCGCTCGCGCTTCACCAGCGCCGCCGCGATACCCCCGGCCAGGTTCGTGCCGGAGATGGTGTCGCCGTAGGCCGGTCCGGGCGGGCCGATCATGCCGGGCATATCGGGCGGGGTGATGGTCCGCGCCGTGCCGGCGCGGCACCAGAACGCGGTCATGTCGTAGCCGCCCTTGCCGGCCTCCTCGCCGCGCGGACCCAGTGCGCTACCGCGGGCATAGATGATCGTCGGGTTCACGGCGCGGATATCGTCGACGTCGATACCGAACTTGGCGCGATGCCCGGGCAGGAAGCTGGTCAGGAACACGTCGGCGCGCTTGGCCAGCTCCAGCAGCACCTCCCGCCCCTCGGGCACCGACATGTCCAGTCCGACACTGCGTTTAAGGCGGTTGGCGTGTTCGATATTGGGATTGGGATCCCCGTCGACGCGCAGCAGACCGGTCTGCCGCAGACCGCGCTGCGGATCACCGGTGACGGCGTGCTCGACCTTGATGACTTCGGCGCCCCATTCGGCGAGCACCGCGCCGGCCGAGGGCACGAAGCCGTACATGGCGACCTCAAGAACCCGGATCCCGTCGAGTGGTCTCGACATCAGGCACCCCCTACCGGGACGGCGAAGGTCTTGGCCTCCAGGAACTCTTCGAGTCCGGCCTTTCCCATCTCGCGTCCGATACCGGACTGCTTGAATCCGCCGAAGGGGCTGTCCGGACTGAAGTAGTTACCGCCGTTGATGGAGAAGGTGCCGGTGCGGATGCGACGGGCGACCGCCAGGGCGCGTTCTTCGCTGCCGAACACCGCACCCGACAGGCCGTAGATGGAGTTGTTGGCGATGCGGACGGCGTCGTCGTCATCGTCATAGGTGATCACCGCCAGCACCGGACCGAACACCTCCTCCTGGGCGATCTCGCTGTCGGGGTCGACATTCGTCAGCAGGGTGGGTGTGTAGAAGAAGCCCGGATCCTTCTTCTCGCCGCCGGTCACCAGCGTGGCCCCGGCCGCCACGGCGCGCTGCACCATGGCGTCGACCTTGTCGCGCTGTTTCTCGCTGATCAGCGGACCCATGTAGGTGCCCTGCTCGTTCGGATCGCCGTAGCGCACGAATCCGAAGTTGGTCTTGACCAGTTCGACGATCTGGTCGTGATGGCTGCGCGGTACCAGCAGCCGTGAGGTCAGTGCGCACCCCTGACCGGCGTGGGTGACCATGCTGAACGCGGAGAAGAGTGCGGCGGTGTTGAAATCCGCGTCGTCGAGCACGATGGCGGCTGACTTGCCGCCCAGTTCGAGGAACACCTTCTTCAACGTCGCACTGGCCGCGGACATGATGGCGCGCCCCGTCGGCGTCGAGCCGGTGAAGGTCACCATGTCGACATCGGGATGGGTGGTCAGCACCGCACCCACCTGCGGGTCGGCGCCGCCGATGACGTTGACGACGCCGGCGGGGATGTCTGTGTGGTTGGCGATCAGCTCGCCGAGGGCCAGGGTGATCAACGGGGTGTCCGGCGCGGCCTTGAGGATGACGGTGCACCCGGCAGCCAGCGCCGGAGCCAACTTGGCCAGCGCCAACTGGTTCGGATAGTTATAGGCGATGATCGCGGCCACCACACCGGCGGCTTCCTTCTCCACCCAGCGGTGGTGCTGCATACCGCGGCTCTCGATGTTGCCGAGATCCTCGGTGAGCGGATAGTCGCGCAGCAGGTTCAGGTAGTACTCGACGATCGCGATCGGCTGATCCAACTGGGCACCCTGGATGAGCGCCGGGGTGGCACCCACCTCGGCGATGGTCAGCGCGGCCAGCTCATCGCGGTGTTCGACCAACGCGGCGTGGAACTGTTCCAGGCACCGGATGCGCAACGCGACGTCGGTGGCCCAGCCCGAGCTGTCGAAAGCGCGCCGGGCCGCGGCCACGGCGGCTTCCGCGTCGGCCACCGAGGCGTCCGGCGCGTGGCCGAGAACCTCGCCGGTGGCCGGGTTCAGCGACACGAACGTGCGGGGTGTTTCGACCAGTTCTCCGTCGACCAGCATGCGCCGGTCCGCCTTGACTGCGGACTGGTCGCCGGCGTCGTGCGCGGTGATCGTGGGCGTCTCCGACATCAGGCTCCTCACTGTGATGGAAATTTCATTCTCATCATCGGCGAATACTACATCCGGTGAATGAGAACGCAAGAAAGCCTAGACTCGCTAGTCGAACGGTCGCGGCCACCGCCGTGACCCGCCACTACATACTTCCAACCGAGACGAAGAGTCTTGCAAAACCGCCTCCTGCGAGAGTACGGTTCTCATATTCGGAAGGACGATTCTTGAGATCGCGGCCACACCACGTCTGGTCAAGGAGGCTCCCAGAGTGAAGAACGCTGTCGTGACGGGCGGCGGGTCGGGTATCGGACGGGCCATCGCCGACCGACTGCGCGCCGACGGCTACCACGTCGCCACCCTCGATCTGAACCCCTCGGATACACCGAACGCGTTCGTCGCCGATGTCACCGACCGGGGCGCCGTGGACACCGCCCTCGACGGCATCCGGGCCCAACTCGGTCCCGTGACGATCCTGGTCAACGCCGCCGGATTGGACAGTTTCCGCCGTTTCACCGACACCTCGTTCGAACAGTGGCAGCGTGTCATCGACGTGAACCTCAACGGGACCTTCCACTGCATCCAGGCGGTGCTGCCCGGCATGATCGAGGCCGGCTGGGGCCGCATCGTCAACATCTCCTCCTCCAGCACGCATTCCGGGCAGCCGTTCATGGCCCCGTATGTCGCGGCCAAGTCGGCGGTCAACGGACTGACGAAATCGCTGGCGCTGGAATACGGACCGATGGGGATCACCGTCAACGCCGTCCCCCCGGGGTTCATCGACACACCGATGCTGCGCAAGGCCGAAAGCCGCGGCTTCCTCGGTGACACCGACAAACAGATCGAGCAGACCCCGGTGCGCCGCATGGGCAGGCCCGAGGACATCGCAACCGCCTGCGCCTTCTTCATCTCCGAAGAGGCCGGCTACATCACCGGACAGATCCTGGGCGTCAACGGCGGCCGGAACACCTGAGCGAGAAGGGATTATCGAGTGGGTAATACACAAGGACGGGTAGCCGGAAAGGTCGCCTTCATCACCGGCGCCGCGCGCGGCCAGGGCCGCAGCCACGCGATTCGGCTCGCCGAAGAGGGTGCCGACATCATCGCCGTCGACATCTGCAAGAACTACGACACCGTCGGCTATGCCATGGCCAGCGCCGAGGATCTCGAAGAGACCAAGAACTACGTCGAGAAGACCGGCCGCCGCATCGTCACCGCCCAGGCAGATGTCCGCAACGAGGCAGAGTTGCGGACCGCGCTGGACGCCGGACTGGCCGAGTTCGGCAAGGTCGACATCGTCGTCGCACAGGCCGGCATCGCCGCCATGAAGGGCCAGCCGGCCATGCAGGCCTGGACCGACGGCATCAACACCAACTTCGTCGGGACCATCAACGCCATCCAGGTCGCGCTGCCGCACCTGACCGAGGGCGCCTCGATCGTCGCCACCGCATCGGCGGCGGCGCTGATGGACGCGCACAACAAGCCGAATCCCGGTAACGACCCCGGCGGCATGGGCTACATGGTCAGCAAACGGCTGATCTCGGAATATGTGCATTACCTGGCCACCGAACTGGCGGTGCGCGGCATTCGGGCCAACGTCATCCACCCGACCAACTGCAACACCGACATGCTGCAGAGCGAGCCGATGTACCGCTCGTTCCGCCCGGACCTGCCGAATCCGACCCGCGCCGACGCCGAGCCGGTCTTCGGCGTGCAGCAGGCCATGAAGGTCAACTACATCGAGCCCGAGGACATCAGCAACGCGGTGCTGTGGTTGGCCTCTGATGAATCTCGATTCGTCACCGGCATGCAGTTGCGCGTCGATGCCGGCGGTTATCTCAAGTGGTACGACTACCACGTCTGATGGTCCCAGATCCGATACGAAAGGGGTTGACACAGTGAAGGTTTCGGTCGACGGAAGCCGCTGCCAGGGACACACTCTGTGCGCGATGATCGCCCCCGACTCGTTCGAACTCGATGATGTCGACGGTCACGCCTCGCCGGCCTCCGAAGTGGTGCCCGCCGACCAGGAGGACGCGGTCCGCGAAGCCGTGCACTCCTGTCCCGAGCAGGCCATCGTCATCGAATGATGCTGTCGCTCAAGGGACAACGCCATGAAGAAAGGCAGCCATGACCGTCGATGACGTCTCGACCGACGACGACCGCAAGAAGAACACCTACCACTTCGATCGGCACACCCCGGAATACCGGCTGCAGTTCGAGAAGATCACCGAAGAGATGCAGTCCAAGTGCCCGTTGGCCTGGACCGACGTCTACGACGGCCACTGGGTGGCCGCCGACAGCAAGCACGTCTTCGAACTTGCCCGCTGCCCGGTGGTGTCCAACCACCACGACATCTCCGGTGAGACGCCGTTCAAGGGCATCACCATCCCCAAGGCCAGCCGCGCGACCGTGGTGCGCGGCGGCATCCTGGAGATGGACGAGCCCGAGCACAGTGCCTACCGCGGCGCCCTGAACCCGTACCTGTCCCCCGCGGCGATCAAGCGTTGGGAACCGTTCGTCGACGAGATCACCCGCGCCGCCCTCGACGAGCACATCGAGTCGGGTCGCATCGACTTCGTCGACCACCTGGCCAATGTGGTGCCCGCGGTGTTCACCCTGGCGATGATGGGCCTGGAGCTCAAGAAGTGGAACGTCTACAGCGAGCCGACGCACGCGTCGGTCTACACCCCCGAGCACGCCCCGGAACGCGAGAAGATCAACGAGCAGCACCGCGAGATGGGCATCGACATCATCAACAACATGATGGCCATCCGGGAGAACCCCCGGCCCGGTCTGGTCAACGCGATGCTGCAACTGCGTATCGACGGCGAGCCGGCCCCCGACATGGAGATCCTGGGCAATCTCGGTCTGGTCATCGGCGGCGGGTTCGACACCACCACCGCACTGACCGCACACGCCCTGGAGTGGCTCGGCGAGAACCCCGACGAGCGCGAGCGGCTGTCACGCGAACGCGACACGCTGCTGAACCCCGCGACCGAGGAGTTCCTGCGGTTCTTCACCCCGGCACCCGGCGACGGTCGCACGTTCGCCGAGGATGTGGAGGTCGAGGGACAGCAGTTCAAGCAGTACGAGCGGTTGTGGCTGTCCTGGGCCATGGCCAACCGTGACCCGGCGGTGTTCGACCAGCCCAACGAGCTGATCATGGACCGCAAGGGCAACCGGCACTTCAGCTTCGGAATCGGCGTGCACCGCTGTGTCGGATCCAATGTGGCCCGCACGGTGTTCAAGTCGATGCTGACCGCCGTGCTGGACCGCATGCCCGACTACGTGTGCGATCCGGAGGGCACCGTGCACTACGACACCATCGGCGTCATCCAGGGCATGCGCAACCTGCCGGCGACGTTCACCCCCGGCAAGCGGCTGGGTCCCGGCCTGGACGAGACCCTGGAAAACCTGCAGCGCATCTGCGATGAGCAGGAACTGGCCCGGCCGATCACCGAGCGCAAGGAAAAGGCCGTCATCGACTGGAAATAGCGGCGCCCGCATTCCGGCTTCCCCCCACACCGTTGCGGGCGGGAAGCCGGAGCCGTTTCTACGGCGTTGTAGCTGGGTAAAGGACTTGCATGGATCAACGGCGATCCTGTTAGCCTTTTGATCACAACGATGTGTAACAAATTAGGTGTCCTCCACGACAAGGAGGATGTCGCCCGAATCAGTCGGGTGGGGAAAGGTATAAACCACATGCTCAAGGTGTCGCGCACGAAGCTGGCCGTCGTGATCGGCGGGATCGCGGTAGCGCTGCCGATGTCGGCCGGGATCGCCTCTGCCCAGCCCGACCTCAGTTCCGTTGTCAACACGACCTGCACGTATGACCAGGTGATGGCCGCGATGAACGCGCAGCAGCCGGATCTGGCCGCACAGTTCAACGCTCAGCCGATGGCCCTGGGAATGCTGCGGACCTTCCTGAACTCCGGCCCGGTCGAGCGCCAGAACACGGTCAACCAGATCGCCGCCTACCCGGGCGCCGCGAGCTACCTGGGTGCCGTGCAGAATCTCGCGGGGACCTGCAACAACTACTGAGTTCGCTGAACGCCGAAACGTCCCGCTCTCCGTTCCGGAGGGCGGGACGTTTCTGTTGCCGGCGACTCAGCCGCGCGGCAGTCCCAACACCTGCTGGGCGATGATGTTGCGCTGGATCTCCGAGGTGCCGCCGGCGATGGTGCCCGAGAAGCTGCGGGCGTGGCGTTCGAACCAGCTGGCGTAGTAGTGATCCAGGTTCATGTGGGCGTAGGGCCCGCTGAACGACGGATGGATCAGCCCCTCCGGACCGGCGGCGATGAGCGCGTTGTTGGATGCCCGCAGCTCGGCCTCGGCGCCGAGCAGCTTGGGCACCGACACCGATGCGACATCGACCTCACCGCGGGCGGCCTTGGCCAGACCGACCGAACCGAGCAGCCGCAGGGCCTGATAATCCATGATGGTCGAGGCCAGTTGGTCACGTTCCAGCGGCGTCGACGGCTTGAAGTCACCGATCGAGTTGGCGATTCGATCCGCGAAACCCAACCACATCATGGTGCGCTCGTGCCCGAGCGATCCGTTGGCCACCTTCCAGCCCCCGTTGAGCGGACCGACCAGGTTCTGCGCGGGCACCCGGACGTCGGTGAAGAAGACCTCGTTGAAGTCCTTGTTCTCCTCACCGCAGATGTCGGCGAACGGCCGGCACACCACACCTTCGGTGTCGGTCGGGATGATGAGCACGCTGATGCCCTTGTGCTTCGGCGCGTCCGGATCGGTCCGGACGAAGGTCAGCAGCCAGTCGGCGTCGTGGGCACCCGAGGTCCAGACCTTCTGCCCGTTGACGACGAAATCGTCCCCGTCACGGACCGCGCGGGTCCGCAACGACGCGAGATCCGACCCGGCGCTGGGCTCGCTCATACCGAGGGAGGCGGTCTTCTCGCCACGCAGCACCGGTACCGCCCACTGTTGCTTCTGCTCGTCGCTGCCGAACGAGATCAGCGATGCGGCAATGATGTTGACGCCCTGCGGGTTGAAGCTATGGTAGATCCGGCGCCGGCACAGTTCCTCCAGGTGCACGTAAGTCTGCAGCACCGTGGCATTGCGGCCGCCGAACTCCGGCGGCTGCGCCGGTAACAACCAGCCGTTGTCGAACAGCAGCCGCTGCCAGTCGCGCGCCCACTGCGGCATGTGCGATACCGAACGCGGACGTTCCAGAGTGTCTGCCGCAGAGGGCAGATGCTCGTCGAGGAAGGCCGAGAATTCGGCGCGGAACTCTTCGACGTCGGGATCAAATTCGAGTTGCATCGAACTCCTCGGCGATGAGAGCGCGGTGTTCGGCGGCGCCGCCGAGCAGAAGCTCGCCGGCCTTGGCCCGCTTCAACGCGAACTGAAGGTCGTTCTCCCAGGTGAAGCCCATGGCTCCGAACGTTTGCAGGCCGTGTTGGAACACCAGAGTCTGACACTCCCCCGCACTGGCCTTGGCCATCGCCGCGGCGATCCGCCGACGCGGGTCATCGGCGGCGATGGTCAGCGCGGAGAAGTACGACAACGCCCGCGCCCGTTCGATCGCCACGTACATGTCGGTGGCCTTGTGCTGGATGGCCTGGAACGACCCGATCGGCACCCCGAACTGATAGCGACTCTTGGCGTGTTCGAGGGCCAGGTCGAGCACCCGCTGACAGGCGCCCACCATGGTGACGGCCATGCCCATCAGGGCGACGTGACGAGAGCGCTCCACCAGAGTCAGCGCCGCCGAGGGGTCGAGGTCGAGGCGGTCGGACTCCTCGACCCGCACGGAGTCGAAGCTCACCTCCGACACGTGCAACACCGGATCGAACACGTCACGGCGCCGCGCGATGGCCAGGGCGGCGTCGATGACGAACACTCCGGCCGAGGTCACCACCGCGAGCTTGTCGGCGCGGTCACCGTCGAGCACGAACTTCGAGGTGCCGTCGAGGGCCCACCCGTCACCGGCCCAATTGGCGCTGACACCGTCGTACACGGCGGCGCCGGCCTCCGAAGGATCGAAACGCGCACCGGCCAACGGGGCGAACTGCGACAACGTGGCCAGGAACGGTGTCGGATCGGTGGCTCGACCCAGTTCCTCCAGGACGATGGCGAGCTCGACGGCATTCACCGGGTCGGTCAGTTCGGTCCATCCCGCCTCCAGATAGGACCGCCACAACGAATCGGCGGCACCGGCGCTGTCGGTGTTCTCGGCGATGCCGCGCACCAACGAGGCCGGACACTGCTTGCCCACCGCGTCGCGCACCGTCTCCTGCCAAAGCCGCTGATCAGCGTCGAACTCCAGAAGCATCCGGCACCTCCCGTCTCTCCGTCGTCGCGTCCCTATGAGAATAGCATTCTCATACTCAATGCCGGCATTCTCGAAATGCCGCTATCAGGTTCCCGTAGCCGCACGCTGCGCGACTGACCAGCAGACACTCTCACCAGCGAGTATGTAAGCGAACCGCTGGAGAACATTGTTCTTGATATCGAAGAACTAGGATCTACACTGGGGTTCGGGACGGCTGCCGGAGTGCGCGGCGCTCGGTCGGCCGCAGACGTGAAGGATGGACCACAGTGAAAGAGCTGCCGGACGGTACGGGCGGCGTCGTGCGCACGCCCGTCATCGATGCCAGCGTGCACATCTTCGTCGCGTCGAACAAGGACCTGCGCAAGAACTTCCTGCAGGAACCGTTCCGCAGCAGAGGCTTTCCGGATTACGAGATGGACTGGTACGGCGCACCGGGCGGCGAGTATGCACCGCGCACCACCGGTCCCGACCGGCAGTACCCCGGATCGGACCCGGCCGTGGTCGCCCAGCACCTGTTCGCCGACCGCGGTGTGGATGTCGCTGTGCTACACCCGATGACGCGCGGCATCATGCCCGATCGTCACCTCGGATCCGCGATCGCCGCGGCGCACAACGAGATGATGGTGACCCGATGGCTGGAGCATCCGGAGTTCGGCGAGAAGTTCCGGGGCACCATCCGGGTCAATCCCGATGACATCACCGGCGCGTTGCGCGAGATCGCCAAGTACAAGGACCATCCACAGGTGGTGCAGATCGGCATCCCGCTGCAGTCGCGCGAACTGTATGGCAAGCCGCAGTTCTGGCCGCTGTGGGACGCCGCCGTCGATGCCGGACTCCCGGTGGCCGTGCACTTCGAGGTCGGGTCCGGGGTTGCGTTGCCGCCGACGCCCAACGGCATCACCCGCACCTACGAGCAGTACGTGGGTTTCACCGCGCTCAACTTCCTGTACCACCTGATGAACATGATCGCCGAGGGCGTGTTCGAGCGGTCACCGGAGCTGAAGTTCGTGTGGGCCGACGGTGCCGCCGACATGCTGACGCCGTTCATCTGGCGGATGGATTGTTTCGGCAGACCGCATCTGGAGCAGACCCCGTGGGCACCGAAGATGCCCAGTGACTATCTGCCCGGCCACGTCCACTTCATCCAGGGCGTCCTCGACGGACCCGGTGATGTCGAATTCGCCGGTGAATGGGCCGGTTTCACCGGCAAGGACGACATGGTGATTTACGGCTCCAGCTACCCGCACTGGCAACTCAACGAGCTGTCGGTGCCCGCTGCCTTCAGCGCCGAACAACGCGACAAGCTGTGCTGGCGTAACGCCGCGGAGCTCTACGGCATCGAAATCCCGGTCTTCACGGCCGCGACTGGGGCACAGTAGAGGGAACGAGGAGGCACGATCATGACCACCACAGCCAATCCCCGGGTACCCACGGCCGAACGCATCGCCGTGCGGTGTGTGGACTCCGACGTCCACCCCGCCCCGCGGTCGGGCGATCTCGGCCAGTACATCCCCGAACCGTGGCGCAGCAAGTACTTCGGCACCCATAAGGTCGGCGACCAGATCTATTACGATGCACCCGATTACGCCCATTCCTACGCGATGCGCCTGGACGCCTTTCCCTCCGATGGCGAATTCGCCTGCAGTGACCCCGAACTGGCGTTCAAGCAGCTCATCATGGAGGCCGGAGCGGACGTCTGCATCCTGGAGCCTGCGGCCTATCCGGCACGCATCCCCGAAGCGCAGCACGCGATGTCCGTCGCGCTCAACCATTGGCAGGCCAACCATTGGCTGGACAGCAAGAACAACTGGCATGAGCGTTGGCGCGGGTCGATCTGCCTGGCGATCGAAGAGCCGGAGCGCAGCGTCGAGGAGATCGAGAACTGGGCCGATCATCCGTACATGTCGCAGATCCTGATCAAGGCCGAGCCGCGACCGTCCTGGGGTAACCCGAAGTACGACCCGATCTGGGCCGCGGCCGCCAAGCACGACATCCCCGTCAGCTGCCACCTGTCCCGCAGCCATTACGACGAGCTGCCCATGCCGCCGGTCGGGTTGCCGAGCTACAACCACGATTTCATGGTCACCTACTCGCTGCTGGCGGCCAATCAGGTGATGAGCCTGATCTTCGACGGCACCTTCGACCGGCATCCCACGCTCAAGATCGTCTTTGTCGAGCACGCGTTCACGTGGATCCTGCCGTTGATGTGGCGGATGGACGCGCTGTACGAGGCCCGCAAGTCATGGCTGGACATCAAGCGCAAGCCCAGTGAGTACGTCAAGGACCACATCAAGTTCACCACCCAGCCGCTGGACTACCCGGAGGACAAGACCGAATTGACCCGCGCCTTCGAGTGGATGGAATGCGAGAAGATCCTGCTGTTCAGCAGCGACTACCCGCACTGGACTTTCGATGACCCGCGGTGGCTGGTCAAGCACCTGCCCGACCATGCCCGCGAACCGATCATGTTCCGCAACGCCCAAGCCACCTACCGCAACGTGCCGGCGACCGTGCCCGCACTCGAGGGTCAGGTACGGGTCTTCTGACACATGGGACAGGACAACACGACGCCCAGACTCGCTCAGGGGCGTGAACACGTCGTCGCCACCGTCGACGAGATCCCGCACGGCTCGCACAAACTGGTGCCGATCGGCCGCCACGGCGTGGGGGTCTACAACGTCAACGGCACCTTCTATGCCATCGCGAACTATTGCCCGCACGAGGGCGGACCGCTGTGCTCCGGCCGGGCCCGCGGGCTCAACATCGTCGACGAGAGTGTGCCCGGCGACGCGGTGATGGTGCGCGACAAGGAGTACATCTACTGTCCCTGGCATCAATGGGGTTTCGAACTGGCCACCGGAACCACCGCCGTCAAGCCGGAGTGGAGCATCCGCACGTATCCGGTCCGGGTCGTCGGCAACGAAGTACTGGTGCAGGCATGAGTGTGACAGGCCCTGTGCTGGGTCCCGGCGAGCAGTCCATCGAGATCAACGGCGGTGACGTCGTCTACGAGATCCTCGGCGAGACCGGGGATCTGATCGCACTGACACCGGGCGGCCGGTTCAGCAAGGACATCCCGGGATTGCGCCCGCTCGCCGAGGCCCTGGTGGCCGGTGGTTACCGGGTGCTGCTGTGGGATCGACCCAACTGCGGCAAGTCCGGGGTGCAGTTCTACGGCGAGAGCGAATCCCACATGCGCGCCGAGACGCTGCACCGGCTGATCACCGCGGTGACCGACGGCCCGGTCATCATCGCCGGCGGGTCCGGCGGCGCGCGGGACTCGATGATCACCACCATGCTGTACCCGGAGATCGTGCGGAAGCTGGTGGTGTGGAACATCGTCGGCGGCGTGTACGGCTCATTCGTGCTCGGCGGACACTACGTGATTCCCAGCATCCTGGCCGTACGGGGCCTGGGCATCGAAGGTCTGCTGAACGTCGCCGAATGGCGCGAGCGCATCGACCAGAACCCCGACAACCGGCAGCGGATCCTCGATCTCGACGCCGACGCCTACCTGAAGGTCATGCTGCGCTGGCTGAACGCATTCGTGCCCAAGCCCGGCCAGACCATCCCGGGCGTGCCCGATGAGATGTTCGAGAACATCACCGTCCCCACGCTCATCATCCGTGGCGGCGAGAACGACTGGGATCACCCCAAGCGCACCTCTTTGGAGGTGAGTTGCCTGATCAAGGGCTCCACGCTGATCGATCCGCCGTGGCCGGAGGACGCCTGGGAACGAGCCGGTGAGCGGTTCGCCCAGAGCGGCGGAAAAACCTTCTGCCTGTTCGACACCTGGGTACAGGCCGCGCCGGCGATGCTGGACTTCCTGGGCGCATCCTGATGGGGTCAGCTCACCAGGATGCGCACCTCGCTGTTGAGCGAGGCTTCCAGCGCGGTATGGATGCGACTTTCCGGTACCCGCTGCAGGTCGGCTCGACTCAGCGTCACCTCGACCACATCCCAGCCCTGCCCGCTGGGATAACGGTGCACATGACCGGTCAATCCGAAACCGGCGAGCACACCGTGCGCGTCATCGTCGGTGCCGTGGCTGACGAACGTGAGCACACCGAGAACCGGCCGGGTCTGAAAAGCCTTGGCGCACATAGCCAGGGCCTGCGATTGCAGGACATCGGCATCGGCACCCTGCATCAGGATCTCGGCCTCCCGCCGCGACAGCGGCAACGCCGAGAGGTCGTTGTCGATGACCGTGGCCCCGGCCTCGGCGGCCAGCCGGACCAATTCGGCCATACCGCTTCGCAATTGATCGGCGTCCAGCCCGCCCTCGGGGTCGACGCCGATCCGCACCACTGCCGTCCGCATGCAGGGAAGGGTAGCCGGATATGAGCACGGCGATGAACACCGAACTGACGGTTGCCGCCTGGCCCGGTCTCACCCCGCGTCTGCTACGGGCCGGTGAAGGACCCGAGTCGCTGGCGCAGTATCGGGAAGCAGGCGGCTACCGGCCGCTGACCGATGTGCAGTCCCTGCTCGACGATCTCGGCGCGGCCGGCGTCGTCGGCCGCGGCGGTGCGGCGTTCCCGGTTGCGGTCAAATTCACCACGGTCCGTCGCGCTGCGCTGGCAGGTCAGGACACCGTGCTGGTTGCCAACGGCGAGGAGGGTGAACCGGCCTCGATCAAGGATCGATGGCTGCTTCGCAACCGGCCGCATCTGGTCCTCGATGGTGTGCGACTGGCCGCGCGGATCGTCGGGGCACGGCACGCACACGTCTACGTATCCGACCGGCACGGGGCCGAGTCGGTGCACGCGGCGCTGGCCGAACTCACCCCCGAATCGCTCGACGGGGTCACGATCAGTGTGCGCACGGTGGCACCGAGCTATGTCGCAGGCGAAGAGTCGGCCGCGGTGCGGGCCATCAACGGCGGCCCGGCCAAACCGACCGACAAGCCGCCCCGGGTCTTCGAGGTCGGCGTGGGTGGTCTGCCGACGGCGGTCAGCAATGTCGAGACGCTGGCCAATCTGCCGTTCGTCCACCGCCACGGTGCCGCTGCCTACCGCGAACTGGGCACCGACGGCTCCCCCGGCACCTTCCTGGCAACCATCACCGGCGGCGGCCGTCCGCCGGGCCTCTACGAGCTGCCCTTCGGTGTCTCGGCGTCCGAACTCCTGGCGCTGCACGGCATTCCGGCCGACGACGTGCGCGGTGCGCTGATGGGCGGCTATTTCGCCGGCATGTTGGACCGGCGCATCCTGGACGCCACCATGGACCACGCGTCGCTGCAGGCGCTGGGCAGCGGACTGGGCTGCGGCGCGGTGTCGGTGCTCACCGACGAATGCCCGATCGCCGTCGGCGCCGCGGTGCTGGCCTACTACGACCGGGAGAACGCCGACCAGTGCGGTTCGTGTTTCAACGGCACGGCCGCGATGGCGGCCGCGGCCGCCGCGCTGCGTGACGGTGTCGCCGACCAGGACGACCTGGCCCGCCTGCAGCGTTGGTCGGTGGTGCTGCGTGGCCGGGGTGCCTGCGCGACGCTGGACGCCGCGTGCAACATCGCCGCCAGCATGCTGGCGATGTTCGGTGATGACGTCGCGCGCCTGCTCGATGGTCCGCGCCGCGAGACCACCTACACCGCGACACGGCCGTTCGAAGTGGAGTCCCTGTGATCGACAAGATGCGGATCAAACTCGACCGGACCTTGTGCGACGGGTTCGGCATCTGCGCCCGGCACGCACCGGAGTACTTCTCGCTCGACGACTGGGGTTACGCCGTTCTCGTCGGTGACGGCAACATCCCCGAACAGGACCGGGCCGCCGTCCAACGCGCGCTGCTGGATTGCCCGGTGCACGCCATCCTGGAGATCTCCGAACGCCGGCCCGATGATCCGCCGCCGCCGACGCTGGTCGAACCGGACGTGGACAACGTGCGCGCCGACGCCGATGCCGCCCAGTGGGACCTCACCCGATGAGCCGTCTTCCGCTGCCACAACTGACGTTCGACAACGAGTTCTTCTGGACGTCCGGCGCCGACGGGGTGTTGCGCATCCAAGGCTGTGGTGACTGCAAGGCGCTGATCCACCCGCCGCAACCGGTGTGCCGGTACTGCGGCAGTCACAATCTGGGTCCACGTGCGGTATCGGGCCGGGCGGTGTTGTCGGCCTTCACCATCAACGAGCGATTCTCGATCCCCGGTCTGCAGGCACCGTATGTCGTGGCGCAGGTCGCGATCGAGGAGGATCCGCGGGTTCGGTTGACCACCAACATCATCGATTGCGATCCGGCCGAGCTGGAGCTCGGGCGCGTGGTCGAGGTGGTGTTCGAGCAGAACGACGATGTGTGGCTGCCGTTGTTCCGGCCGACGGCCGAAGCCGAGGCGGCCGCACTGCCCGAGGACGAGATCGCCCCGCAGGACTTCGGCAAGTTCGTCCGGCCCCGGCTGACGCAGCAGAAGTTCGAGGACGCAGCGGCCATCACCGGGATCGGTGCATCCACACTCGGTCGGCGGCTGATGGTTTCACCCTTGTCGCTGACCGTGCAGGCCTGCGAGGCGGCGATCGCCGACGCCGGTCTGACCCTGGCCGATATCGACGGCCTGTCGACGTACCCGGCCATGGACGCCATGGGTATGGGCGAAGGTGGCTGCACGGCGCTGGAGGGTGCGCTCGGGATCAGACCGACGTGGATCAACGGTGGCATGGACACGTTCGGGCCCGGCGGTTCCGTGATCGCGGCCGTCATGGCGGTGGCGACCGGCATGGCCCGGCACGTGTTGTGCTTCCGCACGCTGTGGGAGGCGACCTTCAACCAGCTGATGAAGGAGGGCAAGGTCGCCCCGCCCGGTGGTGCCAGGGTCAACAACTGGCAGGCGCCGTTCGGTGCCACCTCGGCGGCACACACGCTGGCGCTGAACGCGCAGCGACACTTCCACCGCTATGGCACCACCCGGGAGACGCTCGGCTGGATCGCGTTGAACCAGCGCGCGAATGCCGCGCTCAACCCGACTGCAATCTACCGCGATCCGATGACGATGGACGATTATCTGAGCGCCCGTCCGATCACCACACCCTTCGGCCTCTACGACTGCGATGTGCCCTGCGATGGTGCCGTCGCCGTCGTCGTGTCCGCGGTCGACGCCGCCGCCGACGCGCCGAAGCCGCCGGTCTACTTCGAGGCCGTGGGTACCCAGATCATCGAGCGCACCGACTGGGACCAGACCACGCTCACCCACGAACCGCAGGTGCTCGGCCAGGCCGCCCACCTGTGGACCCGCACATCGCTGCGGCCCGCGGATGTCGACGTCGCGCAGCTGTATGACGGATTCACCTTCAACTGTCTGTCGTGGATCGAAGCGCTGGGATTCTGCGGTATCGGCGAGGCCAAGGACTTCCTCGACGGTGGCACGGCCATCGCCCGTGACGGCACCGTCCCGCTCAACACCCACGGCGGGCAGCTGTCGCACGGGCGCACTCACGGCATGGGCCTGGTGCATGAGGCGGTGTCCCAATTGCGAGGTGAGGCCGGCGACCGCCAGGTCGCCGACGCCCGTGTCGCCGTCGTCAGCAGCGGCGGTCTGACGCCCAGCGGTGTCCTGTTGCTGCGCGCCGATGGGTAGCTCGGTGCGGCCCCGGGTGGTCATGGTCGGATCGGTACCGATGTCTGCACTCGTCGCCGCCGTACCCGAGCCACGTGCGGTGATCGTCGCGATCCATGGTGGTGCGACCTCGTCGGTGTACTTCGACTGCCCGGGCCACCCGGAGCTGTCGTTGCTGCACGCCGCCACCGCGGCGGGCTTCACCGCCATCGCGCTCGACCGCCCCGGCTACGGCGCCTCGGCGCTGTACCAGGATGTGATGGACGACGCGGCGCGGCGGGTGGAGCTGGCCGCCGGCGCCGTCGACAAGATCCTTGCCGGGCAGCGCTGCGGGGCAGGGATCTTCGTCTTCGCCCACTCACTCGGCTCCGAACTCGCGCTGCGGATGACGGTCGCCCGCGATGACGTCATCGGTGTCGAATTGGCGGGCACCGGCCTGCACTACCGGCGCGACGCCGCCGAGATCCTTCGCACGGCCACGTTGACCCGGCGCCCGGCGGGTCTGCGTGAATTGCTCTGGGAGCCTGCCGAGTTGTACCCGGCCGAGGTGCTGACCGGCGCGCTGTCGGCGCCCGGCGTGGCGTACGAGGCGGCGGTGACCGCCAACTGGTCGCGGCGCGACTTCCCCGATCTCGCGGCGCGGGTGCGGGTGCCCGTTCAGTACAGCGTGGCCGAACACGAACGGGTGTGGGAGACGTCGACGTCCGCGCTGACCGAGATCACCGATCTGTTCACCGCCGCGCCGCGCGTGGCGATCAACGAGATGTCTGACAGCGGGCACAATCTCAGCGTCGGCCTGTCGGCGCACACCTACCACTCGCGGGTGTTGTCGTTCATCGAGGAGTGCACTGCCACCGGCGGTGCCCAGGAAGCGGAGGCTGGTTGATGCGTGTCGGGTTCATCGGACTGGGTAGTCAGGGCGGGCCGATGGCCCGCCGGATCGTGGAGGGCGGCTTCGAGCTGACCCTGTGGGCACGCCGGTCGGCGTCTGTGGAGCCCTACGCCGACACGGCCGCCGAGGTCGCCGCCACCCCGGCCGAACTGGGTGCTGCCAGCGACCTGGTGTGCCTGTGTGTCGTCGGCGATGACGATGTGCGCCAGGTGCTGTCCGGTGACGAAGGTGTGCTGGCCGGGATGGCGCCCGGAGGCATCATCGCTATCCACAGCACGATTCATCCCGACACCTGCACCGAGATCGCCGAACATGCTGCCGCCAAGGGCGTCTCGGTCATCGATGCGCCGGTCAGCGGTGGCGGTCCCGCGGTCGAGGCGGGGACCCTGTTGGTGATGATCGGCGGCGAGGCGGCCGATGTCGAGCGCGTCCGACCGGTGTTCGCCACCTATGCCGACCCGATCGTGCATCTCGGCCCGCTCGGCAGCGGGCAGGTGTCCAAGATCCTCAACAATCTGCTGTTCACCGCCAATCTCGGCGCGGCGATGAGCGCCCTGGAACTCGGTGAGTCCCTGGGCGTGCCCCGGGAGCGCCTGTGCGAGGTGATCACCCGAGGATCGGCGACCAGCAAGGCGCTGGGCAGCATCGCGGCCTTCGGAGGTTCGCTGGACAACCTCGCCCCCATCGCCGGCGCCCTGCTGCAGAAGGATTGCCGGCACGCAGCGACGCTGGCCGACAAGGCATCCGCGCCCGAGGGGGCGGTGTTCGATGCCGCCGATGCGGCGCTGCACCTCATGGCGCATCCGCGCTGATGCGCGTCGGCTTCATCGGCACCGGCCGGATGGGTGCGCCGATGGTGCGCCGAATTCGCGCCGCCGGCCACGATGTGCGCGCACTCGGTCGCACCGAGGACAAGCGTCGCGCCATAACCGACCTGGGTGCGACGCCGGTGTCCGAGGCGGCGGACGTCGCCGTCGACGCCGATGTCGTGGTGTTGTGCGTCTTCACCGATGAGCAGGTCCGCGAGATCGCGGTGCCGTCGCTGCTGGACGCTGTTCCCGCCGGGGCCGCGTTGGTCATCCACACCACCGGCAGCCCCGGCACCGCCGAGCACATCGCCGCGGCGGCACCGCACCTCGGCGTGCTCGACGCGCCGGTCAGCGGTGGACCGCACGATATCGACGCCGGCCGGATCACCGTCTTCGCCGGTGGCGCCGACGCCGCGTTCGTCCGCGCCGAACCGGTGCTGACCGCCTACGCCGACCCGGCCCTGCATGTCGGCCCGCTCGGTGCCGGCCAGAAGGTCAAGCTGGTGAACAACACGCTGTTTGCCGCGCAGATCGGCCTGCTGGCCGAGGCGGCCAAGCTGGCCCGGCGCCTCGAGGTGGACGAAACTGCGCTGCTGCGGGCGCTGCCGTACGGCAGTGGTGCCAGCCGCGCGCTGGAGAACGTGGTGCGTGCGGGGTCGACGGCCGCGTTCATCGGTGCCGTCGGAGAGTTCATCGGCAAGGATGTCGCCGTCGTGCGGCGCACGGTCGCCGAGATGGGGGCCGATCTCGGCGCGCTCGACGCGGTGGTCGACGCGGGCCTGGGACGCTGAATTTCGCGGACACGCGGCCGAGTTTGATGGTTTCGCATGCACGTCGACGGGTCTACAGTTAGCGTTACAGTTTTACAGCCTTCCGTAATGCTTCGGGTGTGTTCGCACACCCTGGAGGAGGACCGAGTATGACCACCGCGGAACTCGTTTTCGACCCGTTCTCCGAGGAATACTTCGAGAACCCGTTCGAGATCTACCGGCGGATGCGCAATGAAGCGCCCCTGTATTACAACGCCGAGCGCGATTTCTACGCACTGACCCGGCACGAGGACGTCGCGGCCGCCCTGAAGGACCACGAGGCGTTCTCGTCGACCCGCGGCTGCGACCTGGCCATGGTGCAGAGCGACACCCCGCCGCAGAAGTCGATCATCTTCATGGATCCACCCGATCACCGGCATATGCGCAGTCTGCTGAACAAGGCGTTCACCCCGCGCGCCGTCCAGTCCCAGCGCGACACCATCATCGAACAGGTCGACCGCTACCTGAGCGCGATCACCGCCGACGACTTCGACATCGTGCAGGACTTCTCCGGCCCGTTCCCGGTCGAGGTCATCACCCGGATGGCCGGGGTGGAGCCCGAATACCGCCAGCAGGTGCGGCATTGGATCGATACCAGCCTGTCGCGGGAGCCCGGGCAGTTCAGCACCTCCGAGGCCGGCATGAAGGCCAATATCGACACCGCGATGTACTACTACTCGCTGGTGCAGAAGCGTCGGGAGAATCCCACCGACGACATGATCAGCCGCCTGATCGCCGCGGAGATCCCCCGCGAGGACGGCGAACTGCACAAGCTCGACGATGTGGAGATCACCGGCTTTGCCACCCTGCTCGGCGGCGCCGGCGCCGAGACGGTGACGAAGTTGATCGGCACCGCCATGGTGCTGTTCGCGAAGTTCCCCGACCAGTGGCAGAAACTGCTCGACAACCGCGAGTTGGTGCCCGCGGCCGTCGAGGAACTGCTGCGTTACGAGGGCCCGGTGCAATACAACGTGCGCTACACCCTCAAGGAGGCACACGTGCCCAGCGGCACCATCCCCGCCGGCAAGCCCGTGTTCCTGCTGAGCGCGGCGGCCAACCGTGACACCGACGCGTTCACCGATGCCGACAAGTTCGATATCGAGCGCGACCGCACCGAGGCGCAGAATCTCGGGCTGGGATACGGCATCCACAGTTGCCTGGGTGCCGCGCTGGCGCGGATGGAGAGCGTCATCGCCCTGGAGAAGCTGCTGGACTTCATGCCGCGTTACGAGGTGAAATGGGAAGGGCTGCAGCGAGTTCACATGCAGAACGTGGCGGGGTACTCACATGTGCCGGTGCGCAGGATCGCGTCATGATCGACGATCACGGAGCGACGCGAGCTTGCGAGGCCGTCCGGTGAGCAAGATCGAGGTGGACTTCGGCCTGTGTGAGAGCAACGGGGTCTGCATGGGCATCATCCCGGAGGTGTTCCACCTCGACGACGAGGATTATCTGCACGTCCTCTCCGATGAGGTGACACCCGAGAACGAGCAGCAGATCCGCGAATCGGTCCGACAATGCCCACGGCAGGCGATCGCCATCGTAGAGTGAGCCGATGCGATTCCTGTTCGTACACGGCGGTTTTCACGCCGCCTGGTGCTGGGATCGGACCATCGGGGCGCTGAGCGAACTCGACCACGAGGGGATCGCGATCGACCTGCCCGGTCACGGCTCGCTCGTCGATCATGAGTCGACACTGGCGAATCGGCGCGATGCGATCCTGGCCGCGCTACGGCCCGGCGATGTGCTGGTCGGTCACTCCGGGGGTGGTTTCGACATCACGCTGGCCGCCGACGCCGCACCGGACATGGTCCGCCATCTGGTGTATCTGGCGGCCGCGCTACCCCGCGAGGGTCGTACCTATCCCGAGGCGATGGCCATGCGTGACGACGAGGATTTGCACGAGGGGTTCGACGCCGATGTCGGGCAGATGCTGAACTATCTGCACTTCGCCGAGGACGGCGCCATGACCTTCGCCGATTTCGAGGGTGCCAGGAAGTACTTCTACCACGACTGCGACGAGGCGACGGCGCGGTGGGCGTTCAACCGGCTCGGACCGGAACGGTTCGGGGACACCACGGTGACACCGGTGTCGGTGCCGAACTTCTGGTCGGCCGACATCCCGCGCAGTTTCATCGTCTGCGAACAGGACCGGTCGATGCCTCGCTGGCTGGCCGATACCGTCGCGCGCCGACTAGGTGTGCTGCAACTGTCGATCGACAGCTCGCACTCGCCCTTCCTGAGCCGGCCCCGCGAACTCGCCGAACTCCTGGTGCACGCAACCACCACCAAGCCGGTCGGTCCCCTGGTCCCGCGCTGATCACCTCTTCCCGCGAGCAGACGTGAAGGGCCCTCAAATGCCGAGTAAAAGGGGCCCTTCACGTCTGCTCACCGAGGTTATGCACAGGCATTTCCGGCCCGCACTTCCCTTCGAGTCACGTCCGGGCAACCATCCACGTCATGACATGGCACGCTGCCTTCACCCACAGCGAGGTGGCCAGCACAGCCCAGTTGCTTGCGCTCATGTCCCGAAAGCAACTGCGTCTGCTCGTCCAATGGGGCGAGTTGATCCGAGTCGAGCGCGGTGTCTATGCACGCCGCGAATCCGACCCCGCACTGCGATTGGCGAGCCTGGAGATGAGATCCCGCGAGCGGATCGTCGCCTGCATGCAGACGGCGGCGGCGCTGTACGGCTTCGATACCGAGCCCGACGACAAGCTGCACGTCCTCGACCCCGGCGTCCGGCTGCGTCCGACGCCGCAGCTCGTGGTGCACCAACGTCACGGGGCGCCGCTTCGACGTGTGGGTGACCGACTGGCCACGGCGCCGGCATGGACTGCGATAGAGATCGCCCGCACGCTGCGACGTCCGCGGGCGCTGGCGGTGCTGGATGCCGCGCTGCACAGCCGCTCGTGCACGGCTGCCGAACTCGTGGCGACCGCGGCCGAGCACAAGGGCAGGCGTGGCATCGTCGCCGTCCGGGAATTGCTGCCGCTGGCCGATGGTCGTGCCGAATCACCCATGGAGAGTGAAGCCCGCCTGGTGTTCATCGACGGTGGCCTGCCCACGGCGGAACTTCAGTACGAGATCGTCGACCGGCACGGCAAATTGTGGCGCGTCGACTTCGCTTGGCCAGCAATGGGTGTGGTGGCCGAGTACGACAGCATGCAGTTCCACGCGACCCCGGAGGCGCTTCGGCATGACCGGATCAAGTACGCGCGACTGCAGGAGCTCGGCCTGACGACGGTACCGCTGGTGGTCGACGATGTCCGCCACTATCCCGAGCAGCTGTGCGCCCGACTGCGATGGCACTTCGACCGCGCCCGACTTGCGGGCTGAGCAGACGTGAAGGGCCCCGAAACGCCGAGTAAGGGGGCCTTTCACGTCTGCTCGCGCAAAGAAGGTGAGTCAGCCGAAACCGTTGAGGATCACGGCATTACACGTGGCGGCGGACTGGCGGACCTTTGCCGCGGCCTGGTAGGCGTCCGAGTGATACCAGTCGCTGGCGGCCTGCACGGATTCGAACTCCAGCAGCACGGTCTGGGTGGTCTCCCACGAGCCCTCGAGCACCGTCGGCTTCTGATCCACGACCAGGATCGTCGCGCCCGCCATCGCCTGACCGGCCAGCTTCCCGTACTCCTTCATCCCCTCGGGATCGGTGATCGTCTCGGTGAGCAGCACATAGCCTTTGGCCATCTGGTCAGTCTCCTTCTCTGGTGTGGATCGCGTTCTCGGGGCAACAATCGATGGCCTCTTCGACGGCGGCCTCGTGCTCGGCGGGAATCTCCCCCGGCGTGGCGACCGCCCAGCCGTCATCGGACAGCTGGAACACCTCGGGGCACAGTGTCAGGCACATACCGTGCCCGGCGCACCGGTCCTCGTCGACGGCGACCCTCATTTGACGTCGAATTCCAGGTGCAGGTGGGTCAGCCCGCGGAGGATGAACGTCGGGATGTAGTGGTAATCCCGATTGCCGGCCGGACCGTGCTTCTCCTCGGAGATGCGGATGTCGGTGGTGCGATCGAGCAACCGCTCCAGCCCGACGCGGGTCTCGGCACGCGCCAGCGGTGCGCCCGGGCAGCTGTGGATACCGCGCCCGAAAGCCAGGTGTTGACGGGCGTTCTTGCGCGCCGGATCGAACTCGTCGGGATTTTCGAAGCGGCGCGGATCGCGGTTGGCCGCACCGTTGACCACCATGACGGTGCGCCCGGACGGTAAGTCCTTGCCACCCACGGTGACCGGGGTGCGCGAGAGCCGGAAGTCACCCTTGACCGGGCTCTCGAAGCGCAACGCCTCCTCGATGAAGTTGGGTAGCAGGCTGCGGTCCTTACGCACCTGCGCCTGGATGTCGGGGTGATCGCCGAGCACCTTCAGTGCCGTGCCGAGCAGCCGGACGGTGGTCTCCTGGCCCGCCGAAAAAACGTTGGTGGCAACGCGTGCGACGTCACCGGGGCTGGGCGTGCTGCCGTCCGGGAACAGCGCGGTGGCCATTCCGGTCATGATGTCCGAACGGGGGTTGGCGCGGCGGTCCTCGATGTACGCCTCGAACTGCTCGTACAGGAATTCCAGCGGGCTGTGCGCCAGGGATTCACTGCTGGTCGAGCCGACGCCGCCACCCGAGTTCTGCGAGATCCCGTCGACGAAGGCGTTGCGGTCCTCCGGTGGGATGCCCAACAGGTCCGCGATCACCAGCAGGGTGAAGGGGCTGGCGAAACCCTTGATGAACTCGCCCTTACCGGGGGCCAGGAAATCGTCGAGCACCTCGTCGGCGAGCTGCCACATGGCGTCCTCGTTCTCCTTGAGGCGCTTGGGCGTGATGAGCCGCATCATCAGCGAGCGGTGATTGGTGTGCACCGGCGGGTCCAGGGTGGGCAGCTGATCGCTGAACGGCAGTTCGTCACGGTGCTTGTCGATCAGTTCGGCGACGTCGTCGCGGCCCTCCAGCGGCACCGGGAATCCGGGGAACGGACCCGTAACCGATGTGCACGACGAGAAGGTCTGTTCGTCGTTGTACACCGAGACGGCCTCTTCCCAGCCGGTCACCATGGTCACGCCGTAGTGGTCCTCGGGCTCGACCGGACACTTGTCACGAAGCGCGTTGAAGTACGGATACGGGTCGTCGACCAGCCGCGGGTCCTTGAACCAGTCGATGCCGGCGGGGTCGATCGCCATGGGTTTCACTCCGTTCCTGGCCGCCATTCACCATCCGATGAGAATGGGCCTCTCGAATACGAGTATCACATTTCCATAGCGCCGCGCCGTCGTCAACGAGGGCAAACGCCTGACCGAGTCGCTCAATCGACACCGGTCGGACCACTACAGAGAACGTGGTTCTCGCAATGTTGAGCGTTCGCTCAACATTGCTACCTCGAGTGCCTATCCTCCGCTGAGGAACAGAATTCGACAAGCATCAGAATTTCGAGGTGGCCACCCGATGACTTCCGACGTCGACCTGCCGGCCGCGACCGCCGGTGAACCCGATCTCGCTCGGCCGTGGGCGCCGCACCGGCGCAAGGCCTATGTCGCTCTCACCGCGATCACCGGGGTCGCCTTCAGCGCAGCCGTCATCGGGGTCGGCACCGGTCTGCTGCCGCCGAGCTTCACCGTCGACGTGGCCGCCAATCTGGCCTTCGGGCTGCCCGTCATCATCCTTCCGCTCGTCTACTTCTGGACCGGACGCGGCGAACACCGTCCACGTCTGGAGCGGGCTTCCGAGCTGACGTTGATCTATCTCCCGTACACCGCGGGTAGCCAACTCGGTTACGAGACCATCTTCCTCATCGGCCACCCACTGAACTGGTGGACGCCGACCTCCGACCCCGGCTGGAAGTGGCTGTGGTGGCAATACGGTCTGGCGGACACCCGCTACACCAGTGGCAACGCCTGGATCTTCGGCCTGGAACTGGTCGGGGTCATCACCGGCACCATGCTCTTCATCGTGTGGCTGCGCCTGCTGCGCGCCGATCTGCCGACCGAGTCACGCATCAAGTGCCTGTGGCTGGGATTCACCGGCTGCGCCATGCTGATCAGCAGCACCGCCGTCTACTTCCTCTCCGAGGTGCGCGCCGGATTCGGCGATATCGGCCAGGGCGGGTTCGGCCTCTGGTTCAAATTCGTCGCCGAGAACGTGCCGTTCATGATCCTGCCGTTCTTCGCGCTGATCGCCATGTACCGCCAGATCGATTACCTCACCCGGCGCGCGGGCATCCCGCCCGGCTGACGCGATCGCTTCAGCGCCGCTGCGGTGACGCTGATTCCCACCGCCGCGGCGAACAACCCCAGGATCAGATGCCGCACCCAGCCCGAGTCGCCGTACGCCCACAGCTGCAGCCCGCCCGCGACGAGCGCCAGCATCCCGAATGCCACGCCTGCCGCTCGTAATGCCACGCCACCAGTGTGCCGCGACAACCTGTTCGGAGTTTTAGTTGGACACTGGTCAGCTTTGCCGCCATCGGTTAACGTGCACCCATGGCGGGAAGTTCGCGGGCCACCAAAGCTGACCGCGGTCAGCGCAGGGCCACCTTTCAGCGCGCCAACTCCCATGAGACCAAACGCATGCTGGTCCAGGCGGCGATGGCGCTGTGGCGCACCAAGGGATACGCGACGACCACCGTCGCCGAGATCTGTGCCGCCGCCGGCGTGTCGAAAGCACTGTTCTACTTCTACTTCCCGCGCAAGGAGGACGTGCTGTCCGAGGTGGGCGTGATGTCCACCCGTTCGGCGCAGCGCATCATCGCCGATCGACTCGACGGCGACTACGACATACCCGCCGTCGTCACCGCCGCCCTGACCGACCTCGAGCGGTCCATGAGTCGCAATCCGGCCGAACTGATCGTCGAGACGATCCTGGAGGGTTACCGGCACGAACACCGCCTGCTGGCGACCGGTGAGACCGCTCCGGACCTGGACGGCGGAATGTTCACCGAACTGTTCGAACGCGCGGTGGCCGACGGGAAGTTGCCCGCCGGCACCGACACCGCCCATCTGGCCTATCTGGCCATGACGATGGTCAGCGAAGGCGCCCGGCACTGGGCCGCCGGGGCGTTCGGCAGCCGATCGTTCGCCGAGGTCGTCGGCGCCGATATCAGCACCCTGATCGCCGGATATCAAAGGAGACCGTGATGGCATGGGATTTCGAGACCGACCCGGAGTTCGCCGAACTCCTGGACTGGGCCGACACCTTCGTGCGCGATGAGGTCGAACCACTGGATCTGATCTGGCCGCACCTGCAGTTCACGCCGTTGGACGACACCCGCCGCGCCGTGATCGATCCCCTCAAGCAGCAGGTCCGTCGAAAAGGGCTGTGGGCCACCCACCTCGGACCTGAACTCGGCGGCCAGGGTTACGGGCAACTCAAACTCGCGTTACTGAACGAAATCCTGGGCCGGTCGCAGTGGGCGCCGATCATCTTCGGCTGTCAGGCCCCCGACACCGGCAACGCCGAGATCATCGCCCATTACGGAACTCCGGAGCAGAAGGAGCGCTATCTGCGCCCACTGCTCGACGGGGAGGTCTTCTCCTGCTATTCGATGACCGAACCGCAGGGCGGTGCCGATCCGACCCAGTTCCGCACCGCGGCGGTGCGCGATGGCGACCACTGGGTGATCAATGGCCACAAGTTCTTCTCGTCCAACGCCGCCACATCCTCGTTCCTGATCGTCATGGTGGTCACCAATCCCGATGTCAGTCCCTATCAAGGCATGTCGATGTTCCTGGTGCCCACCGACACGCCCGGCGTCACCATCGTGCGCAATTCCGGGCTCTATGGCGAAGCCGATGGCGAGGGCTCGCACGCGCTGATCCACTACGACAACGTCCGGGTGCCCGATACCGCGCTGCTCGGTGGGGAGGGGCAGGCATTCGTCATCGCCCAGACCCGGCTCGGCGGGGGCCGCATCCATCATGCGATGCGCACCATCGGGTTGGCGCAGAGGGCCATGGACATGATGTGCGAGCGGGCGCTGTCACGGCACACCGCGGGTAGCCTGCTCGCCGACAAGCAGACCGTCCAGGGCTATATCGCGGATTCCTACGCCCAGCTCAAGCAGTTCCGGCTGATGGTGCTCTACACCGCGTGGGAGATCGACAAGTACAACGACTACAAGAAGGTGCGCAAGGATATCGCCGCGGTGAAGGTCGTCATGCCTACCGTACTGCATGACATCGCCTGGCGGGCAATGCAAGTGCACGGTGCGCTCGGCGTCACCAACGAGATGCCGTTCCTCGGCATGGTGACCGGCGCCGCCGTGATGGGACTGGCCGACGGCCCGACCGAGGTGCACAAGACCACCGTCGCCAAGCAGGTACTGCGCGACTACCGCGGCACCGACGGGCTGTGGCCCTCGGAATGGTTGCCGGGCAAGCGCGATGCCGCGCGGGCCCGCTTCGCCGAATACCTGGAAGCCGAGGTCGGAAACCTGTGAACGCCCCGACTATCGACATCGCCCGCCTTGCGGACTGGATGGACCGGGCAGGGCTTCCGGGCAGAGGCATCCCACTGCAGGCGCGGTTTCTGTCCGGTGGCACGCAGAACGTGATTTACGAACTCACCCGCGGTGAGCACCGCTGCGTCATCCGGATGCCACCGCCGGGGGCGCCGGCCGACCGGGACCGCGGCATCTTGCGCGAGTGGCGCATCATCGAGGCTCTCGACGGCACCGACGTGCCGCACACCGAGGCCGTTGCGGTGTGCGACGACCCGACGGTGCTGGGACGGCCGTTCTACCTGATGGGGTTCGTCGACGGTTGGTCACCGATGGACCGCCACGGCGCGTGGCCCGAGCCGTTCGCCGGCGATCCCGCCACCCGGCCGGCGCTGAGTTATCAACTGGCCGAGGGAATCGCCCTGCTGTCCAGGGTGGACTGGCAGGCACGCGGGCTGGGTGACCTCGGCCGGCCGGACGGCTTCCACGAGCGGCAGGTGGATCGCTGGATCGGGTTCCTGGACCGCATCAAGAACCGCGATCTGCCCGGCCTGGAAGTGGCGACGGCATGGCTGCGGGCACACCGACCACTCGATTTCATTCCTGGCCTCATGCACGGCGACTACCAGTTCGCCAACGTCATGTACCGACACGGCGCGCCCGCGCGGCTGGCGGCGATCGTCGACTGGGAGATGGGCACCGTCGGCGATCCGAAACTCGACCTCGCCTGGATGGTGCAGAGCTGGCCGGCCGACGAGAACGACCGGGCCGCCATGGATTACGTCGACATGCGGGGCGCGCCCACCCGCGATCAGGTGGTCGCGCACTACGCCGAGGTATCCGGCCGTCAGGTCGACGATCTGGACTACTATCTGGTGCTCGCGAAGTGGAAACTGGCGATCGTGCTCGAACAGGGTTATCAACGCGCCGGCACCGATGAGAAGCTGCTGGCGTTCGGCCCGGTGGTCACCGACCTGATGGCCTCGGCGGCCGAACTCGCCGAATCCAGCGACTACCGGTGAGGGCCGCCGTCTGCCCGGATTTCGGCCCACCCGATGTGGTCGAGGTCCGAGAACTCGCGGCGCCCGAACTCGGCGATAATCAGGTGCGCGTCCGCGTAGGAATGGCCGCGGTGAATTTCCCCGACGTGCTGCTGATCGCCGGTCGGTATCAGGTGAAGGTGCCACCACCGTTCGTGCCGGGCAGTGAGTTCGCCGGTGTGGTGACCGAGATCTCGAATGTCCATTCGGGATTCGCCATCGGCGATCGGGTCACCGGCACCGCGATGGTCGGGGCCTTCGCCGAGCAGGTCTGTGTCGAGCCCAGCACGCTGACGCCGATCCCGCCGGGCGTCGACGATCCGACGGCGGCGGCGTCCGGGGTGGCATTCCGGACGGCCTACCACTGCCTGCGCTCGGTCGCCCGCGTCGACGCCGGTGACGAAATCGTGGTGCTGGGCGCCGGCGGCGGCGTGGGCTTGGCGGCGGTCGCCCTCGGCGCGGCGCTGGGCGCCGTCGTCACCGCGGTGGCGTCATCGAAAGAGAAACTCGATACCGCAGCACATCACGGGGCGGCCCGGGTGATCGACCATCGAACCACCGATCTGCGTGCTGCCCTGCGTGAGGGGCTACCCGGTGGCGCCGCCGCGGTCATCGATCCGGTCGGCGGGACGTTGTCCGAACCGGCGTTGCGAGCGCTGCATCGCGGCGGACGCTTCGTCACGGTCGGCTACGCATCGGGCACCATCCCCCGCATCCCGCTGAATCTGGTGCTGGTCAAGGGCATCAGCATCGTCGGCTTCCACTTCCAGGACGTGCCGGCCGACGAGTTCACGCGCAACGAGTCGGAGTTGCGGGCGCTGCTGGCCTCCGGTTCGGTGACCCCACATATCGGTGCCGTCTATCCACTGTCGGACACCGTTGCCGCACTGCGACACGTGGCCGACGGGCGAGCGGTCGGCAAGGTGCTGATCGAGGTTCGGCCGTCGCCGCAGGCGGCTTTACACCCAGCGCAATGATCGTAATGTCCCACCACGCCGGCTCCAGCCTTGACCGGGTTGCTGAAACTCTGCTAGGCAGGTGCCCAGCAGCCCACACTTTGTCAGGAGTCGCATGAGCGCACCAACCGAGGCCGACCTGTATTACGACCCCTACAACGTCGACCTGAACATGAACCCCTATCCGGTGTTCGCCCGAATCCGGGAGGAGGCGCCGCTGTATTACAACGAGCAGCACGACTTCTACGCGCTGAGCCGGTACGACGATGTCAACAAGGGTGTCATCGACCACGAAACCTTCATCTCCGGTCGCGGCGCGCTGCTGGAGCTCATCAAGTCGGGAATCGAAATACCGCCGGGCACTTTGATCTTCGAGGATCCACCGATCCACAACATCCACCGCAACCTGCTGTCGCGGATGTTCACCCCGCGCAAGGTGCTGGCTCTGGAACCGCAGATCCGGGAGTTCACCACCCGCTGTCTGGATCAGGTCACCGGTGACCGTTTCGATTTCGTGAACGATCTGGGCGAACAGATGCCGATGCGCGTCATCGGCATGCTGCTCGGCATCCCCGAGGATCGGCAGCGCCAGATCACCGACCACGGCGAGGAGACCCTGCAGGGCAAGACGGTCGATTCTCTGGCCACCGGTGAGGTTTTCGCCGAGTTCCTCGACTGGCGAGCCGAGCATCCCTCCGATGACATCATGACCGATCTGCTGAACGTCGAGTTCGAGGACGAGACCGGCACGGTGCGCAAACTCGGCCGCGACGAATTGCTGCTGTATCTGACCGTCATCGCCACGGCCGGTTCCGAAACCACCACCCGGATGCTCGGCTGGGCAGGCAAGACGCTGGCCGACCATCCCGATCAGCGTCGGGACCTGGTCGCCGATCCCGCGCTGATCCCGCAGGCGATCGAGGAGATCCTGCGCTGGGAGCCGCCGGCCCTGCAGATCGCGCGCTATGTCACCCGCGATGTCGCGTATTACGGCCGAACCGTGCCCGAGGGCTCGGCCATGCTCATGCTCGTCGGTGCCGCCAACCGCGACCACCGTCGTTTCGCGCCCGACGGGGACGTCTTCGACATCCATCGAGAACCGAAGTCGCACATGACCTTCGGCGCCGGAACCCACTTCTGCATGGGTAACGCATTGGCACGCCTGGAGGGGCGGGTCGCCCTGGAGGAGATCCTGAAACGGTTCCCGGAGTGGGAGGTGGACTGGGACGGCGCCGTGGCCTCGGAGACCGCGGCGGTACGCGGATGGTCGGCGATGCCGACCATCGTGGCTACCGGCTAGCTGGCCGGCACCAGGTCGGCGGCCACCGACGGACAGGACATCACACCGCAGCGGAACACCTCGGTGCGCTGCACGGTGGCGGCGTCGCCGGCGGCCGCCATCGCCTGGGCCTTGAACGCACGGGCGGCGGCACTGAGTTCGTGCTGGACGCAATCGACGGTGCTGTCGAGTTCCTGGGGCCAGCTCTCACCCCACAGGGTCACCTCGGTCAACCCCTGATCGAGAGCGCCGAGGACACCTTCACGCACGCGGGCATCGCTGACGAACAGGTCGGCGGCCACCGCCACGGTCTGCGGATGCGGCCGTTCCTCCCACGACTGCATGGCCGCCTCCAGATCACCGATCTCGACGCCGAGGATCTGCAACGGGCGGATATCGCCGTCGCCGTCGCCGGAGATCAGAACGGTGACATCCCACCCCGCCATCACGCGGTCGACGAGCCAACCGCCGGCGTTGCGGACCACCTCGGCCACGCTGGGTGCCACCACGTCGAGTCGGTACCTCATAGCGAACTCCTGTCCGAAATCGTTGCCGTCAGTGGGGCGAAGTCGCGAGCCAGTGCCTCGGTGTACCCCTTGAACACGGCGGCGAGCGGAATCGAAGGATCGAGTAGCCATGCGGTCTCCATTCCATTGACGAAAGCGAGGATTTCCACGGCCTTGGCGGCCGGGTCGAGGTCTGAGCGGTATCGGCCGTCGTCCTGCCCGCGCCGGATGGCATCGGCGACGATCGCGACGGCGGCTTGCTGGCGGGCGACCAGCCGATCGTGCAGCGGTGCGTCGGGCTGGATGTTCTCCACCAGCAGCACGGTGAAGGTCCCCACCAGTGCCGGTGCGCGGGTGAACCGTTCGGCGACCCGACCGATGTTGGCGACCAGGTCGCCCCCGCGGTCGGCGTGGGTGTCATCGTCGAAATCACGGGCGTCCAGCACCGCGTGCAGCAGCGCTTCCTTCGATTCGAAATGGTGCAGCAGGCCGGCGGCGCTCACACCCGCTTCGCGCGCGATCTGCGCCAGCGAGGTGTTGCGCCAGCCATTGCGTGCCAGCAGGGTCTCCGCAGCAGCGAGAATGCGCTGCTTGCGGTCCTCGCCCTTGGCGAGCAGCGACTCATAGGGCCTGGGCCCGGGCGCTGCAGAAATGGCCGACACGGATCTCCCTCGTCGTCGCGAACCAACCAACTGAACACACAGTAGGTTGGTTGAGCGGCTGTGACAAGGGTCTCACTTAACAATTTTTTCGACAGGTGTCACGGTCGCAGCGGCGCTCAACCGATGACCAGCGACGTTACAGTTCGGACCCGATCTGTCTACAAGCCGAGATCCTTGGCGATCATCACCTTCATGACCTCACTGGTGCCGGCGTAGATGCGTGCCACCCGTGCATCGGTGTACAACCGGGCGATCGGGTACTCCATCATGTAGCCGTAGCCGCCGAACAGTTGCAGGCAGCGATCGATCACCCGGGCCTGCATCTCGGTGCAGAACAACTTGGTTCGCGCCGCATCGGACGGGGACAGTTCGCCGTCGACATGAAGCTGGATCGCCCGGTCGAGCATGGCTTGGGCGGCCTCGACCTCGGTGGAGCAGGCGGCGAGCTCGAACTTGGTGTTCTGGAACGACGCGACCGGTGTGCCGAACGCCTTCCGGTCCCTGGTGTAGTCGATCGCCGCGGCGATCGCCGAGCGCGCCTGCGCCACCGAACCGACCGCCACCGTCAGACGTTCCTGCGGCAGGTTGTGTCCGAGGTAGCCGAACGCCTCACCCACCTCGCCGAGCACATTGGTCGCGGGCACCCGCACGTCGACGAACGAGAGCTCCGCGGTGTCCTGCACCTTGCAACCCATCTTCTCCAGCTCCCGGCCCCGGGTGAACCCGGGCATGCCGTCCTCCACGACCAGCAGGGTCAGGCCCTTGCGGCGGTTGTCCTGGTCGGTGGAGGTGCGGGCGACGACGATGACGAGGTCGGCCTGCATACCGCCGGTGATGAACGTCTTGGCGCCGTTGACAATCCAATCATCACCATCGCGCACGGCGGTGGTGCGCATGCCCGCCAGGTCGGATCCGGTGCCGGGTTCGGTCATCGCCACGGCGGTCAGCAGCGTGCCCTCGGCCAGCCCCGGGAACCACCGCTTGCGCTGCTCTTCGTTCGCGTAGTGCAGGAAATACGGCAGGATCACCTCCAGCTGCGTGCGCACGGTCGACAGTGTCACCAGCGCGCGCGCCGCCTCCTCCTGCAGCACCACGTTGTAGCGGTAATCCGGTGCACCCCCACCGCCGAATTCCTCGGGAATGGCCATGCCCAGCATGCCCAGCGACCCCATCTTCGCGAAGACCGCACGGGGCATCCGGCCGCCCTTCTCCCACTCGGGATAGGCAGGCACCACTTCCTTCTCGACGAAATCACGGGCCAGTTCGCGGAACGCCTCGTGGTCTTCGGTGAACAGATTGCGTTGCACTTCCAGGAGTTCCTTTCGCTCAGGAGACGAGCTCGACCAGCGTGGCGTTGGCGGTACCGCCGCCCTCACACATCGTCTGCAGCCCGTACCGAATGCCGTTGTCGCGCATGTGATGGATCATCCGGGTCATCAGCACCGCACCGGATGCCCCGAGCGGATGCCCGAGTGCGATCGCCCCGCCCAGCGGATTCAGCCTGGCCTCGTCCACGCCGGTCTCGGCGAGCCACGCCAGCGGAACCGGCGCGAAGGCCTCGTTGACCTCGAACACGCCGACCTCGTCGATCCCGACACCGGCCTTGTGCAGTACCTTCTCCGTCGCCGGGATGGGGCCGGTCAGCATCAGCACCGGATCTGCACCGGTGACCGCGCCCGCGCGGTAACGCACAAGCGGGGTCAGGCCGAGGTTGAGCGCCTGATCGGCCGACATCACCAGCAGCGCCGCGGCACCGTCGGAGATCTGCGAGGAGTTCCCGGCGTGGATGACGCCGTCCTCGGTGAACGCCGGTTTGAGACCGGCCAATTTCTCGACGGTGGTGCCGCGGCGGATTCCCTCGTCATCCGTGACGACGTCGGATTCGGTGAACACCGGCACGATCTGGTCGGTGAAGGCGCCGGCGTCCTGCGCGGCGGCGGCCCGCTCGTGCGACTGTGCCGAGTACTCGTCACACCGGGTCCGGGACAGATCCCATTTCTGGCAGATCATCTCGGCCGAGATGCCTTGATTGAACGAGAAATCGTCATAGCGGGCAAGCACTTTCGGTCCGTACGGCTGCCCGGTGGCGCGTGCCGAGCCCAGCGGGACCCGGCTCATCACCTCCACACCCCCGGCCACCACCACGTCCTGCTGGCCCGACATGACGGCCTGGACAGCGAAATCCAGTGCCTGCTGGCTGGATCCGCAGGCCCGGTTGACCGTGGTTCCAGGGATGCTCTCGGGCCAGCCGGCCGCCAGCACCGCGTAACGGCCGATATTGCTGGACTGATCGCCCACCTGGGATACACAGCCCCACACCACATCGTCGATCAGCGACGGGTCCACCCCGGTGCGTTCGGACAGCTCGTTGAGCACCAGGGCGGACAGGTCGGCGGCATGCTGATCGGACAGTGCGCCGTTACGTTTCCCGACCGGGGTGCGCACGGCTCCGACGATGACGGTCTCACGCATGAGTTACTCCTTCGTACCGGCGGGCGGTACCGCCCAGCTTCCTGTGAATGACGGGTCACGTTTCGCGGCGAACGCCGCGTACGCCTCCCCCGAGTCTGCTGTGGCGAAATTGCCGGGCTGAGCACGTGCCTCATTGGCCAGCGCCTCGGCGAAGGTGGCGGCGGTGCCGTCGTTGAGCAACGCCTTGCTCTGTGCCAGCGCGAACGGTGGCCCATCGGCCAGTCGCCGCGCCAACGCATCGACGAACTCGTCGATCTCACCGGCCTCGCGCACCCAGGTGACCAGTCCGAGCTCGTGCGCCTCGGCGGCATCGATCATGTCGGCCAGCAGCACCAGCCGTTTGGCCTGCTGCAGGCCGACAAGTTTCGGCAGCAGCCAGGAGCCGCCCAGATCCACCGACAGTCCGCGCTTGGCGAAGATCTGGCTGAACCTGGACTCCGGGGTGGCGACCACCAGATCGCAGCCCAGAGCCAGATTCCAGCCGGCTCCGACCGCGACACCGGTGATCTTGGCGATGGTCGGCACCGTCAGATTGTGCAGTGCCAGCGCGACATCGGTGAGCCGCTGCAGTTTCCGGCGCGGGTGCACGTTTTCACCGGTGCCGATATCGGCGCCCGAGCAGAACGATCCGCCGGCACCGGTGAGGACGACCGCGCGTACCGCATCATCGGTGTCGGCGGCACGCAGCGCGGCAGCCAACGCGTGCCAGAGTTCGACGTCGATGGCATTCTTGCGCTGCGGCCGGTTCAGGGTGAGTGTGCGCACGCCGTCGCGGTCGTCCACCAACAGTGATGTCATGAGAACGCCGGGCCGATCGCGCCTGCCGAACGCAACTCGTCGACATCGGCTGCGCTGTAACCGAGTTCGCCGAGCACCATATCGGTGTGCTCACCGAGGCCCGGTACCGCGCCCATGCCCAACTCCAGGCCGCTGATCACCGGCGGCGGCAGCAGGGCGGCGATCTCCCCCTGTGGCGTGCCGACCTGGCGCCAGCGGTCGCGCGCCTGCAGATGCGGATGCGCGATGACCTCGCTGGGCTTGTTGTACCGGGAGTTGCCGATGCCCGCCGCGTCGGCAGTCCGCTGGATATCGGCCAGATCATGGTGTGCACACCAGGATTCGATGGCGGCGTTGAGCTCGTCGCGGTGCGCGCAGCGCTGCGGGTTGGTGGCGAAGCGGGCATCGTCGGCCAGGTCCGGCCGGTCGATGATCTCACGGGCCAGGCGCTTCCATTCCCGGTCGTTGGTGGTGCCGAGCACGACCGTCTGCCCGTCGCGGGTGGGGAATGCTCCGTAGGGCGCGACCGCCGGTGAGCTCATTCCCAGGGGTTCCTGGTCGATCCCGGAGTGCTGGGTGTAGGTCAACTGGTAGCCCATGATGTCGGTCATGGTGTCGAACAGGCTGACCGCCACCGATGGCGCCGCATCGGTGGCATCCGAGCGGGCCCGGCCGAGCAGCAGCGCCATGATCGACAGCGCCGAGTACAGGCCGGTGGTGATATCGGCGACCGGCGCGCCGGGTTTGGCGGGCATCCCGGGATATCCGGTCGCGGCGCACGAACCCGATTCGGCCTGCACCAGCAGGTCGTAGGCGCGCTTGGCCGACAGCGGGCCGCCCGGGCCGTAGCCGTCGATCTCGACGGGTATCACCTGCGGATGGCGCTGCCGCAGATCGTCCGGCCCCAGCCCCAGCCGCGCCGTCGCCCCCGGGGCCAGATTGGAGACGAACGCGTCGGCACCGTCGAGCAGGCGGTGCAACACCGCCATACCGTCGGGCGACTTCAGGTTCAGCGTCACCGACTCCTTGCCGCGGTTGGCCCAGACGAAGTGCGCGGCCATCCCGTTGACCACATCGTCGTAGTCGCGGGCGAAGTCCCCGCCGTTGGGGTTCTCGATCTTGATCACCCGGGCGCCGAAGTCGGCGAGCACCCTGGTGCACATCGGCGCGGACACCGCCTGCTCCATGGCGATGACGGTGATCCCGTTAAGCGGTGCGCTCACACTGCCACATAACCATGCCGCCGACGATCCGCGGGAAGGGACCCATCAGTAGCTCTTGGGCAGGCCGAGGACGTTGGCGCCCAGGAAGTTCAGGATCATCTCCTGGCTGACCGGAGCGATCTTCATCAGCCGTGACTCGCGGAAGAACCGGGAGATGTTGTACTCCTCGGAATAGCCCATCCCGCCGTGGGTCTGCAGCGCCCGGTCGGCCGCATCGAAGCCGGCGTCGGCGCACAGATACTTGGCCATGTTGGCCTCGCGTCCACAGGATTTGCCGTTGTCATAGAGCCAGGTGGCCTTGCGCAGGATCAGCTCGGCGGCGTCGAGGCGGGCCAGCGAGTCGGCCAGCGGGAACTGGATGCCCTGGTTCATCCCGATCGGACGGTCGAACACGACCCGCTCATTGGCGTACTTCACCGCACGGTCCAGGGCGACCCGGCCGATACCCAACGCCTCGGCGGCGATCAGCATCCGCTCGGGATTCAGCCCGTGCAGGATGTAGGAGAATCCCTTGCCCTCCTCACCGATGCGGTGCGCCGCCGGAATCCGCAGGTCGTCGATGAACACCTCATTGGAGGACACCGCGTTGCGGCCCATCTTCTTGATCGGGCGGATGTCGACGTGGTCACGGTCGATATCGGTCAGGAACAGGGTGAGGCCGTCGGTGGGTTTGGCCGCCTCGTCGCGCGGGGTCGTGCGGGTCAGCAACAGGATCTTCTCCGACTCCAGCGCCTTGGAGATCCACACCTTGCGTCCGTTGACGATGTAGTCACCGGTCGAGTCACTGCCACTGCGTTTGGCGAACGTGGTGATGCGCGAGGTATCCAGTCCGGCACCGGGTTCGGTGACCCCGAAGCAGACGTGCAGGTCACCGTCGACGATGCGCGGTAGCGTCTCGGCCTTCATCTCGTCGGAGCCGAAGACCACCACCGGCTGCATGCCGAAGATGGACATGTGGATGGAGCTGGCGGCATTCATGCCGCCGCCCGAGCGGGCCACCTCCTCGGCCAGGATGGTCGCCTCGGTGATGCCCAGACCGTGCCCGCCGTACTGTTCGGGGATCGTCATCCCCAGCCAGCCGCCGGCAGCGATGGCCTCGTAGAACTCCGTCGGGAACTCGTGGGCCTGGTCCTTCTCCATCCAGTAGTGGTCGTCGAACTTTGCCGACAGTTCGGCCACCGACTTGCGGATCAGCTGCTGATCCTCGGTCAGTTCGAAGTTCATTCCGGACACGGGCACTCCTCAGCTCACATGGTCACGCACCGGCGCACCACTGCGCGCGCCGGTGCCCTCCTCGAAATCGGGGCTAGTCCTTGACGCCGGTGACGGCCCGCGCGTTGGCGGTGAAATCGGCGACGCTGGACCCACCCCGCTTTTCGTGATTGCTCAGCGCCTGGATCGAGACATCGTGCCCCTCAGCCTGTTTGCGCAGTGAGCCGACGGTGGCCTGCTCGCGCGGGATGTGGGTGAAGGGTTCGAAGTGGTACAGCCGCATCGCGTTCTCGTGGGTGATCTTGTTGATCTCGTCGTCGGGCACGTCGTAGGTGTCGAAGACGGCGTGCAGTTCCTCGGGCGCCCCGGGCCACATCGAGTCCGAGTGCGGGTAGTCCATCTCCCAGCAGATGTTGTCCACGCCGATCATGTGCCGGTTCTTCACCCCGACCGGGTCGGAGATGAAACAGGTCATGAAGTGCTCGCGGAACACCTCCGAGGGCAGCTTGCCGCCGAAGTCCTGGTGCGTCCAGGTCGAGTGCATCTCATAGGTGCGGTCCACCCGGTCCAGGAAGTACGGGATCCACCCGGTGCCACCCTCACTCAGTGCGATCTTCAGATCCGGGTAGGCCTTGATGGGCGCCGACCACAGCAGGTCCGCGGCGGCCTGGACGATGTTCATCGGCTGCAGGGTGATCATCACGTCCATCGGTGCGTCCGGGGCGGTGATCGCGAGCCGGCCCGAGGATCCGATGTGCACGTTCATCACGGTGTCGGTGTCGACCAGCGCATCCCACAACGGCTTCCAGTACTCCAGATCGTGGAAGCTCGGATAACCGAGCGCCGCCGGATTCTCGGTGAAGGTCAGCGAGTGCACGCCCTTCTCGGAGACCCGGCGGACCTCCTGGGCGCACAACTGCGGGTCCCAGATCGCCGGGATGGCCATCGGGATGAACCGCCCCGGGTGCGAACCGCACCACTCATCGATGTGCCAATCGTTGTAGGCCTGAACGAGCGCCAGCGAGAAGTCGGCGTCCTCGGTGGCGAACAGCCGCGCCGCGAACCCCGGGAAGGACGGGAAGTTCATCGTGGCCAGCACCCCGCCGGCGTTCATGTCCTTGACGCGTTCGGCGGCGTCGTAGCAACCCTTGCGGATCTCGTCGAGCCCCTGGGGCTCCAGGCCGTACTCCTCCTTCGGCCGGCCGGCGACGGCGTTGAGTGCGACGTTCGGGATCACGGTGTCGCGGAACTGCCAGGTGTCCGAGCCGTCGGGGTTGTGCACCAACCGCGGCGCCTCGTCCCGGTATTTCTCGGGCAGGTGGTTGGCGAACATGTCCGGCGGTTCGATGATGTGGTCGTCCACGCTGATCAGAATCATGTCGTCGATATGCACGGCTGGTCCCTTTCGCCGATCGCCGATCTGGGGTTCTCTAACAATGCAAACTAACTTCTCGCGCGACGAGAATCAACGTCCGCAAGCCGTCCGAGCGCCCCTGACCGCGCTGTTTTGCCCGACACCCGCGCCAATTGGGCCACGTCGCCGGGCCTGCACTATTGACCTTACGACGCGAGAGTGGAAATCTGTTAGTCAGATATGAGAATATGATTCTCGTACCGGAGAAGACGACCTCGGCGCACGGCCGGATTCGTCCCCACCACATCGCACACAGGAGAGGTACACCGTGGCATTTTTCCCGAAACCGGCTGCCGGCAGCTGGACCGAGAACTGGCCCGAGCTCGGGACCGCCCCGGTCAACTACGAGGACTCGATCGACCCGGAGCACTGGAAGCTCGAGCAGCAGGCCATCTTCCGTAAGACCTGGTTGCAGATGGGTCGGGTGGAGCTGGTGCCCAAGAAGGGCCGCTACATCACCCGCGAACTGCCGTCGGTCGGGCCGGGCACGTCGATCGTCATCGTCAACGACGGTGAGCAGATCCGCGCCTTCTACAACCTGTGCCGCCACCGCGGCAACAAGCTGGTGTGGAACGACTATCCGGGCGAAGAGGTCTCGGGCAGCTGCCGCCAGTTCGTCTGCAAGTACCACGCCTGGCGTTACGACCTCAAGGGCGATCTCACCTTCGTCCAGCAGGAGCAGGAGTTCTTCGACCTCGACAAGGCCGACTACCCGCTCAAGCCGGTGCGCTGCGAGGTGTGGGAGGGCTTCATCTTCGTCAACTTCGACGACGACGCGGTCTCGCTTGAGGAGTACCTCGGAGAATTCGGTCAGGGCCTGAAGGGCTATCCGTTCCACGAGATGACCGAGCACTACAGCTACCGCTCGGAGATCAAGGCGAACTGGAAGCTGTTCATCGACGCGTTCGTCGAGTTCTACCACGCTCCGATCCTGCACATGAAGCAGGCGGAGAAGGAGGAGGCCGAGAAGCTGGCCAAGTTCGGCTTCGAGGCACTGCACTACGACATCAAGGGTGACCATTCGATGATCTCGTCCTGGGGTGGCATGAGCCCGCCGAAGGACCTGAAGATGGTCAAGCCCATCGAGCGGATCCTGCACAGTGGTCTGTTCGGGCCGTGGGACCGTCCCGACATCGAGGGCATTCTGCCCGACGAACTGCCGCCGGCCATCAATCCCGGCCGCCACAAGACCTGGGGCCAGGACTCTTTCGAGTTCTTCCCGAACTTCACCCTGCTGTTCTGGGTGCCGGGCTGGTATCTCACCTACAACTACTGGCCCACCGGGGTGGACACCCACATCTTCGAGGCCGACCTGTACTTCGTGCCGCCGAAGAACCTGCGCGAGCGTCTCTCACAGGAGCTCGCCGCGGTGACGTTCAAGGAGTACGCCTTCCAGGACGCCAACACCCTGGAGGCCACCCAGACCCAGATCGGCACCCGCGCCGTGCTCGACTTCCCGCTGTGCGACCAGGAGATCCTGCTGCGCCACCTGCACCACACCGCGCACAAGTATGTCGACCGGTACAAGGAAGCCATGGCGGCCAAGAACGGCTCGACGAACGGTTCAGCACTCAAGACGACCGAGAAGGATCCCGCAAATGTCTAAGCTGCCCGACGAATTCGCCGACCTGGAGCAGTTCAGCGACTGGTGTCTGCCCACCGAGGAGGAGCGCTACCAGAAGCGGCTGAACTCCACGATGGACGAGATGCAGGAGCTCTACGATGCCGGGATGGCCCGCCTGGAGGACATCATGGTCTACGTCGACGCGCGGTTCCCGCTGGCGAGCATGCCCGATGACGCCAAGGCGCTGGTGCACCTGGGCCAGTCGATCGTGATGGTGAGCTTTCCCATCGAGGTGTGGAAGCAGCCCCGCGTCCTCGACAGCGGTGCGGCCTATATCAACCTCATCAAGGAGCCGGTGGTCTAGTCGTGCTGACCCTCAAAGCTGCGGGTCTGGTCGACGTCGATGCCGGGGCGATTGTTCGCCCCGGCATCGTTCGTGTCGACGGAGACCGCATTGTCGGCGTCGGCGGAGATCTCGATGACATCGTCGGCTCAGCCGACGCCGGCGACATCATCGATCTGGGTGATGCGATCCTGTTGCCCGGGTTGATGGACATGGAGGTCAATCTCCTCATGGGCGGCCGCGGTGAGAACCCCGGCCTGTCCCAGGTGCAAGACGACCCCCCGACCCGGGTGTTGCGCGCGGTCGGCAACGCCCGGCGCACGCTGCGTGCCGGTTTCACCACGGTCCGCAACCTCGGCCTGTTCGTCAAAACCGGTGGCTATCTGTTGGATGTGGCACTCGGCAAGGCGATCGACGCCGGTTGGGTCGAGGGTCCACGCATCGTCCCGGCCGGGCATGCCATCACCCCCACCGGCGGTCACCTCGATCCGACCATGTTCGCCGCGTTCATGCCGGGAGCCTTGGAACTGACCGTCGAAGAGGGCATCGCCAACGGTGTCGACGAGATCCGCAAGGCGGTGCGCTATCAGATCAAGCACGGCGCTCAATTGATCAAGGTCTGCGTATCCGGCGGCGTCATGTCGCTGACCGGAGAAGCGGGCGCACAGCACTATTCGGACGAGGAGCTGCGGGCGATCGTCGACGAGGCGCATCGCCGCGGCCTGCGGGTCGCCGCACACACCCATGGCGCCGAGGCCGTCAAGCATGCGGTGGCCTGCGGTATCGACTGTATCGAGCACGGCTTCCTGATGGACGACGAGGCGATCCAGATGCTGGTCGACAACGACCGGTTCCTGGTGACCACGCGCAGGCTGGCCCAGGCCATGGACGTCTCGAAGGCCCCGAAGGAATTGCAGGACAAGGCCGCCGAGATGTTCCCCAAGGCGGAGACCTCGATCAAGGCGGCCTACGAAGCGGGAGTCAAGATCGCGGTCGGCACCGATGCGCCGGCCATCCCGCACGGCAAGAACGCCGATGAACTGGTCACCCTCGTGGAATGGGGTATGCCGCCGGCCGCGGTCCTGCGCTCGGCCACCACCATCGCCGCCGATCTGATCAACTCCAAGGTTCTCGGGCGACTGGCGGACGGGTATCTGGCCGACATCATCGCCGTGCCCGGCGACCCACTCCAAGATATCGCCGTTACACGGGATGTCACATTTGTAATGAAGGGGGGTAAGGTCTACCGCAATGACTACGCCAAGTAAGACCGACGATCTGGTCGAGATCCAACAGCTGCTCGCCAAGTACGCGGTGACCATCACCCAGGGTGACATCGACGGCCTGGTCAGCGTGTTCACCCCGGATGGTACCTACAGCGCCTTCGGCGAAACATATGCGCTGGAACGGTTTCCGGTGCTGGTCGACGCCGCGCCCAAGGGTCTGTTCATGACCGGGACGGCTCTGGTCGACCTCGCCGAGGGGGCGGATGAGGCCAGTGGCACCCAGCCGCTGTGCTTCATCGAGCATTCGGCCCACGACATGCGGATCGGCTATTACCGCGACACGTACGTGCGTACCGACGCCGGTTGGCGGCTGCAAACCAGGGCCATGACCTTCATCCGCCGCAGCGGTGCCCATGACCACGGTAAGCCGCACGCGATCGGGAGGCCGTCGGCATGAGCGATCTCCACGATCCCGCAACGTTCCGCGCGGCCCTGCAGGAATGGTTGGGCGAGAACGACCTCACCGCCCCGGACGACCATTCGCTGCAGGGGCACATCCGCCAGTTCGCCCGGGTGCAGAGGGCGTTGTACGACGCGGGCTGGAGCCGCTACGGCTGGCCCGAGCACGCCGGCGGACTCGGTGGCCCGGCGATTCTGCGCGCCATCGTCGGCGAGGAGGTGGTGGGCCGGCGACTGGCCGAACCCGGACCGTACTCGATGCTCGAGGTGCTGGCCCCGACGATGATCGCCTACGCCTCCCCCGAACTCGCCGCCGAGATGGTGCCCAAGCTGCTGTCCGGGGAAGAGCAGTGGTGCCAGGGATTCTCCGAGCCGGGCTCGGGCAGCGATCTCGCCTCGCTGACCACCAAAGCCGTGCAGAACGGTGATCGCTGGATCATCAACGGCCAGAAGGTGTGGACCAGCTTCGCCCAGTTCTCCCATCGCTGCATCCTGTTGACCCGAACGGGCGGCGCCGGTGTACCCAGCCATGAGGCGATCACGGCGTTCTTCGTCGACGTCGACACCCCGGGCATCAGCGTGCGCCCGCTGCACACCATGCACGGCGTCGACGAATTCTGTGAGGTCTACTTCGACGATGTGGTGGTCGGTGCGGACCGGATGCTCGGAAAGCCCGGCGACGGCTGGCAGTTGGCGATGGACCTGCTGCCATACGAGCGCTCCACCTGCTTCTGGCAGCGCATCGCCTACCTCTACTCGCGTTTCGACGCGTTGATCGAGGACGTCAAGCGGCAGGGTTCGAGCGTCGACACCGATCTCGGTGAGACCTACCTGGCCCTGCACACGCTGCGCTGCCGGTCGCGCGCGACCCAGCACCGTCTCGCAGAGGGGCACAAGCTCGGCGCGGACACCTCCGTCGACAAGGTCCTGCTCGCCGGGGCCGAACAACGGCTCTATGACACGGTGCGCGATCTACAACCCGGTCTCATCGAACTGGACGACAACGAATGGCGCACCGAGTTCTTGTATTCGCGGGCGGCCACCATCTACGGCGGGACGGCTGAGGTGCAGCGCAACATCATCGCCCGTCGGCTGCTGGATCTCGGGAAGGAGTAACCGTGGATACCCGTGACGTCGAGATGCTCGAAGACACGCTGCGTAAGACCATGCTCGCCGAATCGGGTGCCGAGCTGGACGCGGCGCTGGCCGAAATGGGCTGGGCCGAAATGCTCACCGACATGCCGGAGCTGGCGGTTCCGCTGGTGTTCCGCCTGCTGGGTGAAACCGGTTCGCACGCCTCGGTTCTGGTCGACGTGGTGCTCAACGCCACCGGCAACACCATCGGCGACACCGTCGAACTGCCGTTGCCCTACGCCAACAACACCTGGGTGGTGTGGGATCGCAGTGCCGACCCGCGACCGTCGGCGACGCTGGGGGGACTGCCGCTGTTCCCGGAAGAGGAGGGTTACCCGATCCGCATCGCCGAGGCCCGCATCGCGGTGAGCTGGTGGCTGCTCGGGTCGGCGCGGGCGATGTTGAACCTGGCCCGCACCCACGCGCTGGACCGCGTGCAGTTCGGCAAGCCGATCGCGTCGTTCCAGGCGGTGCGCCACCGGTTGGCCGAGACGCTGGTGGCGATCGAGGGCGCCGAGGCGACCCTGACGCTGCCCCCGGTGGACAATCCCGACCTCACCGCCCTGCTGGCCAAGGCCGCCGCCGGCAAGGCCGCGCTGACCGCGGCCAAGCATTGCCAGCAGGTGTTGGCAGGTATCGGATTCACCGCCGAACATGATCTACACCACCATGTGAAACGCGTGATGGTGCTCGATGGGCTACTGGGCAACTCCCGCGAACTGACCCGCAAGGCCGGTGCGGGTTTGCGGGCCCGCGGCTCGGCACCCCGGTTGGCTCAGCTCTAGCACCACCTGCAGGTACCCCGTTTGTCCTGCTCGGAGCATGATTCGTCGGCCCGAGGTAGTGTTCGTGGCGGACTTCGCAGGACAGGGAAAGCCGGTTTCCCGGTAGGTCTTCTGAAACTGCGTAAATGAGAATAGTATTCTCGCCATGAGAAAGCTAGAGTCTCCGACACGTCCGTCGCGAGGGGGTGGAGCGAAGCAATGCCCAGGCATTCTCCGGTACAGTCCATTCATGTTCTCCCCACTGGTGAGGCGTCGGTGACCAGCGCAAGCGAAGAACCCGCCTGGAAGCAGCGCGCCGTCGAGCGGTCCATCAAGACCGCCAAACTGCGTGCCGCTCAACGCGTCCAGCGCTTCCTCGACGCCGCCCAGTCGATCATCATCGAGAAGGGCAGCACGGATTTCACCGTGCAGGAGGTCGTCGACCGGTCCCGCCAGTCGTTGCGCAGTTTCTACCTCCAGTTCGACGGTAAGCACGAACTGCTGTTGGCCTTGTTCGAGGACGCACTGAGCCGGTCGGCGGACCAGATCCGGGCCGCGACGGCCAGCCAGACCGATCCGATCGAGCGACTCAAGGTCGCCATCGAGTTGCTGTTCGAATCATCGCGCCCGGACCCGACCGCCAAGCGCCCGCTGTTCACCGACTTCGCCCCTCGACTGCTGGTCTCGCACCCGTCGGAGGTCAAGGTGGCGCACGCACCACTGCTGGTGCTGCTCACCGAGTTGATGGAAGAGGCCGCCGCGGCAGGCCGGTTGCGTCCGTCGATCAACCCGCGCCGGATGGCGGCGATGACGATGCAGACCGTGATGTTCGTGGCGCAGTCCAGTGGCAGCGATGACGCCACCAACAAGCCGATCACCGCCGCCGAGGTGTGGGACTTCGTGGCACACGGTTTCACCACCGAAGACTGATTTCTCCTCCCTGCTCGCCGGTCGATGCTCGTGCATCGGCCGGTGTTCGGCATGTCCGCCGCACGCCTCCCACGGTCGCGTCGGCATCGCAATGCGAGAATCAGATTCTTCTAAGCGAAGAGTACAAATGTTCCGTTTCGGATCTGTCGTTGACACGGATCGCCGCCGGTGACAGAGTGCTGAGCAAGTGCCAAGCAGTCCGCGGCGGAACGCGTTCGTACAGAATCGAGGAAACATGGCAGGGCGGGTAGAAGGCAAGGTCGCATTCATCACCGGCGCAGCTCGTGGACAGGGTCGCAGTCACGCCGTGCGACTGGCCGAAGAGGGCGCCGACATCATCGCGATCGACATCGCCGGACCGATCCGGCCCGGCGTCGACACCGCGATCCCGGCGTCGACCCCCGATGATCTGGCCGAGACGGCCAACTTGGTCAAGGGTCTGAACCGGCGCATCGTCACCGCCGAGGTCGACGTGCGCGACGCCGCGGCGGTCAAGGCTGCCGTCGACAGCGGGGTCGAGCAGCTGGGCCGCCTCGATATCGTCGTTGCCAACGCCGGCATCGGCAACGGTGGCGACGTCCTGCACGAGACCAGCGAACTGGACTGGGACGAGATGATCGACATCAATCTCTCCGGTGTCTGGAAGTCCGTCAAAGCCGCTGTCCCGCACATCATCTCAGGAGGACAGGGCGGGTCGATCGTCCTCACCAGCTCGGTGGGCGGCTTGAAGGCCTACCCGCACTGCGGCAACTACGTGGCGGCCAAGCATGGTGTGGTGGGGCTGATGCGCGGTTTCGCCGTGGAACTCGGCCAGCACAACATCCGGGTCAACTCGGTGCACCCCACCCACGTCAGCACCCAGATGCTGCACAACGAGGGCACCTTCAAGATGTTCCGGCCCGACCTGGAGAACCCGGGGCCCGATGACATGGCGCCGATCTGCCAGCTGTTCCACACCCTGCCGATCCCGTGGGTGGATGCCGTGGACATCAGCAACGCGGTGTTGTTCCTGGCCTCCGACGAAGCCCGCTACGTGACCGGGGTGACCCTTCCGGTCGACGCCGGTAGCTGCCTCAAGTAACCGATGTCCGATACCGTCCTGGTTACCGGGGCGTTCGGCCTGGTCGGTTCGGCCACCGTCAAGGCGCTCGCGGCCGAGGGTCGCACCGTTGTCGCGACAGATCTCGGCACCGAGGCGAATCGGGCAAGGGCACAGGCGCTTCCGAGCGGAGCGCGTGCGCATTGGGCAGATTTGACGACGCCACAGGAGGTCACCCGGCTGATCGACGAGGTCGCCCCGGATGCCATCGTGCATCTGGCGGCGATCATTCCGCCGCCGATCTATCGCAATCGGTCGCTGGCCCGCAAGGTCAACGTCGAAGCGACCAAGACGCTCGTCGACGCCGCAACGGCCGCGGCGAAGCCGCCTCGTTTCGTCCAGGCCTCCAGCAACGCCGTCTACGGCTCACGTAACCCGCATCGTCACACCGAGCCGGTGAGCGCCGACACTGCCCCGCGGCCCACCGAACTCTACGGGCAACACAAGCTGGAATCCGAGGCGTACGTGCGTGCGTCGACCCTGAACTGGGTCGTACTGCGCCTCGGCGGTGTGATGAGCACTGACATGTCCGCGCTGCCGTTCACGATGGACGCGTTGTATTTCGAGAGCGCCCTGCCCGTCGACAACCGCATTCACATGGTGGATGTCCGCGATGTGGCAAGCGCATTCGCCACTGCGACGGTCGCCGACGTGATCGGCGAGATCCTGTTGATCGCCGGCGATGACACTCACCGGATGCGCCAAGGTGATGTCGGGCCGTCGCTGGCGGCCGCACGCGGACTGCCCGGCGTCATACCACCGGGGCGGCCGGGAAACCCCGACAGTGACGACGATTGGTTCATCACTGATTGGATGGACACCACCCGTGCCCAGCAGATGCTGAAGTTCCAACATCATTCGTGGCCGGACATGCTCGATGAGATCCACGCGCAGACGGGCTGGAAACGTCACCCGTCCCGGTTGATCGCACCACTGGCCCGGGCGTTCGTCGCGCGCCAGGGCGCCTACCGGAACTCTCCCGGTCGGTACGCCGACCCGTGGGGTGCGCTCAGTGCCCGCCTCGGCGACACCGGTCCGGACACCCCACCGGTATGACCGCGCTGGTGATGGGCGCCAGCGGCTTTCTCGGCTCGCACGTGACCCGCCAGCTGGTTCGGCGCGGTGACGATGTACGGGTCATGCTGCGCCCCACCAGCGATACCCGTGGGATCGACGATCTGACCGTGGAGCGTTGTTACGGCGGGCTTTTCGACGACGAGGCGCTACGCGCGGCGATGACGGGTGTCGACGTGGTCTACTACTGCGTCGTCGATGCGCGGATGTGGCTGCGCGATCCGGCCGCGCTGTTCTCCACCAACGTCGAGGGCCTGCACCGCGTCTTGGACGCGGCCTTGGCCACCGGGGTGGAGAAGTTCGTCTTCACCAGCACTGCCGGAACCATGGCCGCACCGTGCGGGCGTCCGGTCACCGAGGACGATGAGGTCGACTGGGACGGCGGCGGGCCATATATCGAATCACGCCGGGCCGCCGAGAATCTGGTGCTCGACTACGCCCGCGCGCACGGACTGCCCGCAGTCGCGATGTGCATCTCCACCACCTACGGACCCGGTGACTGGCAGCCCACACCGCACGGTGGGGTGCTGGCCATGGTGGCCGCCGGCAGATTTCCGTGCTACTTCGGATACTCGCAAGAGGTGGTGGGTATCGAGGACGCGGCACGGGCCATGCTGCTCGCCGCCGAGAAGGGTCTCAGTGGTGAGCGGTACATCATCTCCGACCGCTATATGAGTTGCCGCGAACTGCATTCCGTTGCCGCCGAGGCCGCCGGCGTGCGCACGCCACGCATCGGCATCCCTTTTTCGGTCCTGCATGCCGGGGCCCGGCTCAACGACGTGGCGGCTCGCGTACTGGACCGCGACCTTCCGTTCGCCGCAGCCGGCATGCGCATCGTCGAGAACATGGGCCCGTTGGATCATTCCAAGGCGGTGCGCGATCTCGGCTGGCAACCCGAACCGGTGCGGGACTCCATTCGGCGCGCCGTCGGCTTCTTCATGGACCACCGCCGGTGACCCGCTGGGCGGCCACCGACGACGGCCTGCAGTTCCCGGCCGAACCGGATGCACTGCGAGAGGCGGGCGCGGAGTTCCTCACCGGTGCGATGCGCGCGTTCGGTTCGCTGGCCGGCGACAACCGGGTCACCGCAGTGACCCGCTTCGAGGAGTGCGGCGGCGGCAGCACCGGTCGGAAGGCAATGCTGGACGTCGAGTACCTCCGACCGGGTCCGCCCAACGGCCTGTTCGTGAAGTTCTCGCGCGACTTCGACAATGCCCGCCGTGACCGCGGCAAGTCCCAGATGGACCTTGAGGTGCGCTTCGCCGTACTGTCGAGGACCGTGGCGCTACCGGTCGCGGTTCCGGTCTGCGTGTTCGCCGCTTATCAGCAGGAATCCTGCACCGGAATCCTGATCACCGAACGCATCGGCTACGAAATCGGCACGGTCGAACGGCATTACGAGAAGTGCCTGGACCACCAGATGCCCGATCAGCTCGGACATTACCGGGCACTGCTGACGGCCGTGGCCCGGCTGGCAGGCACGCATCGATCGGGTCGGCTGCCATCGTCGGTGGACACCGAGTTCGCGTTCGATGCGGATCGAGTGACCGTCGGACAGCGTGTCCCAAGCGACGAAGCCGAGCTGATCGAACGTGTCCGTCGGCTCGCGGACTTCTCCGGGGCGCACCCGGGACTGCTGCCCGACGTGCCGAGGTTCATCGATCGCCTGATCACCGATGTCGGCCGCATCGCGGCGGCAGAGGATGCCGTGATGGCCTGGTTGCAACGCACCGAAGCCCACCAAGCGCTGTGTCATTGGAATGCCAACGTCGACAATGCGTGGTTCTGGCGGGAACCCGGCGGCGCGCTGCGCTGCGGCCTGATGGACTGGGGCTGTGTCAGCGTCATGAATGTGGCGATGGCACTGTGGGGAGCGTTGTGCAGTGCCGAGACCGAGCTGTGGCGGCTACATCTCGACGAACTGCTCGACCATTTCGTCGCCGAGGTGCTCGCCGCGGGCGGCCCCGCGCTGGATGTCGAGCTGCTGCACACCCAGCTGGCGCTCTATGCCACCGTGATGGGGGTGGCCTGGCTGCTGGACACACCCCGGCTGGTGAGCGCAGCGCTTCCGAATCTGACCGATGTCGCCGACCGGCATGATCCGCGGATCAGCGACAACGAGGCGTTACGTGCTCCGCTGTTGATGTTGTCGAATGTGTTGCAGCTCTGGGCAGGAGCGGATGTCGGTGCATTGTTGGGGCGGATTCCTGGATAGGGTCGCGGTCACCTGTTCAGGTCTCCAACTCATCGCTCAGCGCGCTTGCGACGAGGCGAGTCAGCCGTCGCCGAGGGTAAACGATCCGCGCCGAAGTGCCACGGGTGTCGCGAGGCATTACATACCGGTACGCAGTTAGGCCGAACTCGATGCCGAGGCGACACCACCGAGATTCTTCGAAGTGTCACCGATGTCCTGATGCAGAGCTGTCCGCAATATTAGTCGTGGAAACCCCTTGCATAGAGCTGATGTTATGTCTCAAGACATCGGTGACAGTTCTGCATCAGGACATCGGTGACACTTTGAGGGGTCTCGGTGGTGACACTTCTGCCTCGAGGCTTGGGTGGTGGCTGTCAATGAACCCATCGATCCTCGTGTCCGCCTGGCGATCGCCCAGTGGCCCGACGACGCGCCTCGCGGGGCGGTCTCGACGTTCT
>NZ_JBSFSB010000006.1:0-282848 GCF_053589535.1 Mycobacterium sp. NPDC003323
GAAACGCCCGGTCCCATCCCGAACCCGGAAGCTAAGCCTACCAGCGCCAATGATACTACCCAACAGGGTGGAAAAGTAGGACACCGCCGAACACACATTAGAATTACCCCCCACGTTTATCGTGGGGGGTAATTCCATTTATCGACCATTTCTATTTCGTCGGCGAGTGTCGCGAATGGCCGTCGCCCGGCTATCCTTTGCTCCGGACGTGTGAACGATCAGGAAGGCGACAGTGGCCCAGGACAGACAAGGCGGCGGCGACGAACGGCGCCCGCGTCGGGGCACGGGCGACGGCCAGCGCGCCGGCGGCGCGAGGTTCGACCGTAACGGCGGACCGCGGCGCGGCTCCGGAGACCGGACCGGTGCGCCGCGGACGTCGGGACCCAATCGCAGCCGTCGGGAACAGCCCCAGCATGAGGGTGACGAACAGCGGCCAACGGGTCCGCGTATCCCTCCCAACATCGAAGCCAAGCAGCTCGCACCGGAGATCCGGGGCGAACTGATCACCCTCGACAAGTCGACCGCCGACGTCGTGGCCCGTCATCTGGTCGCCGCCGGCGAACTGCTCGACGAGGATCCCGAAGCCGCCCTCGCCCACGCCCGCGCAGCCCGTGCACGGTCCGGGCGAATCGCGGCGGTCCGCGAAGCGGTCGGTATCGCCGCCTACTACTGCGGTGACTGGGCTCAGGCGCTCGCCGAGCTGCGGGCCGCCCGGCGGATGGGTAGCAAGTCGGTCCTGCTACCGCTGATCGCCGATTGCGAACGCGGCGTGGGCCGGCCCGAACGCGCCATCGAGCTCGCTCGCGGCCCCGAGGCCGAACAACTCAGCGGTGACGATGCCGACGAGCTGCGGATGGTGGTGGCCGGGGCGCGATCCGATCTGGGCCAGCACGAGCAGGCCCTGGCGATCCTGTCCAGCCCGCCGTTGGATCCGACCCGTATCGGACCGACGAGTGCCCGGCTCTTCTATACCTATGCCGAGACGCTGCTGGCGCTGGGCCGCTCCGAGGAAGCCGTGCAGGCTTTCATCAACGCCGCGGCCGCCGATGTCGAGGGCGTCACCGACGCCGAAGAACGACTCGCCGAGCTGACCTGAGATGGGGACGCTGGCACAGGAGCACGATTGCCTGCTCCTGGATCTCGACGGCACCGTCTTCCGGGGACACGAACCGACCGTCGGCGCGGTCGACAGCCTGGCCACGGTACCGTCACGCGCCTTGTTCGTCACCAACAACGCTTCCCGGTCGGCCGCCGAGGTGGCCGGCCACCTGTGCGAGCTGGGATTCTCCGCGCACGCAGAGGATGTCGTCACGAGTGCTCAGAGCGCTGCGCGGCTGCTGGCCGTCCAGCTGCCCGCCGGATCGGCCGTCCTGATCGTGGGAACGGACTCGCTGGCCGCCGAGGTGAGCGCCGTCGGGCTCACCCCGGTGCGCACGATGGCCGAACAGCCGGTGGCCGTCGTGCAAGGACACAACCCGGAAACCGGATGGGCCCAGCTCGCCGAGGCCGCCCTGGCCATCCGCGCCGGCGCCTTGTGGGTCGCGGCCAACGTCGACCGGACGCTTCCGTCGGAACGCGGCCTGCTGCCGGGCAACGGCTCGATGGTCGCCGCGCTGCGCACCGCCACCGACCGCGATCCGCAGGTTGCCGGCAAACCGGCGCCCAGTCTGATGAACGACGCGCTCGCACGCGGGAAGTTCAGCACGCCGTTGGTGGTCGGGGATCGCCTCGATACCGATATCGAGGGCGCCAACGCCGCGGGACTGCCCAGCCTGATGGTGCTGACCGGGGTCAACAACGCCGCCGACATGCTGCACGCCGCCCCCGGCAGCCGACCGGACTTCTTGGCCGAGGATCTGCGCTCGCTGCACACCGATAGCGATGCGCTGCGTATCGCCGCCCATCCGGCCTGGCAGATCGACACCGACGATTCGACGGTCACCGTCCGGTCCGCGGGTTTCGATACCGGCGATGATCCGCTGAGTATCGTGCGGGCCACCGCGCACGCGGTGTGGGCGGCCGGCGGCGCTGTCAGCCTCGCCGCCGGCGATGACATCGCGCGGACGGGACTGCAACGCTGGTCGCTGCTGAGCTGACCGCATCCGCTAGCGTGATCAGCAGTATGAGTACCGATCCTGAGCAGATCTGCGCCGGTATCGCGGCGCTGCTGGCCGACCTGCCGGACGTCGAGTCCGGCGGGTTGGAGGATGCCGACATCGACGCCGTCGCGGCCCGCCTGGAAGAAGCGCACGACCTGCTGGTGCGGGCGCTGGAATCGGTGGAGGGCCGGGGCGACGCGACCCGGGAGCGCTGAGCCGATGACGCGGCGGGCGCGGGTGGATGCCGAGTTGGTGCGGCGCGGACTGGCACGTTCGCGCCAACAGGCCGCCGAGCTGATCGGCGCCGGCCGGGTTCACATTGACGGGATGCCGGCCGCCAAGCCGGCCACCACGGTCTCGGTGGACGCCAAGTTGACCGTCGCCGCCGACGAGCGGGTCTGGGTGTCGCGCGGCGCGCACAAGCTGATCGGGGCGTTGGATGCCTTCGCCGTGCCGGTCACCGGCCGTCGCTGCCTGGATGCGGGCGCATCCACCGGCGGATTCACCGAGGTCCTGCTGGACCGTGACGCCGCCGAGGTGGTGGCCGCCGACGTCGGCTATGGACAGCTGGCCTGGTCGTTGCGGTCCGATGATCGAGTGCAGGTGCTGGAACGCACCAACGTCCGCACACTGACGCCGGAGGCGATCGGAGGGCCGGTCGATCTGGTGGTCGCCGACCTGTCATTCATCTCGCTGGCCACCGTGCTGCCTGCGCTGACCGCGTGCGCGTCATCCGATGCCGATATCGTCCCGATGGTGAAACCGCAGTTCGAGGTCGGCAAGGACCGGGTGGGCGCCGGCGGTGTGGTCTCGGATCCGGCGCTGCGCGCCGAGGCGGTCCTCGCCGTCGCGCGGCGGGCAACCGAATTGCGTTGGCACACAGTGGCTGTCACCGCCAGCCCGCTTCCGGGTCCGTCGGGTAACGTCGAGTTCTTCCTGCGTTTGCGCGCCGAGACCGATGACGCGCTGGTGGGTGAGGAACTCGAACGAGCTGTCCAGCAAGCGATCGACGAAGGGCCGCAATGACCTGCGAACGCACAGTGCTACTGGTCGTGCACACCGGGCGAGCAGAGGCCACCGAAACCGCCCGGCGGGTGGAGAAGGTGCTCGGTGACCACGGCATCGGGCTACGGGTGCTGACGGCCGAGGCCGTCGACCGCGGCACCTTGCATCTGGCGCCCGATGAGATGCGGGCCCTCGGCGTCGACATCGAGGTCGTCGACGCCGATGAGCAGGCGGCCGAGGGGTGCGAGCTGGTTCTCGCGCTCGGCGGCGACGGCACCTTCCTGCGTGCCGCCGAACTGGCCCGCAATGTCGAGATACCGGTGCTGGGAATCAATCTGGGCCGGATCGGCTTCCTTGCCGAGGCGGAGGCCGAGGCCATCGACACCGTGCTCGAGCACGTCATCGCCCGCGATTACCGGGTCGAGCAGCGAATGACCCTCGACGTGTCCGTCCGCGTGAACGGTGAGGTGCGCGACCGCGGGTGGGCGCTGAACGAGGCCAGCCTGGAGAAGGGTCCTCGCCTCGGCGTGCTGGGTGTGGTGCTGGAGGTCGACGGTCGTCCGGTATCGCAGTTCGGCTGCGACGGCGTGCTGGTGTCCACCCCGACCGGTTCGACCGCGTACGCGTTCTCCGCCGGTGGCCCGATCCTGTGGCCGGATCTCGAGTCGATCCTGGTGGTGCCCAACAATGCTCACGCGTTATTCGCCCGTCCCATGGTGACCAGCCCCGACGCGTCGATCGCGATCGAGGTCGAGGCCGACGGTCATGATGCGGTCGCGTTCTGCGATGGCCGGCGCAAGATGTCGGTGCCGGCGGGCGCGCGCCTGGAGGTGACGCGGTGCGGGACCTCGTTGAAGTGGGTTCGCCTGGACAGCGCACCGTTCACCGATCGATTGGTGCGCAAGTTCCGTCTGCCGGTCAAGGGATGGCGCGGTCAGTAGTGCTCTCCGAGATCCGAATCGAGTCGCTGGGTGCGATCAGCTCGGCGACCGCAGAATTCGACCGTGGCCTGACCGTCCTGACCGGTGAGACGGGGGCCGGCAAGACGATGGTGGTCACCGGCCTGCATCTGCTCGGCGGTGCCCGCGCCGATGCCACCCGGGTGCGCACCGGGTCCGACCGCGCCGTGGTGGAAGGCCGTTTCAGCACCACCGAGGTCGGGGCCGATGTGGCCGGCCGCGTCGACGAGATCCTGGAGTCCTCCGGGGCCGAACGCGATGACGATGACAGCGTCATCGCGGCCCGCTCGGTGAATCGCGAGGGCCCGTCGCGCGCCTACCTCGGCGGACGCAGCGTGCCGGCCAAATCGCTGAGTACGTTCACCAACGAACTGCTGGCCCTGCACGGCCAGAATGATCAACTGCGCCTGATGCGGCCCGACGAGCAGCGCGCGGCGCTGGACCGCTACGCCGATGTGACCGGTTCGCTGACGAAGTACCGCGCCGTGCGCGAGCAGTGGCTGACCGCGCGCCGTGATCTGACCGACCGCACCGAGCGGGCCCGCGAGCTGGCGCTGGAGTCGGACCGGTTGACCTTCGGCCTCAACGAGATCGACACCGTCGACCCGCAGCCCGGTGAGGACGAAACCCTGGTCGGTGAGATCCGCAGGCTCTCCGAACTCGACGCACTGCGCGAGGCCGCCGTGCTGGCGCGTTCCTGGCTGGCCGGACCGATCGATGACGACGGTTCCGAATCGGCGTCGGCGTCCAACGGTGTCGCACAGGCCAAGGCCGCGCTGAGCGGCACCGATGACTCGGCATTGCAGGCACTGGGGGAGCGGCTGGTCGAGGCGCTCGCCGTGATCGGTGACGTGTCGACCGAGCTCGGCGACTTCCTGGCCGAATTGCCCAGCGATGCAAGCACCTTGGAGTCCAAGCTGGCGCGCCAGGCCGAACTGCGCGGCCTGACCCGCAAGTACGCCCCCGATATCGACGGTGTGTTGGCGTGGGCGAGCGAGTCCCGTGCGCGGCTGGCGCAGCTGGACGTCTCCGAGGAGGCACTGGCCGGGTTGCAGGCCCGCGTCGACGAATTGCACGCCAAGGTGGTGGCCGCGGCGGCCGATCTGACCAAGGCCCGCACCAAGGCGGCCAAGGGTCTGTCCAAGGCGGTGTCGGCCGAATTGGCCGGCCTGGCGATGACCGGGGCGGATTTCGGCATCGCGGTGGCACCGATACCCGCGCGCGCCGACGACTCCGCGCCGGTGACACTGGCCGACGGCACGGTGGTGCACGCCGGACGTGACGGCGTCGACGGCGTCGAGTTCGGCTTCGCCGCCCACCGCGGCACCGAACTGCTTCCGCTGGCCAAGAGCGCTTCCGGCGGTGAATTGTCGCGCGTGATGCTGGCTCTCGAAGTCGTGCTGTCGGCATCGGATGCGGGCACGACCATGGTGTTCGATGAGGTGGACGCCGGTGTCGGTGGTCGCGCGGCGGTGCAGATCGGGCGACGACTGGCCCGACTGGCCCGCACCCACCAGGTCATCGTCGTCACCCACCTGCCGCAGGTGGCGGCCTACGCCGACACCCATCTGGTCGTCGAGAGCGGACCCAAGTCCAGTCGGGTGAAGCGCCTGCAGGACGAGGACCGGGTGGCCGAGTTGGCCCGCATGCTGGCCGGGTTGGGGGACACCGACAGCGGCCGGGCCCACGCGCGCGAGTTGTGGGAGTCCGCGCAGCGCGATCGCGCCGAATAGTCGATCAGCCGGGATTGGCCGGGGACAGTTCCGGATCGCTCCACTGCAGCGGGCTGGCGCCGGTGAGTTCCACCGCCTCGTCGATGTCGAACTGCACCGAGCACTGCGCACCCGGCCCACTGTCGGCGCCGTCCCAGATGATCCGCGCCGTTCCGGTGAGCTGCAGTGTCGTTCCGGTGCGCCAATGCGGGACGAGCAGACCCGCGCGGGGATTGGCAAGGATGTTGCCCAACGTCATGAACATCGAGTTGCCGCGGTAATCAGGCCAGCGCAGCCGGGTCGGCGAGAGGACCTGCAGGAAGCCGGGATTGCCGCCGCGGTGTGACGCGTCGGCGTTGCCCTGCGGATCGGCGGACCCGATGAAGAAGGTGTCCGCGTCCGCGATCATCGTCTGGGCGTCGGCGCCGAGATCGGTCGAGCGCCGCATCGCCGGGGGCGCGAGGACCGTCCGGGCGGTCTCGACATGTCTGCGGGAGATGTACTTCGGGCAGTTCGAGTACACCTGGTCGGGATGGATCAGCAGGCCGGCGCCGGAGGGTGCGGCGATTCCGTTGACCCGCATGCGGCGTCGGGTCTGTGGCTGGACGGCGATCATCCCGACCTGCCTCGGCGTGGCCGTCAGTGCCGCACGCAGTGGGTCACCCGTGACGGGTAGCGCGTCGATGCCGATCGTGCCGTCGTCGGCATGCACGAAACCGGGTGCGCCGGTCACCATCCCGGCCCAGATCCGCTGCTCGTCGTCGGCGGCCGCGAGCACAACCATCGGCTGCTCGGTGAGGAAAGCCGCTGCGGCATCGGGAATTTCGTCACGAATTATGCGGCCCAGGTGTGCGGCGATCTCGCTCTGGCCCAGGCGTCGCTGCACTTCCAGCTCACCCGCGTGATAGACGGTCACGACGGCTCAGAAGAAGCCGCAGGAGGGTGCTTCGCCGGTGGGTGCCGGTTCGGCCTCGGCGCCGGCCGGTGCGTAGACCTCCAGTCGGATGCCGTCGGGATCGACGAAGAAGATGCCGCCCGACGCGCTGCCCTCGGAGTGCGCCACCACCCCGTCGTGCGCGAAGGTCGTGCCCAGATCTTTGAGCACCGCCTCCACGGTGCGTACGTCCTCGATGCTGTCGACCTGGAACGACAGATGGTGCAGACCGGCTGTGCGGGTGGAGAACCCGCCGTCGCTCTGTTGCCACAGCGTCAGGCGCAAGGTGCCCTCGGAACCCAGGAAGGCGAACCGGCGGCCGCCTTCCTCGCTGCGGCTCAACTCGTCGAAACCGAACGCGCGCCGGTAGAAATCGACGGATCGATCGAGATCGGTGACGTTGAGGCCGACGTGTCCGGGAGCCAGGCGTGGGCCGACGGTGGTGGTCATCAGATCCTCCGTATAACTGTTGAAGTGACATTTGAAGGTTAGGCTGGCCGGTCGGCGCTGTCAACCATCAAAGTCTCTTACGGTGGTTAGTGACGTACCATGAGGTATGCGTGATCCGCGCCCGCACGTCGGCGAACCCCTCGCGCTGGACCTGTTGAACACCAACTGGATGTCGCCCGACGGCGTGCAGGATCTGCTCACCGACGTCGGGGGGCTGCGGTGTTGGCTGGCCACCAACGGTCTGGCGGATCGTTGCCGCGCCGACGAGAACACCCGGGTCGCCCTCGTGCAGACCCGAGACGCGGTGCTGCGGATGGTGTCCGAGGGGTCGGCGGCAGCGATGGACGCGTTGAACGCCGTGCTGGATCAGGGGCGCGTGCGGCGCACGCTGACGCGGAGTGGACCGCAGGAGGATGCCGACGTGCCGCGGCCGGAATGGCTGCCGGGTTGGCTGGCCGCCGATGATCTGTTGCGACTGCTGACCGAGAACCCCGGCCGGATCAAACAGTGCGCGCATGAGCACTGCGTGTTGTGGTTCCTCGACACGTCGAAGAATGGGACCCGGCGCTGGCATTCGATGACCACGTGTGGCAACCGTGCGAAGGCCGCGCGGCACTACGCGGCGAGCCGCGAATCGGGCACCGCGGCGAGCCGCGAATCGGGCACCGCGGCGAGCCGCGAATCGGGCACCGCGGCGAGCCGCGAATCGGGCACCGCGGCGGGCCGCGAATCGGGCACCGCGGCGAAGCGCAATTGAGACGCACTCGGTGTTGCAGTTGTGACAAATGAAAACTCCTGGGACAGATGTTACGGCGCGCCTCCACCTCAACTTGAGGGTTAAGCGCCAGAATCGCCCCCATGAAGATGTCAGCGTTGCTATCGCGAAATGCCAGCTCAAAGCCGGGCGTCATCGGTACTGCCCGCGTTGACCGCGACATCGACCGATTGCTTCGCCGCATCGGTCCGGGCGACATCGTCGTCCTCGACGCCCAGGACCTCGATCGCATCACGGCCGACGCGTTGGTGGAGGCGGAGGTGGCCGGCGTCGTGAACGCCTCGCCGTCCATCTCGGGGCGCTACCCCAACCTCGGCCCCGAGGTGCTGGTCGCCAACGGCATCGTGCTGATCGACGAGGCCGGGCCCGAGGTCTTCAAGAAGATCAAAGACGGCGCCAAGATCCGGCTCAACAACGGCGGCGTGTACTCCGGTGACCGCCGGATCGGACTCGGCACCGAGCGCACCGATCTGGAGATCCACGAACTCATGGTGGAAGCCAAGAGCGGACTGGTCGCGCACCTGGAAGCCTTCGCCGGCAACACCATCGAGTTCATCCGCAGCGAGAGTCCGTTGCTGATCGACGGTATGGGCATTCCGGACATCGATGTCGACATGGACCGCAGGCACGTGGTCGTCGTCGCCGAGGGCCCGTCCGCCGCCGACGATCTCAAGGCGCTCAAACCGTTCATCAAGGAGTACCAGCCCGTCCTCGTCGGCGTCGGCGCCGGCGCGGACCTGTTGCGCAAGGGCGGCTACCGGCCGGCGCTCATCGTCGGTGATCCCAGCAGCATCAGCACTGATGCCCTGCGCAGCGGCGCCCAGGTCGTGCTACCCGCCGACGCCGACGGACACGCGCCCGGTCTGGAACGCATCCAGGACCTCGGGGTGGGAGCCATGACATTCCCGGCCGCCGGATCCGCCGCCGATCTGGCCCTGCTGCTGTGCCACCACCACGGCGCGTCGCTGATCGTCACGGCCGGTCACAGCGCCACCATCGAGGAGTTCTTCGACCGCTCACGCCAGCAGAGCAACCCGTCGACCTTCCTCACCCGGCTCAAGGTCGGCGAGAAACTGGTCGACGCCAAGGCGGTCGCCACGCTGTACCGCAGCAGGGTCTCCGGTGGTGCGATAGCGCTACTGGTGCTGGCCATGCTGGTGGCGATCATCGTCGCGCTGTGGGTCACCCAGACCGACGCCACCGTGATCGACTGGGTGGTCGACTACTGGAACCGCTTCCTGCTCTGGGTCCAGGGCCTGGTCGCCTAGCAGTTCGAACCGACGGGAGCTCGCTGTGATTTCTCTGCGCTCGCATGCCATCTCGCTGGCCGCGGTCTTTCTCGCGCTGGCCGTCGGGGTGGTCCTGGGGTCGGGATTGTTCGCCGACACCGTGCTGTCGGGGTTGCGCAGCGACAAGGCGGATCTGCGCACCGAGATCGAAGTGCTCACCGACGAGAAGAACGAACTGAACGAAAAACTCGGCGCGGCAGGGGAATTCGACGCATTGATGGCGCCGCGCATCCTGCGTGACACGCTGCGCGAGAAGTCGGTGGTCATCTTTCGCACTCCCGACGCTGCCGACGACGATGTCGAGGCCGTGGCCCGACTGGTCACCGCCGGTGGCGCGGCGGTCTCCGGAACCATCACGCTGACACCGCAATTCGTGGACGCCAACTCATCGGAGAAGTTGTTGTCGGTGGTGAACTCGCCGATCGTGCCGGCCGGGCGCCAGCTGTCCACCACCTCGGTGGACCAGGGCTCCCAGGCCGGTGATCTGCTCGGGATCGCGCTGCTGACCGGCAAGGACCCCGCGGTGCCCGACGATCAGCGTGACATCGTGCTGGCCACCCTGCGCGACACCGGTTTCATCACCTACGACGGGGAGACCGTGGGCGCGGCCGACACCGCCGTCATCGTCACCGGCGGCTCACTGGGCGACGACGCCGGAAATCGCGGCGCCACCGTGGCCCGGTTCGCCGCCGCGCTCGCGCCGCACGGCGGCGGAACGGTGCTCGCCGGCCGCGACGGCTCGGCGTCGGGCACCGCCGCGGTCGCGGTGACCCGGTCGGACGCGGCCCTGGCCGCGGCGGTCACCACCGTCGACGACATCGGCGCCGAATCCGGGCGGATCACCACCGCGCTGGCGCTCGGCGACCTGCTGCGCGGCGGGCAACCCGGCCGCTACGGCATCGGCCAGGGTGCGACGTCGGTCACCGTCCCGCAGTAGTCGACGAGCGGTTCCCGCCACCGGCTCGGGCGCGTCAGTATCAGCATGTCGGTGCTGGTGTTAAGGTGAACTTCCGTGGGTCGGCAGGCCCTACTTGCCCCATCACCACGGAGGTTGGCGTCTTTGCCCTCGTTACGCAAGCACCCGCAGACCGCGACCAAACACCTCTTCGTCAGCGGGGGTGTGGCGTCCTCACTCGGTAAGGGACTGACCGCCAGCAGCCTCGGCCAGCTGCTCACCGCGCGCGGGCTGCAGGTGACGATGCAGAAGCTCGACCCATACCTCAACGTCGATCCCGGCACCATGAACCCGTTCCAGCACGGCGAGGTGTTCGTGACCGAGGACGGCGCCGAGACCGACCTCGATGTCGGGCACTACGAGCGCTTCCTGGACCGCGACCTGTCCGGTTCGGCCAACGTCACCACCGGACAGGTGTACTCCACGGTGATCGCCAAGGAGCGCCGGGGCGAGTACCTGGGCGACACCGTCCAGGTCATCCCGCACATCACCGACGAGATCAAGCGCCGCATCCTGGAGATGGCCGACCCGGACCCGCAGGGAAACCGGCCCGATATCGTCATCACCGAGATCGGCGGCACCGTCGGTGATATCGAGTCGCTGCCCTTCCTGGAGGCCGCCCGACAGGTCCGCCACGAGGTCGGCCGGGACAACTGCTTTTTCCTGCACGTGTCCCTGGTTCCGTACCTCGCCCCCTCCGGTGAGCTCAAGACCAAGCCCACCCAGCATTCGGTGGCTGCGCTGCGCAGCATCGGCATCACCCCGGACGCGCTGATCCTGCGGTGCGACCGCGATGTGCCCGAAGGCCTGAAGAACAAGATCGCGCTGATGTGCGACGTGGACATCGACGGCGTCATCTCCACCCCCGACGCGCCGTCCATCTACGACATCCCCAAGGTGTTGCACCGCGAGGAACTCGACGCGTATGTGGTGCGCAAGCTCAACCTGCCGTTCCGCGACGTCGACTGGACGCAGTGGAACGATCTGCTGCAGCGTGTGCACGAGCCACGCGAGACGGTGCGGATCGCGTTGGTGGGCAAGTACATCGACCTGTCCGACGCCTATTTGTCAGTCGCCGAGGCGCTGCGGGCCGGCGGCTTCAAGCACTACGCCAAGGTGGAACTGCGCTGGGTCGCCTCCGACGACTGCGAACTGGACGCCGGTGCGACCTCCGCGCTGGCCGACGTGCACGGCATCCTGATCCCTGGTGGCTTCGGTATCCGGGGTATCGAGGGCAAGATCGGCGCGATCAGGCTCGCCCGGCGGCAGAAGATCCCGGTATTGGGATTGTGCCTGGGGTTGCAGTGCATCGTCATCGAGGCGGCCCGCTCGGTCGGCCTGACCGAGGCCAGTTCCGCCGAGTTCGATCCGGACACCCCGGACCCGGTGATCGCGACTATGGCCGATCAACTCGACGCGGTCGCCGGTGACGCCGACCTCGGCGGCACCATGCGGTTGGGCGCCTACCCGGCGGTGTTGGAGGCGGGATCGATTGTGGCTCAGGCCTATGACGCCACCGAGGTGTCCGAGCGGCATCGGCACCGCTACGAGGTCAACAACACCTACCGGGAACGGATCGCCGAGAGCGGTCTGAAGTTCTCCGGCACCTCTCCGGATGGGCATCTGGTGGAGTTCGTGGAGTACGGCGCCGATGTGCATCCGTTCCTGGTGGGCACCCAGGCCCATCCGGAGCTCAAGAGCCGGCCCACCCGTCCGCACCCGCTGTTCGCCGCTTTCATCGGCGCCGCGCTGGATTACAAGGCCGCCGAACGGCTTCCGTTGGAGGATTTCGCGCGGACCAACGGTGCCGAACGCAACGAGGATGCCGGGCAGCCGTCACACGAGCCAGCCCAGCGTGGCTGAGCACGAGTTCGTCACGCGCGCCAGCGAGACGGCGCACGTCGGCAAGATCCTCGCGCTGCGCATCGATGATGTGCAGATGCCGGGCGGCAACGTCGCCCGCCGCGAGGTGGTCGAGCACTTCGGTGCGGTCGCGGTCGTCGCGGTCGACGAGAACGACCGGATCGCGATGGTCTACCAATACCGCCACCCGGTCGGGCGGCGGCTGTGGGAACTGCCCGCCGGTCTGCTCGACATCAACGGCGAACCGCCCGTGGACACCGCCGCCCGGGAACTGCGCGAGGAGGCCGGGCTGGCCGCGGAGAACTGGGCGGTGCTGGTCGACGTGATCTCCGCGGCCGGCTTCAGCGACGAGAGCGTGCGGGTGTTCCTGGCCACCGGCCTGCGCGGGGTCACCCGTCCCGATGCCGATGACGAAGAGGCCGACCTGCAGCTGGACTGGGTGCCGCTGCCCGAGGCCGTGCAGCGGGTGCTGTCCGGTGAGATCGTCAATTCGCTTGCCGTGGCCGGGATTCTGGCCGCCCATGCGGCCGCGGACTGGTCCGCGCTGCGACCGGCGGATGCGCCGTGGGCCGATCGGCCTCGCGCGTTCGCCGCCCGGCAGGACCGAGCGTGACGACCGCGACCGGTGCGCTCGACGAGCAGGTGCAGGGATACCTGGACCACCTGACCATCGAACGCGGGGTCGCGGCCAACACCATCAGTTCCTATCGGCGCGATCTGCGTCGCTACGCCGACCATCTGGTCGGCCGCGGCATCGTCGACGCCCGCGCGGTCGGTGAGACCGATGTCAGCGATTTCCTGATCGCTCTGCGCAAGGGGGACCCGGACCACGGCGTCGTCGCCTTGTCGGCCGTCTCGGCGGCGCGCGCGCTGGTCGCGGTGCGCGGCCTGCACCGCTTCCTGGCCGCCGAGGGCGTCGTCGAGATCGACGTCGCCCGTGCGGTCAAACCACCGACGCCGTCGCGGCGGCTGCCCAAGAGCCTGTCCGTCGACGAGGTGCTGGCGCTGCTGGAGGCCGCCGGCGGCGATCGGGAATCCGACGGGCCGCTGAGTCTGCGCAACCGGGCCATGCTGGAGCTGTTGTACTCGACCGGCGCCCGGATCTCCGAGGCCGTCGGTCTGGACATCGACGATCTGGACACCGAGTACCGGTCGGTGCTGCTGCGTGGCAAGGGCGGCAAGGACCGGCTGGTCCCGGTCGGTCGGCCCGCGATCAGCGCCATCGACACCTACCTGGTGCGCGGTCGTCCTGAGTTGGCCCGCCGCGGCAAGGGCACCCCGGCGATCTTCCTGAATGCCCGCGGCGGCCGGTTGTCCCGGCAAAGTGCCTGGCAGGTACTTCAGGATGCGGCGGCGGCGGCCGGGATCGCGTCGGCGGTGTCGCCGCACACCATGCGGCACTCGTTCGCCACTCATCTGCTCGAGGGCGGCGCCGATGTGCGCGTGGTGCAGGAACTGCTGGGGCACGCCTCGGTCACCACCACCCAGATCTACACCCTGGTGACGGTCAACGCGCTGCGCGAGGTGTGGGCCGGGGCGCACCCGCGGGCTCGCTGACGTTGCGATTTCGGTGAGATCACGTGCGCTCAGCGCGTGTTTCCTCACCGAAATCACCAAGGTAGGTGGACTCCAGGACCAGGTCCGGGATCATCGTCTGGTATTCGACATGGGTCTTGTGTTCGGTGGTCCGCCACTGCCTTCCCTCGTGTTCGCGCATGTAGCGGCGATACGGAGGTGACCCGGGCACACCCATGTTGTCGGCGAGCACAACTGCGCCCGGGCACAGCCACTCGCGGTCCAGGATACTGAGCAGATCGGCCAGGTAGGCGTCCTTGTCGTGGTCGACGAACACGAAGTCCAGTGCGCCGGGCGGGAAACCCAACGCATCGAGGGTCTGACCGCCGTCGCCGAGCGTGCCCTGCACGCACGACACCCGGTCGCCGACACCGGCGTGTTCCCAGACGCGGCGGGCGTTGTCGGCATTGGTGCCGGACAGCTCGACGGACACGATCCGCGCGCCCGGGGCCGCCTTTGCCATCCGCAGGGCGCTGTAACCGCAATAGGTGCCCAGTTCCAGGATGGTGCGCGGCTGCGTGCGGGCGATCGCGGCGTCCAGGATGCGGCCCTTCTCGTCGCCGATGTTGATCAGGAAGGCGTTCCGGTAGGCGAAACGATCGAACGCGTCGACGGCATCGGTGATCGAGCCGGGCCGCGCGTGGGTCAGGACGTACGCGACCGCGGCGTCCTCGCGGCCGTCACCGACCTGGCCGGAGGTCGCGATGCGACGCACCGCCAGGCCCATGCGCAGGAACGACAGACGCAGGAACGGCACCCGACGGGTCAGGCTCATATGTGGACAGTAGCCAGCGGGTCTGCCGTCCTGGACGGATATGCACAGCTAGACTCTGCTGCGATGTTCGCCATGATTGTGTGCCGCCTGACCTCGGTGGGTGGCGCATGAGCGAAGACGATGGCCTCAACCTGGGCATCGAGCCGCAGGTCGAGCTCGGCCTGACCGGCCGGCCGCCTCGCGACATCCCCGAACCGACCCCGCGCACCTCGCACGGACCGGCCAAGGTCATCGCGATGTGCAACCAGAAGGGCGGCGTCGGCAAGACCACGTCGACCATCAACCTCGGCGCGAGCCTGGCCGACTACGGCCGTCGTGTGCTGCTGGTCGACCTGGACCCCCAGGGCGCGTTGTCCGCCGGACTCGGGGTGCCGCACTACGAGCTCGACCACACCGTGCACAACCTGCTGATCGAGCCGCGCGTCTCGATCGACCAGGTGCTCATCAAGACCCGGGTCAGCGGCCTGGATCTGGTGCCCAGCAACATCGACCTGTCGGCCGCCGAGATCCAACTGGTCAACGAGGTGGGCCGGGAACAGTCCCTGGCGCGGGCGCTCTACCCGGTGCTGGACCGCTATGACTATGTGCTGATCGACTGCCAGCCGTCGCTGGGCCTGCTGACGGTGAACGGGCTGGCCTGCGCCGACGGCGTCATCATCCCGACCGAGTGCGAGTACTTCTCGCTGCGCGGTCTGGCGCTGTTGACCGACACCGTCGACAAGGTTCGCGACCGGCTCAACCCCAAGCTCGACATCAGCGGCATCCTGGTGACCCGGTATGACCCGCGCACCGTCAATGCCCGCGAGGTGATGGCGCGGGTCGTCGAGCGATTCGGCGATCTGGTGTTCGACACCGTCATCACCCGTACCGTGCGATTCCCCGAGACCAGCGTCGCCGGCGAGCCGATCACCACCTGGGCGCCGAAATCCACCGGGGCACAGGCCTATCGGTCGTTGGCCCGCGAGGTCATCGCCCGGTTCGGTTCGTGACCGACGAAGCTATCCCGGAAGCTGCCCCCGAGGCTGCGCAGGGTTTCCAGGTCCGGCTGAGCAATTTCGAGGGTCCGTTCGATCTGCTGCTGCAGCTGATCTTCGCGCACCGCCTCGATGTCACCGAGGTGGCGCTGCACCAGGTCACCGACGAGTTCATCGCCTACACCAAGGAGATCGGGCGCCAGCTCGAGCTCGACGAGACGACGGCGTTCCTGGTGATCGCGGCCACCTTGCTGGACCTCAAGGCGGCCCGACTGCTGCCTGCCGGTGAGGTGCACGACGAGGACGATCTGGCGCTGCTCGAGGTTCGCGACCTGTTGTTCGCCCGCCTGCTGCAGTACCGGGCGTTCAAGCATGTCGCCGAGATGTTCGCCGAACTGGAGGCCGCGGCGCTGCGCAGTTATCCGCGGTCGGTGTCCCTGGAGGCGCGGTTCGAGGAACTGCTGCCCGAGGTCATGCTGGGTGTCGACGCCGATCGGTTCGCCCAGATCGCGGCCGCGGCCTTCACCCCGCGGCCGGTGCCGACCGTGCGGCTGGACCATCTGCACGTGCAACCGGTGTCGGTGCCCGAGCAGGCCAAGCGGTTGATGGGTCTGCTGGAACAGCGCGGGATCGGTGGCTGGTCGTCCTTCGGCGAGCTGGTGAACGGCTGCGATGTGATGCAGATCGTGGGCAGCTTCCTGGCGCTGTTGGAGCTGTACCGGGCCAGGGCGGTAGCATTCGAGCAAGTAGAACCGCTCGGTGTGCTCCAGGTTTCGTGGACCGGGGATCGGCCAACCAACGAACACCTGGCAGCCGCAGTGGAAGAAGACTCATGACCGACAACGTGACCGACAACCCCCCGGATATCGACGACCTCGATCCGACCGCCGACGTGGACACCGAGTCGATGTCGGATGCCGAACTCGGCGCCGTGCTGGAATCGCTGCTGCTGGTCGTCGACACCCCGGTCACGGTGGACGCGCTGGCCTCGGCCACCGGGGAACCGGCGGACCGGATTGCGGACACGCTGACCGAGATGGCCGCGGCCCTCACCGAACGTGACAGCGGTATCGATCTGCGCGAGGCCGGCGGCGGATGGCGGATGTACACCCGGTCGCGCTACGCCCCCTACGTGGAGCGGTTGTTGCTCGACGGGGCGCGCTCGAAACTGACCCGCGCGGCGCTGGAAACCTTGGCCGTGGTGGCCTACCGCCAGCCGGTGACCCGCGCCCGGGTGAGCGCGGTCCGCGGGGTGAACGTCGACGCCGTGATGCGCACGCTGTTGGCGCGCGGGTTGATCACCGAGGCGGGAACCGATTCCGACAGCGGCGCAGTGACTTTCGCCACCACCGAACTGTTCCTGGAGCGCCTGGGCCTGTCGTCGCTGACCGATCTGCCCGATATCGCGCCGCTGCTGCCCGATGTGGACGTCATCGACGACCTGAGTGAGAACCTGAGCGACGAGCCGCGTTTCGCCAAGCTCGACGGCCCGGTCGCTGTGCCCGAACAGCCGGCCGGTATCGATGTGGACAAGGACTGACATGGACGAGCCGGACGGTGTCCGTTTACAGAAGGTGTTGTCGCAAGCCGGTGTTGCCTCGCGGCGCGTCGCCGAGCGGATGATCCTCGACGGACGGGTGGAGGTGGACGGCCGCATCGTCACCGAACTCGGTACCCGGGTGGACCCGGCCAACGCCGAGATCCGGGTGGACGGCACCCGCGTCGTGGTCGACGAGGACTTGATGTACCTGGCCATCAACAAGGAGCGCGGTATGCACTCCACGATGTCCGACGACCGGGGCCGCCCGTGTGTCGGTGATCTGGTGGAGCACCGGGTGCGCGGCAACAAGAACCTCTTCCACGTCGGCCGACTGGACGCCGACACCGAGGGCCTGCTGATCCTCACCAACGACGGTGAACTGGCGCACCGGTTGATGCACCCCTCCTATGAGGTGCCCAAGACCTATGTCGCCACCGTGGTGGGCCGGGTTCCGCGTGGTCTGGGCAAGAAGCTGCGTGAAGGCGTCGAACTCGACGACGGGCCGGTGACACTCGACGATTTCGCGGTGGTGGACACCCTGCCCGGTAAGACCCTGGTGAAGGTGACGCTGCACGAGGGTCGCAAGCGCATCGTGCGCCGCCTGCTGGATTCGGTGGGCTTTCCGGTGGAAGCCTTGGTGCGCACCGATATCGGCGCGGTGAACCTGGGGGATATGCGCCCCGGCAGCATCCGGGTGTTGACCCGCAAGGAGATCGGCGAGCTGCACAAGGCGGTGGGAATGTGAGCACGGCAACCGCGATTGCGCTGGACGGACCCGCGGGCACCGGGAAATCCACGGTATCAAGGGGTTTGGCGCGCACCATGGGGATGCGCTACCTCAACACCGGTTCCATGTACAGGATCGTGACCCTGGCGGTGTTACGTGCCGGGGTCGACCCGGCCGATGCGGATCGGGTGGCCGAGGTGGCCGCCGGCGTCGAGATGGCGGTCGGCTACGACCCCGACGAGGACCTGGCCTACCTGGCCGGAGAAGACGTCTCGCGGGAGATCCGCGGCGATGAGGTCACCGGTGCGGTGTCGGCGGTGTCCGCGGTGCCGGCCGTGCGCGCCCGGCTGGTGCAGCTGCAGCGCGAACTGGCTGCAGGGGAGGGGCCGGTGGTCGTCGAGGGTCGCGATATCGGCACCGTGGTGCTGCCCGATGCCGAGGTCAAGATCTTCCTGACCGCGAGCGCCGAGGAGCGTGCGCGGCGCCGCAACGCCCAGAACATCGCGGCCGGCCTGGGCGACGACTACGACGCCGTGCTGGCCGACGTGCAACGGCGCGACCATCTGGACTCGACGCGCGCAGTTTCCCCGCTGCGCCCCGCCGACGACGCGGTGATCGTCGACACCAGCGATATGGACCAGGCCACGGTGGTGGCGCATCTTCAAGAGCTCGTGCAGCAGCGGGTCGGAGCGCATCGATGACCGAAGACGGTACGTGGGTCGACGAAAGCGATTGGGAATCCGTCGTTTTCGAAGAGGGCGCCGAAGAGCAGGTGAGTGCGCCGCCACCGGTGGTGGCGATCGTCGGCCGCCCCAACGTGGGCAAGTCCACGCTGGTCAACCGGATCCTGGGACGTCGTGAGGCCGTCGTGCAGGACATCCCCGGGGTGACCCGCGACCGAGTGTCCTACGACGCCACCTGGTCGGGCCGTCGCTTCGTCGTGCAGGACACCGGCGGGTGGGAGCCCGACGCGAAAGGCCTGCAGCAGAAGGTCGCCGAACAGGCGGCGATCGCCATGCAGACCGCCGACGCGATCATCATGGTCGTCGACGCGACCACCGGAGCCACCTCGGCCGACGAGGCCGCGGCCAAGAAATTGCAGCGCTCCGGCAAGCCGGTGTTCCTGGCCGCCAACAAGGTCGACAACGAACGCGGCGAGGCCGATGCGGCCGCGCTGTGGTCGATGGGGCTGGGCGAGCCCCATCCGATCAGTGCCATGCACGGCCGCGGCGTCGCCGATCTGCTGGACACCGTGCTGGCGAAACTGCCCGAGATCTCCGAGGTCGGCGCCGGCGGGGCGGGTGGACCGCGGCGGGTGGCGCTGGTCGGCAAGCCCAATGTCGGCAAGAGTTCGCTGCTGAACCGGTTGGCCGGTGACGAGCGCTCGGTGGTGCACGATGTGGCGGGCACCACCGTGGACCCGGTGGACTCGCTGATCGAACTCGACGGCAAGCCATGGCGTTTCGTGGACACCGCCGGTCTACGTCGCAAGGTCGGGCAGGCCAGTGGACACGAGTTCTATGCGTCGGTGCGCACGCACAGCGCCATCGACTCCGCCGAGGTGGCCATCGTGCTGATCGACGGTTCGGTCCCGCTGACGGAGCAGGATCTGCGGGTCATCACGATGGTGATCGAGGCCGGCCGTGCGCTGGTGCTCGCGTTCAACAAGTGGGATCTGGTCGACGAGGACCGGCGCTACCTGTTGGACAAGGAGATCGACCGAGAACTGGTGCAGGTGCAGTGGGCGCCGCGGGTCAACATCTCGGCCATGACCGGCCGTGCGGTGCAGAAGTTGGTGCCCGCATTGGAGACGTCGCTGCGGTCCTGGGACACCCGCATCCCGACGGGCCGGCTCAACACCTTCTTCAAGGAGATCGTCGCCGCGACCCCGCCGCCGGTGCGCGGCGGCAAGCAGCCCCGCATCCTGTTCGCCACCCAGGCGGCCTCGCGCCCGCCGACGTTCGTGTTGTTCACCAGTGGCTTCCTGGAGGCCGGCTACCGCCGGTTCCTGGAGCGCAAGCTGCGTGAGACGTTCGGCTTCGAGGGCAGCCCGATCCGGATCAACGTCCGGGTGCGCGAGAAGCGCGGAGCGAAGCGCTAGCGGAGCGACCATCGGGCACGGACCCAAGCGCTAGCCCCCCTTTCGCCGAAACGAACATTTCGGCGCGAAAGTGCGAGTGGATTCCGCCATTTCGTCGATCTCGGTGGCCCTGAAAGGTACCGGGCGGCGCTGAGTAGGGTGGCCGGAGTGTCGACGACCCACATGATCCTGATCGCACTGGCCGGTGTCGGAGCCGGAGCCATCAACGCGATCGTCGGATCGGGCACGCTGATCACCTTCCCGACGCTGGTCGCGCTCGGCTTCCCCCCGGTGACCGCGACGATGTCCAACGCCGTCGGCCTGGTGGCCGGGGGCATCTCGGGTACCTGGGGGTATCGCCGCGAACTGCGGGGGCAGTGGAGCCGGCTGCGCTGGCAGATCCCGGCCTCGCTGGTGGGCGCCGGGGCCGGCGCCTGGCTGCTGCTGCATCTGCCGGAAAAGGTCTTCCAGCAAGTGGTGCCGGTGCTGCTGGTGCTGGCGCTGGTGCTGGTGGTCATCGGCCCGCGGATCCAGGCCTGGGCCCGCCGGCGTGCCGAGGCACAGGGGCAGTCCGTGCATCAGATCAGCGTCGGTCGCATGGCGGCGCTGATCACCGGGACGTTCGCGGTCGGGGTGTACGGCGGCTACTTCACCGCCGCCCAGGGCATCCTGCTGATCGCCGTGATGGGGGCGCTGCTTCCCGAGGACATGCAGCGCATGAACGCCGCCAAGAATCTGCTGTCACTGCTGGTCAACATCGTCGCCGCGGTGGCCTACACCGTGGTGGCCTTCGACCGGATCAGCTGGATCGCGGCCGGCCTGATCGCCGTCGGCTCGTTGATCGGCGGATTCCTCGGCGCCCACTACGGGCGGCGGCTCTCACCGGGTGCGCTGCGTGCCGTGATCGTGGTGGTGGGATTGATCGGGCTGTATCGATTGTTGACCGTGTAAGCTGACCCGAGCTTGCCTGCTCATCGAAGGGACCGTCATCGTGGCTGATCGCGTGGTACTCACGCCGTCGCCGTCCGACGTGTCCGCGCTCGAGCCGTTCTGGCCCTCGCGCCGGCTGATGGCATTCGACGAATGGTGTTGTCCGCGTCCCTGACGCGTCCCCATCCGTCGCGGTCACCTCATGGTGACCACCCTCCCCGAAAGCAGCCATGCGTTCGCTTCTGATCTTCACGCTCGTCGGTGCCGGTGCCCAACTCGTCGACGGCGCGCTTGGGATGGCCTTCGGCGTCACCGCCACCACCCTGCTCGTCCTCTCCGGGGTCGGTGCGGCCCAGGCCAGCGCGGCGGTCCACCTCGCCGAGGTCGGCACCACGTTTGCGTCCGGTCTGTCGCACTGGAAGTTCAAGAACATCGACTGGAAGCTGGTGCTGAAGCTGGGCGGCCCCGGCGCCATCGGTGCCTTCCTGGGCGCGACGCTGCTGTCCTCGCTGTCCACCGAGCACGCTGCGCCGCTGATGGCCGCGATCCTGGTGGCCATCGGCGTCTACGTGCTACTGCGATTCTCGCTGCGCACCCCGCTGACCTTCGGCGCCAAGGGCACCAGCCACAGCGTCAAATTCCTGGCTCCGCTCGGCCTGTTCGGTGGGTTCATCGACGCCTCCGGTGGCGGCGGTTGGGGTCCGGTGACCACCAGCACGCTGCTGTCGCAGGGTAAAACCGCACCGCGGACGGTCATCGGCTCGGTCAGTGCCTCGGAGTTCCTGGTGGCCAGCTCGGCGTCGCTGGGCTTCCTCATCGGCCTGCGCCAGGAGTTCCTGGAGAACTGGCCCGTGGTCGTCGGCCTGATGGTCGGCGGCGTGATCGCGGCGCCGTTCGCGGCGTGGCTGGTCACCAAGGTGAGCCCGGCGCTGCTGGGGACCGCCGTGGGTGGCGTCATCGTGCTGACCAACAGCCAGAAGCTGGTGCACTTCTTCGACATCCACTGGCCGTGGTCCACCGCGATCTACTCGGTGATCATCGTGGCCTGGGCGTCGCTGGTGATCTACGCCTGGCGGGTGTCGCGGGCTCCGAAGTTCGCCCCGGAGCAGGCCGGCGATCCGTCGTCAGAAACTCTCCCGCGCTGATTCCTGCTCCAGCACGGCCTCCAGGTCGCCGAGCCGATCCATCGACGACACCGCCCGGCGGGTGCGCATGTTCTTGGCGAGCCGGTCACGGTGGCGGTGGGTGAAGGCCCAGTAGCCGGCGGTGAAGGGGCAGGCGTCCTCGCCGAGGCGTTTTTTGGGGTCGTAGGCGCAGTCCGAGCAGTGGTCGCTCATCTTGTTGATGTAGGCGCCGCCGGAGGTGTAGGGCTTGGTGGCCAGCAGGCCGCCGTCGGCGTGCTGACTCATGCCGACGACGTTGGTGGGCATCACCCAGCGGAAACCGTCGACATAGGCCGTGGCGAACCAGTCGGTGAGCTCATCGGGCCGGTAGCCGCGCTGCAGGGCGTGGCTGCCCAGGATCATCAGTCGCTGGATGTGATGCGTCCAGCCGCGGTCGCGGACGCCCTTGAGGGCGTGATGCAGACACTGCGCGGTGACGGCGTCGGCGTCGAGGTCGGCCCACCAGTCCGGTAACGGTGTGCGGGCATTCAGTTCGTTGTTTTCGGCGGTGTAGCGCGCACCGAAATGCCAGTAGAGGTGCCACATGTACTCGCGCCAGCCGAGGATCTGCCGGATGAAACCCTCGACGGCCGCCAGCGGCGCCTCGTTCTCGCGGTAGGCGCGTTCGGCGGCGTCGACGGCATCGAGGGGATGCAGCACGCCGAGGTTCAGTGGCACCGACAGCAGCGAGTGCGCCATCGCCCAATCGTCGCCCATCATGGCGTCCTCGTAGCGGCCGAAGGTGGGCAGCCGATGCTCGATGAATCGCTTCAGGGCGCGTTGCGCCTCGGCCGGAGTGACGGCGAACAGGCGGGGACCGTCGATGCCGACGGTGCCGAGGTCGAGTTCATCGAGATCCCGACGGACCTGGGCGTCGATATCGTCTTCGCGCGGCTTGTACGGGGCGGGCACGTCGAGCTTCTGCTGCTTCTTGGGCGGTGATTCGCGGTTGTCCTCGTCGTAATTCCACCGGTTGCCGACGGGATCCTTGCCCTGCATCAGCACGTCGAACCGGCGCCGTTGGTCGCGGTAGAAGTCCTCCATCCGGAACCGAGTGCGTTCGCCGGCCCATTCCTCGAAATCCTTGCGGGGCAGCGCAAAGGTCGGTGTCGGCAGCACCTCGGTGACCAGACCCTGCTGCTGCAGCCGGTGGACGAAGCTTTCCGCGGCGTGCGAGGTGGGCTCGTGCACCAGGACAGGCTTCTTGTACTTCTGCAATGCCTCGGTGTAGCTGTCGGCCCGGATGAGGGTCGCTCGGTCGCCGAGGTCATGGTGGGCGTGCCGCAGGGCGGATAGCACCAGGTGCAGCTTCTGGCGGTGATAGCGACGCTTGGCCAGCGCGGCGGTCGATTCGATCAGCAGCACCTCGCGGTGGGCGTGCTCACCGCCGTACACGGCGGGTCCGAGCTGGTCGGCGAACAGCCACAGGGGAGTGTCGTCACGGGTCTCAGGCACGTCGTGGAGATACCCGAATCTGGAGCGGATGACGCGGTTGGGATTTGGGCGGGGGCCTGAGGTAGAGTTTCGCTCGCCTACCGGCGATCCCGGAAGGCACTCGGGCTGTGGCGCAGCTTGGTAGCGCACTTGACTGGGGGTCAAGTGGTCGCAGGTTCAAATCCTGTCAGCCCGACCAAGAAAACCCGCTCTGACCTCGGTCGGAGCGGGTTTTGTCATTTCGGCGAGTCCTCGGATTTTGCCCAGTGTCCCAACAGTGTCCCAAGCGGATCTCAGTGGGCCGAGGGTCAACCGAAGAGTGCGGCGCCAGCGGCGCGCAGATCCTCGCGTTGAGCATCGGAGTAGATGGACAGAGACACGGCGGGGTCGTGCCCGTGCCACGCGGCGACGACGTGGACCGGCAAACCGCCGGCCAGCATCAGACTGACGCTCGTGTTGCGTAGACCCTTCAGGTGGAGACGACGCAGGCCGGCGCGGGCACGCAGTCGCTGGAACTCATCGGAGTACCACTCGTGGCGGATGGGGGTGCCGTCGGCCCGGACAGCGATCAGACGGTCATCGGACCACGTGTCGCCCGCGACGCGCGTCTCTTCCTGCTGCTGCACCTTCAGCCTTTCTAGCGCCGCCGAGAGCTCTGGAGGTAGCGGCAGCTCGCGGAGGCTGCGTCGAGATTTGGGCATGCCCTCGACGGCGTCGTTGCCGACCAGGACACGGCTTCGGCGAATCGACAACGTGTCGCCCTCGAGGGCCGACCATCGGATGCCGAGCACCTCGGACCGGCGCAAGCCGTAACAGCTCAGCAGCCAGCAGGCGAAGAGCCGTTCATCGCGCACTGACTTACGGAACTCGTCGACTTCGGCGAGTGTCCACGACTTGGCCGTCGCGGGTTTGTCGTCAACGAGGGGGTCGGCTGGCCGCTCGACCAGTGCGATGACATTGCGACTGAGCGTGCCCTGGTCGACAAAGGACTGGATGACCATGCCGAAGGTGGTCAACGTCGAGCGGACAGTGATGGGTTTGACTCCGGCGTTCGAAGTGTTCTCTGCCTCAGGGTCTTGAACTATGTACATGCCTCGGCTGGGACGTGCGACGCGGTTCGCCCGCTTCAGGCCGGACAGGCATGTATGCACGTTCTCGTTCGGGAATGCGGCGACGAGATCGGCCGCGGAGATGCCTCCGGGATGGGCAGAAATTTGCTCGATGACTCGTCCGGCCAAGCTCCCCGGCTGGTAGCAGCGGCGAGACCTTCGACCGCTGGTCAGCATGTAGTCCACAAGTGCATCGCCGTCAGCTTTGGTGAGCTGCTGAAGGTTCCTGCCGCCGAGGAAGCGTCTGACGACGGCGAGGTCGTGCCTGTAGCCCTGCAGTGTGACGCTGCGGATTCCCCGGCGTCCCGCCAGCCATTCATCACATGCTTCGGCCACCGTGAGTGTTGACTTTCGTGCGTAGACACCGATCGTGACTTCAGTTGTGATGCGACGGTATTCGCGCTTCGCCTCGGTCAGGGTGCGGTAGGTGAATCGGCGCCTGTCTCGGCTGCCGTCCGGCTTACTGCCGACGTCGGCCCGGAACTCATAGCTGATCGAGCCATCCTTGGACGTCCGTTTGGTAATCGGCTCAGCTCGGCGGGCACGTTTCGACGAGTCGCGCTTCGACTGATCCGCCGAGGCGTTGGGGCTTGGATTCACGAGACCGATCCTGCGGGTTCGAAGGCAGTGGACCGGGCACCGTCTACTGCGATGGAGGAAAACCTCGCCTACACCGGGGAGCGCCGGCGCGGATACCGAGCAGCGACGAGGAACTCAATCCATTATGCCGCAATGATCTGACGAAGTTCGGCGGTCACAACGTAGACGCGCCCGCCCAGCCGCTTTGACGGAAGTTCGCCTGTGGACACGAGCCGGTATGCCGACGCGCGACTGATACCCAGCAGTATTGCTGCACGCGGTACCGGGAGGAGTAGAGGCAGGCCATCTAAAGAACTGTTATTCAACGCTATTCACCTCCTCAAAAGCCAGAGAGGCGACGTTGCCTCAGGGCCAGTGCTTGGGCTTCACGCGTCTTTCTCAAGATTCGGTCGGCTTGATTGACGGTATGCGCAATCGTGACGTGCTGTCCACCACGCTAGGCGTATCCGCTGCGAGAAAATCTGGCTACTAACGTATTTCGCTATTTGTCCACAATGCGAGCGGACAAACGGCGAAAAATCTGTCGTAGTGGAATGCCGTCAGATTTCGATTCGGATCCGGCTAGGCTGCGCCCTGCAATTGTGAGAATCGTTTATCTATGGGGATAGATGGCGAACATATTTCGCTCAGTTGTCGACCCCGTAATCAATGAGCTCGTATAACTCGCTTCGCAAAACTGCGCGCAGTGCCTCTGATCGTGCGGATCCAAATAAATGACGCTGTAGTTCCAAATCCGGTGGCACGCCGTGCTGCCGAGTCCATTGATAGACCCTTTCGTCGCCAATGGCACCGGCCTGTGCGCGAACCATCCAAGTTATCTTCTCTGCTTCAGCGTTGAGGAAAGCTGCACGGCGCGAGTCACTCCAATCGTCAGGAAGGCCGAGCTCGGAGTTGTATACCGCCTGGACCGTGCGCAGGACTTCCGGATCGATAGCCAGCGGCATTGACTCGGTGCCGCACGCTCGTACCCCTGACGTCCGACGCCGCAGCGCGAGGGCGTGTTGCCCGGTCATGATCGTCCCCGGCGACGCGGGGCCTGGAAGCGGTAGCCACCACAGGCCAAACGGTGGGGGAAGGCCTTGCATGCCATTTCCTCACGATACTCCGCAGCTTGCCGAAACATGTTGCACATTAGCGATTTCTGCGTGTAGGTACGCCTTGAGAAGAACCGAGGAGCTAGTCGTCGATGCTTGCGCCGAGATCTTGCTCCCGGTCGTTACGCGGGGTGTTCCAGGAGAGGGTGAGTTGTAGTCGGTGTGCGGAGCGGATGGCGCGGGTGGCGGCGTCGTAGTCGTTGAGCAGATGTCGCCAGTCCTGGGCGAGCTGGGTGCGGTCGTGGCCGGCGGCGAGCGTGATGGCTGGCGTTGGATTGGCCGTCCGTCGGTGGTCGGTGGGTCCGAGTTGTGTGGCCCAGGGCAGGGTCGTGGCCAGTAGTCGCAGAGCGCTTGAGGCTGGTCCGGGTGTGCTGGTGCTGGGGTCGAGGATGATGGCGCGGGCGTTGTTCGCGGTGACACATCGGAGGACGTCGGCGAGATGGCCGGGGTGGGTGTGTGTGGGGTTGTCGATGACGACGATGGTGTGCGGTCCCAGGGTGTGAAGTTCTTCGGCGAGGCCTTCGATGTTGTTGTCGAGTGGGCGGAGGCTGTCTGCGGAGTCGAGCCCAGGGTCGGTGTCTGAACTGTTTTGGGTGGTGCTGAGCCACAGCACTTTTCGATCGTGGGTGTTGGCTACCATGCGCAGGGTGCGGAGGGCTGCAGCGGTGTCTGGATGGGTGCGGTCGGCGTACAGGTAGCCGACGAGGTAGGGCTGGGCGGCGAGTGTTGTGATCTGCGTGGCGATGGTCGAGTCGATCGATTCGAGTGCAGAGTCGGTGATGGCGAGCGGTGCGTGGTCGATATCGACGTGGCGTGCGGCGCGCAGGACGTCGAGTTCTTGCTCTGCGGGTTCACGCAGCTTCTCCAATGCCGTTTCGGCTGCGGTATGTGCGGATGCGAAGGCGCGGGCGATGTCGCGTTCGGCGCGCGTGATCTGTGCGGTGAGGGTGTTGCAGCGTGCGCGTAGTGCTGTTCGGGCGGTGCGGTCGTCGTTTCTTGCGGTGTTGCGCAGTGTGTCGATGTCGCGTTCGGTGGCGATCGGTTCGCCGCCGCCGGCGTGTGCTCGTGCGGCGCGCGCGTTCTCAAGTAACGGCTGGAACTGCGTGGCGGGGTTGGTGTCGGGGAGGAAGGCGTTGTGGAACGCGAGATCGGCTTGGGCGGAGGCGATATCGAGTTCATCGGCATCCGGGTCGGCGCGCAGCGACAGCAGGCGATTCTGGGCATGTTCGATCATCAGGAGCACGTTGTTGAACGCAGCGTCCGCGTCTGACCACTGCGCGACGATCTCGGTGACGGCATGTCGGTACGGTCGATCGGCATCGACCTGGCGACGCATGCGCGCCAGCTCTTCGACGACGGCCTTCATCGCGGGGCCGTTGTCAGCCTTGATCTGGACGTCGAGAACGTTCAATTGCTCGCTGGCGGTGCGGTATTGCTGTTGCAGCGAGTGTAGGAGCTCGATGGTGACCAGGGGTTCGCGGTCCGGCGCGGTGGTGGTGAGCTCTTCGAATCGAAGTCCGTCGATGGGGCCGGTGCCGTACTCATAGGTGTTCCCGACGTCGGCAGAGTTCTGTTGGTCAAAGTAGTACGCGGCGTCGTGGGGCGGTACGGGATGGGCAGGGTCGGGCGGGAACAGCGCCTCTTCCTCGAACGGGTCGGCCGGCATGTCATCAGGTAGGGGTACCTCGGCAGCGCCGGGGTGCAGTGCCGGGTGGTGGGTGAAGGCGTCGATGGTGTAGGTGATGAGTCGGGCGTAGTCGGCGGCTGGGATCGGTTCGTCGTCGTCGGCGAGGTGCTCGGCGGCCAGTTGCAGCAGGTCGCGTGGGGTCCAGGTGTGTGGGTCGGCGGCGCTGATGGCGGCGACCAGGCCGGGCCAGGCGGGGTCGGCGCAGATGGTTTCGGCCAGCGCGGTGCCGAAGGTGTCGTCGAGGTCTCGCAGCCAGGCCGGCCGTAGCCGGGAGTGGGTGGTGGCCAGCGTGGTGGTGGGGGACAGGGCGCCGATGATGCGCCACCACAGTGCTGCAGCGGGTTGTTCGTCGGGCAGGGGCTTTTGGTGCGCCGCATTGATGAGGGTTTCGCGGAAGTGCGGGGTGGTGCGGGCGGCGTGAGCGAGTTTGGTGGCCAACTGCGGCCAGTAGGCGTCTGCGCGCAGTCGCGGGTCGAGGTGGTCGATGAGGTCGTTCCAGCGGGTGGTGTCGGCGCTGTGGCGGCTGATGCCGGCGGCGGCGTGGCGTTGCAGCAGTGTCTGGACGGCGCGGGTGCGGACGGGGCGCTGCGGAGCGCCGGTGAGGCGGGTGTCGGAGTCGGGTATTCCTGTGGCGCAGCGCAGGACGGCGATCTCGGCGGTCAGTGCGGTGTTCACGGTGATGAGGGGTCTTGCCCAGGCGGGTGCGGTGGCGTGGGTCCAGTCGCGGGCGCGGGCGCGGATGTCGTTGGCCAAGTCCTCGACGAGGGCTTCCCTGCGCCTTAGGTAGTTGCCCCAGTGCGGGTCGTGGGTGAGGGTGTCGGGGATGGCGGGAAGCCAGCGCAGGACACCGACGCCGGCGGAGTGGGCGCCGGCGGGGTCGATGCGGTAGTCCAGGACGGCGGCGGGGTCCGCGGCGTTGTGGATGTCGCCTTTGGCCAGGGCGTCGGTGAGTAGTTGGCGGGGGTCGGCGCCCTCCACCGCGTGGAGGGCGAGGCGGCGGCGCAGCACCGGCCAGGCTTCTCGGGTGCTGAGTTCGGGCAGGACGGTGTCGGCGAGGGTGTCGAGGTGGTCGCGGGTGCGGGGTCCGAGGTGGTGTTCGGCGGCGACGCCGAGGGCGTCGTAGAACATGTCGGCGGCGGCGTGCAGGCGTGTGGCCGGGTCGGCGGCCTGTCGGGCAGCGGTGGTCGCCGAAACCTGTGCGCCGTCGCGGGCCAGCACGCGGGTGAGGACGTCGACGGCGGTGTCCGGGGTGGGTGGCTTTGGGGGAGAGCAGGCGGTGGGGATCGGCTTCGGCGGTGGACAGGTAGAGGTGGTTTTCGTCGGTGCCGCGGGTCATCGCGACGTAGAGGTGTTGGCGGGTCAGTTGGTCGGAGCCGACGATGTGGCAGGTGCCGGTGGTGGTGCGGCTTCCGGCGGTCAGGCCTTGTGCGGAGTCGATGGTGGCGGCGTAGCCGAGGGTGACGTGCTCGGCGAGGTAACCGGCGGGCAGGGTGACGTGGCGTCCGCTGCGCAAATGGTGGGCGACGATGGCGCCGTCGGGTCGGACGTCGGTGAGGGTGTAGCGGTAGCCGTTGCGGACGTAATCGTCGCGGCCGATGGGGATGCGGCGGTTGTTGCGGCGGGTGCGGATGGTGTCGCCGACGCTGGCGTGCAGCCCGTCGGACAGGACGACGGTGGGTTGGTGTTGTGCGTGGGGGGTGGTGGCGATGCGGTCGGCGCGGGCGCGGGCGTTGAGGGTGGTGATGATGTCGTTGGTGGGGGCGAGCAGGATGGAATCTGTGCCGGCGGCCAGATCGTCGCGCCATGCCCGGTAGGCCATGTCGGCGGCGGTGTCTTCGGTGCCGACGTGGATGCGGTGGTGGTCGATGTAGAAGGCGATGCCGGCGGGGTCGGCGTCGTGCAGTGCGAGCCCGGCAGCGGCTTCGGCGGGCGATTTGAAGCGCACGACTTCGGACAAGGTGAGAGCGTCGGTGGCTTCGGCGATGTCGCGCAGGACACCGCCGGCCGAGATCGAGGAAAGCTGTCCGTCATCACCGATAAGACGCACGCTGGCGCCTTTCGATAGTGCATCGGCGATCAGGCGGTCGAGTCCGACGGTGGAGGCTTTTCCGGCTTCGTCGACGATGATCAGCGTGTCGGGTCCGACACGGCGAAACCAGCTGGGCTGTGCGTTGGCCGGCTGGTCGATGGTGTGCACGTACTTGTCGATGGTGTCGGTGCGGGATTTGAGGTCTTCGTCGAGGACGATTGCCGCTTCGGCGGTGGGGGCCAAACCGAGGACGTGGCCTCCGGAGCTGCGCCACGCATGGGCCAGGGCAGCCATGGCGGTGGTCTTGCCGGTGCCCGCGGGTGCGAGCGCGAGTGCCAGCCGCCGCCCGCACGTCGCCATCTCCGCGACGAGTGCGACCTGGCCGGGGTTGAGAGTGCGTCCGCGCAGCTCTGCGTCGGCGCGGGCGAATTCGACATCGAGGTCTGTGGCGCAGCGGCCGTCGACACGTGCGACAGCGGTCAGGATGCGGCGTTCGGCGGCCAGGATGTCTCGGCTGGTGAATGTTTGCGTTCCGTGGCGGGTGTAGACACTTGCGCCGTCGCGGCGGCGCAATGCGACAGGCTCACCCAACAGGCCGTCCCCGACACTGGCGTGCGGCACCGAGAAAGATTCCGACAGTGCGGTATCGGTGATGCGATCGACGAGTCCGACATTGTGCGACACGTTGTGGTGGCGGACAACGCGCAGTGCTTCGGCGCGGACGTGGTGGCGCTGCCAGGTCGCGCGATTTTGGGCCACCGTCGCGATGATCTCGTCGGCGCGCGCCGACACCCACCGATCATCGGTCACCGGGACCCGATATTGCCGCGCGGGGTGGTCGAGGATGTCGGCCAGCATCCGCTGCACGCCGTCGCGGCCGAGGACCTCCACGGCCTGGTTCCGCCAGGTCGCGCGCTGCTGGGCCAGCGAGCGGGGCTCGTGCTTGTCCTCGCGCGTTTCCAACGTTGCCTGTTGGGCCAGTGCGATGATCTCGACATGTGTCGGTTCGCGACCATGATCGGTCTGAAACTGCTTTGCGAGCTCGGCTGTGCGGCCTTCGATCATGGCGCGTCGGCTCGACCACCTGGATAGCAATTCTCCGGGCAGTCCGACGATTTCGCGGACGGGTCGTTTCCCGGCGCCGCGCGACTTTTCGGTGAACGACACACCCAAACTGGAAGACAGATGAGCTTCCAGGCGCGTGTTGTACAACTCGGAGGCGGCGACCACGGTTCGGTGCAGCGGTTGGCCGTCGAGGGCGAGCCAGCGGCGCACGCCGTTGGCGTCGACGTGGCAGACCTTGTTCGAGACGGCGATGTGGGTGTGTAGGTCTGGGTCCCCGGCGCGCGAATCGCGATGGGTGAACGCCGCGGCGATCAGTCCTTCGGTGTCGACTTGAGCGACACCGTTGGTACCCAGCCGGGTGAACGCCGCATGATCCTGCAACCAGTCAAGAACCTCGGCAACGGCGGCATCGTGGGCTGTCTCGATTTTCTCCGCGACAGTCAGTGGCGCGATAGCCCACAGTGCGGAAACGGATTTCACGGGGGAGAAGGTCAGGTCGTACCCGGCGACAGCGGTCGTACGGGCGCGGGTATTGCGGGCGATGAAGCCTGACAGTTCACGATCATCGGCCGGTGGGCGGGCGTACTGCTCGCCAAACATGTCGACAGCGATACCGGTGCGGAGGCGAGCACGCAGGTCAGCGTCGATCGTGGTGTTCCACTGGGCACCGGCGGCAGTGTTGTGTTCGCGGTATGCGACCGCGAGCCGTCGAGCGAACTCGGGTTCCCCGTCACGGACGTAGAACTTGCGGCCCAATCGGCCCGCGGTGCGCTGAGAACCGACTCCGCGGCCGGCGACGAACCGTTCGATGCGATCGGCGTTGGGGTGCAGGCCTTCTCCGAAAAGGGCACGCATCTGTTCCTCGCCGACATCCGATCCCGCCTCGACCGACCAGATGTCGTGACGGACATGCGAATCAATATCCGTCCCGCTGGTCTCGGATAAAGCGGCCAAACCGCGCCCGAGCCAGCGGCCCGGCGCTTCGCCTTTCGCCGAGTAGTAGTCGGCCAATGTGGATCGGCCGCGCTGAGTATCGTCGGCTGCTGCGACTTGGCGCACCAGGTACAGGTATCCGTCCCCGGCGGTCAGCTTGTGCAGCGTCATCACCATGACGCGCACCTGGATGCCACCATGTCCGGGAGGAAACTCCGTTGGTTTCGAAATTTCCACCACCAAACCGGCAGTTCTTAAACAACTCTCAGAAAGCACCCCTAAATGCAAGAGGTGTGTTGGCTTTGAGGGAACGCAGAAGCAGGGGTGATGGCGAGGCAGCTGGGGTACGGCGGCGGGGTGGCGGTCAGGCGGAGGGTGAATGTCGGGCGAGGTGTGGCATTGGTTCTTCAGGCGCGCCGGCAAAAATTGGTGGACAGCGAATGTGGCTGTGGTGGTGGCCGTCACGCCTCGGTTGCTCCTAGTGTCGCGGTCATGACAGCTGCAGGAACGTCCAAGGTGGAAGCCCGGCGACGAGCGCGCGAGGCGACCAGGCGCGCCAACGAGGCCCGCGCGGCTCGGGAGAAGGCGAACATCGAGAACGCGGCGAACTACATGGTGGCCAAGGCTCGGCTGGCCGAGATCGACGCCTGGGAGACCGAACGGTTGGCCGCGGTGACCGAACTGGTACGCGCCGAGGCCACCAAGCGGCGTGCCGGCACTCGGGCCGCGGCCGGCGCGGCAATCAGGCTGTTGCGGGAAAGTGGTGAGACGCTGACGACGATCGCTGAACTGACCGGCGACGGTCTCGGCGAAGTCAGGGCCATGCTGAGGCACGCACCGAAGATCGAGAAGCGCACGGCGAGAAAGGGTTCGCATGCACTAGGCGGCTTTGGTGTTGTCGGTCCGTCAGCAGGCCCCGGCGGCGGAGCTACAGACAATCCCGAGGCGGCCTCGGCGTGACAACTACGTTGACGGTCGGCAATGGGCTGACAACGTGGAGCACGGGAGGCGTGACCACCCGGCCGCGGTGCGCGGCGCGCGACGGCTCCCGCCAGGAGCAGCACGGTGCTGGCGGGGCAGTGATGAGCAGACCGACGTGCGTTGAGGAACCACACCTGGCAGCGGTCAGCTCCTGGTCCACGGTGGCCGGCCTGTGGTGTCTTCGAACGCCGATTTGGCCGCGCCGCGTGTTGGTGTTGGTCGAGGGCCAGGAGAAGCGCAGGCCAACTCATCGTCGGTCGACGGCTGCACGCCCCCGAATGTGCGCTACGAGAGTCACGCGGTTGCAGCCCAATGCCTTCAGACTGCATATCTGGACCGGGGCGATCGGCAAGAAACGCTTACGGCCTCTTTTTGACCCGCGACGGCGCGGGGTTCTGCGTGCGTCCGCGTCAGTACGCGTTGGCGATCGGCATCGGAAGCATGGCCGTGAGAGTGCTGGGTTTGCACGAGTGCCGGTGTGCGTGAAGATCGCGGCTGACCCAGCGCGTCGTTTCGAGCTCCCAGGGCGACAACAGGGTGCGGGTGGCGCGAATGTGTCGCGGCGGCCGGCATGCGGTGCGGCGCTTCGCTAGTCGCGGCGTGCGGCGCGCATGATCGGTGGCGCTGCGCGATGCGATGCGGCACGACTGGGATGCCGCCGCGGTGCAGGCGGCGCTGCTTGGCGCCCAGCCCACACCGTGGCAAGCAATTGCGGTCGCTGATGTGGTCTCCTGCGGTCTCGGCGGGAACGCCCTGGGCGGTGCTAGACGGGCCGTGGCGGCGGTTGTCGCAACGTCGAGCCGAGGAAGCTGGAACGGTCGACGCGAGGCTTGCGCTGGGGCGCTCAGCCGCGCTGGAGGACCACCGCGGTGGGGGCGGCTCCGTGGGGCGTCGAGCCACGGCCAGGGCGGCGACGCCGGCTATCCGGGCACAGCAGTGTGGCGCGCATCGTCTCTCGACGAAGATCGTCGATGTAAACACGCAGCGAGTTGCTGAAGCTCAGCAGGGTAAGGCGGCGGTCGGCCCCGCCTTGTTGCCCAGCTGGTTTAGGGACAGACCAGTTGTCTGGTGGATGCTGACCGAGGTGGATGGCAGCCGCGGACCCCAGGTCAAACGTGCGATGGGGGACAGTCGAGAGAACGGGTCCACGCACAGCTGGTGCGACAGTCCGGAGACCCAACTCGGCCATGTCTCGTAATCGCGGCGCGCGGTACATGAGGGGTGTCGAGACCTCAAGAAGAGGGCCGTCGCCCCGTTGTTGCCGGCTGGACAGCAGCCCGGCGACCTCGTAACCTAACCGTGACCTACGTACCTGCTACGTACTTTCGTACCTCACCGAAGGTTTCCGCTGTTGTGACTTTGCCTGTGCTTGAGGCCCCATCGCGCGCGCTGGGTAAACGGCTCGCCTTCATCTTGGCGGCGATCGGTATTGTTGCTGCGCTTCTGGCGACCGACGTGAACGCTGAGCCTGCGGCTGATGCGCTTGCCGAACTGACCGAATTATCGCGTGTTGCTGAGCAGACCACAGAGCAGATTCACACCGCGCAAATCGACCTCGACGAGAAGCTCGCCGCTCAGCAGGTCGCGGAGAAAAAGGCGGCCTCTGATCGTGCGACCGTCGATGTGGCGTCGGCCGATCTGGCGACGTATCAGGCTGCAGTCGATGAGCTGGCCGCCTCTGCATACATGGGTGGCCGTACCGACACCTTGGCGGCGGCATTGACGGCAACGTCTCCCCAGGACCTCATAGATCAGCTGGCGGTCCAGCAGACGGTTGCCTCGGAGCTGACTGTGCAAATGGCCGCGTTCCGATCGGCGAGTACGCGTGCAGCCGCAGCCGCAGATCAGTCTTCGAAGTCGGCAGCACAGCACGGATCGCGTCCGACGAGGCCGCGGCGGTGCGAACGGACCTCGATGCCAAACAACGCCGAATGCAGGAGCAGATTGCTGCCGTGCAGGCTCGCTACGAGGCTCTGACGCCTGATCAGCGGGCCATCTTGGCCGATCCGGGGCCGCCGCCCCCACCGCTGCCGCCGTCCTCGCCGTCGAACGATCCAAGCATCGTGGCCATGCCGGGCCCGGCCGGCGGCGAACCCTTCGGGGGCGGAACTGCGGTCGTGCAAGCTGCCCTGACACGGGTGGGATCACCGTATTCGTGGGGCGCCACAGGCCCGGATGCGTTCGATTGCTCAGGGCTGATCAAGTGGGCGTTCCTGCAGAACGGGAAGTCGTTGCCCCGGTCAAGTCAAGCGCTCGCGCAGGGCGGGCAGGCGGTGGCTGTTTCTGATATGCAGCCCGGTGACATCGTGACCTTTTATGGTGATGTCTCTCATGCGGGGATTTACATCGGTGACGGGATGATGGTTCACGCGTCCACGTTCGGAACGCCGGTGAAAGTCGCGCCGATCTCTTCCGCACCAATTCACAACGTCCGGCGGTACTAGGCCGCCGCCGCGGCGCTGGCGTCAATCGTTGAAGAAACGGGTGGTGATCTGGGTCCATTCGCGGATCTCGTCGATGGTGTGTGCGACGTGCAGGGTCGAGTCGGGGATCAGATCAGCGAGGCGCTCGGCGGTAGAGATCGGGTGCAGGGGGTCGGTGTCCCAGGCCAGGACCAGAGTGGGCTGGCGGATCTGGGTGAGTTGATCAGGGTCGGGTAGGTCGGAGGAGCCAACCCCGCGCATGGCGGCGGAGACCACATCGTCGTCGACGCCGGGTTCGAACTTGCCTTGCCGGTAGTTGGCGAAGATCGGCAGTGGGGGAGCGTCGGCCCATTGTTGTCGCCACGCGGTTGGTCCAATGGAGTCGATGAGGTCAGCGGTGTCGAAGTACCACTGGCGCGTTTGTTGGGGCCCTGTTTCCCAGGCGACGGGAGGGATCACCAGCGCCAGCCGCCTGAATCGGCGAGGAGCGTTGAGGGCGGCATGCAGTGCAGCAGCGGCTCCGAGCGAGGATCCGGCGAAATCGATGGGTTCGTCGAGGCCGGCCGCGTCCAGGACGCGCAGGAGGTCGTTGGCTGCTTGCTCGAAGCGATAGTCCTCGGGTTCTGGGCGGCCCGGTGATGCGCCGTGTCCGCGCTGGTCGTAGGTGATCAGGTGGCGGCCCTCGGCGATAGCGTCGACGTCGAAGATGCCCAGGCCGCGCACGATCTGCCGGCTCATGAGCACGCCGTGCCCATAGCCAATCGGTACCGTGTTGGGGGGTCCGCTGAGCTGGTAGGCGATGGTGGCGCCATCGGTGATGAGATGGTGGTCATCCGGCATTGCGGCTCCTCAGATGCGTTGGTGCGACGTTCCGCGGGGGTTTCGGTTGTTGGCCGTCTATTCCACAGCGGTGAGGACGTTCACCGTGGCACCGTCGTCGGTGGAGGTGTAGATGGCGGTATCTGTGGCGATGTAGACCTGGCCGTCGCCGGCGGCGAGAAGGGCCTGAGGTTTGGCGCTGAGGGTGTGTCGTGGTTGCCAGGTCTGCCCGTTGTCGGTGCTGGTGTAGAGGGTTCCTTGGAGGTCGACCCCGAGCAGGGGGCCGCGCTGGGGCCAGCTGACGAGTGCCAGTGCCGGTGTATCGGTGATTGCGGCGAATGTCATTGCGCCGTCGTTGCTTCGGAGGAGCCCTTGGGGTGTGGCCGCGAGGATCTCGTCGGCGTCCGCGGGTGATACTGCGAGGTCGGAGGCAGGGATTTCTGCACGCCGCTGCCAGGACTTCTGATCGAGGCTGACCATCACCGTGCCCGACTGGCTGTCGTGACCATAGACCCGCCCGTGGCGGTACTCGAGTGCATGAAAATCGGCGCTGCCGTGCAGCGACAGAGATTCCCAGGATTGGCCGGCGTCGCTGCTCTTGATCAGGCCCAAATGTGGTGGTTGTTGACGGTCAGCCGGATCGGGGTGGCCGCTGGCCAAGAATTCGTCGGGCCCGGTGACGGTGAAGCCCATGAAGTCCTGGATGAGATCGCCGACTCGCTGTGGCGCCTGATCGGTCTCTGCCGTGTAGAGGCCGTAATGAGTTGCCACATAGAGGGTTTCATCGGACGGATTGATGCCAAGACCGTGGATATGCACCATCCCCGGCTCTATCGCGGGTGCCGCGCTGCCGGGGGCGTTCGACGAACACCCCGCAGCCAGGGCTCCGGTCAGAATTGCGACGATGAACCTACGGAGCTGCACACTGACACCTTCCGATCACGGACAATCTACGTAGTGCAATAGTAGATGGGTGGCATGGGGCACCGCCGCGATGCCGGTTCGGAGCCCTGGGCGGCGCAGCGGGTACCGGCGGGTCGTGAAGGCGTCTTCATCAAATCTTCATCGGAACACGAACCGACCCATATGCGAAGTCCTGAAGCTGGAATGAGGCGGCGAGAGCGCTCGCTGCGTAGACGCTTGGCGTCACGAAGATGTGTGAGAAAGGATGTGCGATGCAGCACAAGCGATTTGGAGTTGGGGTGGCGGCGTTGGCGGTGTCGGCCCTGTTCGTCGGCGCCTGTTCGAATGCGGCAACAGACTCTCAGTCATCGGCCAGCAGCACCTCGGCGGCAGCATCGGCATCGCCGAGTGCTGCGAGCAGCGACGCTACCCACAACGACGCTGATGTGACGTTTGCCCAAGGCATGATTCCTCATCATCGGCAGGCGATCGAGATGAGCGACATGCTTCTCGGCAAGCAGGGCATCGATCCCGAGCTCATCTCGTTGGCGAACGAAATCAAGAACGCACAAGGCCCTGAGATCGAGACGATGCAGGGCTGGCTTCAGGAGTGGGGAGCGTCGTCCTCGCCTGCACCTGCGCCGACTAGCACTGCAATGCCTGGCCACAATATGCCGGGCCACCAGATGCCTAGCGGCGATATGGGCGACATGCCTGGCATGGGTGGTGGCGGCCACGGCATGATGTCTGAAGCCGACATGGCTGCGCTGCAGAACGCGCAGGGTGCGGAGGCGAGCCGACTTTTCTTGACGCAGATGATCGCCCATCACAAGGGTGCAATCATGATGGCGCAGGAGGAGATTGAAATTGGCCAGTTCCCGGCGGCGGTGGAGATGGCGCGAGCCATCGTGTCCTCTCAGCAAGCGGAGATCGACACGATGCAGGGAATGCTGGACAAGTAACAGCTCAGAGGCACGACGGTCAGGTCCGCGCTGAGGCACCCGTGACAGGGAACTCGTCGGCGCGTACCTGAGCAGTGGGTAGGTCGACGGTGAATGTTGCGCCGGCGCCCAGTCCGGCGCTCGCTACGGAAATGGATCCGTCGTGGGCCTGGACCAGCGCTTTGGCGATGGCGAGCCCTAGACCGGCGCCGCCGTGCTCGCGGTCGCGGGCGGCGTCTGCCCGATAGAACCGTTCGAACAGTCGGGTGAGGTGCTCGGGGGCAATTCCTTCACCGGTGTCGGCGACGGCGATTCTCAACCGGTCGCCGTCGCGGACACAGTTGACGTAGACCGAACCGCCGGACGGTGTGTGCCGCAGCGCATTGTCCAGCAGATTGCCCAGGACTTGGGAGAGCCTCTGCTCGTCGGCCCACAGCGGCGGCAGCGCCTGCTGGAGGCGTAGGCGTAGTGCAACCCCTTTGGTGTCGTAGCGTTCCTGGGCCGCGGCGACGGATTGGCGCGTCAAGCGGTCGACGTCAATCGTGGCGTACGACATGGAAACCGAGCTCTCCTCGGCCTTGGCCAGCGCCGCGACATCATCGGAGAACCGCACCAGCCGGCGGGTCTGGTCGCGCAGCATGGCCGCCGTCTGCGGAGTCAAAGTACGCACCCCGTCTTCGAGGGCTTCGATGTAGGCCTCCAGTACCGCGACCGGTGTGCGGATTTCGTGCGCTAGGTCTCCGAATAGTCGCTGTCGTGTCGAATCAACCGCTTGGAGACGGGAAGCCATCTGATTGAAGGCGGTCGAAAGCGCGTCGAAATCGTCGCCGAGGCGCGGCGATGACACACGAATCTCGTAATTTCCTTGAGCGACATCGGTGGCGGCGGAGGCGACCTCGGTGATGGACCGTTGGAGCCGTCGACTGACGTAGAAGCTGACGGCGAGCGCGGCTAACGCCGACACCGCCAGGGCGCCCCCGATGGACATGACCGTGGCGTAGCCGTAGGCCTCCTCGGCATGCACTTCCTCCGGCGAGTCCATCGGCACGCCCGCGAGGTGAAGGTGCTCACGAAACAGGGGTGGGCCAACGACGGCGGCCACCACTGCGGTCGTCGCGGCCCCAGCGACCAACACGATGGCTTGGGCTGCCAGCAGCCGCATGCCGATACCAGGGCGACCCCAGCGTCGACGTCGGCCAGGTGTGGGTGCAGGTGGGGGAGTCACTGTCCGGTTCCCATCCGGTATCCGACTCCTCGCACGGTGGCGATGTAGCGGGGAGAGGCTGCGTCGTCGCCGAGTTTGCGCCGTAGATGGCCGATGTGGACGTCGACGAGATGCTCGTTGCCGACCCAGGGTCCGTCGCGCACGATTTCAAGTAGTTGTCGCCGACTGAGCACATTGCCTGGCCGGCCGGAGAGAGCTTCGAGAATGTCGAATTCAGTGCGAGTCAACACGATTCGTTCGTCGTCGATGCCTACCTCGCGGGCGGCGACATCGATGCTCAGCGCGCCGAAGCGACGAGGTGGCGTGAGTTCAGTTTCGGCGGTAGTGGTAGCTGATTGCAGGACGCGGGGTCGACGCAGCATGGCGCGAATGCGCGCGACGAGTTCGCGTGGGCTGAAGGGTTTGGTGATGTAGTCGTCGGCGCCGACCGTGAGGCCGAGGACTGTGTCGATTTCGGTGTCGCGGGCGGTGAGCATGACGATGTAGGCATCGGAGAATGTGCGTAGCTGTCTGCAGACTTCCAGTCCGTCGATGCCGGGTAGGCCGATGTCGAGGATGACGACATCGGGGTCAAGGTCGCGGGCGATGGCGATCGCGTCGACGCCGTTAGCGGCCACGACTGCCTCGAACTGCTCGCGTTCTAGATAGCTGGCCACCACTTCGGCCAGGGGAAGTTCGTCGTCGACGACCAGGGCGCGGTATCCCTTTGCCTGCTCAGGCGGTGTACCCGGATGGTGCTCCATGGTCATCATGGTGCCTGCTGACACGGGTGCGGCGGCACGCGACTGCCGGAGCGGCGGCGATCTTCAGCAGATCTTTATCAGACTCATACCGATTGCGTCCTGGAAGCGGGAGACGCTCACTGTGGAGGTGGGCTTGACATGCGCTGGCTGATGGACGTCTGCCCGGACAGTCTCGGATGGGAAGTGTGGCTGATCCTGTGCGCCGTCATTGTCGTGCTGTGGGCCGCTGCTATTGCCGGCGCGACGGCCCTGTTTCAGGCTTCTGGGCGGCCGTGCCGCAGCGAGCGGCGTAAGCCACCGGAGGAACGCGCACCGGCAGCCTCTCCGGAGGGGACTGACCCACCAGAGGCGCACGTGCCCATGGCTCGCCGCGAGGTGTTAGTACTCGATCAAGCGCGTGACGTAGGGCGTCATGCCGGAGGTGCGTACGGGGAGATTTTGACCACTGATCCGGTGAAGGGAGCTTCGATCATCATGCCGTCGCCGAGGTACATGGCTTCGTGCTGGCTGGCGTTGGGGCCGTAGAAGATGAGGTCACCGCGTTGCATCTGCGATGACGGTACTTTGCGGCCGGCGTTGTATTGCGATCCGGAGTAGTGGTCGAGTTTGATGCCCACGCCGGCGAAGGCGTACAGCATGAGGCCGGAGCAGTCGAAGCCGACGGTGCCGGCTCCTTGATCGATTCCCCGAGCTGGTCCGTTGGCGTTGCCACCGCCCCATGAGTAGGGAACGCCGAGCTGGGACATGGCGCGTCGGATCACGAATTCGGAGGCCTGGCGGCCGTACAGGCGCGGGATGCGTCCGTTGGTGATGCCGGGATCGGCGGCGGCGGTCGCTGGGGAGAGGATGCCCAGTTTGACGAGGAAGTTTCGACCCATGTCGGCGGTGAGCTGCAGCGAGGTCGCCATGATTTTGAGGACGGCGTTGATGATGGCTATCGGATCGCTGGCCACGTTGGCGCTGGGCACCATCGGCAGCGTGGTGTCCCATTGGCCGGTGCCCGGGCTGTCGGCTGGTGTCGGGGTGGAGCGGTCCCATTGGCCGCTCGGGGCCACGGTGGTACCGGTTTGCGCGGCCGTGGGCTGGTTGGTGGTGGCAGCGACCGGCCGCGCAGCAGTGAGTCGGGTTTGGGCGGAGTCGCGTTCGGCGGCCAACCGGGTGAGGTCGGACTGCTGATCGGTGAATGCGTTTTGCGCGGCAATGAGTTCGGCGACTGCACCGTCTTGTCGTCGTTGCGCGTCGGCTGCTGCTGCGTCGGCGTCCAGGCGGGCCTGCTTGGCGGCTGAGAGTCTGTTGGCGCGTTCGGTCTGGCTTCGGCGAAGATCGTCTTTGACGCTGTTGAAGGCGATGAGATAGGTCTGCTGCGTCGATGCTGCTGAGAGGATGTCTTCGGAGCTAGTTGCCAGCGGCAGTGCGCGGGAAGGACCGTTCATGTAGGTGGAGGCGGCGAACTCATCGAAACGCTGCTGCGTGGCGTCGATGGCGCTCTGGCTGTCGGCGAGTGCTTTTTCGCTGTCGGCGAGTCTGCTGTGCGCCTCGGAGACCGCCTCGCGGGCAGCGGCAAGCTCCACCAGGGCCCGATTGACGCTCTCCTGTTGGTGTTGGATGTCCGCGCCGATGTCGGCGACGTGCTGGTTGGCTTCGGCGACGGCGGCGACAAGTCCTGCGACCGTTTCGTTGTCACCATCAGGTTCGCTTCCGTGCCCGGCTGTGGCGATCCCCGAGGGGTGAAGCACCAGCATTGACGCCAGCGCCCCAGCGGTGAGAAGCGACGTGAAGCGCTGCATCAGTTCTCCTGTGGGGTGGCTGCCGGTGGCCGCGAGTCGGTCGGGCCAGTGCGCCGAGGTGTCATATCCCACTGCCTTCTAGCGCCATCTATCTACGTAGTTACTTAGTACGTAGTTGGAACGTACATCACTGCAGCATCAGGAGAAACGCCTGTCACAGTCTCAACTCGGTAACACCTGAGCGGGCGGCAGCATGTGCTTTTGGTCCGATGGGGCCGTGGCCTTGGAATGATTTCGATGGCGCACGCATGAGTTGCCCTGTGTCAAGCCGCCCTGGGTTGATCTTGGTTGATCAGCTTTTGGAGGGCCCTGTGTTGGGTGGGATCGTAGGCGACTTCGTCGTGCCAGCAGTGCCAGATGATGTAGAGCCAGGCGCGGGCGAGGATGCGCACGGCGTGGGGGTGGTCGTGTCCGCGGGCTCGGGCGCGGTTGTAGAGATCGGCCGCCCAGGGGTTGGCTCGACGACTGTCGCCGGCGAAGTCGCATACGGCGTCGCGGAGCTGTTTGTCTGCAGCCCAGCGGAATCCGACGTGTTTGACTTTCCCGGATTGGCGGGTGGAGGGGGCGACTCCGGCCAGGCACGCCAGCGATTCGGGTGTGGGGAACCGTGCGCGGCAGTCGCCGATTTCGGCGAGCAGTCGGGCGGCACGGAAGGTGCCCGAGCGTGGCAGGCTGGTGAAGATATGAGTATCGGCGTGAGCGTCGAGTTGCTCGGCGATGCTCTGGTCGAGGGTTTTGATCTGGGCGCTCACAGTGCTCAACACCTCGACGAAGGTCGCGGTGATGGTGGCACCGTCGATACCGGCGGCACCGCGAGGCGCGGCGGTGAGTCGTCGGTGCAGTTCACTGGCGTGGGTGCGGCCGCTGTAGCCGACGCTGGCCAGCCAGTTGGCCATCCGGGTGACCGAGAGCCGATCGGCGCGGTCCTGGCAGTCAAAGCGGGCCAAAAAGGCCAGGCTGATCGGCGAGTCGATATCGGCGAACAGCCCGACCGCGCCGGGAAAGACGATCATCAGATGAGCCCGCAGCTGGTTGGCGATCGCCACGCGGTGAGCGACCAGATTTTTACGGGCTCGGCAGGTCTGGCGCAGGGCCACCGTGGCCGGGCTGTCGGGCTGCAGGGGCCGCAGCCGGGTCCGGTCGGTGCGCAAGGTGTCGGCCAGGACGAACGCGTCGAAGCGGTCATCTTTGTTGCCGGCCGATCCGTAGCGCCCGCGCAGGTTCTTGAGTTGGTTGGGGCTGATCACCACGACGGTGATCCCAGCGTCGAGCAGGGCGTGTACGACCGGACCGTCGGGGCGTTCGATGGCGACTTCGCTGACACCGGCGCGTTGCAGTGTGGTGAGCAGATCTCGCAGCCCAACGGCGTTGTGACCGATCGTTTTGCGGGTGATCTCGCGGCCTTTGGCATCGACGATCGAGACCGCGTGATCATCGCAGGCCCAGTCGATTCCACACGTGAGCCCATTGGCGGGTTCCGTTGGCAGGGTATTTCGGGCAGACTTCATGACAGCCTCCTCGCTGCTAAGCCCAGTGGGGAGGCACCCTTATGTGCAGGTTCCGGGGCACGACTGCCGGTTCGCTCACTGAGCGGCGCTCGGTGGCGCATAGCCCTGTCGACGGTCAACGCGCCCCGGGTAACCACTGACCTCCGCAGAACTCATGCTGGACATCAACAGCGTCGAGCGAGCAGGGCGATAGATCAGCGGCACCTCGGGTGCATCGGCAATCCATCCAAGATCACCGACACAAGGATGGTGCACCAGTGAGCGGATCGACATCGGTGGCGCCGCCGCGGCGAGGTCCCGGCATCTGGGCTGTTGGCGGCTACATTAGGGAGCTGCAGGTGCCGCGCTGTGCGAATCGGCCACCTCGTCAGAGCGGGCAGGAGTTGCGGCGGATGGAACAGCGAGCTTTCGGCGATCTCGAAGCGGTGGTCATGGACTGGGTGTGGGATCACCAGGAGCCGGCCACGGTGCGTGATGTGTTCGAGGATTTGGCTCAGCAGCGACCCATCGCGTACACCACCGTGTTGTCGACCATGGACAACCTGTATCGCAAGCGGTGGCTCAAGCGGCAGCGCAGCGGCAAGGCCTATGTGTACCGGGCGGCGATGACTCGTGAGGAGCGGTCAGCGCGTCTGATGAAAGCCGCGTTCGACTCCGGTGGCGATACCAACACCGTGCTGGCATTTTTCCTTGAGCAGATGAGCGCTGAGCAATCCGCGCAGCTGAAGGCGGCTTTGCGTAAAGGCCGGCGGTCATGACGACGGCGCTGTGGCTGGTGCTTTACGGCGCCGTGCTGGCGTGGCTTGCTCCACCGGTACTGCGGCGCCTCACCGGTGGCGGAGTGAGTCCGTCTATGGGTGTGGCCGCCTGGCTGGCCACGGTTGCCGCCGTGCTTGCGGCGTGGCTGGCGGCAGTGGTGCTGGTGGTCAACGCGACGTCGAACAGCGTGCTGGACGGCTCGGTCGTGACCCTCTGCCTGGAACTGTTCGGGTTCTCCGATCACACCCCGCTGGCGGGACGCCTCGGGTCCATTGCTTTTATCGGTGGGGGACTGCTGGCCTCTGCGGTCGTGGCGCTGCGACTGGGACGCTGCCTGGCCAGGCTGCGCACCCGAAGCCATGAGCACGCAGAGGCCGCGCGGATCGTCGGTCGGCCCACCGACCATCCTCACGTCGTTGTCGTGGAGGCCGACCTCCCCGCCGCCTACTGTGTCATCGGCCGCCCCCATGCGATCGTCGTGACCTCGGCGGCCGTGAAATCGTTGAACCGGTCGCAACTGAAGGCGGTTCTTGCGCACGAGGATGCCCACCTGTCAGGGCATCATCACCACATTCTGATGGTGCTGCGTGCCCTCGCCGCCACCCTTCCTCGCCTTCCTTTGTTCGCCTGCGCGCATGAGGCTGTGGCGGAACTGCTGGAGATGTGTGCCGACGACACCGCCGCTCGTCGCGTCGGGACTCGTCCTTTACTCACGGGGTTGCTTGCGCTGGCCGGTCACCGACCTCCTGTGGCTGAAGGTCTGGCCGCGGCGGCGACGGCGGTCATCGCCCGAGCCGAGCGTCTGGTCACCCCAACCCGTCGGCACGTGCGGTGGCGTCACCGCGCTCTGCTGGTCGCCGCCATCACCACCATGCTCGCCACTCCGGCATTCATTCAGGTGCTCTGCCACCACTAGGTGTCGGTCGAACCCATCCGATCTGGGTGCGGGTCGGTGATGCGCACTTGGACGGACGAGGACCTTCGGCAGTCGGGTGTCTGCCCACTCAGCAAATCTCTCCCTGGCTGCCTGATGCTTGAGTTCACATCGCCAATTATCTCCGTAGTCAAACCGTAGATGACCAGTGTAAAGGCTGGTGTCACCGAGGTTGGAGTGATGGCATGCGCAGCGGTGAAATAAGCAGTACGGCAACGTTATCGGGCGAATGATGTGAAGGTTCTGATCGCTTCGCACGGGCCGCCGACGAGGACTGTCGCGGGCAGGTCACGACACGGCGTCGACTGCACGGCCGCCACTCCGTTCGGCGATCCGCTGCTACAGTCGGCAACATCGTGAGCTATATCGACGGGAGTTCCTCGCAGCGGCGACGCGCAGTCGTCGCTGTGTTCCTCGCGTTCTGGACCATCATTGTGGCTGCGGAATGGGCGCTGCCGGGGACCGAGGCGGCGCCAGCCCACGGACCCCACCCCCTTGCGAGCGCGGTGGGCGCGCCGGTGGCCGTCCAGCTCGACCATCCGCACATCTCCGAGGGCGGAAGTGCGCCGTCACCGGAGTCTTTTGCGGAAGCTGTCCTGCCGCGGGGGACAATCACGCTGATTGCCCTGGCCTTGGTCGGCGCTCTGGCTGTGTTGCCGGCGCTCTGGCGCTACGCGCCGCTTGCTCCTATTCGCGGTCCTCCGCGCTCACCCGTCGCACAGACCGGACGCGACGTGCTTGTCCGGCTGTGCATCGCGCGTCGCTGATCGGCTAGCGTCAGGCCCCGTCTTTTCTGGACCGGGGGCCGGTGACTGCTGCCCGCCACCAGCAGCCGCGCGTCAGTCGCGGCGTCAACAGAAGCGATATCCCCGACATGAATCACGCCGTTTCGATCAACCATGCCCACGACACAGACCGATTCGAGCGCCTACGGCTGGGCCGCTTTGAGCGGCCGGCCACGATGGTCGGGCAGACGCCCGTCCTGAGGATCGGCGCGCCGTTCACCACCGCAGGGCAGGGCTTTTGGGCCAAACTTGAGGGCTTCAACCCGGGCGGAATGAAGGACCGGCCCGCGCTGCATATGGTCGAACGCGCGCGCACCCGCGGGGTGCTCGCCCCGGGCGCCCGTATCGTCGAATCGACAAGTGGCACATTAGGATTGGGGCTCGCTCTTGCGGGCACTGTGTACGGTCACCCCGTCACCTTGGTCACTGACCCCGGCATGGAACCGATCATCCAACACATGCTCGCCGCGTTCGGCGCGCACATCGAACTGGTGACCGAGCCTCACGAGCGCGGCGGCTGGCAGCAGGCCCGCACGCAACGCGTGCAGGAGATTCTGGCCACCGATCCGCACGCGTGGCATCCCGACCAGTACAACAATCCGGACAACGTGGAGGCCTACCGCGGGCTGGCGGTCGAATTGAATGACCAGCTTGGATCTGTGGATGTGTTGGTGTGTTCGGTCGGCACCGGGGGACACTCGGCAGGCGTGGCCCGGGTCTTGCGGGAATTCAATCCCGGCCTGCAGCTGATCGGCGTCGACACGGTGGGCTCGACAATCTTTGGGCAGCGCGCCACCACTCGACTCATGCGCGGCCTCGGCTCCAGCATCTTCCCGGGCAACGTCGATTACGGCGCTTTCAACGAAGTGCACTGGGTCGCGCCGGCGGATGCGGTATGGGCCTGCCGAACCCTGGCGGCCACCCACTATGCCAGTGGCGGGTGGAGTGTGGGCGCGGTCGCGTTGGTGGCCGGGTGGGCTGCGCGCAATAGCGACCCGGGCACCACGGTCGCCGCCATTTTCCCTGACGGCCCGCAGCGCTATTTCGACACCGTCTATAACGACGACTATTGCCGCACCCATGGTCTGTTGGACAAGGTTCCGTCCAATGAACCAGCCACCGTTGACGACCCGATGACACACGCGGTCACGACCTGGACGCGGTGCCCCGTGGTCGTTGACCCCACGCAGGTGGTGCCGCGATGACACTGCTGTCTGGGTTCCGCAGCTTCGGCTGGCCAAGCCGCATGTTGATGATCAACCAGTTCGGGATCAACCTCGGTTTCTACATGCTCATGCCCTATCTGGCTGGCTATCTGGCTGGGCCCCTGGGCCTGGCTGCATGGGCCATCGGGCTCGTGCTCGGGGTCCGCAACTTCTCCCAGCAGGGCATGTTCATCATCGGTGGCACGCTGGCCGATCGCCTGGGCTACAAACCCCTCATTGTGAGCGGATGCGTGCTGCGCACCGCAGGATTCGGGCTTCTGGTGGTCGCCGACTCGCTACCGGCAGTGTTGGTGGCTTCGGCGGCAACGGGTTTCGCCGGAGCGCTTTTCAACCCGGCGGTGCGTGCGTACTTGGCCGCCGATGCGGGCCCTCGACGGGTGGAAGCGTTCGCGCTGTTTAACGTGTTCTATCAAGCGGGCATCCTCGCGGGGCCGTTGGTGGGCCTGGCGTTGATGTTCGTTGACTTCAAGATGACTGCTGCGGCCGCGGCGCTCGTCTTCGCGGCGCTGACAGTGGCGCAGCTGTTCGCACTGCCGCAACGTGCTGTGACTCCAGCACAGGAGAAGACCTCGGTGCTTCAGGACTGGCGGGCAGTCGCGGCCAATCGCTCGTTCCTGTTATTCGCCGTGGCGATGATCGGTTCCTATGTGCTGTCGTTCCAGGTGTATCTGGCGATGCCGCTGCAGGCGCGATACTTGTTTCCCCAAAACGACTCCGTGGTCACCGCAATGATTTTCGTTGTCTCCGGGGTGGTGGCGGTGCTTGGACAGATGCGGATCACACGGTGGTTTGCGCGTCGTTGGGGTTCGGGGCGGTCGCTGGCGATCGGCATGCTGATTCTGGCGTTGTCGTTTCTGCCGCTGATCGTGTTTCCTGATGATCAGCGAGTCGGCCGTGTTGCTGCGGCGACAGCGCTGCTCATCGCGGCGGCCGTGCTGGCGGTCGGCTCGGCTGCGGTGTTCCCGTTCGAAATGGATACCGTCGTCTCCCTGGCCGACAACCGGCTCGTCGGAACTCATTACGGCTTCTATAACACGATCGTCGGCGTTGGCATCCTCGTCGGCAACCTGGCAACAGGCTCGTTGATGCAACTCACCCGTGAGGCGGGGCGGCCGGAACTTTTGTGGGTGTTGTTGACAGTTATCGGATTACTGTCGGCGGTTGCGCTGTACCGACTGGATCTGCGAGGACGGCTGGGGTCAGCGCCGGAGGCCGTAACCGAAGCGAACCAACGTTGAACTCTCCGGTCGACGCGTCATCTACGTAGTAACTACGTAGATGACGGTAGGCTGTCTCGTGAGCGGCGCAGTAAGGAATGCGGGCGCGTTGGGTTTTCTTGAGCGGCGAGGAGAGTGCCACGACGATCGAGTCGCACCGTCTTGTCGCTGATTCCATACCGCCAGCGGCGGCCGCCGGCCGCATCCGTGTGCTGCTAGTGGAGCCTCGACGCATCTATGCGACCACTGTGGCGCGACACCTGCTCGCCGGCGATTTCGCCGTGGAGGTGGCCTACTCGTCTGGCGCTGCACTCACAGCGCTGCGCGAGTGTGATCCCGATGTGGTCGTGGTGTGCGTCGGCACTCAGGGGCTGGGCGCGGCCATGCTTGACCGCATCCGTCAGGAAACTCAGGTCGGCGTGGTTGCTCTCAGCGACGGCGATGTCACCCCCCTGCTCCTTACCGCCGGCACCGTCTCGGTGGACGACATCGAGGCGCTGAACGCGCGAATTCGGTTGGCGCTGAGGAAGTGCCGTGTCCACGGCGAACGACGTGACGGCGGCCGCAGCGACGAGACGCACCGTCGTGAGATCGGAGATCTCCTTATCGATCTGGTCGGGCGCCGGGTGTTCCTCCGCGGCGAGGCGCTGCCACTGACCCGCACAGAGTTTGAGGTTCTCTGCACGCTGGCGGAGAGTCCGGGTGAAGCGGTGACCTGTCGTCAATTGCAGTTGAGCCTGTGGGGGGATGCGTCTGCCGGCGGCCGGAACACTCTGGGGGTGCATGTGGGTCAGCTTCGGCGCAAGCTGGGTGACGATCCGGCATCACCGCGGTACCTCCGTACGGTGCGCGGGACCGGCTACTGCCTCACAGCCGACGGGGGGCAGCGAATGCCGGGTGCGTCGTAGCGATCCAACTGGTGACCGGTTGCGGGGGAGCAGTCAGCTTTCGATGATGCGAACGACGTACGGAGTCATCCCTGACATGCGCACCGGTGAGATTTTGATCGGGACGCCCGTCTGCTGCGCCTCAAGCATTTGGCCGCCGCCCAAGTAGATTGCTTCGTGCTGACTGCCGCCCGGCCCCCAGAACAGCAAATCGCCTCGCTTCGCTTGGGCGGGTGGCACTTTGCGGCCGGCGTTGTATTGGTCGCCGGACCATCGCGGGAGCAGCACTCCGACGCCGGCGAACGCGAACCGTGTCAGACCAGAACAGTCAAAGCCCACGGTGCCTGCCCCCTGGTCGACGCCGCGGCTGGGACCGGTGAGGCTTCCGCCACCCCAGGAGTAGGGAACACCAATTTGTGTTCCCGCCCTGCGAATCACGTACTCGATCGCTTGCGCACCATTGACCCGATTGCCACGCACGCTCGTCGACGGATCCGCGGCGGGACTGACAATTCCCAGGCTGCTGAGGAAGCTGCGACCCATGCTCATGGCTGTCTGCGTCGCCATGGCCGTTGCCTGCAGGGATGCGTTCGCGATGGCAACCGGATCGCCGGGAGCGCCCGCGCTCGGCATCTTTGGCAGCAGTGGGTCCCACGGGCCGGCGGCAGGTTGGGCCGACGTGATCGGTGCGCACGCGAGGAGGAGCGCGACGACGATGGCGATCACACCGGGGAGCCGTCGAACGCGGCCCGCTACACGAGTTGCGGGGTCGCAGCGATCGGCACGGGCAGCTGCCGCACCCTTGCTTCGAACGTGTAATCCCATGTCTTCTCCTCGGTGCTCCGCGCGGTGAGCTATCACGCACCACTAGCGGGGCTGAATCGCATACGCACGGCGCAGCACCAAAATACGTAGCTCCTACGTAGAAAAGCGTAACTCACAAAAGCCCCACCAGTAACAGCAGCCACATAATTACAATGGTGAAATTCGCTGCGGCAGTTGGCGATTTGGATGCTGCATTACCGGGCTCAGGCGTTTCGCGGTCGGGAAGGCGCGCGTGAATAGCGCCTGGGGTGAACGCACATTGTGCGAGCTTCACGGAGAAGGGGGCACTATGGACGGTCGTCGGGGTCAGTCGTTCTGCCCCGAGCGGTCACGTGAAGCATCGTCGGCGGCAGCGCACCGCCTTCGGTCACCGGGGAGTTGACGGGCTCCAGCTGCGCGACAACCGCCCGAATGGCAACGGCCCTTCGGAACGGCACTCAAAGGTACTGCGGGACAATGGCATTAAGAGTCTCCGTGCAGTGAAGCAGTATCGGCTTGTCAAGCACCTTTCGATGGTCAGAGGTTGGCGTTTCCGGTCTTCCATTGCTCCCAGGGGACGTTCCAGTCGCCGAGACCGTCGGTTCCTGAAAGGGTGGGGCCGGTCGTGTTGATCACTTCGACGATGTCGCCGCGTCGGGTGTTGTCGTAGAACCAGCGGGCATTCGCTGGATTGACGTTGAGACATCCGTGGCTGACATTGGCGATGCCTTGGCTGCCCACCGACCATGGGGCCGAGTGCACGTAGATGCCGCTGTACGACATTTGCGTTGCCCATTCGACTTCGGTGCGGTACCCGTCGGGTGAGTTGACGGGGACTCCGTAGGTGGACGAATCCATCACCAGGAATGAGTAACGGTCGCCGATGATGTAGGCGCCGTTGTCGGTGGGTGTTGTGGCTTTGCCCATGGACAGGGGCATGGTTTTGACGACTTCGCCGTTGCGCCGCACGGTCATCGTCTTGGTGGCGTCATCGGCGGTGGCGATGATCTGGTCGCCGATGGTGAAGCGCGTGGTGACGTCATCCTGGCCGAAGAGCCCGTCGCCGAAGTCGACACCGTAAGCCTTAACTGACACCTCAACCTTCGTGCCGGGCTCCCAGTACTCGGCGGGGCGCCAGCGGACTTCACGATTGCTGAGCCAGTAGAACGCACCCTCAACCGATGGGTTCGTGGTCACGGTGATCGCCTGCTGGGCCGCCGCTCGGTTCGTGATGTTCTCGTCAAAGCGAATCGCAATGGGTTGACCCACGCCCACCGTTTCGCCGTCATTGGGCAACACGTAGGGCATCGTCAGGTTTTCGGGGGAATGGGTTTCGAATGTTGCGCTGGTGCTTGTCGTTCCGCCAAGTCCTTGTGCGTGCGCCTGCAGGGTGTACTGCTTGTTGTAGCCAAGCGGTTCCGCCGAGGACCAGGTAACGCCGTCGGGGCCCAGCTGCCCGTCGACAAGTTCGCCCGCCTCGTTGGTCAGCGATACTTGGCCGAGAACACCGCCGCCGGCGGTAACGGTTACGGGGGAGTCGACAGCGACGCCGATTGCACCATCGGTGACGGACGCTTCGAGTTTCGGTACGAGCAAGTCTGCGTAGGGCGTGCCCTTGTCGGTGATGACGTCGGGGGTGGGCGCCGCCGCCGGAGTCGAGGTGCAGGCGGCCGCTATCAGCAGCACCGCCACCGCGACGACGGTCGTGCGCAGCCAGTGCGTCGTCGCTCGAAGCTGTGGGGGACAGCCTGTCTGCGGCATGAGTGGGGCTCTCCGTATCGGGTTGTCGTCATCGGCTTACGGGCGGGGCACCCTCTGGCGCGTCGTGAGGGCCGGTCGCGGGCGACGGCGCACCGTTCACGGGTATGCCCTCAGTGTGCTGATGCGTCGTTTGGCTTTCTTAGTCCTTCGATGAAGATTCGATAAAGGCGCCGCGTTGGTCTGCAAAGTGTGTTGGCGGACTGCGGGGACGGGCCGGGTGCGCGCGGCGTGCGGTGTTCACACATCGTTCGCTTGCATCTTGGTTCGATAGTCGTCAATATCGATGTATGTCGAATCCGGAGGGACTGGCCGCAGATGCTTGCTGCGTCACGCCACCGCTGTTGCGCGAGCCACTGACTGAGCCGGCGGCTGCCGAGATGGCCAAGAAGTTGAAGGCGCTGGCTGATCCGGTGCGGCTGCGGCTGTTCAGTGCGATCGCCAGTCATTCCGGTGGGGAGGCGTGCGTGTGTGACGTCTCGGGTGGCATCGACGTCTCCCAGCCCACGGTGTCGCATCACCTCAAGGTCCTGCGTGCCGCCGGCCTGCTCACTTCTGAGCGTAGGGCGTCGTGGGTGTACTACGCCGTGGTCCCGGAAGCGCTGCGTGACCTCTCGGCGTTGTTGGATCTCAACGCGGCCGCGCTGGCGGGGGTGACGGCATGACCGACACGGTGGCCTCGAGTTCCTCAGCGCCGGTGATCGCCAAGTTGTCCACTTTGGACCGCTTCTTACCTGTGTGGATCGGTGTCGCGATGGTCGCCGGCCTGCTGCTGGGTCGATGGATCCCGGGTCTGAATACCGCGCTGGAAAGTGTGCAGATCGACGGGATTTCGTTGCCGATCGCCCTGGGCCTGTTGATCATGATGTATCCGGTGCTGGCCAAGGTCCGCTATGACCGCCTCAATACCGTGACCGGGGACCGCAAACTGCTGCTCAGCTCGTTATTTTTGAACTGGGTGTTCGGGCCGGCGTTGATGTTCGCGCTGGCGTGGCTGATGCTGCCCGATCTGCCGGAGTACCGGACTGGGCTGATCATCGTCGGGCTGGCGCGCTGCATTGCCATGGTCATCATCTGGAATGACCTGGCCTGCGGCGATCGGGAAGCCGCCGCCGTGTTGGTGGCGTTGAACTCGATTTTTCAGGTCATCATGTTCGCGGTCTTGGGCTGGTTCTACCTGTCGGTGCTGCCCGGCTGGCTGGGTCTGGAGCAGACCACCATCGACACTTCGCCGTGGCAGATCGCCAAATCGGTTCTCATCTTCCTCGGTATCCCCCTGTTGGCCGGGTACTTGTCGCGTCGGATCGGCGAGAAGGCCAAGGGCCGCGACTGGTACGAGTCGAAGTTCCTGCCCCGGATCGGGCCGTGGGCGCTCTATGGGCTGCTGTTCACCGTCGTGATTCTCTTTGCGCTGCAAGGTGAACAGATCACTAGCCGGCCTCTCGACGTGGTGCGGATCGCGCTGCCCCTGCTGGTGTACTTCGCGATCATGTGGGGCGGTGGCTATCTGCTGGGCGCCGCGATCGGCCTGGGCTATCAACGAACCACCACCTTGGCGTTCACCGCGGCGGGCAACAACTTCGAGTTGGCCATCGCGGTCGCGATCGCCACTTACGGCGCCACCTCCGGGCAAGCCCTGGCCGGGGTGGTGGGCCCACTGATCGAGGTTCCCGTGCTGGTCGCCTTGGTCTACGTCTCGCTGGCGCTGCGCCGACGCTTCCGCGACCACACCACCGAACCCGCCGCAATCCACCCGTCCACGACACAGGAGTCGTAACACCATGTTTGACAGCCCCGCCGCCCTGCGTTCGCACCGCGACCTCTCGATCGATCAACAGCACGCACTCAAGACCGCGGCCACCCGGTTGGAACGCGACTTCGGCGCCAGCTTCGGCGTCGAGACCATCGAGAGGTTCCTGAGCACCTCCTATGACCAGTTCGCCGGCCGCGCCACCGTCCCCAACTTTCTGCCCTTATTGGCCGAAAGGTTCGCCCGTCAACGCCTGCACGCCCTGGCCCGAGTCGAGGGCAAGATCAGCGACGGCAAGCCCACGGTGCTGTTCCTGTGCACCCACAACGCCGGCCGGTCTCAGATGGCGCTGGGCTTCTTCACCCATCTCGCCGGCGAGGACGCGGTGGCCTGGTCGGGAGGCTCCGAACCTGGCGATGCCATCAACCCGTCCGCGGTCGTGGCGATGGCCGAGGTTGGCATCGACATCACCGGGGAGTTCCCCAAACCCTGGACCGACGAGATCGTCCAGGCAGCCGACGTGGTGATCACTATGGGCTGCGGAGATGCCTGCCCGATCTTCCCCGGCAAGCGCTATGAGAACTGGGACCTACCCGACCCGGAAGGCCAGGACGTCGATGCGGTCCGCCCGATCCGCGACGACCTCGAAGAACGCGTCCGCCGCCTCCTCGCGGAACTCCATGTCACCGCACGGCAGAACTAGGAGCACAGGACCCGATGACTGACTCTTCGACACCTTCGGTGTTGTTCGTGTGCGTGAAGAACGGCGGCAAGTCGCAGATGGCGGCTGGTCTCATGCGTCAGCTCGCCGGGGACACCGTGGCCGTGTATTCGGCCGGCACCAAACCTGGTGCCGCGGTCAACGATCTGTCCGCCCAAGCCCTGTTGGAGGTGGGCGTCGACATCGCCGGTGAGCAGCCCACGCCGGTGGACTACGAGCTGGCCCGCGACGTCGATCTGGTGGTCACCCTCGGCCGGGAAGCCCTACTCGATCCGCTGCCGGGCACCCGGGTGGAGAACTGGGACACCGACGAACCGTCTGAGCGCGGCATCGACGGCCTAGACCGGATGCGCCTGGTCCGCGACGACATCATCGCCCGCGTGCAACGCCTCCACACCACGCTCACCAACGCATCTGCCTGACGCAGCTCGCTTTCACGCTGCACCGCGGCAGCACCCACCCTTCCCACTCGATGTACCGAGGAGACTTCGTCATGCCCGCACGCCATATCGTCGCCATCGGCGGCAGCGACGCCGGAATCAGCGCTGCCCTGCGCATCCGTGAACTCGACCCCAGCACCGACGTCACCGTGGTCGTCGCCGACGCCTATCCCAACTTCTCCATCTGCGGCATCCCCTATTACGTCTCCGGGGAGGTCTCGCACTGGACCCATCTGGCGCACCGCACCGCCGACGACCTGGCCGCCACCGGCATGCGGGTCCTCACCGACACCCGCGCCACCGGAATCAACGCCGCCGAACACACCCTCGACGTCCTCGACCCCACCGGGGCACCCACCGAACTGTCCTATGACGCCCTGATCGTGGGCACCGGCGCCGTCAGTGCCCGCCCACCCATCACCGGACTGACCGGACCGGACGCCCTCGGCCCCAAAGATGGCGTGCACCTGCTGCATTCGATGGGCGACACCTTCGCCGTCATGGACTCCCTGGAGCAACGCCAACCAGCCACCGCGGTCATCATCGGCGCCGGTTACATCGGCCTGGAGATGGCCGAAGGGCTCACCACCCGCGGTATTGCCGTCACCCAGATCGAGGCGCTAGCCGAGGTGTTGCCGACCGTCGATCCCGAGCTGGGCGCCTTGGTCCACGACGCACTGGAACGCCACGGCGTGCAGGTCCTCACCCACACCACCGTTTCCGCCGTCACCCGCACAGACACCGGAGCGATCACGGTGACCGCCCACCGTGGTGGTGAAACACTGCAGCAGACAGTCGATTTCGTGCTCGTCGTGGTCGGTGTGAAGCCTGATGTGGAGCTGGCCGTCGACGCCGGCGCCGAACTCGGAATCAAAGGCGCGATCGCCGTCGATGAGGCGATGCGCACCAACCTGCCGGATGTGTTCGCCGCCGGGGACTGCGTACACACCCACCACCGCCTCCTCGGCGTGACGTGGCTGCCGCTGGGCACCACCGCCCACAAGCAAGGCCGGGTCGCGGGGGAGAACGCTGTCGGCGGTTCAGCGCGGTTCGCCGGCAGCCTCGGCGCCCAGGTGGTCAAGGTCTTCGACTTGGTGGCCGCCCGGACCGGGCTGCGTGATCACGAAGTGCTGGCCGCCGACCGCGGGTGGACACCGGTCACCACCACGGCCACCCCGGATGACCACAAGGCCTACTACCCGGGCGCCACCCCGATTCACATCCGAATCACCGGCGACGAACATACCGGCCGGCTGTTGGGTGCCCAGCTGGTCGGACACCGCAGCGCCGAGGTGTCCAAGCGGGTCGACACCTACGCTGCCGCACTGTTTCACGAGATGAGCGTCGAGGGCTTCTCCGAGCTGGACCTGTCCTACACCCCGCCGCTGGGATCACCCTGGGATGCAACGCAAATGGCCACCCAGACCTGGGCGCGCCACCTCCGGGCGAAGGCATTCAGCTGACCTCCCGGCTGCACCGGATCGGAGCCCACGCCGAAAGCGGCTAGATCCGGACGACCGGAGCGGGGGTCTGAACCCGGGGCCTGGTGGCCACCGCTATCAGTGCCCCCGCTGCGGCGATCGCACCGAGGGCGACGAACATCGCGGCGTAGCTACCGAGAAGGCTGGCCAGAGCCGCGCCGACGAACGGGCCGACCGCGGTAGCGATCATGATCGGCGCGGACAGGATGCCGCTGAGATGGCCGTAATGGGTGGGGCCCCACCTTTCGGTGACCGCGGTGGCCTGCAGCAAGGTCATGATGCCGCGGATCACTCCCGCCCCGATCGCCACCACGACCAGCGCAGCGAAACTGCTGAACAGCCCCAGCAGCGCGGTGGTGGCGGCGACGCCGGCCATGACGAGCACCGTGCGGGGCACGACACCGACGCGGCGCACCAACCTCTGATAGCCCAGGCGGCCCAACACCTGCCCGGCGCCGCCCAAGCCAAGCGCAACCGCCGCGGCACCGGTGCTGATGCCACGTTGACTCATCAACGGCACCAGGTTCGCGATCACCGCATACGAGGCGAGCCCGGCGAGCGCGAACGCCGCGATCAACGCCAGGAACGGCCCGCTCCGAGCGGTGCGGGTCGGCGCCTCGACATGCTGATGCGTGGTGGTCACCGCCGGCCATGGGCGCCGCAAGCCGAAGAAGTGCGCCGGGATGGTGATCACCGCCATCACGGCAGCCAGAACAAGATACGTGTGACGCCAACTCATCTGGGCTGACAGTGCCGCGGTTAAAGGGGCGAACACGGTGCTGGCGAAACCAGCCACCAGCGTCAACGCGGTCAGTGCACGCACGGCGTCGGTGCCGAAGAACCGGGTCAGCGCCGCGAACGCGGGCGCATAGAACACCGCGCTCATCGCCACCCCGGCCAGCACCCAGGCCGCGACGAACCAGCCGTAGTTCGGCGCCGTCACAACCGCCACCACCGCGAGGCTGCCCAGGATGGAGCCGGCGGTCATGATCCAGCGCGGACCCACCCGGTCCAACCACCGCCCAATAGGGATGCCCACCAATGCCGCGGTCACCAACCCCGCGGAGAACGCGGCCGTCACCGCCGGCGGGGACCAGCCGGTGTCGGCGCTGATCTGCTCCGAAAGCACGGTGAAGGCGTAGTACAGCACGCCCCAGCTGCTGATCTCGGTGACACACAACGTCACCAACACCCAGCGCAGCCCGTGAGCTGCACCGGGCGCCGGATGAGGATTGGCCTGGGTCATCCGCCAATGGGGTTCAGCGACAACGACAGCAGCTGCGGTGCCGAGTTCTGCGACGTCGGGGCTGGTCCGCAGCACCCGCCCCCGGCGTTCTCGCCCTCGGGGCTGTCGAACAAGCCCGCCCCGTTGCACACCCCGGTATCGGGCAACGTCAGCTCGACCCGGCTCGCGGCCTCGTGGTCGCCGGCCAGCTCGGCGGCGATGCTGCGGACCTGCTCGTAGCCGGTCATCGCCAGGAACGTCGGCGCCCGGCCGTAGGACTTCATGCCCACGATGTACAGATTCGGCTCGGGGTGGGCCAATTCGGCGGCGCCGTGCGGCAATACGCTGCCGCAGGAGTGCATGTTCGGATCGATCGAGCCTGCCAGGTTGATCGGGGCCTGCAGGATCGGGTCCAGCGCGATGCGCATCTCCGACAGGAACGACAGGTCCGGCCGGAACCCGGTGAGCACCACCACGTGATCGGCTGGCGCCAAAGCGCGCCCGTCCTCGGCGGTCACCACCGCGCGGCCGTCGACCAGATCGATGCGCTCGGTGCGGAATCCGGTCGACAGCGACACCCGGCCCGCCTCGACCGCTTCCTTGGATCGCACACCCAGAGCGCCGCGCTGGGGCAGTTCATCGGCGGCGCCCCCGCCGAAGGTGTCCTCGGAGACCCCGCGGCGCAGTACCCACGTCACCGTCGTCGAGGGATCCTTGCGGACCACCTCGCCGAGCTGGATCACCGCGGTCATCGCCGAATGCCCGCTGCCGACCACCACCACGTGCTTGCCTGCCAAACTTGAGGCCTGCGCGAGGGTCGGCGGAACATAGGTCAGCACCCCGGAGGTCGCTGCCGCGCGTTCCCCGATCGCCGGAACCCCGTCAGCGCCAGCAGGGTTGGGCTGGCCCCAGGTGCCCGAGGCGTCAATGACCGCCTGGGCCTGCACCCGGCACTCCGTTCCGTCAGCGTTGCTCACGTGCACGACGAACGGCGTCTCGGCACGACCAGGCGTGACGAGCCGGTCCCGGCCCAACCGGGACACCGCCTCCACTCGCGCGCCGTACTGGACCCGTTCACCCAAGGCGCCCGCCAACGGTGCCAGGTAGTCGTCGATCCACTCCCGGCCGGTCGGGAATCCGGAAGCGGAGGCCGTCCAGCCCGTCGGCTCCAACAGTCGTTCGGCGGCGGGGTCCACCAGTTCGGGCCACGGGGAGAACGTGCGCACGTGCTCCCACTGCTCGACGGCCGATCCTGGACCTTGGCCGGCCTCCAACACCAGCGGGGTGAGTCCGCGCTCCAGTAGATGCGCGGCCGCCGCCAGACCCAGCGGTCCGGCCCCGATCACTACGACGGGCAGCTCTGACATGCCCCACTCCTCTCATCGACGTTCTTCGATGGGACTGATCGTGCTTGACGCATCGACGTTTGTCAATGCGTGTGCCATCATGAGGACATGGCAACCGCGACCGCACCGTTGACCTCAAGTGATGTGGCCAGCTGCTGCTCACCGCTGACCGGCGGCGTGCTGGACACCGCTGCCGCCGAACGACTCGCCTCGGTGTTCAAGGCGCTTGCCGACCCGGCACGGGTCAAACTGGTGTCGCTCATCGCCGCATCAGACGGTGGGGAAGCCTGCATCTGCGACCTCACCGAGCCACTTGGGCTGAGCCAACCCACGGTGTCCCATCACATGAAGCTGCTCGTCGACAGCGGCCTCGTCAGCCGCGACCAACGCGGCAAGTGGGCCTACTACCGCGTCAATGTCGCAGCCCTGGACCGCATCGCCACCGCAATGTCGACGCATTCAGAATGACCATCGTTCGATGGCGATGAATAGGTCCGGCCTTGATCTCGGCGTGGAGCCGCGCTGGGGCGGTGCGGCACTGCTGCGTCCGGGGGTGTTGGCGTTCACCGGGTCCATCGGCACCACCGATGCCCACGCCCATCACGCCGTGCAGATCATCACCGCGACAACGGCGTTCACGGTGCTTGACGAGCACGGCGCGCGGCACCGCGGCACGAAGGTGGTCGTGCCCGCCGATGCCCCCCATCGAGTCGAGGTCGGAGCGCCGGAGGGCACGGTGGTGTTCCTGGAGCCGGAGTCCGCGCCGGGACGGTCTGCGCAGCTGCGTGCGGTCCACTCTGGGTGGACTGTTGCCCCGGTGCTGACGTTCACCCGTCGGCGAGCGCTGGCCACGGTGGTCGACGAGCTGATCGCGCACCTGGCGCCCGTCCTTGCCGTAGACGACAGGGCGCACCATCCCGCCATCGTTGACGCGTTGCGGCTGTTGCCTGACCTTGTGGCGGCGGGCCCGGTCAGCGGTACAGAATTAGCTGCACGGGTCGGGATTTCGCCGAGTCGGCTGACGCATTTGTTCACTGAGCAGGTCGGGATTCCGTTACGCCGTTACGTGTTGTGGTCGCGGCTGCGGATCGCGATCACCCGCGTGCAGTCCGGGGACGACCTCACTGGGGCGGCGCACGGTGCGGGTTTCGCCGATAGCGCGCACCTTTCTCGCACGACCCGCGAGATGTTCGGCTTGGCGCCCTCGGTGTTGAGCCGGCACGTGTCCTGGGATCTCGACAGCACCGGTTAGCCGAATCGTTCAAGCCCCGCCGTGGCGGCGGCCGCGACGATCAAGGCATGAGTACGACTTCCATGACATCGATGGCCACCAGCGCGGTTCAGGTGGTGGCCCGGTACGGCTATGTGCCGTTCATGCTGATCGGCCTCAACGGCGCGGGTATCGCCGTGGCCGCGGCCGGGGCACCGAAGTACTGGTTGATGGTCATTCTGGTCGTCGCGATCGCGACGGCGTTTCTGGTCGAACGGGTCATCCCGTATGACCCCGAGTGGAACCACGACCGTGCCGATAGCACCCGCGACCGCATCCACGTCGCGGTCAACGAAACCCTCATCCTGGGCAGCGTGGCCGCCATCCCGCTGCTCGCCGCGATCGTGCCCGCGCCCCAGTTGTGGCCGTACAGTTGGCCGTTCGTCGCACAGGTGCTAGCCGCGATCCTGGTCGCGGATTTCGGCATCACCGTCGTACACCTGGCCAGCCACAAGATCGGCGTGCTGTGGCGATTCCACGCGGTGCACCACAGCATCACCCGCTTCTACGGCCTCAACGGCCTGATGAAACACCCCCTACACCAAACCGCCGAGATGGCCGCCGGCGTGGCCCCCCTGATCCTGATCGGCCTGCCCGTCAACGTGGCCTCCGTGTTGGCGCTGGCCGTGGCAATCCAGCTGCTGTTGCAGCACTCCAACGCCGACTACCGCATCGGTCCCGCCAAGTACGTCCTAGCCCTCAACGAAGGCCACCGCTTTCACCACCTCAAGTGGGCCGGCATCGGTGACGTCAACTTCGGACTGTTCACCCTGGTGTGGGATCACCTGCTGCGCACCTACTCCTACGACCCCGCCCGACGATTCGACTCCACCCAACTCGGCATGGCCGCCAAACCCGACTACCCCAGCGGCTACCTGCGCCAGATGATCTACCCGTTCACCCGCGACGGCGGATGCACCCTCACACCCACCGCCACCGCGGCGACGAACGGCACCGAGACGTCGACGCCCGACCCCAGCGAAAAGTATCGCTGCTAACCGGTCATAATCGTCATATGGCGATGAATAAATCGGATGCGTGCCTCGGCGGCAGCGCCCCAGGAAACTCCTCGAATCTGGATGCGGCGGTGGCGCTATTTCACAGCCTCTCCGATTCGGCTCGGTTGGCGATCGTGCGCCGCCTCGCTGACGGGGAGGCCCGCGTGGCCGACCTGATCGGAGAGCTGGGGTTGGCCCAGTCCACCGTGTCGGCGCATGTGGCGTGCCTGCGGGACTGCGGGCTGGTCACCGGCCGCCCCGAGGGCCGGCAGGTGTTCTACTCGCTGACCCGCCCCGAACTGCTCGACCTGCTCGCCTCCGCCGAAACACTGCTCGCCGCCACCGGCAACGCCGTCGCACTGTGCCCCACCTACGGCACCCGCTCCCGCACCGACGCGACGACCAGCACGAAGGAGACTCGCTGATGAGCGACGCCTGCGGCTGCGGCAACGACGAACCCCGCGGCGCCGACGAGGAGGAGCGTGAGCCCGAGCGGCTGTGGCAGATCAAGGAACTGCAGTTCGCCGCCATTTCGGGGGTGTTCCTGCTGGCAGCGGTGATCGCCGGGTTCCTCGACGTCGCCGAGCCGGTCGTGCGCACGCTGGAAGCGGTGGCGCTGCTGGCCGGCGCCTATACCTTCGTGCCGTCCACCCTCACACGGCTGGCCAAGGGCAAGATCGGCGTGGGCACGCTGATGACCATCGCCGCCGTGGGCGCGGTGATCCTCGGCGAGGTGGGTGAGGCCGCCATGCTGGCCTTCCTGTTCTCCATCAGCGAGGGACTGGAGGAGTACTCGCTGGCGCGCACTCGCCGCGGACTGCGCGCACTGTTGTCGCTGGTGCCCGACGAAGCGACAGTGCTGCGTGACGGTAGCGAAAAGACCGTGGCGACAGCCGATGTGCGGATCGGCGACCGGATGCTGGTCAAGCCCGGTGAGCGCGTCGCCACCGACGGCATCATCCGCGACGGCCGCACCGCGCTGGATGTCTCGGCCATCACCGGTGAGTCGGTCCCCGTGGAGGCTGGGCCCGGTGATGAGGTGTTCGCGGGGTCGATCAACGGCACCGGGGTGCTCGAGGTGGAGGTCACCACCACCGCCGAGGACAACTCGCTGGCCCGCATCGTGCGCATCGTGGAGGCCGAACAGTCCCGCAAGGGCGCCTCCCAACGCCTGGCTGACCGCATCGCCAAACCCCTGGTTCCCGGGGTGATGATCGTCGCGGCGCTGATCGCGGTGATCGGCAGCCTGCTCGGGGACTCGGCCACCTGGATCGAACGTGCCCTGGTGGTGCTGGTCGCCGCCTCGCCGTGCGCCCTGGCGATCTCGGTGCCCGTCACCGTGGTGGCCGCCATCGGCGCCGCCAGCAAGCTCGGTGCGCTGGTCAAGGGCGGCGCCGCGCTGGAAGGGCTGGGCAAGATCCGCGGTGTCGCGTTGGACAAGACCGGGACGCTCACCGCGAACCGGCCCGCAGTCATCGACGTGGCCACCACCCACGGCGCCACCCGCGAGCAGGTGCTGGATCTGGCTGCGGCTCTGGAAGCGCGCAGCGAGCACCCGCTGGCCGCGGCGATCCTCGCCGCCGTCGAGGACGTCATCCCTGCCACCGACGTGGAGGCCGTCACCGGCGCCGGGCTCACCGGACGCCGCGATGGGCACACGCTTCGTCTGGGCCGCCCCGGCTGGCTCGACCCTGGCCCGCTCGCCGAGGAGGTCGCGTGCATGCAGCAGGCGGGGGCCACCGCCGTCCTCGTCGAACACGACAGCCAGGTCATCGGTGCCATCGCCGTGCGCGACGAGCTGCGCCCCGAGGCCGCCGAGGTGGTCGCCCGGCTGCGCCGCGACGGCTACCACGTCGCCATGCTCACCGGCGACAACCAGGCCACCGCAGCGGCTTTGGCCCGCGACGTCGGGATCGACGCCGTGCACGCCGAGCTGCGCCCCGAAGACAAAGCGCGACTGATCGAAGAGCTGCGGGCCCAGCGCCCCACGGCGATGGTCGGCGACGGCGTCAACGACGCTCCCGCGCTGGCCACCGCCGACGTCGGTATCGCGATGGGCGCGATGGGCACCGACGTGGCCATCGAAACCGCGGACGTGGCGTTGATGGGCGAAGACCTGCGCCACCTGCCCCAGACGTTCACCCACGCGCGCCGGGCGCGGCGGATCATGCTGCAAAACGTCGGCCTATCCCTGGGCCTGATCATCGCGTTGGTGCCGCTGGCACTGTTCGGGGTGCTCGGGCTGGCCGCCGTGGTGCTGGTCCACGAACTCGCCGAGATCGTGGTCATCGCCAACGGTGTGCGGGCTGGGCGCACCAAGCCACTGGCCGCTGCGCCGGTCGATCCGGCCGCCAGCGACACCCGCGCGGCGCCGGTGGGCGCGCCGTCGTGACCGCTGGCCACACCGGCGCCGAGGCCAGGGTAATTCGGGGCCGGATCACCCTGGCCGCCACGGCGGTCATCGCCGCCGGACTTGATCTGGGACTGAAGACGTGGGCCGCCCGGGCGCTGAACGATGGCAGCTCAACAGATCTCGGTCTGCTGCACCTGCGGCTGGCGTTCAACCCCGGGGTGGCATTCAGTCTCGGCGACACCCTGCCCCCAGCGGTCCTGCTCGGCGTCACCGGCGTGATCGTGGTCGCACTCGCGGTGTTCGCGGTCCGCGTCACTCGCACCGCCGCGCTGCCCGTCGTGCTGGCGCTGGCCGCGATGCTGGGTGGCGCGGTGGCCAACCTGATCGATCGCGCCGCTGACGGACTGGTCACCGACTACCAGCACACGGGCTGGTTTCCGACCTTCAACCTCGCTGACGTCTTCGTCGTCGGCGGCGGAGCCGTCCTCGCTGTGGCGAGCTGGCGCACCAGCGACACCGCAGCCACGGGGGCCGGCGCATGATCCTGTCGTCAGTTCTGCCCGCGATCGGCCTGTTCATCGTCACCAACATCGACGACATCATCGTGCTGTCGCTGTTCTTCGCCCGCGGCGCGGGGCAACGCGGAACAACGGCCCGGATCACCGCAGGCCAGTACCTAGGGTTTGCGGGGATTCTGGGCGCGGCGGTGCTGGTGACGTTGGGTGCCGGGGCGTTCCTTCCCCCGGAGATCATTCCGTACTTCGGGCTCATACCCCTGGCCCTGGGACTGTGGGCGGCATGGGAAGCCTGGCGTGGAAACGACGATGACGACGACGATGGAAGAGTCGCGGGTAAGAACGTCGGCATCTGGACCGTCGCGGCAGTCACCTTTGCCAATGGCGGGGACAACATCGGCGTCTACGTCCCGGTCTTCCTCAGCGTGGGACCCGCGGCCGTGGTGGCCTACTGCGTCGTCTTCCTCGTGCTCGTCGCGGACCTCGTCGTCGCCGCCAAATTCGTCGCCACCCGCCGGCCGATCGCCGAGGTCCTCGAACGCTGGGAACACGTGCTGTTCCCGATCGTCTTGATCGCCCTCGGCATCTTCATCCTGGTCAGCGGCCTGGTCTTCTCAGAGTGAGGCAGGCCCCGCCCGCGCGCCACATCAACGCCAGAACGCTTGTGGTGAAGGAGGTTTCATGCGTAGCGTCAGGCAAATAGTGGCCGTTGCGGCAGCCCTTGTCATCGCGGCAGCCCAGGTCACCGGCTGCACCACTGGTGAGGATGCCGTCGCCCAAGGCGGTACGTTCGACTTCGTTTCCCCCGGCGGCCAGACCGCGATCTTCTACGACCCACCTTCGAGTCGGGTGACGATCGGCGACCTGAACGGCCCCGACTTGTTCACCGACGAAACGATCTGGCTGTCGGATTTCACCGGGAAGGTGGTCCTGATCAACGTGTGGGGCTCGTGGTGTGCGCCCTGCCGCACCGAAACTCCGGAACTGGAGACGGTCTACGCCGAATACCGCGACCGCGGTGTGCAGTTCCTGGGTATCGACGTACGCGACAACAGAGATACTGCACGCGATTCCGTCACTGACCGCAACGTGCAATATCCCTCCATTTTCGACCCCGCAATGCGCAGCCTCATCACCCTGGGACGCACCTATCCGACCAGCGTGGTCCCCACCACGATGGTCCTCGACCGCCAACGGGTCGCCGCGGTGTACCTCATGGCACTACTAGCCGAAGACCTACGGCCTCTACTCGATCGGCTGACCACCGAGCGATGACTCCTCACTGGACAGCAGCTTTGAGTGCGAGATCGCCGTGGCGGTGTTCACCTGCTGGTTAAGACTGCGGCGAGGTCGTCGGGGACGGGCATCGGTGTCATCAGCCCCGCCGTGACACGGCCGGTGTTGCCGACGGGATACCGACCGGTCATCGACCCAGGGGCAGCGACCATGAGGCGCAGCACCTGCCCGAGCGCTTCGCGGCGGTCGTGCTGGCGCACGGCCAACACCAGCATGGCGGCGTGGTTGCAGGTGTGCAGCCATGGATCTGGCTGCGACACGATGTGAGCCCTCTCCAGATGTCGCCATCGCACCAGCGAATCCTCGGCTTTCATGGCGGCGTCCATTTCGCTGCGATACACCAGGCGGGCCTGCGCACTGATCCTTGGCATCACACTCGCTCCTGTCGTACGGTCGGCAGTGCGGTCACGACCGCAAGACGGCCACCGCCACCAGCGGCATTCGTTACTTGTCAACACTTTCAGGACCCGCCCTGAACTCGGCATCGGATTACGGGCTGCAGCACGCATCAGCCACGATTCGGACTCTCTCCAGCAACCGCGGCCACACCGGACAACACCGCGGCCGTCAACTGGCGCCCACGCTCGGTCAGCCGATACATCACCAACTTCCCCTGGCGCCGCGAGGACACCAACGACGCATTCTTGAGCTGACGCAGATGGTGTGACACCAAACCCTGAGACAACCCCACCACCCAGGCCATGTCGCAGACGCACAATTCCTCGCCAGTGGCCAACGCGGCCGCTATGGACAGCCGGGTGCCGTCCGCCAGGCCACGCGCGGCTGCGGCTGCGGCCTGCACGGTGGCGTTGTCGGGCACCGCGGCCCGGATGGACTCTGCATGCGGGAGGTCCAAACACAGCAGGTCGCAGGTGTCCACCGGCTCGGCCATATCGATATACTAAAGTACGTTGATATGAAGATGAAAGGCCCCGGCTCGATCCTGGCCAGTACCCGCGTGCTCCTCACGCTCTTGGTCATCGCGGTCGCGACCGTGGGGACCGTCGTGTTTCTCTCCGTGCGCGATACCGGCTCAGCTCCCGACATCGCAGTCGACGACGGGTCAGCCGGGCAGACGGTCCGGGAAAACAGCCACCGGCTCAACTCGGTTCCCGACAGCGAGGTCTACTTCGTCGAGTTTCTCGACTTCGAATGCGAAGGCTGCCGGGCACTCTATCCCGCCATCGAGCAGCTCCGCGCCGAGTACGGCGACCGGGTGAACTTCGTGCTGCGCTACTTTCCGCTGCGCTCGCACTTCAACGCCGAACGCGCCGCACGCGCGGTGGAAGCCGCCGCCCAACAAGGTCAACTCGAAGCCATGTACCGCAAAATGTATGAGACACAAGCAGAGTGGGGCGAGCAACAAGTTCCCGCCGACGACGTCTTCCGGGGCTTTGCCCAACAGCTGGGCTTGGAGATGGAGGCCTTCGACGCCACCTACAACGACCCCGCAACCCTGCAACGCATCCAACTCGACATCGCCGACGGCACCGCACTCGGTGTACAGGGAACACCCACCTTCTTCATCAACAACGAGCGGATCCAGCCGCGCAGCTACGACGACCTGACTACGGCACTCGACCAAGCTCTGGAGCGCGGATAAGGCGCCCTTGTCTCGTTAGAACCAACGCGGCGATCCGTTTGCTGTCTCACATTAGTGCCCACGCATCGGTTAGCTGCGCGACTGTCGGCGCCGCAACGCTTCGTTCAGCTGGGTGACCGTTGGCAACCCCATCAGTCCGGTATCGGTCTGATACACCCGGCACGCCAACTCCGTCACCGGTACCGCATCGTCAAAAGCGTCTGTGCCGTCGATGAGGATGGTGGGAGAGCCCGCGAACGGCAAGGCGGCTGCCTCTTCGTCCGTAGTGACCCGCCGATACGTGATCTCGACGTCGGCCAATCCGGCTGCTGCCGCGCCCACACGAGCACCGGCTTCCTGCCAATTCGGGCACCCGTCGAAATAGACAATTTCCACTCTCATATGCCGATTGTGCGCGTAAAGAGCCGGCAAGCGCTTCACCTTCAAGTACGGACGTCTCCGCACGATCTCCCCTGCTGTCTCGTTTTTAAAGAAATGAGACCGCCCTGGGCTGCCCACGTTGCCGGCCGCATAGCGCCAAGTCGCGATGTCTCATTTCTTGTCCCACACGGCGTGTCTCAGATCCTCGATGGCGGTAAGCAGTGAGAAGTCATTGCAGGACGGCGATCCTCGGCTACGTCCGAGTTTGCGCCACTGGCCAGGTGCTCGACGCGCAAGTAACGTTGCCGCGACTGCCGGCGTTGATCTGTACCGCTGACGGGGCCTGCGAAGATAGGGCTGGCAATAAGCGCGTAGGCGCCGAATGGCAGAGGTTGGCGACAAACGTCTGACATGTCGCACATTGTGCGGGGATACCCCCGAGGGGTACTTTGCGGTTGTATCCACGGCGGGTACCTCGTCGACTGGGAGGCCTATCGTTCATGACGGCACAAGAGAAACTCCGGCGGCTCACCCAGAGTTCAACCATACGGTCGATCGCCAAGTGCGTGGCCCTGTGCACGTTTAGCCAAATCGCCGGCGGGCGCCGCCCTATCAAGGCCGATACGGGGAAATCCTGCTGCAGCTAAGGGCCTGCGGACCGCGGCCACCTCGGTGTCCCTGACGGGCTGCGCCGCTATTTGATGGCCTTAAATGTCCCGGTCCGACGTGGCGAGGAATTGTTCGATTGCCGGGCCGAAGGCGCGCGCCAGGTCTTCAGCGTTGGCGAGCAGGTCGGACATCGCGACCTCGGCAAGCTCTCCGTGCGGAAGGGCGTCGGCGAGGGTGCGCGCGAGTTGCGTAGGGTGGCGTGAGTAGTCGCCGGCGATGATGAGCGTCGGCGTGTTGATGCGCCGGAGTTCCTCGACAGTCGCGAAAGCGCGGTCATGACCGATTGTCGCTGCGACAGCGGCACTTTGAGCGTCAGCGCGCGGAATGGCCTCGGTGACGAGGTTGGCAATGAGCGGCTGAAGATGAGGGACAAACAGCTCCCAGGCGGCCTGTAAACCGCGGGAGCGGGCGCGGTTGGCGAAACGGTCCATCAGCTCTGTGTCGGCAGCCTTGTCCTCGTCGTCCTCGATAGCTTCAGCACTGATGATGACTGCGGACCGGGCGACATGGCGGTGTTCCAGACATGTCCGCAAGGCAATCGTGCCGCCGAGGCCGGCGCCGACAAAGTGGGCGGACGTGGCGTCGAGCGCGTGCATGATCTCAATGGCGTCGGTGACGTACTGATCCCAGCGGTGCAACGTCGGGTCGGGGCATCGCGATGCTCCATATCCTCGAATATCCGGCAGCGCAACGCGATACCGGCCAGCAAGTCTATTGGCAAGCGGCCGCATGCTGTAGTGGTCGGGCCCACCGCCGTGCAGCATGACGATCAGCTCGCCGCGGCCGACGACCTCGCCCATGAGCGGCCAGCCGTCATCCCCGGCGTGCAACGTTCGCACCCCCATCGGTTCTCTCCCTTCGTCGCGGATTCCTCGACCGGCGTCGACGCGGCATCGCCAAGGGTCCGAGGAACCCGCCCTTGCAACATACCCTCTAGGGGTATAGGTTGGTGTACGCATACCGGGTAGGGGTATCACGCGTTGAAGATGGGAGTTCGGTCATGAGCACGATCACGTACGCCGTCACGGGAATGACCTGCGGGCACTGTGAGCTGTCGGTGCGAGAAGAAGTCAGCGAGGTCGCCGGGGTTCAAGACGTCGAGGTGAGCGCTTCGACGGGCACTCTGATCGTGACTTCCAGCGGTCCCGTCGATGACGCCCAGATCCTGCATGCGGTCGACGAGGCCGGTTATTCGGCGGTGCGTGTCGCATGAACGCTGCGGGACGGTTGGCCGCTTTCGGTGCGGGACTGGCGGTGGCGTTCACGGCTGCGTACGTCACCGCCGCGGCGGTCGACCCCGACACCGCGGTGACGGCCACTCAGCACGTTGGCGCTGAGCCCGCGGTTGATCACAGCGCGCCGATCGAGCAGGCGTTGCCGGTATCTCCTTTGTCCGCTGATCCGCCGGGGTTGTCGCTCGCCCAAGACGGATACGCGCTCAGCGCGGTGCGGGCACCCGGCGCACCCAACGATCGTGGCAGTTTGAGCTTCACCATTGCTGATCCCAGCGGTGCGCCGCTTCTGGACTACGCGACGGTGCACGACAAGCAGCTGCATCTCATCGTCGTCCGTTCTGATGGTGAGCATTTCGCGCACGTACACCCGGTCCTAGATCAGGCAACCGGCATATGGTCGACGCCCTGGGTCTGGAAGTCCGCCGGGACCTACCGGGTGTTCGCGGACTTTCAACCTGCCCAGGCTGGCAGTACCAAACTCACGCTCACCCGCACAGTCGACGTGGCTGGCGAGTTCTCCCCGTCGATGCCGGTGGCCGCACGCATGGTGGACGAAATTGCCGGGTACACCGTGGAACTCGACGGTGCGCTTACCGCGGGCGTCTCGACACAGGTCACAGCGAAGGTCTCCCGTGACGGCGAGCCGGTGAGCACATTGCAGCCCTACCTGGGGGCATACGGTCACCTCGTCGCGCTGCGTGAGGGCGACCTGGCGTACCTGCACGTGCACCCTGAGGGCGCTGAGCCCCAGGGGGACCGCACCGGTGGGCCTGCGGTGTCGTTCGCCGCGACCGCACCCACCGCCGGTCGCTACCTGCTCTACCTCGACTTCAAGGTCGACGACACCGTGCACACCGCCACCTTCGTCGTCGACGCCGCACGCGGCGACACCAATCAGCCCTCACCAGAATCGCCTGGCGACACCGGCCATGCCGGCGGGCACTGACGACCTCCGTCCGCCTAGAAACTGAAAGACAGAGGCAACACATGACGACATCGACACCCGTGTCCGGCCCGAGCATTGAATTACGCATCGGAGGAATGACCTGCGCCTCATGCGCCAACCGCATCGAACGCAAGCTCAACAAGATCGACGGCGTCGCGGCCACGGTCAACTACGCGACCGAGAAGGCCACCGTCACGGTGCCCGACGGATACGATCCCGCGCAGCTGCTCGCCGAGGTGGAAAACGCCGGCTACAGCGCCGCGCTACCCACACCGGAGAAGCCCGCCCCGCCCGGAGAGACAGGCGAGACCGACGACCCCGAAAGGGTGTCCCTGCGCCACCGGCTGACCGGTTCGGTGCTGCTATCGGTGCCGGTCATCGCGATGGCGATGATCCCCACGCTGCAGTTCACCTACTGGCAGTGGGCCTCGCTGGTGCTGGCTGCGCCGGTGATCGTCTGGGCGGCGTGGCCGTTTCACCGCGCAGCCTGGGCCAACCTGCGCCACGCCACGGCAACGATGGACACGCTCATCTCCCTGGGCACCTTGTCGGCCTTCCTATGGTCGCTATACGCGCTGTTCTTCGGGACCGCCGGCACCCCAGGAATGAAGCATCCCTTCGAACTGACACTCGCACCGTCTCACGGCGCCGCCAACATCTACCTCGAAGTCGCCGCTGGCGTAACAACATTCATCCTTGCCGGGCGCTACTTCGAGAAACGGTCCAAACGGCAAGCCGGCGCGGCGTTGCGCGCCCTCCTGGAGATGGGCGCTAAGAAGGTGTCCGTTCTGCGCGACGGCGCGGAAACGAAGATCGCCGTCGAGGACCTGATGGTGGGCGACGAGTTCGTCGTGCGCCCGGGAGAGAAGATCGCCACCGACGGGGTGGTGGCGACGGGGACATCAGCGGTCGATGCCTCGATGCTGACCGGCGAATCGGTCCCCGTGGAGGTCGGCCCAGGGGACACCGTGGTCGGTGCAACCGTCAACGCCGGCGGGCGGCTGGTGGTGCGCGCCACCCGCGTCGGTTCTGACACCCAGCTGGCGCAGATGGCCCAACTGGTGGAGAACGCACAAACCGGCAAAGCCCAGGTCCAGCGTCTGGCCGACCGCATCTCCGGCGTCTTCGTGCCGATCGTCCTCGCGATCGCGGTGATCACACTCGGCGCATGGCTGGGCGCGGGCTTCCCAGTCGCGGCCGCCTTCACGGCCGCGGTGGCGGTCCTGGTAATCGCCTGCCCCTGCGCGCTCGGTTTGGCTACGCCGACGGCACTTCTGGTGGGCACCGGTCGCGGCGCGCAAATGGGCGTGTTGATCAAGGGCCCGGAGGTGCTGGAGTCCACCCGCAAGGTCGACACCGTGGTGCTGGACAAGACCGGCACCGTCACCACCGGCAAGATGACCCTGGTCGACGTCGTTACCGTCCAGGGAACCGAACGCGTGGACCTGCTCCGGCTGGCCGGCGCATTGGAGAACGCCTCAGAGCACCCGATCGCCCAAGCCATCGCCACCGCCGCCGCCGAAGAACTCGGGACGCTACCCACCCCCGAGGATTTCGCCAACGTCGAAGGCAAGGGTGTGCAGGGCGTCGTCGACGGCCACGCCGTCGTCGTGGGGCGCGAATCACTGCTCGCCGACTGGACCCAACACCTGAGCCCAGAGTTGGTGCAGGCAAAAAGCTCGGCCGAAGCGCAGGGCAAGACGGTGGTCGCCGTCGGCTGGGACGGTCAGGCTCGCGGAGTACTCGTCGTCGCAGACACCGTGAAACCGACGAGCGCTCAGGCGATCTCACAGATGCGGGAACTCGGTCTGACGCCTGTGCTGCTCACCGGGGACAACGAAGCCGTCGCCCGCCAGATCGCCGCCGAGGTCGGCATCGACACCGTGATCGCCGAGGTCATGCCCAAAGACAAAGTCGACGTCATCGCCCGGCTGCAAGCCGAGGGCAAAACGGTGGCGATGGTCGGCGATGGCGTCAACGATGCGCCCGCCCTCGCCCAAGCCGACCTCGGCCTGGCCATGGGTACTGGAACCGATGTCGCGATCGAAGCCTCCGACATCACCCTGGTACGCGGCGACCTGCGCAGCGCCGTCGACGCGATCCGGCTATCCCGCAAAACATTATCGACGATCAAGACGAACCTGTTCTGGGCGTTCGCCTACAACGTCGCCGCCATACCGGTAGCAGCACTGGGCATGCTCAACCCCATGCTCGCCGGCGCGGCCATGGCATTCTCCAGCATCTTCGTCGTAGGCAACAGCCTCCGACTGCGCGGCTTCACATCCACATCCTCGGCCCCCACTCACTAACCCTTACCGCATCAAGGAGAACCCATGTCCGACAAAAAGAACCTGACGTCGAGCTGCTGCTGCAGCGGCTCAACACCAGACCTCGACACGACGATCATCAATCCTGCGGCCACGAACCTCCTCGACCCCGCAACGGACCGGGCAACATGCCCGGTGATGCCCGGCACGCCAGTGGACAAGACGGCCGCCGAAGCCGCGGGCCTGTTCCGCGACTACCGCGGCCGACGGTACTGGTTGTGCTGTAAAGGATGTGGACCGCGGTTCGATCGTGACCCCGACAAGTACGCCAGCGCGGCGTGACTGACATCTCACACACCGGCCGCCGAGAGCCCGGCGGCGGTGCCCACGCTCACCGGAACGAAGGATCTGCCATGACGCACGTCGATGACGCTGATGACTGCCCGGCATCGGGTTCGGTGCACCACGGCTACATCACCGACAAAGACAAGTACCTCAAACGCTTGAAACGCATTGAGGGCCAAGCCCGCGGCATCAGCCGGATGATCGAGGAGGAACGCTATTGCATCGACATCCTCACCCAGGCTGACGCGTTGACCAAAGCCCTGCAGAGCGTCGCGCTGGCCCTGCTCGACGACCATCTACGACACTGCGTTCGAGACGCCGCTGCCGCCGGGGGGCCAGCCGCCGACGCCAAACTCACCGAAGCATCCGAAGCCATCGCCCGACTCGTGCGGTCATGACCCGCACCGGCGGTGCAGCGACGCGGCCGCCTGGGATCGTCGCCGCTGCACACCCTGGCGCGAACAGACACGTGAGACTCCTCAAGGAGAGCGCAACATGACCAGCCACGACGAGCACGCGTTACCGGCATCGCACAACGGCGTTCACGCCAACCACGACGATCACGGCGAGCACCCTGCTCACGACACCAACGTCCGCCACGACCACCATGGCGACCACGGGGGTCACGCCGGCCACGGCGCCGATCATGTTGCCGTGTTCCGGAAGCTGTTCTGGATCAACTTGATCATCGCCATCCCAGTCATCGCGTTCTCGACCATGTTCGCCATGCTGCTCGGCTACGCAGTGCCCGACGTCCCCGGCGGCCGCTGGATCGCACCACTGCTGGGCACGGTCATGTACGTCGTTGGCGGTCGCCCCTTCCTCACCGGCGCCGTCAGCGAAATCCGTTCCCGCAAACCGGGAATGATGCTGCTCATCGGTCTGGCCATCACCGTCGCATTCTTCGCCTCCTGGGGCGCGAGCCTGGGTGTGCTCCACCACGAACTGGAGTTCTGGTGGGAACTGGCGCTGCTGATCGTCATCATGCTGCTCGGCCACTGGGTCGAGATGCGCTCCCTGGCGCAGACCACCTCCGCACTGGATTCCCTGGCCGCCCTGCTTCCCGACGAGGCCGAGAAGGTCGACGGCGAGCGCATCGTCACCGTCTCACCCGCCGACCTGCGGGTGGGGGATCTGGTGGTTGTGCGACCCGGTGGCAGCGTCCCCGCCGACGGCAAGATCGTCGACGGACGCGCGGACATGGACGAGTCGATGGTGACCGGTGAATCGCGGCCGGTGGCCCGCGGCGTCGGAGATGCGGTGACGGCCGGAACCGTGGCCACCGATTCCGGGTTGCGGGTCGAAATTACCGCCACCGGCGATGACACCGCCCTGGCGGGAATCCAGCGCCTGGTCACCGAAGCGCAGAACTCGTCCTCGCGAGCCCAGCGCCTCGCCGACCGAGCGGCGGGCTGGCTGTTCTGGTTCGCCTTGGGGACGGCCGCCATCACCGCCGTGGCGTGGTCGATTGTCGGAGACCCTGATGCCTCCGTTGTCCGGGCGATCACCGTGCTCGTCATCGCTTGCCCGCATGCGTTGGGATTGGCGATACCACTGGTGGTGTCGATCGCGACCGAGCGCGCCGCGCGGGGCGGCGTTCTGATCAAGGATCGCCTCGCCCTCGAAGGCATGCGCACCGTTAACGCCGTGCTCTTCGACAAAACGGGCACCCTGACCAAGGGTGAACCGACCGTGACCGCGATCGAGGCCAGCGGCGACCTCGACGACAACACCGTGCTCGCCTTGGCCGCTGCCGCCGAGGCCGACAGTGAACACCCCCTCGCGCGGGCAATCGTGAAAGCCGCCGAGGAGCGCGCACTCACTGTGCCGCGCGCCAGTGGCTTCTCATCTTCCCCGGCGGTGGGTGTGACCGCGACGGTGGAGGGCCACGAGATCCGGGTGGGCGGCCCGCGCCTGCTCGACGAGATCGGCGGACAGGAAGTTCACGCGGCGACCTCGTGGCGCGACGAGGGCGCGATCATCCTGCACGTCGTCCGCGACGGCACTGTGCTCGGCGGCCTCCGCCTGGCCGATGAGATTCGCCCCGAGTCCCGCGAAGCGGTCGATGCCTTGCACAAGCTCGGCGTCGAGGTGGTCATGATTACCGGTGACGCCGAAGCGGTCGCGCAGGCGGTAGGTCACGAACTTGGCATAGATCGGGTGTTCGCCGGAGTACGCCCGGAAGACAAGGCGTCGAAAGTTGCTGCGCTGCAACAGGAGGGCAAGAAGGTCGCCATGGTGGGCGATGGTGTCAACGATGCCCCCGCGTTGGCGCAAGCCGACGTTGGCATCGCGATCGGCGCCGGCACCGACGTGGCCATCGCCTCTGCCGGCGTGATACTGGCCAGTTCGGACCCGCGCTCGGTGTTGTCGGTGATCGAACTGTCGCGTGCCAGCTACCGAAAGATGAAGCAGAACCTGTGGTGGGGGGCGGGCTACAACCTCATCGCAGTGCCCTTGGCTGCCGGTGTGCTCGCACCGATCGGGTTTGTGCTGCCGATGTCAGTCGGCGCGATCTTGATGTCGTTGTCGACGATCGTCGTGGCGCTTAACGCGCAACTGTTGCGCCGCCTCGACCTGAGCCCTGCGGCCAGCACACGCGCAGTCCTGGATCGCTGACACGGCAGGCGGCGCGTTGGCACGCGCGGCCTATCCGGTCCACGGCACTTTCGAGGATCGGTCGGCGGCGGCAGCGACGAGGACATCTGCCTACCGGGCCACATCAGCGCCGAGATCAGCTGTTTACTCACCGTGATCGTGATCGCTGTGGTCGTCATGCAGCGGGACCGCGGCTGGGGCTGGAACATCGGGTGAGGCGGGAACTTCGGTCGGCGTCGGAACTTCGGGTGGTGTGGCCGATTCGCCGGCAGGCTCGTTCACCGGCGCCGGGGTGGCCGGTTCGTGGTTGCTGTCAGGGCTATGGACATGCTCGCCGGTCGTCCCAGGGTCATCGTGCTCCTCGGGCTTAACGTCAGCGCCGTGGTGATCGCTATGCGCATCCTCGGGGGTCGCCCCGTGGTGACCACCGTCTGCGCTCGCTGGCCCATGATGGCCGTGCTGCAGACCTGAAGCAACACCCACCGTGGACGCCAGCGCCACGACACCGACTGCGCCCATGAGCACTACTGCGCTGCCGAACAACGGTACCGGCTCTCCTTGCAGGCCGCGGTACCACACCCAGCTGGCGCCCATCACGACGTAAATTTGAAGCAACAGTGCGCACAGGTCCGCGGCTTGGATCAGTTCCGCTTCCCCGGCGTGGGGGCCGAACGGGGCTCCCGCGGTCCTGGACATGGCCCACAGCGCAATGGCTCCAAGGTTGAGCATGGTGCCGGCAGCAAGCACAGGAGTCGTGGTTCGTGTGAGAACCAGCCGCGCCCACAGCAGTTGGGAGAGGGCGATCGATGTGAAAAACACGCCAGCGGGCATCCACTCCTGCCAGTGGGTGGGTACGACGGCGAAGTGGATAACCGAAGCGCCCAGCGAAGCGAGCGCGGCTAGCCGAGCCGCCAACCGGCTGTCGGTTTTCTTCGCTGTCTTTGGCGCCACCGAATTAGGATGACAGCGCCATCCGCGACAGCGGTTGCATGACATCACATCTCAACCCGACCGAGATTCATTCGTCATCAACTACGGTCCTTCTACGTAGATGAGGTCGATGTCAGCTTCTGAGGGGACTGCCCCGGGGCAGTCCCCTTTTCGCTCATCGTTGTTTATCGATCGGGCGTTTTCCAGCGAGGCGTTATCGGCGAAAGCCCGAAGATCTATCTCAGGGTCGTGCACGGTGCATCATGCCGAGCCAGTGTCTCGTATCTGCCCCATGCGGCGTGTCGACTACGTTCATCGCTTGCGCCAGTCACCGTCACTTCTCAAGGTTTGAGCCGTCGGCGCTCTCGATGGGGAAAACGATCACTTCAATACCTCTGGCACGAAGGTCGTCGACCGTCCTAACCAGGGTGACCTGGCTGAAGCTGAACAATGATTCGGGATCGAATTGCTCACCCGCAGCCTTTGCGATGGCGAACACTACCGCCGAGGGCTTTTCTCTAAGCAAATCCGTGTTGCCGCCCTGCTTTTGGATGAGCTCGCGAAACTTCTCCCGCGCCTCGTTGTCATGAGTGAGCGAGTGGGCTGAGTTATGGCCCTGCGCAAATAGGTGGCTCAGCGGCGCCGAGGCATCGGACTTCTTCACGTGCACCAGTGCACCGTCGGGGGCGAGGATGTCGCAAGTTTCGAATCCCCGCCGGTTCTGGGTGGTCCTGATTAGTCGACGGTCTAGGACAACTCCGCCAATTTGTCGCGCCGCCTCCTTGTTGTAATCTTCCTCATCGACCTTCTTGCCGTTCTCAATCTGCCAAGCTGGAAGGGTCAATCCCCAAGTAGTGCTGAATATTTCGCGTACCCGGTCCTGCAGTTGCGAAGCGTACTTGTCGTCCATGAGGTACCACATACCGTCGTGTAGAAAGTATCGACGGCCATCCAAGAGGGTCTCGTACGCTACCCACTTGCGGACTGCAATGTCAGAGCTGATCGGGTTTTGGGCCGCGGGGTCACTGAATAGCTGGATCCGTTGGCGTGTAAGCGATCCCAAGGGATCGGCCGGGTCGACCGCCTGACGAATGGTCTCAATTGTGGGCACGCCGTCCTGCGGGGCCTTTGGGCCTCGGCGACCTTTCAATTTGTATGCTTCGGGTGTTCCATTTTCGTTGATGGCTTCATGTGGCCACGCCACGCTGACCTTGGTGTCGGCACTGTCGAGCAAAGCTATCGCCAGCAGACCGTCGAGTCTGATCGCTTCGGGGCTGTCCTTCTTGAAAGCGACGAGTTGCTCGAGAATCTGAAGTTCCTGAAGCGGAGGTTTTCGAAGAGTTTCCTCGAGCGCGGATAGATCGGCTAGAAAGCTCTCAGGCGTATGGGCCAGCGGCAGGTTTAGCGCGTCGGCACCGCGCAGGGTGAACGTCTTGCCGACGGTGAGACCTGTGATTTCGGCGGTAGCTACTATCCGTGTCACGAGCTCCCCGAAATCCCCAAGTCCGAAGCCACTCAGCTGCGATCCGGACGGGATTGACGATCGGTCCACTTTTGCGCGACTGTCCATAGTCTTACTAGTAAGTGAGTTCAAGCTGTCCGGGTGGGCAACCCGGATTGCAATCCGCTGGCCAAAACCGGGATCAACGCGTGCTTGCTCGAGAAGATGGAACCCCATCCCGTAGGTGACTGCCCACGCCGTGGCGCCCTCGCCTCTAATGACAAGCACTGCGGCCGCGTTCTGGTTGGCGGCATCGAATGGAACATTGATCAGGGATCCGAGTCGATCTGCCCAACGGGCGCGATCGGTCTTCATATGTCCATGAACCAACAGGGCTGCACGATCGCCGACCGTGCAGTCCACTTCTGTGAACTTGGCATCATCGTCGAGGTATTTATCGCGTATCGCGTCCTTGAGTTTGGGAACCGCAGTCAGCCGGTACAAGGTAGTTGACGTCGCTGATGCCTTGCCAGCCACGGAGGTTCCTTTCTGGTTAAGACGCACGGCGAGCCTGACCGAGGGTGGCGGCGCCGCGGATCTTGATGTTCGAAGATCGAGCAATTTGCAAAGTTGCCAATTAAACAGCGGTCTACCAGATCTGCTCGTCCAACTGAGTGCGCATCGCCGACAGCGCGTTGGTGAATTCGTCGTTCAGGTCAGCCCCTACACCGCTCGAGCAAAGATCCATCCTTGATCGCCTGGCAGTGCACATAGTCCGAAGCCGCAACTGGACTCGAAGCTGCACACTCGTGCGTTTACCGCAACTTCAATCCAGGACGGAAATGCCATTGACCGGAACTTTATGGAAACTAATGGCGACGCAGGGGTCAGTGGCGCAGCATTTCTAGTCGGCACCAAAAGAAGCGACAATAGTTGTGCTTTTCACCACGTTGACCTAATAAACGGGCGAGCTGTCGCGGGCGGCCATGGCGCATCGCGACTGCCGGCCCGGGCCGCTGTTCGGACGAGCGCTGAACACCCGAAGTCGTTAGTCGAGTGCTGCTGACGCGCAGATTGAGCTCTGTCGCTCGTGTGCCCGACTGCAGCTCAGCTAATGAGTTTGCGCTTGGCGATTTCGAACTCTTCGGAGGTCAACACTCCTGTGTCTCGCAAAGCTGCGAGTTTGGCGAGCTCGTCCACCCACGATGTGGTGGGCGTAGCGGTGGAACTGGCGCCGGGCGTCGATTGATGGACGTTGGTCCCAAATCTCGGGTGGGCGCGCAGCACCTGTTCAATCTTGGCGGCGGTCCCGTGGTTTACCGCGACCTCTGCGAGGGTCGTTCCTGAGCCCTGCACGACAAACACCTGTTGCAGCGCTGACGCGTCGAGTCGCTTCTTGTCGTCGCGTGTCACTTTGCGGACTGAGAAACCGGTGATGTCTGCGACTGTCACCCGGAAGGCCGGGATCAATTTTCCGGTCTGGCGGTACTCGACGCTATCGCCGTAGTCGATCACGCTTCCATTGCCGAACCCGAGCCCGATCGAGTTGCCCACTTCTCGCGCCACGCTGTCCCCATCCTAAGTCAATAGCCGGCAATGATATCGACGACCCATGACAGGGAAGTGCAGATTGCTCACCCTCTGGCGGGCCGCGCCCGTGATGATCGGCCTCAGTGGCTTTGTGCCATCGATCAACGCGGGAGGCGCGGCCCAGACGGCTACGGCAAACATTCGGAAACTGGCGGGCTGATAACAGAGATTCCGCTCCGATTTGTAACTTCGGTCCAGCTCCGGGCACCGCGTCTGGTCCTAGGGAAACCTGCACAGTGTCCCAAGAGTGTCCCAAGAGTGTCCCAAGACGTGTTCAAACAGCCCGGACGCGGCGAGACGCTTGAGACGCCAAATGGCCTCTGAACTGCACAGATGAGACGCGCTGAGACACGACGAGACGGCATTGAGCTCCCTGGGGGTCAAGTGGTCGCAGGTTCAAATCCTGTCAGCCCGACGCAGACGAAGGCACCTTCCATCGGAGGGTGCCTTTCCCGTTTGCCCGATCCCGCGGCGCGGCATGCGCATGATTTCGGTCCGCGCCGGGCATGCTGACTGAGTGTCCAAGCGCGCCGAGTACATGTATGCGCTGTACTCGGGCATGGTGGCCGAACCCGGCGACCGCAATCCCTACGACGGTCAATCGCTTCTGGCGAGACTCTGGAGGGTCGGCTACTCGCGCATGATGAGGATCCGGATCGAGACCGGCCCGGCGATGCAGCGCTATTACCGAGCACGCCGGGTCGCGTGGATCCGGCTCACCGTGTCACCGCACGGACGCCTCGCGCCCCGCAGTCCGCTGGGCCGCCTGTGCCCGCCCACGTCGAACCCGCCACGATAGGGTCGCGTAGGTTCTCCCGGAGATCACGCCCCGAGCCTGCGAACTCCACGAAAGAGATCATGTCCGAGGACCAGAACACAGACGTTCCCCCGAACCACCTGTCCATCGATCCGCGCAGCCCCTTCTACGACGAAGAGGCGCTCATCCGCGGCGTCGGCATTCTCGTCAACGGTGTCGAGAAGACCAATGTGCACGAATACGACGTGGCCGAGGGTTGGGTACGGGTGGAGGTTCCCACCGCCAAGGATCGCCGCGGAAACCCGATGGTGGTCAAGCTCAACGGCACGGTCGAACCCTTCTTCCGCGAAGCCCAGTAAAAGGTTGCGGGGGCGCGCCGTTCGCCAGCCACTCGTTCATGGGAACGCTGTGTTCCCGGGTGTGGCGACACATGCGCGGGTAAGTGTCGCCATCGCTCGAAGGTAGCAAAGCGTATGTGCCGCCACTCTAATAATTAGCGACACTTATCTGATTAAGTGTCGCTATCATGCGATCATGGCGACACTTGCTGCGCTCAACTACGAGACGCTGGACTGGACGCCCAGCCACGGCGGCAGATACTCCCGGTCGTCTCGCCGGGGTGGGCCGTACCGGGCGGCGTTCCCCCCGGCTATCGCCGACCTGCAGGTGGCGCTACCGCCGGATGTGTACACGGCCGCCGAGGACGCCAGCCTCGCCATCACTCGATTGGACGCCGAACTCAAAGGCGAGATTGCGCCGTTCTCGGCGGTGCTCTTGCGTAGCGAGTCCGCGGCCAGCTCGCGCATCGAGAACCTCACTGCCTCAGCACGCTCGATCGCCGAGGCTGAACTGCCAGGCGCTAAGGGGAAGGCCAATGCCGAGCTGGTAGTCGCGAACACCGCGGCGATGACCGCGGCAATCGAACTGTCGGATTGTGTTGACGCTGATGCGATCCTGGCCATGCATGCCGCGCTGATGGTCGGCCAGTCGCGTCATACGCCGGGGCAGTGGCGTACCGAGCAGGTGTGGATCGGCGGCGGAAACAGCCCACAAGGCGCGATGTTCGTTCCGCCAAGCCATGAGCGCGTTCCCGCTGCGATCGACGACTTGATCGTTTTCGCCGCCCGCGACGACGTTGCACTGCTCGCGCAGATCGCGGTGGCGCATGCCCAATTCGAGACCATCCATCCGTTCACCGATGGCAACGGTCGAACCGGGCGTGCTCTGGTGCAGTCGATGCTGCGGAACAAGGGCTTGACTCGCCAGGTGACGGTTCCCGTGTCCGCCGGGTTGCTGTCGGATACCGATGGTTACTTCGCCGCTCTCACCGCCTACCGGGAAGGAGATCTCGCGCCGATCGTCGAAGCGTTCGCCCGCGCCAGCGAGCGCGCAGTTGTCAACGGCCGCCAGCTGATCACTGCGCTGCGCGAGATCCGGGCGAGTTGGAATGACCGGATCACTGCGCGGTCGGACTCTGCTGTGTGGCGGGTTGCCGACCTGTTGACCCGGCGGCCGGTCGTCAACGGTGTGCTTCTGCGCGACGAACTGGGCCTCTCCACCGACCACCCCCGCCGCTACATCGGTCCTCTCGCCGAGGCCGGCATCGTCGTCGAGTTCACCGACCGGGCCCGCAACCGTGCCTGGCGCGCCCCTGAAATCCTGGATGCGCTGGACGGTTTCGCCGAGCGGGCCGGCCGACGCGGGTAATCCTCGGCCGGCGCCCCAGGTCGTCCTGCCCGATTTCCGCGCTTGAACGGCGTCGAGAAGACCAAAGTGCACGAATAGGATCAGGGTGGAAGTTCCCACCGCCAAGGATCGCCGCGGAGACCCGATGGTGGTGAAGCTCAGCGGCACGGTCGAACCCTTTTTCCGCGGAGCGTAGGGACACTCAGCGCAGGTAGGTCTCGCCACCTCGGGGGTACCCGCCACCGTTGGTGGCGATGTGTACGTGGTCGTAGTGGTCGGCGGTGTCCGAACCCCGGCTTCGCATCGGCCGCGGCGCGCGGCCCGGGCCGTAGGAGGTCTGCCGCCAGAGCATGTGGTTCAGGTCGAACCGTTCGGCGTTCTCCAGGATGAACGCGACGACGCGGTCACCGAGGGCGATGCCCTCCTGGGAGTGATAGTTCGCGATCATCACGTCGATCGCGAGGCCATCGGGATGCCACCGCATGGAATCGGCGCGCACTCCGCCGATGGTGAGGATCTCGGGAAACTCCGTGCTGACGGCACGCGCCGCGAGAATGGTCTCGACCTGCAGCCCCTGCTCCGGCGCCACCCCGACGGGAAGTTCTGGGCTGACGGTCTGCAGGGTCTGCACCGCGCCGGGCACCGGCGTCACCACCTCCATGCAACACGGTGGCGACGCGGACGCGGCGGCCGGGATATCGGCGCCCGCGTGTGCGTCGGTGACGAGAAAGGTGGCGGCGGGGACGACAACCGCTGCCAGGATTGCCGACCTGCGGCGCCCGGCCATGGTGGTCTTCTGCCTGCTCACGCCGACGCACCTTATCGGCGGGTATGCGGGCGAAGGCAAATCGCTGTGTCGTCGCATTGTGCGACGCACGCCACAGGTCAACTACGGTTGTCGGGCACCGTCTTTCGCTGGGGCGAAGCGCGAAATATCGACGAGTCAACGGTTTTCGCTGCCGTGGCAACCTACTCAGCGGGTACTGCCCAAAAGAGTGTGCCGGGCAGCGAATGACACGAAGTGTGAGCAACACCTCACGCCGATACGCTTGACCGGTACCGCCTGGCAATCGGTTACAGCGTGAAGCCGGCCGGCAACTCGATGTCGGCGATCGCGACGTTCTCCTCCAGATGCGCCACCGACGAGGTGCCCGGGATCAGCAGCACATTGGGCGCGACGGCCAGCGTCCACGCCAGCACGATCTGCGCCGGTGTGTACCCGAGGTCGGCGGCGGTCTCCTTGACCGTGGGGTTGTTCAGCACCGGGTTGTCGGGGTTGAACCCCGAACCCAGCGGGAAGAACGGCACGAACGAGATGCCGCGTTCGGTGCACAGGTCGAGCACGGGTTGCGACGACCGGTCCAGGAAGTTGTAGGCGTTCTGCACGGTGACGATCTCGGTGCGGTCCAGCGCGATCTTCAGGTGCTCGGCCGAGACGCTGGACAGGCCGATACCCGCGATGAGGCCCTCGTCGCGGGCGGAGATCATGGCCGTCAGCTGACGGTCGAACAACTCACGGTCCACCGCACCGACACTGCTGGGGTCACCGGAGTGGATGCGCAGGTTCACCGCGGCGAGCCTGTCGACACCGAGCGTCTGGAGGTTGTCTTCGATATCGGCGCGCAGGTCATCGGGCTCCTGCGCGGCGAGCCATTCGCCGGCTTCATTACGCCGCGCGCCGACCTTGCTCACCAGGGCCAGGTTGTCTGCGTAGGGATGCAGCGCCTCACGGATGAGCTCGTTGGCCACCCTGGGTCCGTAGAACTGTGCGGTGTCGATATGGTCCACGCCCAGTTCCACGGCCCGTTTGAGCACGGCGATGGCCTGGTCGTGATCGCGTGGCGGTCCCATGACACCGGGGCCGGGTAGCTGCATGGCGCCGAAGCCGACGCGATTGACCGCGTACGGGCCGAGCGGGAAGGTTGTCGTCGTCACATCTGGAAACTACCTCGGACTGTGGACAAACCGGGTAGCGCCGACCGAAGTTGTCGGAGCCCGTGCGAATACTGCCGGACAAGTGAGCGCCGCCACCGCGGCGGCGCCTGTCCGGTAGGGGAGCACCATGGGAAACAGGGCCAACATCGTTTTGGTGGATGACGACGGCTGGCAGTTGCGGTACGCGCACTGGGCGGGATGCAGAATGCTCGACGCCCTGCTCGCGGGACCCGAACTGGCCACGCGCTACATCCTGGCGCAGGAAACGAGCGAGTTCTGGACCGACGAGCTGTGGTCCGACGGCGGTCTGCTGCTCGACCTCGTCGAGCGCCGATTGCTCTTCTTCGGTGAAGAGCTCATGTCGACGATGAACGAACGTCGAGCCATGTTCGAGGTGTTGCGGATGCTCTGGCCCGGCTACACCATCTCCTGGGCCTACGGCACGACGGCCGAGATCGCCGCTTATGTCGGTGCGCCGGCGCCGTTGCGGGACAGGCCTTCCGAACCTGAACTGACGTTGGCGAGCGGCACCGGACACCTGCACCACCTGGTCACCGTGATCGATCTAATCGGCCGGGTGCGGGCGTGGCCGTTGTGGTGGGGGTGCAGTGCAGCCTGGCACGGGCCGAAGCTGCTCGACATGCTCCCCGGGCCCGGGCAACCATCCCTGAAACTGGGGCTGGTGCCCGAGAGCGGCGTCTATGTCAACGTGCCGAACAAGACCCTGGGCGTATGGATGACCAACCCGGACCCCGGGCTGTTGCGGTGGCTGCCGCAGCTGTGGCCGGGATGGCGAACCGAGTTCTGGGAGGACCGCTACGAGGAACAGTTGCGCCGCTGTGGCACCCACATCACCGCACCCGCACTCGACCTTGCCGCCGGCGTCACCGCGGCCCGATCTTGGTTGGAGAAGCGGGTATTCCAGAGTCACGAGGACAGTCCGGCCGGTCGCCTGGCCAACCTGGCTGAGCTGCTCGGCGCCGAGGGGCTGCCCGATGCCGTGGTGAGCGCGGCGGCCCTGTCCGACGCCGGACCGCGACCGACCGCCGCCGAGTGGGCGAGTTTCGAGCAGGCCTGCGCCACGGTGCGCGCGACGGGTCAGGCCGCATGATGGGGCCGCGGTGTCAGTCCTCGGCGGGCCATCGGGTGGTCAGTGCCTGCGGTGTCCACGCCGGCCACGACGGCGCACCGAGGGCGGATCCGCAGTTGAGCTGAGCCACGATCCGCGGCCCGCGCCGGGTGCTGTTGTCGTAGAAGGCGGTGGTGTCCGCGCGGGTCGCGGCGGCGGCGACCAGATCCCAGAGCCGTCGATAGCGTTGCCGGATTTTGTCCTCGGGCACGTTGTGGCCACCGGCGGCGACCCGATGCGCGACGCGCTGCACGGCAAGTTCCTCGGGGATGAGTACGACGTGCAGCGCCACGGTGTAGCCGGCGCTGTGCGCGGAGTCGATGAGTTCGAGCTTGGACGGGTGCGAGAACACCGTCTCGGCGATGAACGACTCACCGAGCTCGATCAACTTGGCCCGGGTGGCGGCGGCGATGCGCGCGGCTTCATAGGCGTGCTCCAGCGGCGCCGCGGACCACCGGTGCCTGGCGATCTCGTCGGCGTTGACGGCGGGACTGCCGGGCAGCAGTGGGGCGAGGGTCAGTTCGATGAACGTCGACTTGCCGGCGCCGTTGGAGCCGACGACGAGGTCGAGTCGCTTCACCCGTGCGGATACAGCACCGACGAGCTGCCGTCGGGTCGGTATTGCACGATCTGCCCGGACTCATCGAGGGCGACGGTGGTGATACCGCGCGCCGACAGCAGCGCACCGTAATCGGTCTCGGCCAGGTTCTCCTCGATGGCCGCCGAGATCTCGGCGTTGTAGACGACACCTTCCTCGGTGCTCAGCTCGCTCAACTCCACACCGCCGGCCAGGGCGGCCTCCACCTTGCGGCGGGCCGCCGCGTGCTGCGCGGACACCGCCCGACCGACGCGGGCCCAATGGTCGAGTTGCTGCTTGGCCGACCGGCTCTGCCGAGCCCCTTCGGCGGCCGCACTGTCCATCAGATCGGCGGCCACGCGCGTGACCCGATCCGCCGTGTTCGCCATGGCGCCTCCGTCGTAGCAGATTGCCACACAACTGTAGCAATCTGCTACGACGATTCAGGCCCGTGAGCCCGTACCGAACACCCTCAGTTGGTCGGTCACGAACGCATGATCTTCACGGTGTGGCAACCCCGACACCCCGACAAAACCGACGACGCCCACACCGGTGACCCGGATGGGCACCACCCCGCCGGCCGCGGCGTATTCACCCGCGGGTAGCCGGGATTGGGTGTCGAAGTCGCGGCCGGTCTCGGTGAAGAACTCCAACACACCCAACGAGCTGCACCCGTAGCGTTTCGCGGTGTTGAGTTTGCGTTCCAGCCAGTGATCGCTTTCGGGATACGCGCCCGGCAGCGACGTGTGGAACACCCGTTGATCGCCGTGCACCACGCCGATCACCAGCGGCAGCGACTGCTCCAGCGCGGCGGCGCGCATCTGACAGCCAAGCCGCCATGCGTCGGCGTAGTCGAAGCCGTCCAGCCATACCGGATTGTCGTCGGCGCTCATGCCGTCGAGGACGCCAGCCAGATGTTGAGCTCACCGTCGACCGCATACCGGTCGATCTCGGCGAGTTCGTCATCGCTGAAACCGGGGCTGGACAGGGCGTGCACGCTGTCGGCGATTTGCTCCGGCCGCGATGCCCCCACCAGCACCGAGGACACGGCGTCCTGGCGCATCACCCAGGCCAGCGCCATGTGCGCCAACGGCTGCCCGCGCCGCTGGGCGATCTTGTCGAGCGCGGCCACATTGTCGAGATTGCGCTGCGACAGCATGCCCTCGCGCAGCGTCTTGCCCTGGGTGGCCCGCGAACCTTCGGGGATCCCGTTCAGGTACTTCGAGGTCAGCAGCCCCTGGGCCAACGCAGAGAACGCGATGCAACCGATTCCCTTGTCGCTCAGCACATCCAGCAGCGACGGCGACCCCTGCTCGATCCACCGGTTCAGCATCGAGTAGGACGGCTGATGGATGGCCAGTGGTGTGCCCAGCTGCTCGAGCAGTCCGGCGATCTCCAACGTCCGCTCGGCGGAGTACGACGACACCCCGGCATAGCGCGCCTTGCCCGAGCGCACCGCGGCGTCCAGCGCACGGGCGGTTTCCTCCAGCGGCGTGTCCGGGTCGTACCGGTGGCTGTAGAAGATGTCGACATGGTCCAGCCGCAGGCTGCGCAGCGAATGCTCCAGGCTGCCCAGCAGATACTTCGCGCCGCCGCCCTTGCCGTAGGGGCCGGGGAAGAAGTTGTAGCCGGCCTTGGTGGAGATGATCAGCTCATCGCGGAGATTGGCGAAGTCCTCGCTCAGGATGCGGCCGACGTTCTTTTCCGCCGAGCCCATGGGCGGGCCATAACCATTGGCCAGGTCGAAATGTGTGACACCGAGATCGAAAGCGGCCCGGATGATGTCACGCTGGCGCTGCAACGGCGTGTCGTCGCCGAAATTGTGCCACATACCCAGCGAGACGGCGGGCAGCACCAGGCCGGTGCTGCCGACCCGCCGATAGTTCATCGTGTCGTAGCGGTCCGCCGCCGGGGTGTAGGCGTCGTTCAGCAGGGAGGGCATCGGTTTCAGTACTCCTATCGGACTGCGAAGAGGTTGGTCAGTAGTTCGATCTGCGCGTCGTCCTCCAACGCCGAGCCCACGGCTACGACGCGAGCCCCGGCATCGAGGTACTCGGTGGCGTTGCGGGCGTTCATTCCGCCGGTGGCGACGAATTTGGCGTCCGGAAACGGACCCGCCATCGCCGAGAACCACCCGGTGCCCAGCACCGAGGCCGGAAAGGCCTTGAGCCAACCGAGCCCGAAATCCATGGCGCGCTGGATCTCCGAGCCGGTGGCGATGCCGGGCAGGTGCGGCATCCCGGCATCCAGACTTGCCCTGGCAACGGCGGGATCGAATCCCGGTGCCACGGTGAACGCGGCGCCCGCCGCCCGGGCGGTCGCGACGTGCTCGGCCGAGATCACCGTGCCCGCACCGACCGGGCGGCCTCGTTGCGCACCGGCGTCCACCGTGGCCACCAGCGCCTCGACGGCCGCGGCGGATTGGATCGGCACCTCGATACAACTGATCCCGGCATCCCAGCCGCGCTGTGCCAATTCGACGGTCCGTTGCGGGCTGAACCCGCGCAGGATCGCCATCACGGGTGTGGTCGCGAATGCCTCGTCGAACCAGTCGGTCACTGTCGCCATCCCAGCTCCTTGGAGATGTTGTCGGTCACGGTGGTCAGGTCGGGTAGAAGTTGTTTGAGCGCATCGAGATCGGCGCGCGCTTTCAGCGAGGTGATCGACACGGCGGCAACGACTTTGTCACCGGAGTCGCGGATGGGCATCGCCACGCAGTTCACGTAGTCCTCGTACTCGGCGTCATCGGTGGACCAGCCGCGCTCCCGGACGTCGGCGAGCGTGGTGTCGAACTGCCGGCGCGAGGTGATGGTGGTGTCGGTGTGCCGTTCGAACGTGACGCCGGCCATGATCGCGTCCACCACGTCGGGCTCCTGGTAGGCCAGGATGGCCTTGCTGACACCGGCGGTGTGCAGACACACCGGCGCCCCGATCTGCGAGTACAGCTTGACCATGCCCGGCTGCTCGACCTTGTCGGTGTAGATGATGCGCCCACCCTCCAGCGCGGCGAGGTGGATGGTGTGCGAGCACATCTCGCCGAGGGTGACCAGATGCGGGCGGGCCAGATTGGCGAGGTCGAACTGCTCGCGCGCCAGTCCGGCCAGTCCGGCCAGTCGGTAGCCCACGCCGTAGCGGCCGTCGGGCTGGCGGCGGGTGAGACCGTACTCGGTGAGGGTCTGCAGCACCCGCAGCGCGGTGGACCGGTGCACGCCCAGGTGCACGGCGACCTCGCTCTGCGTGCGGGGTCGGATCGCCACGAACTCCAGTGTCTCCACCGCTCTTTCGATGCTCTGCGACACAGCGAAGCCCCTTTCAGCCCCGGCCGTCGGTGACGGGCACGAAATCGGAGGTGCTCGACAACGCGCGGGCGGCCAGCCGATGCCCCATGCTCAGGCGGTCATCGGCGTCCTTTCCGGTCAACAGACCCGACAGGTAGCCGGCCGCGAACGCATCACCGGCGCCGACCACCTCGACGATATCGACCGGCAGCGCGGGGGCGAATGTCGTTGTCGACGCCGTGATCTCGGTGGCTCCGACGCCGCCATCCTTGATCACCAGGGTCTGCACCCGGTTCTGGGCGGCCATGATCAGCTCGGCGATCGACTCCACATCGGCGGTGCCCCACAGCGTCGCAGCCTCGTCGCGACCCACGAACACCACATCGGACAGCCGCGCGAAGTCCAGCAGCACCGGAGCGGCCTGCGCCGCGTTCCACACGCCGGGCCGGTAGTTCACGTCGAATGAGATCCGCGTCGGCGACCCGATGCACAGGTCGTACAGCGTGCCGAACATGGCCAGGCAGGTCGCCGACAGGCCGGGGGTGATTCCGGAGACGTGCACCAGCGGCACTTCCCGCAGCGGCAGTCCGCTCAGGCTCTCGACATCCATCCGCGAGGCCGCCGAACCCTTGCGGTAGTAGTGCACGGTGGTCGCACCGCCGTCGGGATCCTTGAAGTAGACCCCGGTGGGCGCATCGTCGAGATAGCGCACCAGCGAGGTGTTCACACCGTGCGCGGTGATCTCGTCGACGATCCGGCGACCGAGCGGATCGTTGCCCACCGCGCTGGCCCACGCCACGTCGTGGCCGAGTTCGGCGAGGTAGAGCGCAACGGTCGATTCCGCACCGCCCATGTGCAGGGTGAACAGATCGGCCGTCGCCAGCGGGGTCGCGCCCACGGGTGCGACGAGCGTCATCGTCTCACCCAGGCACAGCACCTCATGCATCCACGGTCTCCTTGCGCCGTTTCATCAGTGCCCGCAACCGCGGACCGAAGATCGCCAGGGCGCTCAGGGCCAGCAGCCCCAGCGCGATCCCGCTGGTGTAGATGCTGGCGGCACCGTCGATCAGGAAGGCCCGGCGGATATTGCTCTCGGCCAGCGGTCCCAGGATCAGACCCAGCACCAATGGTCCTGCGGGGAAACCGTTGCGGCGCAGCACCAGACCGAGTAGACCGAAGATCAACATCAGCGCGACATCGAAGACGCTGTTCTGCACGGCATAGGTGCCCACCATGCAGAACACGATGATGACGGCCCACAGATACTGCTGAGGCAGGTCCAGCAACTTGATCACACCGCGCATCCGGACCAGCGAGAGCGCGAGGGCCGCCAGGATCGCCAGCAGCATGATGCCGGCCAGGCTGTAGACGAGGTCGGGGGAGTCGACGAACAGGGTCGGGCCGGGCTGCAGGCCCCAGATGATCATCGAGCCGATCATCACCGCCATCACCGCGTCGCCGGGCACGCCGAGTGCCAATGTCGTGGTCAGCGAGCCGCCCATGGTGGCCGTGCTCGCGGTGTCGGCGGCGGCCAGCCCCTCCAGCGATCCCTTGCCGAACTTGTCGGGGTTCTTGGAGGCGCGCCGGGCCTGATCCCAGGCGACGATGCCGGCGATATCGCCGCCGGCGGCCGGGACGACGCCGACGACGGCCCCGACACCGGAACCGATCAGCGCGGGTTTGGTCAGAGTGCGTCGCTCGGCACGGTTGGGCCACCACTTGCCCAACTGGGTGATCGGGGGCGGCGTCAGATGCGGGTGCCGACAGATGATCTGGTTGAACACCTCGGCGATGCCGAACAGGCCGACGATGGCCGCGATGAACGGGATGCCGGAGCTGAGTTCGTTGATGCCGAAGGTGAACCGGCCCTCACCGGTGATGGGATCGCGTCCGATGGTCCCCAGCAGCAGGCCGAGCACACCGGCCGCCAGCCCCTTGGCGACGCGGCCGCCCGAGACGCCGATCATCATCGTCATCCCGAAGACCACCAAGGCGAACATCTCGGCGGGGCCGAACTTCAGCGCGATCCCGGCGATCGGTTGGGCGGCGAACACCAGGATCAGCAGACCCATCACCGATCCGAACGCCGACACCAGCGCCGAACTGGTCAGCGCGATACCGGCTTTGCCCTGCTGGGCCAGGGGATAACCGTCGAAGGTGGTCGCGATCGAGGCCGGTGTGCCGGGGGTGTTGATCAGGATCGAGGGCACCCGGTCGCCGAATTGCGCAGCGACGTAGATGGCCAGCAGGACCGCCAGGCCCTCCAGCGGCTCGAGGGTGAGGGTGAAACCGGCGGCCAGCGCGACCGCCATCGCGGCGGTGATGCCCGGCACGGCGCCGACCAGGGTGCCCAACAGCACGCCGATCAGCAGGCAGAGTCCGATCTTCGGGTCGGCCAGGGCGCTGAACCCGTCGAATACGGCGCTCACAGCGGCACCCGCAGCAGCAATCCGAAGATGGCCCACAGGATCAGGGTGGTGACCAGCGGAAAGACGATCAGCGCCTTGATGCTACGGCCGCCGAACAGGAAGGTCAGGCCGATCAGCAGGACGACGGTGACGGCCCTGAAATCCAGGTACTGCCACGCGATCCCGTACCCGATGATGCTCGCCACGGTGGCGGCCAGCGTGATACCGCCGGACCGGGTGATCCGCGGTTCGTCGGAGGACACTCGGCTGATGACCGCCTGGATCACCAGCACCACGCCGGTGGCGATGATCGCGATGGACAGCGCGGTGGGCCACCAGCGTGGACCGAACGCCCCACCGTCCCGGGACAGTTCGAGCTGGTTGGTAAGTACCAGGCAGGCGACGCCGAGCGCGGCGACCGCACCGCCGACGGCCACCTCGTAACCGCGGCGATTCGGCTCTCGGACGGGCTGCTCGAGCACCGGATCCTGCGTCATCGATGTCAGCTCGGCGGTCACTGCTGCGCCGCCAGATCTGCGAACCTGTCCGATTCGTTGGTGACGAAGGTGCTGGTCTCTTCGGCCGACCGGTAGAGCGGGATGTTGCCGCCCGACTCGATCAGTTCGGTGTATTCCTCTGCTGCGGCAGCCTTTTCGATGGACTCCTCGAGTCGGGTGGCGACATTGTCGGGCAGCCCGGCCGGCGCGGCGATCACGGCCCAGCTGCCGATCACCACGTCCAAGCCCAGCGACTTGGCGGTGGGCACGTCGGGAAGTGCGGGCGCCGGCTCATCGGTGAAGACCGCCAGGACGCGCAGGCGCCCGTCATCGTGTGCGGGTGCCGTTTCGCCGATGCCGGCCACGACGGCGTCGACCTGCTTGCCGATTGCCGCCGACACCGCCGGGGCACCGCCGTCGAACGGAACGCCGGAGAACTCGACGCCGGCAACCCGGCCGAGCTCCAGAGCCCCCGCCTCCCAGATGGACCCGGGCCCGGCATTGGAGACCGTGATGGACCCGGGTGCGGCCTTGGCGGCGTCGATCAACTCGGTGAGGGTGGTGTAGGGGCTGTCCGCGGGGACGGCGATGGTCCCGGGTTGGGAGTTGACTTGACCGAGGAATTCATAGGCGGCCGGATCGATCGAGTAGCCCTGGTGGCCCAGCATGCTGACCTCCACCGGCAGCACGGCGATGGTGTAGCCGTCGGGCTCCTGCTCGGCGAGGTACTCCATGCCCACCGAACCGGCGCCGCCGGGCCGGTTCTCGACGATGACGCTGACGCCGAGGTCACCCTCCATCTGCTTGCCCAGGGTGCGCGCGGTCAGGTCGGTGGCCCCGCCGGCCGCGGTAGGGGTGAGCAGGGTGATGTCGCCGCTGGGGAAATTCTCCTCGGAAGCGCCGTTGGATGACCGGTCTGCGCACGCCGACGTGGCGAACAGCATCGCGGCGAGGGCGCCGCCGGTGATCAGGGTGCGCATCGGACGCGATCGTGGCACGGGAACCTCCATTGGCTCGTGTTGCACAATATGCAACAGTGTTGCTGAGTGTGCACAGAGCGTAGCGCACCATGTGACCGGCGGCATAGTCCTGCGGTGCTGTGAGTCAGTCGGGTGTCGAGCCGGCGCGTCAACGCGGCGGTCGCACCGCGATCAGATGATGGGCGACCGGCTTACCGTCGACAAACCGTTCGACGGCCTGTTCGATCAGCAGATCCTGCCCGGTCTGCCGGGTGTGGTGCTGGTGCAGGTGCTCACCCCAGGACCGCACGATGAACGTCTCGACGAAGGTCTGCTCCCGCTCGACACTGCGGTAGACCCGCCACCGTGCGGCGCCGGTGCGTTGCCGGGACCGGCCCAGCACCGCCATGGCGGCCAGGAACTCCGGTTCGTCGTCGACCGAGACGCGGTAGTCGGTCATCACCAGAACCGGCCCGTCGAGCGGTTCGGGCTCGAAGACCAACGACGGTTCCGGCCAGTGCGAGGACGGGCTGAGGTCGATGCTGCCGGTCTTGGCGTGCAACGGCCAGAACAGCGTTGACACCGCGCAGGCGGTCAGCAGTCCGACGCTGACGAGCAGACTGGTCACCGGTGAACTCGCCCCCGCGAGCAGGCCCCACAGCAGCGAACCCATGGCCTGGCCACCCATGAAGATCAGCTGATACACCGACAGTCCCCGCGCCCGCACCCAGCCCGGCAGGCTCAGCTGCATCGACGCATTCAGCGTCGACAGGCACAGCAGCCAGGATGTGCCGCCGAAGACCAGGGCCACCAGCACCACCGCGAAACTGTTGACCAATGCCAGAACGGCTGTCGCGCCGGCGAATCCGACCGCGGCGATGATCAGCAGACTGTTCTCGCCGAAGCGTGACCGCAACCGCGACAGGGCTACCGCGCCCAGCACGGCACCCAGACCGAGCGCGCCCAGCATCAGGCCGTAGCCCGCGGATGTCAGCCCCAACCGCCGGTCGGCGATCACCGGGAGCAACCCCCACAATGCGCTGGCCGGGCCGATGAACAATGCGGTGCGCAACAGGATCCGGCGCACGATCGGCGAACTGCGGATATAGCGGCCGCCGGCACTCAACGCCGCCAGCGCGCGCTCGGAGGGAAAGTTGCGCTCATTCTCGGGGCGGCGCCACAGCGCCAGCACGACGACCGTGCCGACGAAGGACACCGCATTGAGCGCGAACACGACCGTCGGACCCGACAGCGACACGAGTGCTCCCGCGATGGCCGGGCCGATGGCGCGCGCACCGTTCATGCTCATGCTGCCCAGCGCTGCTGCCGCCGGGATCTGCGGAGCTGGAACAAGATCCGGCTGGATTGCCTGCCAGGCCGGCATGGTCAGTGCCTGGCCGCAGCCGATCAGGAACAACAGCAACAGCAGCACCGTCGGCGTCGTCAATCCGACACCGGTCAGCACGGCGAGCAGACCCACCGCCGCGGCCATCGCCCCCTGGGTCGCGATGAGCAGCCGGCGCCGGTCGATCAGATCGGCGAGCACCCCCGACGGCAGGGCCAGCAGCATGACCGGCAGTGTGGTCGCCGTCTGCACGAGCGGCACCAGCACCGCGGCGCGCGGATCGCCGACGAGCATCCACTGTGCGCCGACCATCTGCATCCAGGTGCCCAGATTGGACACGAACTGGGCGATCCACAGTGCGCGGAAGATCGGTGACCGCAGCGGCGCCCAGGTCGATATCGGCGTGGTCATCTGGGCATCCTCACCGGGTCAATCTAACGAGCGCTGCCCGGCTGCTCGTCGGGCTTGCGACTGCTGGCCCGCAGCGAACCGGGATGGGCCTTGGCGCTGGGGTCGCGGCTGGTCTTGATGAGGCTGGCGACGGTGACGATCACCAAGATCACGATGATCACGGCCAGGCTGAGGTAGGTGTTGACCTCCGGGATGCTCGGGTTGATGTCCACATGGCCCCAGTGCAGCACCAGCTTGACGCCGATGAACGCCAGGATGATCGACAGACCCGTTGACAGGTACACCAGCCGGTCCAGCAGACCCTTGACGAGGAAGAACAGCGCCCGCAGACCGAGCAACGCAAACGCGTTGGCGGCGAACACGATATACGGCTCACTGGTGATACCGAAGACCGCCGGGATCGAATCCAGGGCGAACAAAAGGTCCACACTGCCGATCGCGATCAGCACGGCCAGCAGTGGGGTGGCGAGCCGCCGGCCCTGCTGCCGGGTGAACAGCTTGCCGCCGTCGTAGTCGTCGGAGACCGGCACGAATCGGCGCGTCGCCCGCACGACGATGTTGTTCTCGACATCGGGATCCTCGTTGCGATGCCGGAACAGCTGGATCGCGGTGTAGATCAACAGCAGTCCGAAGATCAGGAACATGAAGGAAAAAAGCGACAGCAGCGTCGCGCCGAGCATGATGAAGATCGCCCGCATGATCAGCGCCAGGATGATGCCGAACGTCAACACCTTGTGCTGATGTTCCTCGGGCACGGCGAACGTCGTCATGATGATGACGAAGACGAACAAGTTGTCCACCGACAGGCTCTTCTCGACCAGATAGCCGGCGAAATACTCGGTGCCCGCGTCCCCGCCGTAGGCCATGGCGAACCACACACCGAAGGCGACCGCGATCAGGATGTAGAACACCGACCAGGCGGTGGCTTCCTTGAATCCGACATGGTGCGGGCGCAGCGCGGCCAGCAGCAGATCCACCGCAAGCAGCGCGATGATCACGCCTATCGTCACACCCCATGTCACCGGGCTGATATCGAGCATGTGTCCGTGCTACCTCCGCTTCCGCCACCGGTTCCGCAGTTCAAGATCATCGATACCCAGTCGGGGGAGGCGTCAACCACGAAGTGGCGTCGACCATAATTCCCTGGTGAGTGCGCAGACGTCCAAGCCCGGCCGGTTCGGCCGCATCGAGTCCGGCGACCTGACCCAGGCCGCGGTGTTCGCCGGTCTGCTGGCCGCACTCGGTCTGCCCGGAACGTTGACGATCGGACCCAGCGGCGTGCCGATCACCCTGCAGACCCTCGGCGTGATGCTGGCGGGTTCCATCCTGGGTCCGCGCAAGGGCGCGCTGGCCATCGCCCTGTTCGCGATCCTGGCCATCGCCGGGCTGCCGATCCTGGCCGGCGGTCGCACCGGACTGGTCTCGCTGTCCTCGCCGACGGCCGGGTTCTTCGTCGGCTGGTTGCCCGCCGTCATCGTGATCGGTGCGCTGACGGCGCTGATGATGCCGCGCTACCGGGTGATCTGGGGTATCGGTGTCAACATCGTCGGCGGAATGGCCGTGATCTACCTGTTCGGCACAGCCGGTCTGATGCTGCGCACCGACCTGTCGTGGTGGGCGGCGCTGTCCACGAACGGGATCTACATCCCCGGCGACCTGGCCAAGGCGGTGCTGTGCGGGGTGGTGGCCGCTCAGGTGCACCGGGCCCGGCCCGGTCTGATCGACCCGTGGCGGCAACGGTGACCGATGACCCGCCTGGCGCGCTGGTCATCGACGGCGTCTCGCACGCCTACGGCGAGCGCGCCGTCCTGCGTGATGTCTCGTTGACGATCACCGAACGCCGGGTCGCCATCGTGGGCGCCAACGGCAGCGGCAAGTCGACGCTGGCGCGACTGTTCAACGGGTTGGTGCTACCCGATACCGGCGCGGTCCGCGTGCACGGCCTGGACACCCGACACGCCGCCAAGCGGGTGCGTCGCCTCGTCGGGTTCGTCTTCACCGACCCGGACCGGCAGATCCTGATGCCCACCGTCGGTGAGGACGTCGAACTGTCGTTGTCACGGCTGTCGCTGGACAAGCAGGCCCGGGCGCAGCGGGTGGCGCAGGTGCTGACCAGATTCGGGTTGGACGGGCATGCCGACCAACCCGCGCATCTGTTGTCCGGCGGCCAGAAGCAACTGCTGGCATTGGCCACGGTGCTGGTCACCGAGCCGGCCGTGGTGGTGGCCGATGAGCCGACCACGTTGTTGGATCTGCGCAATGCCCGGATGCTGCGGGCCGCCTTCGCCGCGCTGGACACCCAGCTGATCATCGTCACCCACGACCTCGACCTCGTCGACGATGTCGACCGGGTCATCGTGCTCGACGACGGCCGCGTAGTGGCCGACGATGTCCCGTCGGTCGCGCTGGACGCCTACCGGCGGCTGATGACGTGACCGTGCTGGGGGAGTACCGGCCCGGCACGTCGTGGTTGCATCGGCTGCCGGCCGGGGCGAAGCTGCTCGGGCTGGGCGGGGCGATCATCGCGATGACGGTGTTGGTGAGCACGCCGGCCCGGCTGGCGGTGGCCGCGGCGGTGGTGATCCTGGCTGCGGTGTCGGCCCGGCTGTCGGTGTGGACGTTGATCGGCCAACTGCGACAGGTCTTCTGGGTGGTCGGGTTCATCTTCGTGTTGCAGATTCTGCTCACCGACTGGCGGCGTGCGCTGGTGGTGTGCGGGGTGCTACTGCTGGCCGTCGTCATGGCGACGATGGTGACGGTGACGACGCGCACCACTGCGATGCTCGACGCCGCGACGCGGGCGATGACACCATTGGCGCGCTTCGGGTTCCCGGTCCGCCAGGTGGCGGTCGCGCTGGCGCTGACCATCCGGTCGATCCCGCTGCTGGTGGACATCATCCGGCAGGTCGACGAGGCGCGGCGGGCCCGCGGGCTGCGTATCTCGGCCCGGATCGTGTTCGTGCCGATCATCGTGACCGCGCTGCGGGCCGCCGATGATTTCAACGAGGCGTTGATCGCCCGCGGTCTGGACTGACCTACTGCTCGCCGTTCAGCGTCAGGATCGAGATGTCCGGCGGCGCCCCGATACGCACCGGCGGCCCCCAGAAACCGGCGCCGCGGCTCACGTAGAGCTGGGTGTCCTGATGCGTCGACAACCCGGCGAGTGCGGGCTGCACCGCGCCGACGATGTACTGGAACGGCCAGGTCTGGCCGCCGTGGGTGTGACCGGACAGCTGCAGATCCACCCCTCGTGCGGCGGCCTCGTGCACCATCACCGGTTGATGGGCCATCAGGATCGTCGGGCGCGCCGGATCTGTGCCGCCCAGGGCCCGGTCGTAGTCGGGCGGGTCACCGCTTTCCGCGCCGGCCAGATCATTGACGCCGGCGAGGTCGAACGCGGCGCCGCCACGGCGGATCGCGGTGTGCTCGTTGCGCAACGGGGAGACACCGAGTCGGTCCAGTTCGTGCAGCCACGGCACGGTGTCCTCGATGAAGTACTCGTGATTGCCGGTGACGAAGAAGGATCCCTCGCGAGACACCAAGTCCTGCAGGGGCTCCGCGGCGTGGCCGAGCTTCTCGACGGAGTCGTCGACCAGATCGCCGACGATCGCCACCAGGTCGGGCTCGGTCTCGTTGATCATCCGGACGATCCGTTCGGTGTGCGCGCGTCCGAGCAGCGGGCCGAGGTGGACATCGGAGACCACCGCGACGCGGAAACCGTCGAACGCCCGATCCAGCCGGCCCAGCCGGATCGGTACCCGCAGGATGTTCGGCGGCCCCAGCGCGGTGGCCGCCCCGTATCCGACCAGCCCCACCGAGGCGACACCCGCGGCCACCGCAGTGGTGCGGGCCAGGAACACCCGGCGGTTGACCGGCGTGGCCGATTCGGCGGTCTGGGTTGCCGGCGGCTCGGCCGCGGCCGGCGCGGGGTGGCTACCGCCCTTGACCCAGCCGCGCAGCAGCAGCCGCACGGGTTCCAGAAGCAAGAGCGCGAGCAACAGATAGCCGACCACGGCGAACCAGATGTAGCCCGGCCAGGCGAACCACGCCGACTCGTCGATCCCGGTGAAGCGCGGCACGAACAGGGTCGTCACCAACACCGCTGCCAGGGCGATCAGCACGCCGGTCGCGATGTTACGGGTGCGTCCCGGCGCGGTGGTGTCGCGGATCAGTCGTTTCCACACATAGACGTGCGCCAGCGCCAACACCGAACTGAGGATGATGATGAACATGCGCCGCGGTCAGCCTCGCGCCCGGTGGGAAGTCATCCAGCGAGCCTAGCCAAGACCGGCTGAGTGTCCGGTCAGGCTTCCAGCCGCCTGCGGACCGCGGCCAGCCGATCACTCAGTTCGCTCTCGTCGACGAGGCCCCGCGCGATCAGCGAATGCGCAAGTGCCATCAGTTGATTCTCCGGATAGGGCAGGTGCCGATACCGGGTGGCCACCAACCGGTCCTCCTCGTCGCGGCGATCCTGGAAGCCGAACCGGTCACGACACTCGGCATGGTCCAGCGCGTCGGTGAGCCCGTCCAGACTGGTCTTCCAGGGCGGCAGCGCGTTGTCGACGCCGTGCTTGGCGGACACGGCCGGCCAGGTCTGATCGCTGCCCGCGATGCCCTGCAACGTGTCGATGGGGTCGTCGAAGCTCATCGTCGTGCCCCTCAGATCGGGTCGGCGGCGGGCCGGGTGGCGGTGATGACGTTGGTGGTCACCCCGGGCTGGGGCAACGCGACCCCGATCAGACAGTCGCGGGTGATGATTTCGGTCAGTTGATCCTCGGTCCAGCCGTCGGTGCCCGCGGGCCGCAACGGCATGACCATGAAACGATGCTTCTGGTTCGAATCCTCCACGCGCACTTCGACATCATCGGGTAGTTGCAGGCCGAATTCGGAGAGCACCTGACGCGGCCAGCGCACGATGCGGCGCCGGTAGTTCGGGGTCCTATACCACTCCGGGGAGTTGCCGAGGATCGGTCGCGGGTAGCACGAGCACAGCGCGCACACGATGACGTGGTGCACCTCGGGGGTGTCCTCCAGCACCTTGAGGGCGACGAAATCGCTGGGCGTCCCGAAACCGGTGGGCGCCAACCAATCCACGCCGACCTCCCGACAGGCGGTGATCGGATCGGCGAGCACCAGGGATTTGAACTCCGGGTCGAGCCAGGACTTGGCGATCAGCCGCGCCGCGGGGGTCGGGCCGATGTGTTCGGCGAACTCGGTGAAGTGCCGGTGCTGTGCCGCGGTGAACAAGCCCTTCTCGATACACAGTTCGCGAAGCGCGATCTCCAGGACCTCGAAATCGGTGATCTCGTCGACCATCGGCTTGACGGTGCGCACATGGTCACCATCGTGGTCGTGGCCGTGATCGTGGTTGTCGGACATGGCGTGTCCTATCTGTCGGGCGCGGTGAGCCACCGCTCCGGGATCTCGGTCTGCAAGGTGTCATGGGGTGGGCCCGAGTAGGTGTCACCCCACAACTCCGTCTGCGTGAAACGCACGATGTAGAACCACTCGGGCCTGGCGTCCTCGTCGGCCCAGGTCTCGTCCTCGGGGGCGGGACTCTCGTAGGCCAGATCGGCGATGACCCCCGCTGCGCCGCGGACATATTCGGGGGTGCGGGTGTAGTACATGGCCGGCAGATCGCGCACGACCACCGGATCGCCGACGGCGAACCTCGCGGGCCCGGCCTTCCCGGCGAACACCTGCGGGTCACCGATGCCCTGGGCGTGCAGATGGTGCTTGTTGCGGGTGACCGCCGCACCGTCGCCCTCGAATCTGGGGGCGGGTTCCAGGTGTGAACCCGGCGGCAGACCGGCGTAGCGCCGCTGCACCTCGGCCAGTCGGTCGGTGAGTTCGGCCCAGCTGATGTGCTTCTTCTCGATCAGCAACCGCCCCACCGACCACAACCATCGGCTGTAGTACGGCCACCCCAGGTAGATGGACCGGCCGACGTCGACGTTGGCCAGCCGACGCCGTTCCTCGGACACCCAGATCCCCTGCCAGCCAAGGACTTCACAGAGCACATAGGTCATCAGCTCCCAGTGCTCCTCCTCCTTGTTCTGGTACACCGCCGGCACATCGGGCTCACCGCCGACATCGTGGGCGTTCTTCAGGTAGGCCCAGAAATGCTCACTGTTCACCTGATCGGGAAACGGCCACTGCGGGTCTTCGTCGAATGTGGTGGTGAGCCTGGAGAGCAGGGCGAGTCGTCTGATGCGTTCTTCCGACGTCGGCATGGGCTGTCCCGAGAGGTGGAGGAAAGACTGTCGGGTCTCAGCATGAACCGAACCGGCCGGTTCCCGCAGCAAACCGGCCGAAATCGGCGGAACGGGCTATCCGCTGTCGGACTTCGGTGTCGCGTCGGCGACCGACTCGACGGTGTCGCCGACGTCGATGGTCACCACCGCGGTTGCCTGGAACAGTCCGTGGAAGTCGTCGGTCCGGGCGACGGTGTGCGCGCGGGCGAACAGCGGCTGCACATCGAACACCTTGACCCGCACCTTCTCGTGGGTCAGTCTGCCGAGTTCGCGGCCGGACTCGGGGTCCACGATCACCTGATCGGATTCCGAATGCACGGCGAACACCATGCCCGCGCGCACGCCGGCCTGCGAGCCGCGGTTGATGACCAACGTGTAGTCGTCCTCGATGTAGGCGACCTGACCGTTCACGAGGCCACCAGGGTATTGCTGTCCCGCAACGCCGTTTTCGAGCCGACCCGGATCCGCGGTCGCGCCGTGTTCTCGTCGGCGGCGAACAAAGTCTCGATCGAGGTGGCCGTGCTGTCGGTGCCGAGCGTGAGTTCGATGGCGGTCTTGGCCTGGAACAGCGCGACCATCGCGGACTGATTACGTTCGGCGCCGAACGCGCCCAGGGCCAGGGTGAGTTTCTTGTCGACGTATTCGATCGAGCGCTGCAGATCGGACTCGGAGGCACTGACGGTGACCGACTGCTGTGACGAACGGCCACCGAGCCCGCTGAACCAGCGATACCCGAGGGCGCCCAGCGTGATGGCGCAGACCGGGACCACCACGACGGTGCACAACAATCCGGCGGTGTTCTGCCACGCGATCGCGCCGACGATGCCGAACAGCATCAACACGGCAACACCGGCCAGGACACGAAGCGTCGGTGGTACGGAGTCGACGGCGCGGATGAGTCGCTGGACGAGGCGGGCACCGAAGCGGGCAACGGCGGCGATGAAGCGCGCGATCGCGGTACCGACCTTCAGCAGGAATCGCCCGGCGTGGTCGAGGTGATCGCGGGTCACCGGATTCTTCGGCATCGACCATGACGGCTTCGGTACCGCGGCGGGCGTGGGGGCAGCGGCGGCGGACGGTTCGGGCGACGTGTCGTTCTGCTCGGGAGACGTCGCCGGAGGGGTCGCACCTTCAGTCACATTCGCATCAACAACCACACCAGTATCTTCCCGCGCATCGGCGGTAAAGGCGGTTCCGGCGCGCCGAAGGGCCCGCGATCTGTGCGAATCACGTATCGCGGGCGCGCGGTCGTACACTCTGCGACGAAATTGACGCGCACCTGCATGAAACGCGTCGTGCAGGGGTATTTGTGCGGCGGCGAAAGGAAGCCTCATGACGAACGCAGGGGAGCGGCAGGTCGGATCCTGTCCGGGGTGTGGTTATCCAGTCCTCGGGCCCGGGCCGTGCGCGGTATGCGCGCCCCTGCTCGTGGGTGCATCCGGCGACGGCTCGGACCTGTTCCCAGGTCCGACGGTCGCGGCATAGCGCCACCGGTCGACACCGGGACGCGTCACTGCAGCATGCCCAGCAGTTGATTGAAGAACTCCGACATCGACGGGTGGGTGTAGATGCCGTCGCGCATCGCGGTCGCCGTGATCCCGTGGCGCATGGCCAGCGACACCAGGTTGATGACCTCATGTGCGTCGTGGCACAACAGCGCCGCGCCCAGGATGAGATCGGTGTCGGCGTCGACGACGAGTTTCATCACACCGTCGGTCTCGCCGACGATGCGGGCCCGCGGCACCGTCGCCAGCTCGGCGACCGGGCTCACCGCGACCCGGACGGTGTGACCGGAGCGGCGCGCCTGATCCTCGGTCAGTCCCACCCGTGCCAACGGCGGCGAGAGGAACAGGCAGTTCGGCACGGCGGCACGGTGTTCGGTCGATCGCGGGTGTGCGGCGCCGGTCAGCTGGTCGAGCACGATGCGTTGATCGTCCAGTGAGATATAGGTGAACTGTGCGCCGCCGTTGACATCGCCGACGGCATAGACGCGCGGGTTGGTGGTGCGCAGGAACTGGTCGACGACGATCGCGCCGCGGTCCGTGGTCTGAATCCCCGCGACCGCCAGATCGAGTCCGTCGGTGTCCGGGATGCGCCCGAGGGCCACCAGGATGGTGTCCGCGGGCACCGTCGCGGTCTGGCCGCCCACGGAGTAGCCGACGTGAGCGCCGCCGTCGACCGTCTCGACACCCTCGATCGTCGCTCCGGTGATGACGGTGACGCCACGACGCTCCAGCAGGGCACGTGCGGTGGCGGCAACATCGCCGTCCTCGGCGCGCAGGATCTGCGAATGCTGTTCCAGCACGGTGACATCGGTGCCATACCCCGCCATCATCGAGGCGAATTCCAGGCCGATGTACCCGCCGCCGAGCACGACCAGCCGATCCGGGCGGGGCACCCGCTCGAGCAGTTCGGCGCTGGTGACGGCCACGGGGCAGTCGCGCAATCCCGGGATGTCCGGGATCACGGGGACCGATCCTGTCCCGACGACGATGGTCGAGGCGGTGACAGTGATCGTGCCGGTATCCGTGGCGACCGACACCGTGTCCGCGGCGGTGAACACGGCACGACCCGTCAGCACGGTCGCGGTCGGGATCGGTTCGAACATGCCGAGATTGACCGCGCGCAGATCGGCGGTCAACTCGGCGGTGGCGGTCACCGCGGCGGCATGAGCGGCGATGCCGTCGTCACCCGGGCGCAGCTGCTCGCTTCGGAAGACCATCGACTTCGTCGGCACACACCCGACATTGATGCACGTGCCCCCGTACATCTGCGGCGATTGTTCGACCAGCACCACCCGCTGTCCGCGCTTGCCGAGTGTGGCGGCCAACGTCTTGCCACCCTTGCCGAATCCGATGACCAGCAGATCGACCGACAGATCAGATGCCATGACCAATTCCTTCGAGTGTTCGGCGGGCTTGTCCGCAGAGCGCAACGCCGCCGCCTCCCATATTTATCCGAACGCCGTGATCACCCTCACGCATGGGGTCCGTCCCGGTGGGATTGAAAGGCGGCGAGTCGGCGTTGGGCAGCACTGAGCGCAGATCGAGAAGAAAGAGGCACAGATGGCCACCATGAAGGCAGTCGGTTCGTTCGAGGGTTTGTCGATCGATGACCGGGACGCATTGCAGGACCTGGTGATCGACGTTCCCGAACTGCGACCACATGATGTCCTTGTTCGCGTCGAAGCGGTCTCGGTGAACCCGGTGGACATCAAACGTCGGCGCGCCCTGACGCATTCGCACGTGCCGACGATCCTCGGCCATGACGCCGCCGGCGTCGTGGAAGCGGTCGGCCCCGAGGTCACGACGCTGTCGGTGGGCGACGAGGTCTGGTATGCCGGGGACGTCAGCCGTCCCGGCACCAACTCCGACCTGCACGCCGTCGACGAACGCATCGTCTCCCGCAAACCGGCGACGCTGTCCTTCGCCGAGGCGGCAGCGCTGCCGCTGACGACGATCACCGCATGGGAGACCCTCTTCGAACGGTTCGCGCTCACCCCCGAATCGACCGGGGACCTGCTGGTGCTCGGCGCCGCCGGCGGCGTCGGATCGGTGATGATCCAACTCGCCAAGCGACTCTCCGGCGTGCGGGTGATCGGTACCGCGAGCCGGGACGATTCACGGGAATGGGCCGCGAAGATGGGAGCCGATCTGGTGATCGACCACCACGACCTGCGTTCGCAGGCACTGCACGTGGCACCGGCAGGTATCGACTATCTGTTCTCGCCGCACTCGGCCGGCAATGTCGAGATCTACGCCGATATCGTGCGCCCGTTCGGTCACATCACCGCCATCGACGAGCCCGAGGGCCTGGAGCTGGTGCCGCTCAAGGCCAAGAGCATTGCGTGGCACTGGGAGTTGATGTTCACCCGATCGCTCTACGGTCATGACATGATCGCCCAGCAGAACCTGCTGGCCGCCACCGCCGATCTGGTGGATCGCGGCGAGGTCTCGACCACCGTCACCAAGGTCGTCACCGGGTTCGACGCCGAGGGCATCCGGGAGGCGCACCGCGCCGTCGAAACCGGCCGGATGATCGGCAAGGTGGTCGTCACCCGGTGATCGTCACTGCGGGTGCGCCGCCAGGTACTCGCCGACCGGAATCGGCGCGAGTGCCTCATATCCGATGGGCAGCAACACATCTCCGGCGGTGGTGCGGTAGTACACCTCCCACCGGTGATAGCCGGTGAACGCGGCGGGATCGGCGTCCAGCACCGCCGCATAGTCCTTGACCGCCCGCACATAGTGGTCCGAGTTGTTGTACCGGAACAGCGCATGGTCGGGATCGGACGCGAAATCGTTGGCGGCGAGATACCGTCCCGCGGCCAGGATGGCATCGCGCGGCGCGTTGATGTCACCGCCGTCGCCGTAGGCCGCGAACGTCGACGGTAGGAACTGCATGGGTCCCTGCGCACCCGCGCTGCTGGTGCCGGTGATGCTGCCGAGCCGGGTCTCGATCAGGTTGACCGCGGCCAGATAGTTCCAGCCGACACCCGAGGCCGACTCGGCCTCGCGGTAGTACCCCAGCAGTTCCTCGGCCGGTCGCGGGTCGATGATGCGCCAGGCCGGCACGGTGTCATTGGCCTCGCCGGTGAGCAGCGCGTCCAGGTGTCGGCGCGCTCCGACGTTCAGGTCGTAGATCGTCAGCAGTTCCTGCGGAATACGCGGGCGCGCGATCTCATCCCATTGCGGGTGCCGTCCGATCGTCCGGTAGGCCATCTGCTGGCGGCGGGCAGCCTCACGCAACGCGTGCGCCGATGCCGACGGGTCGCGTAGCACCCGTTCGTCGGCGACCAGATCATCGGCGATAGCTCCCGGATCGGGGGCGAGCCGCGGTTGTGCCGGGCCCGGAGTTGCCGGTACCGGGGGCTCGATCGTCGGAGCAGCGGTTTCACCGGGGGCCGGCTTCGCGGTGGGTGGCGGCACCGACGGTGGCGAGGCATCGGCGCAGGACACCAGGGCGGCGACCGCGAACAGCGCGACCAGACCAACTCGTGCATTCCCGGCCACCGGACGGTGTCCGAGGCGTAATTTGCGGTACAGGTTCACCGAGCAGCGTGTGACGTCGATGGGGCGACCATAGCAACGTCGAGCACGGCCGCGACCTCGTCCCGCCTTCGAAAGGACTCCCATGGGTTACGCCAGGTACATCGGTCGGGTCGGGGCGTTGGCGGTGACCCTGGGGGTGGGCGTCGCCCTGGCCGCCGCACCGGCGGCATCTGCCGATTCGACCGCGGGATCGTCCCCGTCGAGCACATCAGGTTCATCGAGTTCGGCGTCGGCATCCGACGGTGCGACGAGCTCTTCGACCGGCCAGACTTCCGGTGCGACCTCCACGCCGTCCGGTCCTGCCGAACCGGCTTCCCGCGCGGACGCCGAGGACGATGACACGGCGAGTGACGGCGACGCCGGTGACGAAGACTCCGAAGCCGGGCCGACGATCGCGTCGGATGCCAAGAAGACCACCGGGCGTGGTTACACCGCGTCGATCCGTGAGGCCGCCGGCGACGCGGGTCCGCGCCGGTCCCTGCTGCGGGCACGCGTCGCGGAACGTCCTGCCACGCAGGAGGAATCGCTGCAGCCACGAGTCGCCGAGGACGCCACCGCAACGGTCACCACCGCGACGGTCACCGCAGCGCCGGCCGCCGCCGCCACACCGGTCGACACCGCCGATCCGGTGCTGCGCGGGGGTGCACCGACCGAGACTGCCGAGATCGCCTCGGCGGGCACCGATGAGCCGTTGGTCGAGACCGATCCGGAAGCGCCGCCGCTGGAGGCGGCCGTCGCGGTCGCCGCGCTCGCGGCGGTACGCGACGAACTGGAACGGAACACGTTGCGCCGCACCATGACCCCGCAGGCGGTGACCGCCGCGTCGGTACAGACGAAGAACGTCCTGCTGATCGGCGTGGACGGCACCAACCTCAGCCGGGTGCTGGCCGATCCCGCCAACGCCAGATTCTTCGAGCTCATCCAGCAGAGCAGCACCGCGCCGTCGAGCATCGTCGGGCACACGACCATCTCCAACCCGTCGTGGTCATCCATCCTGACCGGTGTCTGGGGTGAACGGACCGGCGTGATCAACAACATCTTCACCCCGTGGACCTATGACAAGTGGCCGACGATCTTCAATCAGCTCGAGGACCACGACCCGACGATCCAGACCACCACGATCGCCAACTGGGATGTCATCGCGGCCATCGCCGGCGCCGGCAGCACACCGGCCGACGACATCCGCTTCATCGCCCAGGTGCCCGGTGACACGAACTGGATGCTCACCGATGACGCGGTCGGAGATGTCACCGAATCGGTGATCAGTGGCGCCGACCCCAATGTGGCCAACTTCGTCTTCAGTTACTTCGTCGGGGTCGACGAGGTCGGCCACATGTACGGCGGCGCATCGCAGCAGTACAAGGACGCGCTGCTGAACTTCGACCGCAATCTCGGCGAGATCATGGAAGACGTCGCGGCCTGGGAGGCCGCAACGGGGGAGACGTGGACCGTCATCATGGTCACCGACCACGGTCACCAACCGCAGCGCGGTCTGGGCCACGGTTTCCAATCACCGGACGAGACCGAGACATTCGTGGTCGTGCGCGGTGACGGCTTCGACGCGGGGACGGTCAACCTGCAATACGAGATCGTGGACGTCACTCCGACCGTCGCCACCCTCTTCGGTGTCCCGGTCCGGCCGAACAGCGATGGCACGTCGATGACCGATCTGGACAACAACGTCACCCCGATCGACAACGATGACGCGCTGCGGGCCGCGTTGCAGGACATCATCGACAAGAACGGCTATCCCGACACCATCACCAATGTGGCGCTGGGCGCGCGCACCATCTTCGCCTCCATCCCGTACTTCCTGGGTCAGTTCGTCGACACCGTGGTCGGGGGCCTGAAAAACGTTGCCGGACAGAACATCTTCTTGGTCAGCTTCCTGGCCGGCGCGGCCGTCGGACCGGCGGAGTTCCTGGGCGACCTCGGCTACGTGGTGACCAACTTCGCCGCGCAGATCGTCGCGCGGATCACCGGTGTGACCGGCGCCAGCATCTTCCCGCTGTGGCCGCCCGCCGAGCCGGACATCACCCCGTATGACCCCAACCAGGTGATCACGATGGTCGCGGTGTGCGGCGATCCCGACGCGATCGTTGCCGGCCAGTGCGGGGATGGCTCGATCGCGGTGTGAGCGTTACGGCTTCATCGAACCGAGGTAGTACGACTCGTTCCCGGTGGGATAGCCGCCGCCGTCGGTGGCGATGTGGATGTGGTCGAAGTGGTTCAGCGTCTCCGAACCGTAGTCGGCCGTCCAGCTCGGCGCTCCGATGCCGGGGTAGAAACCCTGCCGCCAGATGACGTGGATGACGCCCCAGCGCTCGGCGTTCGCCAACGCCAGGCCGGCGATCTGATTGCCGAGCTCGATTCCCTGCTCGCTGTTGTGATCCGGAATCATCACATCGATCGCCAGGCCGTTGGGATGCCACCTCAGCGGATCCTGCCGGTAGCCGCCGATGGTGGCGATCTCGGGGAACATCATGCTGATGGCCCGGGCCACCCAGATGGTCTTGACCTGCAACCCGCCTTCGGGGGCCACACCCTTGTCCAGGGGGAAGTCGAGCACCCGCGGCTCGACCGGAGCGCTGGCCGCCAACAATTCGGCCTCGGTGGCACTTTGTCCGGGACTCGGGGAGAAGGCAGGCAGATCCGCCGGGCGGGTGGTCTCACCGCTCGCCGCGGGGACATCACGCTCGGCCGGCGGTGGGGACGCGTTCTGCGCAACCAGCACCGCGGCGGAGACCACGACGGACATCGCGAGCGCCAGCCACCGTCCCCGGTTGCCGGCTAACCCGAATCTGCTCACGGTGAGCACCTTAAACCTGCGGTCCCGCGCACGGAGCCGATGTCGGCGAACTGTTCGCTGGTGTGCCGGGTCGGCATGCAGTCGGTACGCGTCGACCGGTACGCTGGACGCGGCCGGACAGCAATCGGTGTCACGGGCACATTGGACGGCCCGGCGCGCAGCCTCAGCAAACCATGCGTATGTCAACAACCGTGCGCGGCTGCCGTGGAAACCACGGGGAAATAAGCGGCCAAGCGCCGATCTTGACGTCAGTCACCGACACTTTTGTCCGGTTTGCCGCAAACTGAGAGATTTCTAAGCAAATGTCTGACATACTTCTCGCGGCAAATTGGGTCAGCTTAAGGAGCTTCGGTGGGAAACGTGCCCAGCACAATCTTTTCGGCATTGGCAGCAGGTGTGTTGGCGACGACCGGTGTCGCCGTCGTCGCAGTAGAAGGTGAACGGACCGATGTTGCCGCACCGGCAACCATCTCGGGTCCGGCAGTCGTGCACGCTCAGCCGGTCCTCGCGGCCGCTGTGCTGCCCAACCCGGCGCCCAATGCGCTCTATGGCGCGCAGGTCGGCGGCGGCGCAGGTGCCGCCGAGGCCGCCGCGCCGGGCGTCGAGGCCGCCGATGCCGGCGGCACGCTGATCACGTTCGTGCCCACCGACAGCGGTTCGGCCGGCGCGTCCGGCGAGCGCAGCGGGTCCGCGCGATCGGCCGCCGGCGGCGCCGCCCCCGAGTTCACCCCGGAGGTGCTCGCCGATGCGGTGGCGCGCACCGGTGGCGATGCCAACACCGAGGTCACCGTGATGGTGGCGTCGGAAAGCGGCGCGCTGCAGGTGGCGCAGACCAACCTCGGTGACCTGCCGGGCGCCATCGCCGGCCTGCTCGGTGACATCGGCGGCCGGATCCCGGTCGTCAGCTTCTTCGTGCGCAACGGCACGCTGGCCAATCCTGACGGTGGCCTGCTGATCGGCAACGGCTTCAGCTCGATCACCGCCGGGGTCAACGGCGGCCGCGGCGGCCTGCTGTTCGGTAACGGCGGGGCCGGCGGCTTCGGCGCCGACGGTGGCCAGGGCGGCCTGCTCGGCAGCGGTGGCGACGGTGGACTCGGTGGCGGGAACGGCGGCGCCGCAGGGCTTCTCGGCAACGGCGGTCGCGGTGGTGACGGGTCCGGCCTGAACGCCGACGGCGGCAACGGCGGCCGCGGTGGTCTGATCTTCGGTGACGGTGGCCGTGGCGGCGACGGCGACCAAGCAGGCGCCGACGAGACCGGCGGTGCCGGCGGCGACGGTGGCGCGGCCGGCCTGATCGGTGGCAATGGTGGCCATGGCGGCAACGGCGGCACCGCCGAGGGCGCGAACGCGGTCGGTGGCGCCGGTGGTAACGGCGGCACCGCAGGCATCGTGGGCGGCGGTGGTGACGGCGGCGCCGGTGGTGCCGCGCAGGGTGACGGAGCCGGCACCGCCACCGGTGGTGCCGGCGGCGACGCCGGCCAGGGCCTGTACGACCCGGGGCGGGGCGGTGACGGTGGCGATGCCACCGCCGGCGCCGGAGGCTCGGCCGTCGGCGGTGCCGGTGGCACCGGCGGCGTCGTCGAGGTGGGTTCGGGCGGTTGGGGCGGAACCGGCGGCGACGCGACCGCGACCGACGGGAACGCCACCGGCGGTGCCGGCGGAACGGGCGGCAGCAATGCCATCGTCGGCAGCGGCGGACGCGGCGGCGCCGGCGGCAGCGGCACATCCGAAACCGGCACGGGCACCGGCGGATCCGGCGGCAGCGGTGGTGACAGCGGCCTGCTGCTCGGCGGCGGTGGCCGCGGCGGCGACGGCGGCAACGGCACCGAGGACGGCGAAGGCGGCATCGGTGGCAGCGGCGGCAGTGGTGGCGACGGCCGCGGCATCCTGACCGGCGGTGGCCGCGGCGGCAACGGTGGCAACGGAGTCGGCGACGAGGGCCTCAACTCCGGAACTGGCGGCAACGGCGGCAACGGTGGCGACGGCAGCTTCGGCGGCCGCGGCGGCAACGGCGGGAACGGCGGCGAGTCGAACGGCAATCCCGGCGAGGGCGGCAGCCCCGGCGGCCGTCCGGGCAACATCGGCGGAAACGTCGGTTAGTCCCAGCATGTGAGCAAAGGGGCCGGTCCTGGGAACCCAGGACCGGCCCTTTCCCGTTGGCCACCTCGGTGTTGCCTGATGTTCATCCGGCTTCGTCAAGATCACTCGACTTCACCGCCGAACTGAACAGGGGTCCCAAGATGGCGTCGAACCTGAGTCGCGTGACGGCAGCCGCCGCGGCCACCGCACTATTGGCCGCCGGCTGCTCCACCGACAATCAGCAGGGTGGTGATCAGGCTGAACCCGGCGCCCCCGTGCAGCGCGCCACCTCGCCCATCGACTTCAACATGCCCGACGCCGATCGCTTTCACCGGCTCGCGACCTACCCGGTGTACCTGAACGCCCCGGCCGACGAGGACCCGAAGACCGAGACCGTCGCCGAGATCTCCACCGTGACCCCCGACGGCAACACCGTCATCTACACCGACGCGGCAGCCAAACGCATCGGCTTCCTCGACATTCGGGACCCGTTGAAACCCGCGGGCATCGGGACACTTTCGCTCGAGGAGCTCGGACATGCGGATGATCAGCCCACCTCGGTGGCAGCGCTGGGCGAGTTCGTCCTGGTGGTCGTGGACACCACCGGTGGAGACTTCGCCAACCCGTCGGGCCGGGTCGACATCGTGCGGGTCGCCGACCGGACCCGGGTGCACAGCATCGACCTGGGCGGGCAGCCCGACTCGATCGCCATCAGCCCCGACGGCTCGTTCGCCGCGATCGCCATGGAGAACCAGCGCGATGAGGAGTTCACCCCGCCCGGTGGTGAAGAAGGCGACCTGCCGCAGCCGCCGACCGGTTTCCTGCAGTTGCTCACCCTGGCCGGTGCGCCGACCGAATGGACGGCACGCAGGGTCGATCTCGACGTCGAACAGGCCCGCGCCGCCGGATTGGACACCCCCGAAGACCTCGAGCCCGAGTACGTCAGCATCAATTCCCGCGGTCAGGTCGCGCTGACGCTGCAGGAGAACAACGGTATCGCGATCATCGACGGCAGGACCGGCGCCGTCTCGTCGATCTTCACCGCCGGCGCCCAGGCCGTCGAGGGTATCGACACCGCCGAGGACGCCAAGCTCGACCAGACCGGCTCCATAGAGGCCGCACCGCGCGAACCCGACGCCATCGGCTGGATCGGCGACGACCACATCGCCACCGCCAACGAGGGCGACTGGAAGGGTGGCACCCGCGGCTGGACGATCTTCGATGCCGCCAACGGCGAGGTCGTGTGGGACGCCGGCAACTCCTTCGAACAACTCGCGGTGCGTACCGGTCTGCACCTGGAATCCCGCGCCGAGTCCAAGGGGCCTGAGCCGGAGGGCCTGTCGATCACCGAGATCGGAGGCCGCCCAACTGCTTTGGTGGCCTCCGAGCGCAGCAACTTTGTCGCCGCCTATGACGTCAGCGACCCCGCCGCCCCGGTGTTCCGCCAGATCATGCCGACCACGCCCGGCCCCGAGGGCATCCTGGCGATTCCGAACCGCGACCTGCTGGTCATCTCGTCGGAGGCCGACGAGGCCGACAACCGGGTCCGCGCCTCGGTCAACGTCTACGGGTACGGCGAGGCGTTCGCCGCCGACGGCGGCAAGCCGCCGTTCCCGTCGATCGTGTCCGGTGACGTCGACGGTGCCCCCATCGGCTGGGGTGCGCTCGGCGCGCTGGCGGCCGACCCGGAGGCGCCGGACCGGTTGTTCACCGCCACCGATATCGCCTATGGCCCGGCTCGGATCCTCGGTGTCGACCTGTCGAAGACGCCCGCCCTGATCGACAGCGAGATCACCGTCACCGACAACGGTGAGCCGGTGGCGCTGGACGTCGAAGGGCTTGCGGTGCGCCCCGATGGTTACGTGCTGGCCGTCGAAGGTGAGGAGGGCACGGGCAACGAGTTGATCAACGTGGCGCCCGACGGGGCGATCGCCGATCGCGTGAAGCTGCCCGCCGAGATCGCCGCCGGACTGGAAGGCCAAGGGCTGGAAGGTGTGGCGATCGACGGCGAGACGATCTGGGTGGCCGTGCAGCGTGAGGTGAAGGGCGACCCCGAGGGTGTGGTCCGGATCGGCAAGTACACCCCGGCCGACCAGAAGTGGGAGTGGTACGGCTACCAGCTGGAGAGCACCGACGCCGAGGGTGACTGGATCGGGCTGTCCGAGATCGCGGTGCACGATGGCACGCTGCTGGTGCTCGAACGCGACAAGCTCAACGGGCCCGATGCGCGCATCAAGGCGATCTACCGTGTCGAGCTGCCGACCGAGGCCGGTGTGACCGGAACCGAGGCGCCGAAGGTGCTGCCCAAGACGCCGGCTCGCGATCTGTTGCCGGATCTGGCGGCCACCAAGGGTTACGTGCAGGAGAAGGTCGAGGGCTTCGCCATCGCGGGCAACGGGAACCTCTATGTCGTCACCGACAACGACGGTGTCGAGGATGCCAACGGTGAGACGGTGTTCCTGGATCTCGGCCCCGCCGACCGGGCGCTGTCCTGATCCTGGGTGAGGATACTGGCGCTGACCGCCCGTATCCTCACCGAAATCGCTAGTCCTCCTTACGGATCAACCGGCTCAGCGCCTCCCGGTCGGGTGCCAGCAGCTCGTCGATGCGCGGCTGGTTGACATCGGCGACGATGATCTCGCCGACCTCCTGGTAGACGTTGCTGAAAAGGCCGTGCTTCTTCAGCTTCTCGGTCTGATAGATGTTGTCTTCGGTCGGGGTGACGTAGTAGACGATCTCCGGCTTGAAGCGGTGGATCAGCCACAGATGGATCACGTCCATCAGCCGCTTCTTGCGCAGCTTCTCGGCGTAGGTGTTCTGGTCGCGCACCGTCAGGATGCTGCGGCCGTGCCGATCCTTGATGGGGTCGACGATGACATCGGCCACCTTGTCCTCACCGTCACCGTAGATGCCGAGCTCGAGGACATCGGAACCGGCGCGGCGGGGACGCAACTGCACGCGCAGCGTCTCGCCGACCTTGTAGTGCTCACCCCAGATCGCCAGCCATTCCTCCAGCAGCTTCTTGGGCACCTCGGTCTGCACCAGATGCTGGTGCTGGGTGGAGCCCTTGCCCATCGATTTGGTGGTCGCGGTGCGTCCCGACGACGCGGCCAACGCGGCATCGCTGCGCGGCCCGCCGACCAGCGTCTGCGGTGTGCGGTAAGGGGATTCGACGAGGCGCATCTTGCGCTGCAGACGGGCCAGCGACAACATCCCGTCCTGGCGCAGTGCGGTGGCGAACTCCTCGGCGGCCACACCGTCGATCTGGTGACCGCCGTAGGTCATGAAGTTGAAGACGAATCCGAGCTTGCCGATCTCCTCGGGGAAGGCTCGCATCTCGTCATCGCTCATCCCGGTGGTGTCCCAGTTGAACGACGGAGAAAGGTTGTAGGCCAACATCTTGTCCGGGTACACCGCGTGGATGGCGTCGGCGAACTCGCGGGCGTCGGCGAGGTCGGCGGTCTTGGTCTCCATCCACAGGACGTCGGCGAACGGTGCGGCGGCCAGCGACTTGGCGATGGCGTAGGGGATTCCGCCGCGGATCTGGTAATAACCCTCGGGCGTCTTCACCCGCTCGGGATCCCACGCCACATCCGCGCCGAGTTGTTTGGCCTTCTCCCGCGCGGCGTACAGCGATGCCGACCGTGCGAACTCGCGCCATTCCGCCGCGCTGATATCGGCCTTCTCGCCCTCGCGCTCGCGGAATTCGAGGAGTTCGGCGACGGCATCACCGTAGGTCTCCAGGCCGGCGTCGTTCTGCCACGCCTCGACGAACTGCGACTCGACGCCGTCGAACAACGCGTCGACCGACTGGCCCGGCCGATAGGAGCCGGCCGCGGCGGCGATGGCGTCGAGCAGACCCTGCCGCTCCAGCCAGGCCTCGGCCGCCGCGTATTCGCCGTCGGGCAGGGCGTAGAGCAGGTGACCGTTGAGCTCGGTGACACCGAGTTCGTGGAAGCGGCGGGTGATGGCCAGGAAACAGGACTTGTACGGCGGGATCTTGACGTTCGTGGCACCCAGCAGGAAAGGCTGATCGCGCTCATCGGCGCGGCTGTCGATCAGGTTGGCCGCCTCGGCATCGGTGCGCGCGACGATGATGCCGGGCACCCGCATGACGTCGAGTTGGAAACGGGCGGTGTTGAGCCGCTTGATCTGTTCATCCGACGGCACCAGCACCTTGCCACCCTGATGGCCGCACTTCTTGGTGCCGGGCCGCTGGTCCTCGATGTGATAGCCAGGCACACCGGACTCCACGAAACGACGAATCAGGTTGCGCACGTGCGGATCACCGCCGTGGCCGGTATCGGCGTCGGCGATGATGAACGGCCGGTAGTCCACTGCCGGTGTCGCCGCGCGCTGCTCCGGTGTCATCTTCAGCCGCAGGTACTGCTGATTGCGGTCGGCGGTCAGCAGCGCCCGCACCAGGCCGGCGGCCTCGTCGGGCACCTGGCTCAGCGGGTAGCTGGCCAGGTCGGGTCCGGGATCCTCACTGATCGAACCCTTCGCCGAGGTGGCCCAGCCGCCGAGATAGATGCCCTCGATGCCCATCCGTTTCATCGTCACGGCCTGGCCGGGGGAGTACGGGCCGAAGGTGGTGATGCTCTTCTTCTGCTTGAACAGCTCACGCAGCCGTGGATAGAAGGCGGTGGCCGCCTCCCGCGCCACCGGATAATCGCTCGGAATGGTGCCGCGCTGCTCGGCGACCTGCCGCGCCGAGTACAGCCGGGTGATGCCCTCGAACCGCGGGCTGTCGAAATACGCCTGGGTGGCGGCCACATCCTGCTCGAAATCGTATCCGGATGTCGTATCGGCGCTGTTGGCCATCTATCTGCTCCTCGTCGAGCTCGGCGGGTCATCTCGATTATCGCCGTCGGGTGTGCCTACCGGACGAACTTACCCCGATTACCCACGGAGACAACGAGGCTGAACATAGGCTTCGCGCATGGTGATCGACGGAGCGGCCGTGGCCGTGGGTGGTATCCGGATGGCCTCGGGCATCTCGTTCCTGGTCGACCCGCTTCGCGCCAACAAGCTGTGGGGATCACCGGACGCACCGGATGCCACCGCACAGCTGCTGCTGCGGTCGATGGGTTATCGCGACGCCCTGATCGGCGGGTTGCTGCTGGCGGCCGGGTTGCGCGGTAGAAACACCCGGGGGTGGTTCCTGGCGTCGGGCGGGGCCGATGCGGCCGACCTGCTCGGCGGTGCCGGGGTGCACCGCCAGATGAGGCGTTCCCAACAGATCATCGGTCTCGGCGGCGCGATCGTCGGCATCGGCGTCGGGCTGTGGGGTGCTACCCGTCGTCCGGTTCGTGGCGAAACCCCCGTAGCGGGGGCTGCCGAGGGCATCTGAGCCCCTCGTACGCGGGTTTCGCCACGTCAGCGTTCTTCGATGATGTCGCGCCGGTACAACTGCGCGGCCAGCGCGTAGAAGCACAGCGCGACCAGCTGCATCACCGGGACCAGGATCAGCAGCGCGCGCCCGAGCGCCTGCGCGCCGAGTTCCGGGGTGAGCGCGTCACTGATCACCCCGGTCAAAAACGGCCCGACCGAGCCCAGCACGGAGTTGACGAACAGGAAGATCGCCGAGGCGGTGGCGCGTTGCTCGGGAAGCACCAGCCGTTGGATGGCGGCGATCGACGGCGCCATGTAGGCCGTGCCGATGACATAGCCCAGCGCCAGGAACAGCACGCACCAGGTGCGGCTCTCGACGACGAACGCCAGCGCCGAGGCCGGCAACAGCAGCGCGGTCAACGCCACCACGATCCACAGCAGCCAGCGCGGGTCCCGGGCGGCCAGCCGGTCGGCGATCCGGCCGACCACCAGCAGGCCCAGGACTCCGGTGGCGCCGGTGGCCAGCCCGTATTCGATGCCGATCTCGCCCAGCGACATGTCCCGGGTGCGCATCAGGAAGGCCGGCGCGAAGGTCGTCAGCGAGTAGCCCGCCGCCGAGATCAGCGCGGTGCCGCCGATAACGGCCAGAAAGCTGGGCTTGCGCAGCAGATCCCACCACTTCACGCCGCGCTCGCGCGGTGGTGGGGTGGGCAGCGTCTGCCGAAAACCGACCACCCAGAGCACCAGCGGTGCCACCACCACGCTGATCCCGCCCATCACGACGAATGCCGTGCGCCAGCCCAGATGCTCGGCCAACAATCCGCCGCCGAGCAGGCTGGCGACACTGGCCAGCGGGATGGCCAACGTGATGACCGCCAGCGGCGCCGAGCGGCGCTCCGGTACGAAATTGCGGGCCACATAGGCGTGGGCGGCCGGGGTGCTGCCCGCCTCGCCGACGGCGACCCCGACGCGGGTCAGCGCCAACTGGAAACCCGATTGCACCGCACCGCCCAGCATGGTCATCGCGCCCCACAGCGTCAGGCATCCCGCGATCACCACACCGAACATGCCGCGGTCGGCGATGCGGGCGATGACGATGCCCAGGACCGCGTAGACGATCAGGAATCCGAAGCCGTTGATGACACCGATCGCGGTGTCGGACAAGGCGAGATCCTGCTTGATGGGCTCGGCCAGCACGGCGGGCAGGAACCGGTCCACATAGTTGAGCGTGCCGACCAGCGCCAGCACCGCGACCGCGGTCCAGGCCCGGCTCGGTGCGTGCACGTCCGGCGTCAGATGCGTGGCCATGGACCAGCAGCTTTACAGATGGTGGCCGAGTTGTCAGGGATTACGGGTGCCCTCGGCGGCCGACGGATGCACCCGGACGGTATACCCGCCGCACAGCGCGGTCACCGACGGCTGCGGGGTGAGCACCTGCGCCGAACCGACGGCCGGCACCGGATCGTCGTAGCCGGCCGGTGTCCAGCGGTGCAACTGCCCACCCCACACCAGCCGGTGGGTGTCGCCGACGGTGACGAAGACCCCGTCGGGCAGCGATGCCACCGGTGTGTGCGGACGGGGCGCCCGGCGCGCCCGGTCGAGTAGCCGGTCGACCTCGGCGGCACGCGTGGTGCCGGTGGCCGCCAGATAGGCGCGGTAATCCGGCCGCCTGCACTCCGCGCACGGCCGATGCCCGGCGGCCAGCGCCACGGCCTCGTCGAGGAAGAACAGCTCGGTGTAGGTCCCGGGACTCATCACGCGCCGGCGGCGTCCCTTGAACTCCAACTGACAGATCAACCAGGCAATGTTCCTGTGCGTGCGGACGATTCGACGGTTCTCGTCATGCAGGATGCCGCGGTTGCCCATGATGGTCCCGCGTGCCGCATCGGCGATGATCTGCCCGTCGGGGCGCACCCGGTTCTGCAGCGGCATGCCGGCGAGCCTATCGCCGGGCGGTGACAACGCCGAGCATCCCTAGACTTGCGGGCGTGCGGAGAACGTGGGCTCTGGTACTGCTGGTGTTGGCGGTCGCCGGTTGTACTCGAGCGGTGCAGGACCCGCAGGCCACGCCGGAACCCCCGATCGGCCCGATCACGCCCGGACAGGTGGCCGACCTGCTGAGCCCGGACATCCTCAACAAGGACGGCAACCGGTTCGCCACCGTGGTCCCGGACCGCTGCGCGGGGACGGCCCTGGAGGTGGACCCACCGTTCCTCGTCGATCACGGACCGGCCGCCGAGGACGGCGGGCACTGGCCTGCCACGGCCGGTCAGTTCGACGTGGTCAACGAGGAGATGGTCGCGGTGTACCCGTCGGACTTCTCCGCGGCCGAAGCGCTGGAGTCGGCTCGACGCACCGTGCAATCGTGCATCGGCAGTGAGGTCGACGTGACCACGATGCAGGACCGCACCTACACCTTCACCGTGGCAACAGCCCCGCAGCAGGCACCCGAGGGCGCGGTGTTGTGGTCGCTGCGGGCCCCGGACTGGAATTGCGACAACATGTACGTCGCCGCCCACAACGCCGCGATCGAACTGACCAGCTGCGGTTACGGCGGCGGTATCGACGTGGCGGCCGCCGCCGAGGCTGCCCTGGAGCGCATCGAGAAGCTGGCCGACAACACTGCGTGAACTCGGGTAGTCCTACTCATCCGGGCACGCGCGGATTGGGGCACGCTATAGCCATGCCGCTCGCCAAGCTCCTGCCCGCCGCATCGGTGGTCGCCTCGACCGCCGGCAACCGCGACCGCGCCATCGACGTCGCCCGGTTGTCGGCCCTGGTCGTGGTCATGTTCGGCCACTGTGCCCTGCTGCTGGCCACCATCGACAGCGACGGCCTGTGGATCGGCAACATCCTCGGTGAGATGCCGGCGCTGACGCCGATCACCTGGGTCGTGCAGGTGATGCCGCTGTTCTTCTTCGCCGGCGGGGCCGCCGGGGCGTACGGCTGGCATCCCGGCACATCGTGGGGTAGTTGGCTGGTCAGCCGCGCGCAGCGGTTGTGCCGACCCGTGTTCTGGTACTTCGCATTCTGGACGGCCGCGCTGGTGGTGGCCCGGGTGCTCCTCGGTGACGCATCGGCCGACCGGCTCGGTCGCGAATGTGTGGCGCTGCTGTGGTTCCTGGGCGTCTACCTGGTGGTGATCGCGTTCGTGCCGCTGCTGACCCGGCTGCACAGTGTCACCGGCGTCGCCGTCGTGGTCGCCGCACTGGTGGCCGCCGCGGCCGGTGTCGATCAGGTTCGGTTCGCGGTGGGGTCATCGGAGGCCGGCGTGGCCAACTTCCTGATCGTCTGGTTGATCCCGGTGGTCATCGGAGTGGCCTATGCCCGCAGATTGGTCCGGCCGGCGGTGGCGTCGGCGACGGCGGCGGTGGCGCTGACCGCGCAGGTGCTGCTGGCGCTGACCCAGACCTACGAGGTGCCGCTGGTGACCACCGGCAGCAGCCACGGGGTGTCCAACGTCTCGCCGCCGACGGTGTTGCTCGCCGTGCACTGCATCTGGATGTCCTGCGTGTTCGTGGCCGCCGCCGGCATCGTCGAGCGCTGGGCGCAGCGCCCGCGCGTCTGGTACGTGATCGCCGTCGGCAACTCCGGGGCGATGACGCTCTACCTGTGGCACATCCCGGCGATCGCGGTCGCGACCTTCACGCTGAACGCATTCGGCCTGGATGCCTACGACGTCCGGGCGCCGGACTTCTGGCCGCTGCTGGCGTTGCGGGCGGTGGTGTTCGCGATCGTGATGTTCGCGACGTTCCTGCTGCTGTCGCCGTTGGAGCACCGCAGACTGCCCTGGTGGGACGGTCCGGTCGGGGCGCGCGGAGCCCGCTCGGCGGTGGCCGGCGTACTGGTCTGCGCGGCCGGGGTGGCGATGCTGCTGGTCGCCAAGAACGGCTTGGCCGGTGCGGACGGCTGGATACCGCTGGCCGCCTTCTGCGCGGCGGTGCTGGCCGCGCGTGCCTGCGCGGGGTCTGTCGGGACCGTTCGGTAGGGTCTCGGCGTGACTTCGAGCGCGCCCGCGACACCCCCCCGATCCGTAAATGCCCGTCTCGCTGCGGAACTGGCCGTTTCCGAGCGGCAGGTGGCCGCCGCGGTGGCGCTGCTCGACGAGGGTGCCACGGTGCCGTTCATCGCCCGGTACCGCAAAGAGGTGACCGGCAGCCTCGACGACGGGCAGTTGCGCACCTTGGAGGAGCGGCTGGCCTACCTGCGTGAGCTCGACCAGCGCCGCGATGCGGTGCTGGCCTCGATCGAGGAGCAGGGCAAGCTGACCGATGAGCTCAGGACGGCGCTGTTGGCGGCCGAGACCAAATCGAGGGTCGAGGACATCTACCTGCCCTACAAGCCGAAGCGGCGGACCAAGGCGCAGATCGCCCGCGAGGCCGGTCTGGAGCCGCTGGCCGACCGGTTGCTGGCCGATCCGTCGCTGGTACCCGACGAGGTCGCGGGCGCGTTCCTGGGCGAGGGGGTGGCCGATGCCGCCGCGGCACTCGACGGGGCCCGCCACATCCTGATCGAGCGGGCCGCCGAGGACGCCGAACTGGTGGGGGAGATCCGGACCAAGTTCTGGGCCGACGGCACGCTGCGGACCGCGCCGTGGTCCGAGGACGCCGCCAAAAGCCCTGCCGGACAGAAGTTCCGGGACTATTTCGAATTCGCCGAGCCGCTGGAGAAGATGCCCTCGCACCGGGTGCTGGCGGTGCTGCGCGGCGAGAAGGAACAGGTGCTCGCCGTGAACTTCGACGGCGGCGAGGACGAGATCTACCAGGCCCGTGTCGCGCAGAGCCTGGGTATCGACCTGAGCGCGGCCGCCCCGGCCACCTCGTGGCTGGCCACCACCGTGCGGCTGGCGTGGCGCACCAAACTGATGATCTCGGCCGCGGTGGATGCCCGGATCCGGCTTCGGCAGCGGGCCGAGGCCGATGCCGTCGCCGTCTTCGCCCGCAATCTGAAGGACCTGCTGCTGGCGGCCCCGGCGGGCACCCGCACCACCCTGGGCCTTGACCCCGGTTTCCGCACCGGGGTCAAGGTGGCCGTGGTCGACGGCACCGGCAAGGTGGTCGACACCTGCGCGATCTTCCCGCATCAGCCGCAGAAGCAGTGGGACACGGCCAAGGCGACGCTGGCCGCGCTGGTGGCCCGGCACGGTGTGGAGCTCATCGCGGTGGGCAATGGCACCGCGTCCCGGGAGACCGATGCCCTGGCCGCCGAGCTGATCGCCGATATCCGCGCCGCCGGGGCGCCGGCCCCGGTCAAGGCGATGGTCAGCGAGGCCGGTGCCTCGGTGTACTCGGCCTCGGCGTACGCCGCGCACGAGCTGCCGCAACTGGACGTGACGCTGCGCGGCGCGGTCTCCATCGCACGCCGACTGCAAGATCCGCTGGCCGAACTGGTCAAGATCGAACCCAAGTCCATCGGCGTCGGCCAGTACCAGCACGATGTGACGCCCGGAACGCTGGCGCGCAGCCTCGACGCCGTCGTCGAGGATGCGGTGAACGCGGTGGGCGTCGACCTCAACACGGCGTCGGTGCCGCTGCTGGCCCGGGTCTCCGGTGTCACCGACACGCTGGCCGAGGCCATCGTGGCGCATCGGGAGAACACCGGACCGTTCCGCAGCCGCAGCGCACTGCTGAAGGTTCCGCGGCTGGGCCCCAAGGCTTTCGAGCAGTGCGCCGGCTTCCTGCGGATCCGCGACGGCGAGGACCCGCTCGATGCCTCGGGCGTGCACCCGGAGTCCTACCCGGTGGTGCGGCGCATCCTGGACCGGGCGAATCTCGAACTCGCCGAACTGATCGGCAACGACCGGACACTGCGGTCGCTCAAACCGGCTGACTTCGCCGATGACCGCTTCGGGGTCCCGACGGTCACCGACATCATCGCCGAACTGGAGAAGCCGGGCCGCGACCCGCGTCCGGCGTTCTCGACCGCGACCTTCGCGGCCGGTGTCGAGAAGGTCGCCGACCTCAAGGTCGGCATGGTGCTCGAGGGTGTGGTGACCAACGTCGCCGCATTCGGTGCGTTCGTGGATGTCGGGGTGCACCAGGACGGTCTGGTGCACGTGTCGGCGATGTCGGACCGGTTCGTCTCCGATCCGCACGAGGTCGTCAAGTCCGGTCAGGTGGTCCGGGTGAAGGTCGTCGACGTCGATGTCGACCGGCAGCGGATCGGGCTGTCGTTGCGGCTCAACGACGAGCCTGCCCGTGGTGGTGACAGGCGGCCCGGAAAGCCCGGCGGTAACCAGAACCGGGGCAATCAGCAGCGCGGCAACCAGCAGCGGAATCCGAACCGCGCAAAGAACTCCGGTCGGCGAGACGCCGCACCGCCCTCGGGTTCGATGGCCGATGCGCTGCGCAATGCGGGCTTCGGGCGCTGACCCGGCGGCTATATTGACCAGATGCCAGGTCAGCAGGTTCCCGGCGGGGTGGTGCACAAGCTGCCCGCGGACCTGCGTGCTGCGCTGATCGGAAATGATGCCGCGCTGGCGGCGTGGAGGGACATCACACCGCTGGCGCGCAACGAGTTCATCTGCTGGGTCCAGGACGCCAAGCAGGACAAGACCCGGGAGCGCCGGATCCGCCGCACCCAGGAGGAACTCGAGGAGGGGCAGCGCCGGCCGTGTTGCTGGCCGGGCTGCAAACACCGCGAGCGCACCGGCAAGGCTTGAGCGCTACGGGTTGATGGTGTCCTCGCCGACCTGGCGTCCCCACACGTACTCGGCCGTCAGCGGTTGTCCGAGTTCGAAGTGGTTGTAGGGCGCGATGCTGGCCCCGGTGTCCATCACCAGATACGGCATCGGCCACAGGTCGCGGGTGATGGGCTGCCAGCAGCCCGGGCGCCCGCCGGGGCCGCCGCGGGCGTTCACCCGGGGCAGATTGTCCGGGAAGACATAACGGTTGCCCGCTCCCACCAGCTGATCACGCAGCCGCAGTGAAGAGCCGTTTCCGCCGAGCATATCGGCGAATTTCGGTGCCGCATCGTGGTAATTGCGCAGCGTGCACAACAGCTGCGGGCTGTAGTAATCCAACAGTTCGCCTGTCGGGAGCAGATCCTGGGCACCGCGCACCAGATACGGGCCCCCGCGTTCGAGGACGTCTGCGGCATCGGCCCCGAAGCCCACCGCCGACATGAGCGCTGCATCCACCGTGTCGCGTTCATCGACGAGGGCGCGCGCGGTCACGGTGGCGTGATCGAGCCCGTCGAGCGCGTCGGTGGCCGCATCGGCGTAGGTGTCCGACAGCGTCGCCCACCCGGTGAGGTCACGATGGATCTGCGGCATGCGGCCGTTGAGCTCACCGAGGATGTCATGTCCGTCCACCAGTGCCTGACCGAACTTGTCGCCCAACCCGTTCAGCGCCTGGGCGGTCGCCGTCAGCGTCTGGTTGAGCTTGACCGGGTCGACGTGCTCAGCAATGCCCATGAGCGTCTGGAACACCGTGTTGAACTCGGTGGTGGTCGCCGACACGCGGATGACCGCGCCCGGGCCGAGTCGATCCTCGGACGGGTCGGGCGGCGACAGGAACGAGACGTACTTGTTGCCGAAAACCGTTGTCGCGCGCAATTGTGCGTCCACATTGGCCGGAATGAGGTGCAGGTATTTCGGTGACACGGCGAGCACCAGTCTGGCGCGGACGTCGTGGCCCTCGGTCACCGCGTCCGCGGACTCCAACCGCCCGATGGGCACGCCGTTGAACGTCACCTTCGACCCCGGGTCCATGGCCAGTCCCGCGCGTTCGGCCATCAGGACCACCGGAACCGTGGATTCGAAGTATCCGCGAAACATCGCCCAGCTCAACCCGAATACCAACACGACGATCAGCAGCAGAACCGCGCCGGCAACTCGGTACGGTGGTTCCTTGGGATCGTTGGTGGGGCCCTCGTCGACCAGGTCGGCGGTATCGGCACCCTGCGCCATCGTCATCCGCCAATTGCACCACAGCGCAACGGATTTGAGATCAGCTGCGCCGTGTGATGCCGATGGCGCGGGGTGCCTACTGTGATGCCGCTGACAGCGGCGGGGTCAGAGCCCCATGTCCTTGGCGATGATCATCTTCATGACCTCGCTGGTCCCGCCGTAGATCCGGCTGACCCGGTTGTCGGCGTACAGCCGCGCGATCGGGTACTCGTTGATGTAGCCGTACCCGCCGTGCAGCTGCAGGCAGCGGTCGATGACCCTGGACGCCAGATCGGTGCAGAACAGCTTGGCCGCCGCGGCGTCGGCGGGCGTCAGTTCGTCCTCGTCATGGGCGTTCATGGCGCGGTCGACCACGGCCTCCATGGCGTCGACATCGGCCTTACAGGCGGCGAGTTCGAACTTGGTGTTCTGGAACGCGGCAACCGGCTTGCCGAATACGGTGCGGTCCTTGGTGTATTGCGCGGCGAAGCGCACCGCGGCCGCTGCCTGCGCGTAGGAACCCACCGCGATGGCCAGCCGCTCGCGGGGCAGATTCTGGCCCAGATACGAAAAGCCCATGTTGACCTCGCCGAGCACATCTTCGGCCGGCACGATCACGTCGGTGAAGTTGAGTTCGGCGGTGTCGGAGGTGCGCAGCCCCAGCTTGTCGAGCTTGCGGCCGACGGTGTAACCCTCGGATTTGGTATCGACCACCAGCAGTGAGATGCCGAACCTGCGGTCGGCCTCGCGCGGCGCGGCGGTGCGGGCGCACACGATGACGCGGTCGGCGTGGACGCCGCCGGTGATGAAGGTCTTTGAGCCGTTGAGCACGTAATGCGTGCCGTCACCGGAAGGCTTTGCGGTGGTGCGCATTCCGGCCAGATCCGATCCTGTCCCAGGTTCGGTCATGGCAATGGCGAACATGGTCTCGCCGGACATCATGCCGGGGAACCAGCGCTGCTTCTGCTCCTCGGTGGCCAACGCCTTCAAATACGGCAGGCACAACCCGATGTGCACGCTGGAACCGCCGAAGGACACCGCCGCGCGCGAGCATTCCTCGGTGATGATGGCCTGGAACTTGTAGGAGTCGATACCGGCGCCGCCGTACTCGGTGGGGATCTCGATACCGAACAGGCCGAGTTCGCCCAGTTTGTAATAGAAGTCGCGGGGCGCGATGCCGTCTTCGAACCACTTGTCGTACACCGGGGCCACCTCGGACTCGATGAACGCGCGGATCATGGCGCGAAAGTCCTCGTGTTCCTGGGTGTAGACGTCCCTGCGCATCGCGGCCTGCCTTCCTGAGTGAACGGTGTTAGCTATTAACACCACTATAAGCTAACATCGTTCACCAAGCCAACGGAGGGGGATGTGACGGTGGGAAGGCCACGCATTCTCAGTCGTGAGCGCATCCGGGACACGGCGCTGGCGATCATCGACCGCGATGGGCTCGACGGGCTGTCGATGCGCGCCCTTGCCGCAGATCTGGGTGTGCAGGCCGCTTCGCTCTACAAGCACTATCCGACCAAGACCGAGGTGCTCGACGAGGTGGCCAGTCGGGTCGTCGGCGTCGTCGACACCTCTGGTTTCGATGCCGACGAGAACTGGGACGTCGCGTTGGCGCAGTGGGCCCGGTCCTACCGCTCGGCGCTGGCCGCGCACCCCAACGTGGTGCCCTTCCTGGCGCAGGGCCCCGGACACCGAGACGAGAGCCTGCGTATCGCCAACGCCGTGCACGGAGGACTGGTGCGGGCGGGCTGGCCACCGCGGGATGCGACGTTGATCGGTGCCGCCACCCGGTCCTTGGTACTGGGCTCGACGGTCGGATCCTTCTCGCGCGGGTTCGTCGACGATGTGCAGGTGTACCGGGATCGCTATCCGCACATGGAGCAGGCGCATCGACTGCCGGCCAAGGCCGACGAAATCGATACCGCCAGTTTCGAACTCGCGCTGACCTCGTTCATCGACGGACTGCAGGCGCGGTTCGCCGTGACCGGAAAACCGGCGGCCGAGGTTTGAGGATGGCCGATCTGCGACGGCCCGACGACGTACGCTGATCGGCGATGTGCACACCAGATGGCCGCACCCGATGAGTCCCGCCGAGGAACCGTCCAGCGGGCCCGCCGACGCGGAGCCCGATTATCGGTTCACGCTGGCCAATGAGCGGACCTTCCTGGCCTGGATCCGCACCGCGTTGGCGTTGATCGCCGGCGGTATCGCCGTCGTGCAGTTCGTGCCGTCGTTCGGCATTCCCGGTGTCCGGCATGGTCTCAGCGTGCTGCTCACGGCCGGCGGCGGGATCCTGGCCGCGCTCGCCGTCCGGCGCTGGCAACGGGTGCAGGCCGCGATGCGCAGCGATGCGGATCTTCCGCCGACCATCGTGCCGGTGCTGCTGGGCGCCGCCATCTTCGCCATCACCATCGGCGTGCTCGTCATCCTGGTGGTCTGGCCGCCCGGCGGGCGCTGACATGCCGCGCACCCAACCCAGCAAGCCGGGACTTCAAGCCGAACGAACGCTGCTGTCATGGGAGAGAAGCGCATTCGGATTCCTGGTCGGCGGGGTCCTGGTGCTGCTGCGCCAACACGGCCCGCTCGGTCCCGGACGCGCGGTATTGGCGCTGTTGGCAACGGTCCTGGCGCTGCTGGTACTTGCGCTCGGCCATCGGCGGTCGGTGCAGATCAAGTCCGCGCCCGTTGTCCAGGGGCGCATCCTGTTGCCCGCAGCCGGTGTCCAGGTGATCTGGATGGGTGCCGCCACGGTGATCTTCGCGGTGACCATCGTCGGCGCCCTCGTCGCGTCGGCGATCCTGGGATAGCCGCGTCAGGCCAGCGCCATGAACAATTTCTCAAGTTCGGCTTCGGTCATCGGTGGCTGACCGTCTGCCGACTCGCCGGTCAGGCATTCGCGCATACCTGTTGCGACAATCTTGAAGCCGGCCCGGTCCAGGGCGCGTGACACCGCGGCCAGCTGTGTCACCACATCCTTGCAGTCGCGGCCCTGCTCGATCATCGAGATGACACCGGCGAGCTGCCCCTGCGCCCGGCGCAGCCGGTTGAGCACGGCAGCGATCGCATCCTCGTCGCCGACCATGGCCTCTCCTTTCGCTGAACCGAACAGCAATGGTACCCGTGGGGGTATTCCCGCGGGCGCTACGCCGGCTTCGGGCGTGGCGCGCCCGCCATGAAGCGGCGCAACGGGCAATGGCTGTATCGCGCGCATGCGATCGTCATGACGGCGGCGATTGCGGTGACCGCGGCCGTGGTGAGCCCGACGACGGGATCCACCTCCTGGCCGAGGATCACCGCCGACATCGCGAGGACGAACCAACCGAATGCCTTTCGCAGCATGTCCGGATCGATGACGGCCGTCAGCTTGGCACCGGCGAATGCGCCGATGACCGCAGCGGCGGTGACCGCCGACGCGATCGGCCAATCGATCGTCACGCTGGACAGATACCCGCCCAGTCCGGCGAACGACTTCATCGCGATGACGATCAAGGACGTACCCACTGCGACAGGCATCGGTAATCCGCCCAGCAGCGCCAGCGCGGGTACCACCAGGAATCCGCCGCCGGCACCGACCAGACCGGTGACCAGGCCGACCACCAGCCCCTCGGCGACGATCTTGGGAATCGGCAGCCGATGATCGCCGGCGGCCTCCACGTTCTTGTGTCCGCGCAGCATCGCGATGGCGGTCGCGATCATCATCGCCGCGAACCCGATGAGCAGGACGGTGCCCGGGATGAACCGGGCCAGCAGTCCGCCCACGTAGGCGCCGGCCATGCCGGCGGCGCCGAAGATCAGCCCGGTGCGCCACTGCACACGCCCGGCGCGGGCATGCGAGATCGCGCCGATGGCGCTGGTGACGCCGACGACGAGCAGTGACGTGGCGATGGCCTGCTTGGCTTCCATGCCGGCCACGTAGGCCAGCAGCGGCACGGTCAGGATGGAACCGCCGCCGCCGAGCAATCCGAGCGCGATGCCGACGAAAACGGCCAGGCCGATGGTGAGCGCGATCATCGTTGTCAGCTCGCCCGGTGGCCGGTGTCGACCAGTTGCGACACGATGGTCTGCGCATCACAACGCGCTCCGCGGTTGTAGGGCAGGTTGGCCAGCAACATGCCCATCGCGCAGGTGTTGGACAGCGCGGCGAAGGTCAGACCGCCACCGACGGCCCCGGCCAGCCACTTGAGCTTGGGGGCGGCGATGCTGCCCAGGATGCTGGTCAGCACGATCGAACCGGCGACAAGGCGCACCTGACGCTCGAGATCCCAGCGCTGGGTGCCACGGTTGACCGCGAAACCCTCTGCCTCCCAGGCGGCGATACCGCCGTCGAGGATATGCACGTTGGTCAGTCCGGCGTTGCGCAGCGTCTCCTCGGCCTGGGCGGCGCGCTGACCGGAGCGGCAGACCAGGACCACATCCTCGTCGAGGTGCTCGACGATCTCGTAGCGGTGTTCACGCAGCAGATCCAGCGGCACGTTGTAGGCGCCGGTGATGTGTGTGAACTCGAATTCGCCGGGGGTACGGACGTCGAGTACCCGAGGTGGCTTGGGCGAGGCCAGCATTTCGCCGAGGGTCTGCGAGTCGATGGTGGTTGGTGCGGTCATGGCGTTCCTTTCGATGGGGCGCTCGGGTGTCACATTGCGTCGACACATACGGCGGGGGGTATCCTGACGCCATGGTAGACATACCCCCAGGGGTAAAGGCAAACGGGAAGTTATATACCCCCTAGGGTACTTGACATACGGGTGGGGGTATGGACACTCTGAGTCAGAGGGCCTGCCCCGGCACCACGAGAAAGGACCATCGCAATGAAGTTCATCCAGTACTACCTGGACTGCCTGTCACACGCGTCGTACCTGATCGCCGACGAAACCACTGGTCGTGCAGTGGTTGTCGATCCGCAGCGTGACGTGGCCGAGTACCTGGCCGACGCCGAGGAACGCGGTTACACCATCGAACTGGTCATCGAGACCCACTTCCACGCCGACTTTCTGTCCGGCCACCTGGAGCTGGCCAAGGCCACCGGTGCCAAGATCGTTTACTCCTCGGTCGCCGAGACCGAGTTCGAGTCGATGGGCGTGGCGGACGGGCAACGCTATTCACTGGGCGAGGTGACCCTGCAGTTCCTGCACACCCCGGGCCACACCCCCGAGTCGCTGAGCATCGTGGTCTACGAGCACGCCGACGACGAGGTTCCCTACGGTGTGCTCACCGGTGACGCGCTGTTCATCGGGGACGTCGGTCGGCCCGACCTGTTGGCCTCGATCGGGTTCACCCGGGAAGAGCTGGCCGACAAGCTCTATGACTCGCTGCATAACAAGCTGATGACCCTGCCCGATGCCACCCGGGTCTATCCCGCGCACGGCGCCGGCTCGGCCTGCGGCAAGAACCTGTCCACCGACCTGTGGTCGACGATGGGGGAGCAGAAGGCGACCAACTACGCGCTGCGCGCCCCGGACAAGGCCACGTTCATGGAGCTGGTCACCGAAGGCCAGCCACCGGCACCGAGCTACTTCGTCTACGACGCCATCCTCAATCGCAAGGATCGGGCGTTGCTGGACGAGACCGAGATGCCTGCCGCCATGAGCTACGAGCAAATCCGGGAGGCGATGGCCCAGGGCGCGGTCCTGGTCGACGGGCGCGGTCCCGAGGAATTCGCGCTGGGGCATTTGCGAGGTGCCGTCAACATCGGGCTGGCCGGCCGCTACGCGGAGTTCGCCGGATCGGTGGTGCCCGCCGATGTCGACATCGTGGTCTTCACCGAGCCAGGGCAGGAGATGGAAGCCAAGACCCGGCTGGCGCGCATCGGGTTCGACCGGGTGATCGGCTACCTGGACCGCCCGTTCGAGGCGATGCTCGACCACCGCGACGAGGTTCAGGTCGCCTCCCGGCTGACCGCCAGGGCGTTCGATCAGCGCGCGGCGGAGCTGCCCGACCTTCAGATCGTGGACGTGCGCAACCCGGGTGAGGTGGCGGCGGGCGCCATCCCGAACGCCATCCCGATCCCGGTGGGACAACTGCCGGCCCGGCTCGGAGAGCTGGATCCGGCCAAGCCGACCGTCGTGTATTGCGCAGGCGGTTACCGATCCTCTGTTGCAGCGAGCCTGTTGCGGCGCAACGGTTTCGGCGATGTCAGCGACATCCTGGGCGGGTACGGCGCCTGGGAAGAGACCCGGCAGAACGCCTGAGCGGCGGGAGAAGACCATGACCACTGCCAAGCACCACATCCTCATCGTCGGCGGTGGGACGGCCGGCATCTCAGTGGCCGCCCGGCTGCTGCGCCGCGGCCACACCGACGTCGCCATCATCGAACCGTCCGACGTGCACTACTACCAGCCGCTGTGGACCCTGGTGGGCGGCGGCCAGGCGAAGGCGTCCTCGACGGTGCGACCCGAGGCCTCGGTAATGCCCAAGGGGGCGACGTGGATTCGCAACGCCGCCGCTCACATCGACCCGGACGACAACACGGTCACCTGCGTTGACGGAGCAGACTACGAGTACGACGTGCTCGTGGTCTGCCCCGGCATCCAATTGGACTGGAATCGCACCGAAGGCCTTCAGGACACGCTCGGCAAGGACGGGGTGTCGTCGAACTACCGGTTCGATCTCGCGCCCCGCACCTGGGAGTTCATCCGCGGCCTGCGTTCAGGCAGTGCGGTGTTCGCGATGCCGTCCGGCCCGATCAAATGCGCCGGCGCGCCCCAGAAGATTGCCTACCTGGCCGGCGACTACTGGCGCCGACAAGGAGTGCTCAAGGACATCGATGTGCACCTGGTGGTGCCGACGCCGCGCCTGTTCGGCATCCCGGCCATCGCCGACAGCCTGGACGCGGTGGCCGCCGACTACGGCATCACCGTGCACACCAACGCAGAAGTGACGTCGGTCGACGCGGCAGCGCACAAGGTCGCGGTCACCGGCATCGGCGACGCCGGGTCCGGCACCACGCTGTCCTACGACGTGCTGCATGCCGTACCGCGTCAATCCGCGCCGGACTGGATCAAGGCCGGTCCGCTCTCGACCCGTGACGCAAACGGCTACGTCGACATCGACAAGCACACGATGCAACACGTGTGCCGGCCGAACGTGTTCAGCCTGGGCGATGCCGGATCCTCACCGAACTCGAAGACCGGGGCGGCGATCCGCAAGCAGGCCCCGGTGGTGGTGGCCAACATCGAATCGTATCTGGCGGGCAGGCCACTGACCGCGAAGTACAACGGGTACGGCTCGTGCCCGCTGGTGACGTCGTCGCACGACATGCTGCTGGCCGAGTTCAACTACGACCTCGATCTGGAGCCGTCATTCCCGCTGCTGAACCCGACCAAGCCGCATCGCACCTACTGGTACCTGAAGAAGTACGGCCTGCCGTTCATGTACTGGAACCTGATGCTCAAGGGTCTGGCTTGAGATCATCCCTCGGTCGTCGGTGAACTGTCGGTGAACTCTGTCGCCGTGGCATCGTCGCGCCGGGAATCGCCCGGCGTCCTCGCGCCGGGCGATTTCGGCAGGTAACGCCGCCGCGTACAGCGCCGATAACGAATGCAGGACGCCGGAAACGGCGTTTTCGCCGAGATGCCGACGTGCAGCGAGCAAACTAGGCTCGTCGCGATCCGTACGCGGGGGATGAGACAGGAGTAGAGGCCAGGGGTGAGAACCGTACTCGGATTGTCGGTGACCACGGCAAGTGTCGGCTGGGTGCTGGTCGACGCCACCACGCCCGACGGACGCCCGCTCGACGACGACAGATTCAGCGTCGACGACCCCGATGACCTCCTGCCTCGCTGCCTGGCCGCCGTCCGCGGCGCCGGTGGCATCGCTGCGGCCAGCGGTCACCGCATCGCCGCGATCGGGGTCTGTTGGAGCGATGATCTGGCAGCGCGATCGGCGGAACTGCTGGCCGCACTGCGCGACGCCGGATTCGCCGACGTGCGGCCGGTCCGCCATGTCAGGCCGATCGCCGAGGACGTGACCGAGTGCGCCGGGTGCCCGGAAAGCCCCGCTGAGTTGCTGGCTCAGTTGTTCGACACGGACGCCGACGCCGAACCGGCCGACGATGATCTGGACGATGTGGACTGCGGCCCGGAGGCCGGGAAGACGCCGGCCTTCGAAGCCGCCCACGCGGTCCTGACCAATGCGGTGCCTGCTGCATCCGTTGCCATTGCCCGCACCCGTGGCTGGTCGCTGCCGAGGGTGGGAGCGCGGGTACCGATGCTGGCCGGCGCCGCCGCCGTGACAGCGGTGATCGCGCTGTTCGCGGTCGGTTCCCAGTTCGGCGGCGCCGAGATGCCGGAATCGACCGCCCTGGCCAACCGCGCCTCGATATCGACGACCGAGACCGCGCCGACCGAGACCGCGCCGACCGAGACCGCGCCGACCGTGTCGGCGCAACCCCAGGCTGCGCCTCCGCCGGCGCAGACGGCGACACCGGCGCCGGTGCGCCAGGCCGCACCGACGGCCGAATGGGTGCCGCCCGCCGAGCCGGTCGTGGAGCAGATGCCCGCGGCTCAGTCCGACGAGGCGACGCAGCAGAACGTCCCGGTGCCCCAGGATGTGGTTGCGGTCGAGGCCGCGCCGGTAGCGGTCGATCACCTGCCCGTTCCCGAAGCGGCACCGGTCCCGGCGCCGGCCGCGCCCCCGGCACCGTTACCGCCGCCGCCCCCGTTCGGGTTCTTCGCGCCGCCACCGCCCCCCGCGCCACTCCCGGCTCCGTTGGCGCCACCGGCTCCCGGTCCGGCACCCTTGGCCGCGCCCGTCCCGCCGGCTCCCATGGCGCCGGCCGCACCGGTCCCGCCGCCGCCGGCCGCTCCGGCGCCCATCAACCCGGTCTTCGGCGCGCTGCCCTGATCCGGGTCAGCGCATCACCGCGAGGTTGCGCCAGAACGCCCGGAGGCTGTCGGTACCACCGAACAGCGTCGTGAAATGCGTCGAGTCGACCAGCACGATGTCCCCGGCGCGATCCGCCGCCGGCGGCATCCAGATCAGTGCGTTGAACTCGGTCTGGCCCTCATCGACGAACGGGTGCGGCCGGGAGACGTCCACCGGCTGGCGGGCGAGCAGCCGTAGCCCGGCGCTCTCGGGCGCCGTCAGCTGATAGTGCGGCAGATGCGGATGGAAGTTGAAGGTGCTCACACCGGCCAGCAGCCCCAGATCATCGAGATCGTGGCGGGCGTTCAGCGGCGCAATATCCGTCGTGCCCTCGACGACGGCCGGTCGTAGACCCCAATTGTTGTGCACCGGAACGTCGAACGCGGCCATGAGTGAGCGGGTGTAGCGGCCGAAGCGCTGCTGGCGCGGCACCAACGGGTCGCCGTGGTGGCGGTACTCGACCTGCCGCTGCGGATAGTCGTCGGTGTTGCCGACGTCGTGGTGTGGCGCCAGCAACAGGCAGGTGCCCTCGCGCTGCAGCCAACGCCGTATCGCGCTGATCTCGTCGGCGCCTGCCTCCTGCTGCGCGAGCAGATGGTCCAGTCCGAACACCATCAAGGTGTCGCAGTCGTCGAGGACGCGTTCGTCGATCCGCTGGTGGTAGCCGGCCTGGTCGATGCGCTGGAAGACCGCGACGGGATGGCCGGTTGCGGCCTGTGCGACGTCCTGGAACGCCAGGGTGGACCGGTGGAAGAGTTCCAATGTGCCCGCGATGCCCTGGAGGAAGTGATCGGCCTGATACTCCGGCGTCTCATAGGCGGGCCAGAGGGTGTTCCGGACCTCGGTGAGGGTGGAGAAGCGATTCTCCATCGCGGCCGGATCCCGTTGTGCCTCCCAGGGATAGCTCCATGTCCAGTAGATGCTGATACGCCGGCGCCCGTCGCGGGGGCGCGCGATGTGTTGCTGGTTGTAGGTGCGTGCGCCGGTCATGACTGCTCCTGGTCGAGGGACGCCAGATATCGCAGGGCCCCGATACCCGGCAGGAAGAAATAGGCACCGCCGGTGAGGGTGGTGAAGGCAGGGATGCCCTTGTGGACCTTGCGGATCGGCCGCTTGGGCACCGTGAAATCCAACGTGCCGTCCTGCGCTCCACAGATGGGATCGTGTTCGTTGCCGAGTTCGTGAAACGACTTGTCGTTGATCCAGACGTTCTGCGCGAACTCGAACTGGCGGACCAGATCCGCGCAGATGATGAACGCGGCGATACCTCTGGCCTGACCGTCGTCGGGCGCGCCCTCGGCAAGCGCGGGGCCGTATGTCGCACCGCGTCGGATCATCCGACGCCGGTTCATGTAGTGCGCCGTGTCACGGGGATTGAGGCGGCGGGCATGCGAGCCCAGTGGGCACGCATACCCCAGCGGATCCATCTCCTTGTAGTTGAAGTCGTTGTTACGCATCGGGTCTGCGCCCAGTTCAGGATCGTCCGCGTCCGGGGCCAGCACCAGCGGTGCACCGCTGCGCCAGCGACCCATGAACTTGGCGGCCAGCAATTCTTCACCCTCGGGGCTGTCGGAGTTCTCACGCAGGTACTCGCGGAACACCGCGACGTGTTCCTCCAGCCGGCGATAGGCCATATAGCTGCCGTTTCGCGACAGCACCTGCGGTTGCGGCAGATCGGCCACCGGCCCGTTCTCGTCGGGATAGCCCAGGATGAATTCGCCGGGCTGTAGGGCGGGCCCCGATCCGGGTGTCGGCTCCTCACCCGAGCCGACCATCACCGGCTGCGACAACCGGTCCCGGAAGCCGAAGTGGTCGTGGGCGTAGTTGAACGGTGGGTGGGCGTTGAGATCCAGGTGCGAGATGCTGCGCACGCCGTCGGTGCGAGCCAGCAACGCGTCGTGGTTGGCAATGGACCGTGCGTACTGATCCTCGGTGCGCGAGAACAGGATGGCGATCGCGTGCACGTCCTCACCTGCCAGTCCGCCGACCCAGTTCTCGGGAGCGTGTGAGCCCACGTCACCGAGGATCTTCGCCCGCGAGACCATCCCCTCCCGGAAGGCGTCGGGGAAGGTCGCCAGGCAATCCTCGCCGACGCCGAGTGCACGCAGCCCGGTGAGGGTGAAGGCCACCGTGACCCAGCGGTCCGCCTCGTTCATCGTGGCCCGGACATCGGCGGCCGATTGGACCAGGTCGAGCATGGCGCCCAGCCATGCGCGGCCTCCCGCTGGGGTATCGAAGGTCAGGAACTCGTAGCGACCGGTGAGTGCCGGCGTCCGGGTGAGCAGGATGTGCTGGATATCGTCGAGTTCGAGCATTGTCGGCCTCCGTTACCTCCGTGGCATGCCCTTGGACCACGCCCAGGCGATGATCCGCCATCCGTCGGACAGCCGGCGCAACGCCACGGTGAAGACCGCGCCGGACTGGGTCATCGCGGTGCCGTTGAGATCGAATGTCATGGCGGCCGGTACGACGACGTAGGCGCTGTCGCCGTTGATGTCGTTGTGCAGTGGTTCATCGGTCCGGACGTGATAGTGCGACGCACCGAGGTGGGCACTCTCGGCCATCACGTCGCGGTACCAGTCGGTCACCGCGGTCGGTCCGGTCCACAGGTGCGGCGCCATCCCGTCGAGAATGGAACCCGTCGGCGCGAACACCGCGGACATCGCCTCGGCGTCACCGGCATTGAAGGCGTCGAGATAGGTCCGTACCGCGGCGAGCGGGTCCTCGTTCACTGCATCTGGTCCAGCATGTCGGAGAACGCCGCCTTGAGCCGCAGCGCCTTCTTGATTTCATCGGCGGTGACGTACGGGTATTCGCCGTACTCCAGGAAGCTCGGCACCTGGTGCTTGCGCACGAACTCGATGAACGCGTCCGGATTTTCCTTCCAATCCTCGGGAAATCCCTCCAGATTGGTGAAGACGGTGGTGATGCCGGTGGCGCTGAACAGTTGGACGGCGTCCTCGGTGTACTTGTCGAAGTCGGTATCGAAGATGCCCATGTACTGGAAGTGCAGACCGGAACCGACGTCGAACAGGTTCCACCTCAGGTAGTGCAGCCGCAGTGGTGCCAGCGCGTCCGGGCTTGCGGCGATGGTCTCCTCGATCTGCTTGCCGTAGGCCCGGACCGCTTCCTCGCGGCCCTCCTTGACCTTGGCGATGATCGAGAAGCCGTGGCAGGCCGGGGTGCGCGGAAACACCGGTCCGTAGCGGCCGCGCTCCTCGACGAAGTACCCCTGCGGCGGTATCGCCAACGCCGCCGGTTTCGCCCAGTTCTGCTCTTGAGATGCCATGGCATACCCCCGATCCGATGGTGACGCGCAGAACGTAGCACCTCGGAGCGCAAGCCGCCGGGCGATCGGCAGAGTCCAGAAACCGACTTTCCGTCAGCTCAGAAACTGAGATTGTGTTTCTCGAAATGCTTGGCCAGGGCCTGCATGTAGTCGTCACCGCGGAACGGTCCGCGTGCGCCGATGGCGGCCTCCAGAAACGGCCCGTACTCCTCGTCGTTGACGTAGGTCGACCAGTGGGTGATCTGCCCCTCGTCGTTGGTGTCGACGAAGCTGATCGAGTAAAAGCCCATCACCTCGCCGCTGTTGATGTTGGTGCCCTGCCAGCGATACCGCATCACGAAACCGTTCTCCGCGGGCCACACCTTGTAGTCGACGGGCTTCCAGTCCGGGAAGGTGATCCCGTAAGCCTTGGCCTCCACCGTCGCGGCGGTATCCCAGTGCGTGGCAACATCCTTGAGTACCAGTTCCTGTTCGGCGACGAAGTACGGCGAGGTGTACACCGCGTCGTCGGTGAACTCCCACTCGTAGGTCTCGCCCTCGGCGACCTTCTGCAGGACGTACTTGTCGCGGTAGCTCTCGGCCATCCGGCGATGCTTGGCGATCCGGTCCTCAAGCTTCATCGTGTTTCTCCTCTGGTAGTGCCGCGCTGCCCGGTTGTGCCTGCAAGCCCCAGGTGCCGAAGGCCATCGCCGTCATGGTGTAGGTGCCGACGACGAAGATCACCTCCATCGCGGCGTGTTCACCGACCGCTTCGACCAGGGCCGTCCACGTCGACCACTGCGCGCGACCGTGGCCGATCAGTTCGTCGGCGGTGTCGAGCACCACCCGGTCGGCACCGCTGAACGCGTCGTTGCCCTCGGCCAGTGCGGCGACGTCCGCGTCGCTGATCCCGACCGCGGCTCCCATCCGCACGTGCTGTCCCCATTCGAACGACGACCGGTGCCGGTGGGCCACCCGCAGGATGACCAGTTCGCGCAGCCGCGGGGCAAGGGCGCCGCGCTGTAGCAAGAACCCGTTGAAGCGCAGGAAAACCCGGGCCATCTCGGGGTGGTGCGCCAGCATCCCGATGATGTCGAAGTTCAGCGGGTCGTAGCGTTCACCCGACCCCGCGCGCGGCACCTGGTCTGTGGGCAGTCCCAGCAGCGCGCCGAATGCGGCGTACTCCGCATCGCCCCACTTCTCGGCCGGCAGCGGCTGCATGTGTTCGGCGTCGGTCATGCCGGCAGCGCCATCTGCAGATACAGATCCAGGTGACGGATGCGTCCGTCGTCGCTGAATGCGTACACCGACAGCGAGTTCACCACGCTGCGGAAATCGCCGACCACACTGCGCTCTTCGAGTTCCAGGAACACCAGCTCATTGTGTTCGGTGATCCGCTTGAACGTGCATTCCCACTCCGAGGTGGTGGCCCACCCGGTCAAGAACTCGACATATTCCGACCAGTCCATCTGCTCCTTGAAAGCGCCGACCCGGGTGAACTTCGCGGTGTCGACCAGTGCGGCCAACGGCGCCCAGTCGTCGGCGCCGAATCCGGGCTTCTTGGCCTCGGTGACCAGGCGACCGGTGATGTGCGCATACTCCAGCACGGTGCGGCGCCGGCCGGTGTGGTCGGTGATGATGTCGGCGAGTCCGGACATCACACGGCGGCCAGGTAGCGGTCGATGACGGAGTGATAATGCGCGATGACAACCTCCTCGTTGACCAACGCCATGTGGTCCAGGCGGGCGTTGCGCAGGCCGATCTGCTGGCGCGGCATCTGCTCGTAATCCTGTTGTAGCGCTTCGAAGTACTTGAAGCTGCCGGGTTCGGTGACATCGATCGGTTCGGCGGCGAACGCGCCGCGGTGCTCCTCGGGCAGCCACATGAAACTTCTGATGTGCCAGATGCACCGGTTCGGGTCGCCGTCGGGGTGTGGCGTGGCCATGATGACGGTCGCCTCGCCGGCGCGGATGGTCATGAAGAAGTTGGGGAACAGCACCCACCCGTGGTTGTCACTCATCTGGGCGTCGGTCAGACCGTCGACGTCCAGACCATCGCGGGACAGCGTGTCGCGGGTGGCCCGCTGCAGCAGTGTCCGCCCGGTGATCCCATCGGGGAAGGTCAACGTGCCGTCCGCGCCGCGGTGTTGGTCGACGAGTTCGGTGAAGCGGGGCAGGACGCGCACCACGCCGGGGAAGGTCTCGGGCAGTTCCATGATCCCCTCGACCTGCTTGTCGGGCCCCATGCCGTCGACATGCGCGACCTCGAACGGGGCCACCGCGACGCTGTGCCGGTCCAGGAACCGGTACTTGGTCTTCGCCGGATCGATGACCAGCACCCTCAGCAACTGGGGGTGGATACCCGAGACGTGGTAGCCCTCCTCGAAGGCATCCATCACCACTTTCCAGTTGCAGTCCAACGGCTCTCGGACGTCGAGCACCGTGGTCATCTGTTCCAGGCGATAGGGCTCCAGGATCCGGACGACGTCGCGGCCGAGGAATTCACGCAGCGGGGCCGCCTGCGGATCAGGATTGAGGAAGACGAACCCGGCGAAGGTGTCGACCGGCACTTCGAGCAGTCCGTGGTCGTCCTTGTCGATCTCGGGTTTGGAACACCCGCGCAGCTTGCCCTGCTGGTCGTAGGACCACAGGTGGTACTGGCACACGATGCGGTGCTTGGCGCGACCCTGGCCGGTGAACAGCGGGTTGCCGCGATGGCGGCAGGCGTTGACGAACCCCCGCAGCGTGCCGTCGTTTCCACGCATCACGACGAATGACTGGTCGAAGATCCGGTACTCCGTGAAGTCGCCGGCCTCGGCCAGGTCGTCGGCTCGGCCCACGACCTGCCAGACCCGCATCCAGATGCCGTCGCGCTCGCGGGCCACGAAGTCGGTCGAGGTGTACCGATCGGTCGGGATGCGCATGCGGAACAGCATGCTCGCGTCGTCCGGACTCAGGCCTTCGGTGTCGACCCATTCACCGGGTCGTGCGGACGGTTCGGAATCGACAGACATCGAAGGTCCCTTCGGGAGGCACGTGGGGCTGTGACGGCAGTCACGATAATACAAGATCGTTTTTCAGATACAAGACTGTATCTGTGATCCGGGTTTGCAAGGATGGGTTGGTGACCGAGCGCTGGACCAAGGAACGCCGGATGGAGCACACGCGGACGGTGCTGCTGGACGCGGCCGAGAAAGTCTTCGCCAGCCGCGGCTATGCAGGGTCGCTGGAGGACATCGCCGATGCCGCCGGCTACACCCGCGGGGCGATCTACGCCCAGTTCGGCGGCAAGGACGAACTGTTCCTGTCGGTGATCGAGCGGCACCGGCAGCGCTTCCTGGACGGTTTCGCCGACGTGATGGAGTCCTTCGACCGATTCGCCGATGTCGATATCGACGGTTTCGCCGAGCGCTGGCGGATGCTCAGCGGGGCCGACGCCCAACAGGCCGCGGCGTTGAACTACGAGTTCACCCTCTTCCTGCTGCGCAACCCGGCAGCCCGCGAGCGTGTCGCCGACCAGCGTGCGGACACGGTGCGTTCACTGGCCGACTACATCACCGAAGGTGTTGCACGACTGGGCGGTTCGATGCTGATACCGGCCGAATCGTTGGCGCGCGTGATCCTGGCGACCAACGACGGAGTCACCCTGGCCAGCCACCTCGACGGCGAAGATCTCTACCGCACCTTCCTGCAGCTGGTGATGTCGGGTGTGGGGCCACCGCCGTGACCGTCCAGCGGGCGTTGACGGACGTCATCCCGGCTGCGCCGACGGTCGTGCGCGCCTTCTACATCGACCTGGACAATCTGCGGACGCTGCACCCGCTCATCGTCGCCGTGCGGCGCACCGCCCGTACCGTCGGAACCGGAGAAACCGTCACCCGCTACCGCGTGCGTGATCGGATCCCGTTCGGCCGGATCGACTTACCGGTCAGTTACACCGCGACCCTGCGCGTGCCCGCGGGCGGGGACGTGCTGACCGAGGCCCGTCAGTTCCCACGGGTACGGCTGCACGGAAGGGTGTCCTTCGACGACGTCGACGGGGGTACCCGGCTCACGGAGCGGTTGACGATCTCTGCACCGGCGCCACTGCGGGGCGCCACGGTACGCCAGGCCGTCGCGGCGCACACCGAGATGCTGGCGCGAATGCGCCGACATTTCGAAACACCGGGCCCGACGGTGCGCACCGACGGACCATAGGATGAGCGTTCACCGCTTTGCGGATACGTCCTCGCCGACGGCGATGGCCTTGGCCCATCGGTAATCGGCCTTGCCGGCCGGTGACCGCTGGATCTTGGGGTGCCGGATGAACGCCTTCGGGATCTTGTAGCGGGCAACCGATTGTCCGCACACCGCCGCGAGATCCTCGTCGTCGGCATCCGCACCCTCGGCCAGTTGCACCACGGCCACCACCTCCGAGCCCCAGCGTTCCGAGGGCCGGCCCACCACCACGACGTCGTACACGGCGGGGTGGGCGGCGATGGCGCGCTCGACCTCCTCGACGAAGATCTTCTCCCCGCCGGAGTTGATGGTCACCGAGTCGCGGCCCAACAGTTCGATCTTGCCGTCGGCCAACACATTTGCCCGGTCGCCCGGGACCGACCAGCGCACCCCGTCGATGGTCGGGAAGGTGCGCGCGGTCTTGTCGGCATCACCCAGGTAGCCCAACGGGATCAGGTCGCGACGGGCCAGCCAGCCACCACCCTCGCCGGGCCCGAGCACGCGGGACAGGTCCTCGGCGACGACGGCGGTATCGGATTGCGCGTCGAATACCGCGGCGGGCCGCGAATCGGATCCCGCGGCGGTGTCGGATTCGCGGCCCGCCGCGGTCGAGAAGGTGCTCAGCTGCGCACCGGATTCCGAGGCACCCACCGCATCGAGCAGCATGATGTGCGGTAACGCGGCCAGGATGCGTTCGCGCACCGTGGGCGACAGCGCGGCACCGCCGTTGGTGATGGTCAGCAGACCGGACAGGTCGTAGTCGCCGCGCTCGATCTCCTCGACCAGCGGTCGGGCCACGGCGTCGCCGACGACCGGGATGGTCAGTACGCGTTCGCGTTCGGCCAGTCGCAGCACCTCGGCCGGTCGCAGCCGCTCGACATCGTCGGGAATGACCAGGCGGCCGCCCATGGTGACGGCGTTGTAGGCGGCCCACTGTGCGGCGCCGTGCATGAACGGGGGAATCATCAGCATCGACATGGCACCGGCCGCGGCCCGCGCCTTCTCGGCGAGTTCGTCATAGGACGCGAGTGCCTGATTGCTGCCGAACGGGCGCCCACCCATCGAGGACAGGAAGATGTCGTGCTGGCGCCACAGCACTCCCTTGGGCATCCCGGTGGTCCCGCCTGTGTACAGGATGTAGAGGTCGTCCCCGCGGGCCTCGGGAAGACCGCCGTCGGGTGCCGGCGTGCGCAGGATCGTCTCGTAGTCGACCGCTCCCGGCAGTGGCTGCTGCCCGGAATCATCGGCCACCTGTATCAACACCTGCAGGTGCGGGACGCGGTCGCGGATTGCGGCCACCCGCGGGGCGAACTCCGCGTTGTACACCAGTGCTCGGGCCCGGGAGTCGTTGAGCAGGTAGACGAGTTCTTCCTCGACGTAGCGGTAGCTGACGTTGAACGGCGCGACGCGGGCCCGGTAGGCGCCGATCATCGACTCCAGGTATTCGTTACCGTTGCGCAGGTAGATGCCGAGGTGATCCTGCCCGGATTCGTGACCGGCCAGGCTGTCACGCTCGGTGTGACAGCCCAGCCCGGCCGCGGTCAGGAAGTGGGCGAATCCGTCGACGCGGGCGTCGAACTCGGCGTAGCTGAAGCTGCGGTCCCGCCAGGTGAGGAAGGTCTGATCGCCGATGGCCCGGGCCACGGTGGCGAAGACCGATGACAGATTGAAGGTCGTGCCGCTCATATCACCAGACCATACATTGATTGAGTAATCGTATGGTCGGGAATGCCGGCCTCAGCTCAACGGTAACGCAGCGTTGGCGCTGTCCAGGTGTTCCACGGTGGTGAAGACAAGATCGGTGTCGCCGATGTTCTCGATATCGTGCAGCAGGAACTCGCCGGGGCCGAAGGTGAAATGGCGCGTCTCGCCCGCGCCGTAGGACACCTCGCGCACCGTGCCGTCATGGGTGTGCTGGCGGCTGCGCCCCGCGTTGACCGCGGTCCAGAAGTAGTCGAGGACGTGCCGGTGGGCGTGCCACCGCTCGCCGGGTGCCAGCCGGATCTCCCACACCCGTACCCGCTCGTTCTGGCTGAGCAGCCGCGATCCGACCGCACCGTCGTGGGCGTGTTCGGTGAACTCCGTCTTCAGCCAGTCGGGCCAGGTGTCGAAGTCGGTGGCGACCAGTTCGCCGGCCAGCGGCAGATCGCTGAGAAAACTGTTGTCCTGCATAATGATGACCTTTCGTGTGGGGAATCTAGAGACCGGGGCCGTACAGGCCGAAGCGCAGATCGGGATCGCGGGGATCCCAGGTGTTGCTGAACTGTGAGCGTTCGCCCATGGCGACCACCCGACGCAGCAGGGAGTCGCTGAGCTGCAACTGGGCGGGTTCCCATTTGGCCAGAGCCGAGGGGATGTCACCGGTGGTCTCGGCCAGCGCGGTGGCCAGGGTCCAGGCATCGGCGGCGGCCTTGGCGGTGCCGGCGGCGGCATGCGGTCGGGATGCGCACGCCGCGTCGCCGATCAGCGCAACCCGGCCGAGTGCCATGCGGGTCGACCGAACGTCCGAGAGCACCTGCAGATACGGCGTTTCGGTGTTGACCACCACCTCGGCGACGGCCGGGGCGAACAAATCGGCCGCTGCCCGGCGCATCTCATCGATATAGCGGTCCTGCACCTGGCCGGGATGGATCGACACCGACCCGGTGAATCCGCGCTTGTCGATCAGCATCTCGCTGAGGTCCGGGCCGGCGGCCACATTGCGGTACCACACGTAGTTGATCAGCCGATGCGCCTCGTCCAGGCCCTCCTCGCCCGGGATGGGATACATGGTGATGTGTGAGTTCGGCACCACGTCATAAGTGATCGCGTCGTGCAGCGTCGCGCGGGTGGCATCGGTGAGCGCCGACTGCGGAACCGTGCCGCGCCAACCGATATAACCGGAGTATGCGAGTTTTGCGGCCGGGTCGAAGCGTTCCCGCGCCGCCGAAGTGATGCCGTCGGCGAACACCACCAGATCGGCGGTCGCGGTGTGCCCGCTGACGAAGCGCACGGTGGCGTGCTCGTCATCCTGCTCGAAACCGCAGGCGTACTCGCCGTAGTGGTAGTGCTCGGTGCCGAAGTCGGCCAGCAGGGCGCGGTAGAAGGTTCCCCACGAGGTGTAGGTCCAGCGGGCCGGTTCGCGGTGGGCGATGCTGCCGTCGCGGTTCAGGTACTGCACATGCGAGGTGGCGGTGTGCAGGTCGTCGAGGTCCTGGCTGCTGCGTTCGGCGAACCAGCGCACCGTATCCGGTTGCAGCACAATGCCTCCGCCGCGGCCGTCCAGTGGACCGGGGGTGCGTTCGTAGACGTCCACGGTGAAGCCGAGCTCGCGCAGCAACAGCGCTGCGGTGAGGCCGCCGATGGATCCGCCGACGACGATCGCCGTGGAGGTGGGGTAGTCGCTCATGAGTGGCTCTTCTCGGTGGGGGAGACGGGTTCGAAGTGGTGGTCGACCGGCAGGGGTTCGCCGCGGGTCTCGGCGGCGAAGGCCAGACCCAGCACGGCGATCAGGCCCAGCGCGGCGACCGCCGCGGTGGCCACCCCGAGGTTGCCGCCGAACCAGGAGGCGGCGATGACGCCGGCACCCAGCGGCCCGAGCGCGGTGATGAACCGGCCGACGCTGTTGCACACCGCCAGCGCCGTGGCCCGCACGCTCGGCGGGAACACCTCGGGCCCGTAGATGAAGGTCCCGGACAGGGCGCCGAAGAGCCCGAAGCCCAACAGCGGCATGGCGATCAGGTACTCGGTGTAGCCGCGATCGAAGGGGAACGTCCAGGTGATCGCGGCTGCGGATACGACGAAGCTGACCAGGAACGTCCTGCGCCGGCCGATCGCATCGGCGATGAATCCCCAGGAGGCGTAACCGATGATGCCCCCGGCGTTGAAAAGCATGGCGGTGATGGCGACCCGGTGGTCGGTGACGGCCTGGGGTACGCCCTCGACGGCGCTGAGTTGCCGGATGATCTGCGGGTACCAGGTCGACACGCTCCAGAAGGCCAGCAGCGCCCCGGTTGCCAACGCGGTGCACACCAGCATCGGACGCCGCAGCGGCGGTGTGAGCAACCGGCGCAGCACGAACTGTTCGCGGGTGCCCGCGGCCTTGCGCTGCTTGCGGGCGTGCATCTGGGCGTTGATCTCGGGCGGCTCGGGCACGTAGCGGCGGATGAACCACACCAGCAGTGCGGGTAAACCGGCCAGCAGCATCATGAAACGCCATCCGTGATCTCCCAGTAGGGCATACACCGCGGCGGCGGCGAAGAAGCCACCGGCATAGCCGGCCATCATCACCCCGCCGGCACGGGCCCGATACCGGTTACGCCAGGTCTCGGCGATCAGTGCCGCACCCACCGGCGCTTCGACACCGGAGCCGACACCGGCGATGAAGCGCAGAATGCCCAGTTGCCACCAGGTATCGGCCAGCGCGGCAAGGGCGCTGAACACCGCGTAGGTCAGGATGCCGACCGACAGGACGCGGGTGCGGCCGAAGTAGTCGGCCAGCATGCCGAACATGATGCCGCCGACGGCCCAGCCGATGAGGAACAGGGCGACCGTCATACCGCCGTACAGGCCGATCGTGGATGAGGACACCGCCAGCCCGCTATTGGGTAGCAGTTCGGTCATCGTCGGACCGAGCACCAGCACATAGAGGCTGCCGGCGAAGCCGTCCAGGCCCCAGCCGAGCGTGGTGCCGGCCAGCACCAGCCACTGCACGCGGGTGATCTCGTGCCGCCAGCCGGCGGGCGGGCGGGACTCAGGTTTGTCGGACATCAAAAGCCTTTCGCATCAAGCGGGTTCGGGTGTCAGTTGAGGCGGCGCTGGCCGAAGTTGCCGTACCAGTCCACGGGATCGGCGGCGGTGCGCACGACGACGGTCTTGATCCAGGAGAAGTCGTCGAAGGATTCGGTACCGGCATCCTTGCCCGTGCCGGACTCCTTGACGCCACCCCAGGGCAGCGACGGCTCGAGTCGGTGATGGTCGTTGACCCAGACCATTCCGGCGGTGATCTTCGACGCCACCCGGTGGGCGCGGGCCACGTCGAGGGTCCAGACTCCCGCGCCGAGCCCGAACCGGTTGTCGTTGGCCATCGCGATGGCGTCGGCCTCGGTGTCGAACGGGATGACCACCGCGACGGGTCCGAAGATTTCGTCTCGGGCGACCGTCATGGCCATGGTGGCCTCCGACAGCACCGTCGGCCGCAGGAAGAAGCCGGCCCGAAAAGGCTCGGGCAGTTCGGGTTCGGTGCCGCCGGTGGCCAGCCGGGCACCCTCGTCGACACCGGTCCGGACGAGTGCGCACACCTTGGCGTGCTGGCGGGCGCTGATCAGCGGACCCATCTGGGTGTCCGGGCTTTTGGGATCGCCCACGGTGATCGACTCGGCGCGCCGCACCAGCGCCTCGACGAAGGCGTCATAGATGTTGCGCTGCACCAGGAAGCGGGAACCGGCGACACAGGACTGGCCGGCGGCGACGAAGGCTGCGAAGGCGGCGCCCTCGGCGGCCGCGGTGGGATCGACGTCGTCGAAGACGATGACCGGGGTCTTGCCGCCGAGTTCGGCTGTCACCCGGGCGAAGCGCGCCGCGGTGGCGACGGCGGCCGAGCGGCCGGCCTCGGTGCCGCCGGTCAGGGTGATCTTGGCGACGTCCGGGTGCTCGGTGAGCCGGATGCCGGCCTCGCGGCCACCGGTGACCACGGTGACGACCCCGGCCGGGACACCGGCCTGGGTGAGGATGTCGGCGAGCGCGAGGGTGGTCAGCGGGGTCAGTTCCGACGGTTTGACCACCACGGTGTTGCCGTTGGCCAACGCGGCGGACAGGCTGCGGGCCAGGATGAGCAGTGGATGGTTGAACGGTGTGATGATCCCGCACACGCCCAGCGGCAGCCGCTGCTGGTAGGTCAGATACGGGCCGTCGCCGGGCAGCACCGAATTGCGTTGTGCGGCAAGCAGACCGGCGTTGTAGCGGAACCATTCCGGTACCCGGGACAGCTGCGCCCGGGTTTCGGTGATCGGGCGGCCGTTGTTCTGCGCCTCCAGGGTGTACAACCGTTCGGACTGGGCCTCGATGGCATCCGCGACACGCAGCAGCAACCGCGCCCGGTCGCTGCGTGCCATATCGGCCCACGGCCCGGCCTCGAAGGCCGCCCTGGCGGTGGCGACGGCCGCGTCCACCTGCTCGGCGCCCATCTCGGCGACGGTGGTGAGCACGGTGCCGGTGGCGGGATCGATGATCTCGCGGACCTCGGGTGCCGGGGCAGTCTGATGCAGTGGTGCGGCGTCGGTGCTACTGGTCATGGCCAATCCTTCTCCTCTGGTGCGTATCCCGCCGCGGTGCGATGTGGGTCAACACCGCGGCGTCGATATGAGTGTCGTCACCATTGCGCGGCGACGACAATGTCCACCACGCCATAAGAACCTGATTCATATGTGTCTTTTCACATGGGCATGGCATGCTGAGCGGATGAGTACGTCGCTCGCCGGTGGTCGGCCCGGCGCCGAATTGACCACGTGGCTGGCCGCGATGCGCGAGCTGAGCGCCGCCGCGACATCGGCCGCCGACCTCGCCGAGCTGTTGGGGCAGGTGGCCACCACCGCGCGGGCGCTGTTGGGGTTCGACTTCTGCGGTGCGCTGATCCCCGACGCCGCGCACACCCGACTGGTGGTCGCCGGCTTCAGCGGCCTTTCCGACGAGTACGTCAACCAGGTCAACGGGGATCGGCCGATCCTGCTCGACGGCGGTGCACCGTCGAGTCGCGCGTTCCACAGTGCGGCGCCCGTCACCGTCCGCGACATCACCGCCGACCCGGAGTTCACCCCGTGGGGCGGTGCCGCCCAGGAGCAGGGGTACCGCGCGCTGATCAGCGTGCCGTTGATCGCCGGTGGCCGCACGCTGGGCACCTTGAACGGCTACTACACGCCCGTGCACACCTTCACGCCGTTCGAGATCGAGCGGATGACGCTGCTGGCCAACCATGCCGCGATCGCCCTGACCTCGGCCGACCGGCTCGACCAACTGCGCCAGCTCAACGCCGAACTGCGCGCCCAGCGCGACGCGCTGACCCGGTCCGAGGAGATCCACAACAGCCTGCTGGCCGTCACCTTGCGCTCCGGCGGACTCGTCGGCGTCGCGCGGGCACTGTCGGATCTGATCGACGCGCCGGTGCTCATCGAAGATCCGCTGCACGAGGTGCTGGCCACCGCCGGCGACCGGGACAGATTGCCCGACAGTGCATCCCGCGTCCTCGATGATGCGTCGACGCCGCACTCCTCACGTCCGGCCCGGGTGGTTCTCGACGGCGGCGACGAGTTCTACGTATCCGCACCCGAACTCGACGGTGAGTTGGTCGCCCGGATCTGGTTCCCGGCCGCAGCGGCCGAACCGGATCCCATGATGGTCCGCGCCGTCGAACATGCGTCGATGGTGGTCTCGCTGGAGCTGCTGCGCATCCGCACCGCCGCCGAGGTCGAACAACGCCTGCGCGGCGAGCTGCTCTCCGAGGTGCTGGCGGCCACGTCAGCGCTGCCCGATGCGGTGCTGCGCCGCGCGCAGCTGCTCGGTCACGATCTGAGCCACGCGCATGTGGTGGTCGTCGCCCGGATCACGTCGTTGCCGGCGCGGTCGGAGACGCTGGTGCGGCAACGGGCCGCCAAACTGCTCACCGATCTCGCCGCCGACCGTCGGCCGCGCCCGCTGGCCGCGACCTTGCGCGATGACTTCGTCGTGCTGTGGCCCGCCGACACGGTGGCCGCCGCGGACATCGCCGCCTCGATCCACGCCACGATCATCGGCTCTGCTGCCGGAGTGCGTGCCACCGTCGCCGGCATTCCGACCGGCACACAGGGTTTCGGTGAGGCGTACCGCACCGCCCGGGGTGCGCTGAGCCTCGCCATCGCCTCGGGGCGTGCCGACACCGTGGTGCACCTGGAGGATCTCGGGGTGGCCGGTCTGCTGCTGCAACTCGACGATCCATCGTTGCTCAGTGCCTTCGGCGAACGCACGCTGGGGCCGCTGCGCCACTACGACCGCACACACGGCACCGAACTGGTGCACACCATCCGGACGTATCTGGCCTGTCATCAGGACCGCAAGCGCGCAGCAGCGATGCTGCACATCCATCCCAACACCCTGACGCAGCGCCTGCAGCGCGCCGAAACCCTGTGTCGGCTCTCGCTGGCCGACCCGACGACCGTTCTGCAGTTCGCGACGGCGCTGACCGTCGACGATGTCGCGTCGCAACGCGAGCTACCTGCCAGCCGGTAGTTCAGGCGGTGGCCAGCGGGGACGACATCGGGCCCGGCCGATGAGATAGTCATGTCCGCAGGAACATATGAACACCGCAACTATGTGTCGGTTCACATTGAGCCGGCCCGGTGCGGCGATCGAAACTCGATCACGACATCGCCGCTTTCGGAAGGACGTTCACAATGATCAGCGCAGATCTGGCCGCCGGGGTGGTCGACGTGCACGCGCACTGGTTGCCCCGCGAGCTGTTCGACCTGCCCGGAACGGGCCCGCACGGTCACATGCACGACCGCGACGGCCAGCTGTTCCTCGGCGAGCTGCCGCTGTCGATCGCCACCGAAGCGATGAGTGACGTGCCCGCCATCCGCGAGGACATGCGCCGCGCCGGGGTCGGGGTGCGGGTGCTGTCGGCGCCGCCGTTCGCCTTTCCGCTGCAACCGGGCGCGGCCGCCGACACCTATGTCGCGGCGTTCAACGACGCGCTGACCGACGTGGTGGCCCATGCCGACGGTGCACTGCTCGGGCTCGGCATCGTGAGCCTGGCCGATCCCGCCGCGGTGACGGCGCAGCTGCAGATCCTCGCGCGCACCGAAGGTATTGCCGGGGTGGCCATTCCGCCGCTGCTGGGATCCGAGTCGCTGGACGGCCCGGCGCTCGGTCATGTGCTGAGCGAGGCGGCGCGGCTGGATCTCGCCGTGCTGGTGCACCCGATGCAACTGCCGCGTCCGGAGTGGCCGGCCTATTACCTGAACAACCTGATCGGCAATCCGGTGGAGTCCGCGACCGCCGTCGCATCGCTCATCCTCAGCGGTCTCAAGGATCGGCTAACGGGGCTGCGGATCTGCTTCGTCCACGGTGGCGGTTGTGCGCCTGGGCTTCTCGGTCGCTGGACGCACGGCTGGACGGCACGCGCCGACGTTCGTGCGAGCAGTGAACGTGCCCCCCACGAGGTGTTCCGCGACGTGTACTTCGACACCGTCACCCACGGCGCCCATCAGTTGGGTCTGCTCTGCGATGTCGCGGGCACCGACCATGTGGTCTGCGGCAGTGACTACCCGTTCGACATGGCCGAGGCCGACCCGGCCGGCTTCGCCACCGAACACGGACCCGGACGCGACAGTCTGATCCGCGCCGCCGCCGCCTACCTGGGCCGCCCGATCGAGACGGAGGAGTAATTCACATGGCACACCTGTTCACCCCGTTCACGTTGCGCGACATCACGTTTGCCCATCGCGGCTGGATGTCACCGATGATGCAGTTCGCCGCCGTGCCCTCCGGCCCCGACGAGGGCGCACCGACCGACTGGCACCTGCAGCATCTCGGTTCCCGTGCCGTGGCCGGCGCCGCGCTGGTCATGGTGGAGGCCACCGCGGTGCAGCCGGAGGGACGCAGCAGCGTGTATGACCTCGGCCTGTGGAACGACCGACAGGCCGAGGCGTTGCGCCGCATCACCGACTTCGTCTCGGCGCAGGGGGCGGTTCCGGGCATCCAGATCGTGCATGCCGGCCGCAAGGCATCGACCGGTCGACCGTGGGGTGCCGACGATCAGCGGTGGCCGACGGTCGCTCCCAGCGCGCTGGCGTTCGGCCGGCTTGCAGTCCCGGCCGAACTCGGCGTCGGGCAGATCGCGGACATCGTCGAGGCTTTCGCCGCGGCCGCCCGCCGTGCCGCACACGCCGGGTTCAAGGTCCTCGAACTGCACGGGGCGCACGGTTATCTGATCCATCAGTTCCTCTCGCCGCAGTCCAACATCCGTACCGATCGCTACGGCGGCTCGTTGGAGAACCGGATGCGCTTCGCGCTGGAGGTCGTGACGGCGGTGCGAGCTGCCTGGCCCGCGGAGCACCCGTTGTTCTTCCGGGTCTCGGCGAGCGACTGGCTGGCCGGTGACACCGACGACCCGCGGCCGGGGTGGACGGTCGAGGACACCGTCGAGCTGGCGGTGCGGCTCAAGGGGCTCGGAGTCGATCTGGTCGACGTGTCCAGCGGCGGATCGGTGCCCGATGCCCCCATCCCGGTCGGCCCGAGCTATCAGGTGCCGTTCGCCGCGCGGGTGCGCAAGGAGGCCGAGATCCCGACCACCGCCGTCGGTTTGATCACCGACGCCGAGCAGGCCGAGGGCATCATCACCGGCGAGGACGCCGACGCGGTGTTCCTTGCGCGCGAACTGTTGCGCAATCCGGGCTGGGTGTCACAGGCCGCCGGGCGGCTGGGCGCTCAGATCGACCATCCGCCGGCCTACAGCCGCGCCTTCCGCTGACCCGGCGAAACCCCCGTACCCGGGGCTCGCGCCCTTCTCGGGGCCCCTGGTACGCGGGTTTCGCGGCCGAAGAGAGTCCGGTGTCAGGCCGGGAAGAATCCGTCGCCGGTGAGTGTGCCCGGCTGCCAGCCCTGCGCGCCGCGGCACAGCATCGGCCGGCCGTCCGGGGTTTGGGCCGCGCCCTGGGGCACCGAGCAGGGCGCCCCCACCTCCTGGACGCCGTGCAGCGGATAGGAGATGGTCCAGAACCCGGTGTAGACCGGCGGCCACTGGTTGGGAATCCAGCTGCACTTCATCGCCTGGCCACCGCGGCCGCGGCCGAAGGTGAAGAGCTGATAGTTGTCGCACGGGGCGCCGAGCGCGGCGTGGTAGTTCATCCCCGGCACATCGGTGGGGTAGCGGCCGGACTCGTCATCGGCTGCGGCGGGCGCAGCAAAGGTGAGTGCGGCCAACGCAGCGGTCGCCGCAACGGTCAGTTCACGAATCATCTTCCACCCTCGCCAGCCGGTCTACTCGGCAGATACTAGTGGGGCGCGACGCCGGTGCGCGGCTATTCCGGCGCGTCGAGCACACTCACCGCGATCCCGTACGGCAGGAACCGCACGCGGCGGGCGGGGTCGGTGTTGTTCTTGTTGGCCCGCAGCGCGTCGAGTTCGGTCGGATAGACCTCCTCGATGTGCGCGCCACCGGCGGCATCGACGGTGTAGATCGCCCACACACCGTCACCGGCGTCGCCGGTGGTCTCCGGTGCGGCCGGGCGGGTCTGATTGGCGAACTGATCGATCAGGGTCGCCCAGCCGGCGCGCCTGCCGAAGCGGTCGAGCGCATCGCGCAGGCCCTCGCCGGCCTCACGGGCGAGCCTGTCAAACTCTTCTGGGTCGATTCCGAACGGCCCGTTCTGGCTCATTGCCGTCCTCCTTCACACAGGGGTGGTAACCAAGGATATGTCCACAACACGTACTGCGGTTCTGGCCACGGTCGAGCGCTCGCCGGCAGCCGCCGCCGCACACGACCGGGCGGGCTGGGTCGGGTTGTTCACCCCCACGGCCCGCATCGAGGACCCGGTCGGCTCGCGCCCGCACAGCGGCCACGCCGAGATCGGACAGTTCTACGACACCTTCATCGGTCCGCGGGCGATCACCTTCCATCGCGATATCGACATCGTGCGGGGACACACGGTGTGGCGGGACCTGGTGCTGGAGGTCGCCATGGGGGCAGTGACCATGCGCATCCCGGCGCTGCTGCGCTATGACGTGGCGCCGCACGGGGACGGGCTGGCGATCGAGCGGCTGCAGGCGTACTGGGAGCTGCCCGCGATGATGTGGCAGTTCACCCGCAACGGACCCGGCGCGGTGCCGGCGGCCGTACAGCTCAGCCGGGCACTGCTGGTCAACCAGGGTCCGTCCGGTGCGGCCGGCTTCGCCGCGGGCCTGACCGGGGTCGGTGGGCGGGGTAAGCGGCTGGTCGGGCAGCTGATCGACGACGCGTGCTCCGGCGACGAGATGACCGTCCGGCGGCGACTGGGCTCCGATGCCGAGATCTGCGCCGGGGACACCGACCGCATGCGGCCCACCGAGCTCGTCGCGGCGCTGGCGGGCATGCGGCGTCGCACGTTGCTGGCCGCCGGACGTCATGTCGCTGCCGGTCTTTCCGGGCCGGACGGCGCGGCCGTGCTCATCGCCGATATCGGCGTACGGCCGACCCGGGTCCGGCGGCTGCGGTTGTTCACCGACGGCGCGACCTAGATGGGTGTGTCGTGCAGCGCCCGCGCGGGTACGTGAGACGGTTATGTCCACCATGGACAGTTCCCCGCCCCTGAACCCGGTACCCGGTGTGCCCGGCAAGTACCTGAGTTACGAGGAGTTCGGCCGCCGGTTCTTCGAAGTGGCGGTGTCGGAGAAGCGCGTCGCCGATGCCATCGGCGCCATCGCGGGCGACGAGTTCGAGATGGGACCGATGGGACAGGGTCCCGGCGGTATCGCCAAGGTGACCGCCCGGGTGCGCGTGCAGTACCCCCGGGTGACCCGGCACGTCGGTGAGGCCATCACCTTCGACATCCGTATTCCGTTGGAGATCAACATGGTGATCGACCTGCGGATCGACAAACCGCGGTTCATGGTCTTCGGCGAGATCGCGCTGCAGGCCACCGCGCGGGCGGCCGAGCCGCTGCTGCTGATCCTCGACGTGGGTAAGCCGGGGCCGCGCGACATCTCCATCCATGTGACATCGGGCACGCTGCGCGCCGAGGTGCTGCGCGTGCTCGCCGGTATCGATGCCGAGATCAAACGGTTCATCACCGCACATGTGGCCGGTGAGATCGACAGTCCCGGTGGGCGGGAGGCGAAGATCATCGACGTCGCACAGCAGATCGACGGCGCCTGGCACGGCTGAGGGCCGCCGATCTGGCCGTAGGATGGCCGCCATGCTCCGAATTACCACCTGCCTGCTGTCGGGCCTGGCCGTTGCCGGGACCGCGGTCGCCGTCGCCGCGCCCGCCGTGGCCGAGTCGCCGACCGACACCTTCCTGAACGCGCTGGACGCGGCCGGGGTGACGGCGCCGAGCAACCTGAACGCCGTCGACACGCTGGCGCTGGGGCAGTCGGTGTGTCCGATGCTGTCCGAACCCGGCCAGAACGCGGCGAATGCCGCTGCCACGGTCGCCGACCGGGCGGGTATGTCGCTGGGTCCGGCCACCATGTTCACCGGTGTGGCGATCTCGATGTTCTGCCCCGCTGCGGTCGCGGGTATCGGCGACGGCAAGGTCTTCGGGTTCGACCTGCCGGTGTTCTGAGGTCAGCGCTCCGCGCGCGCCGCGATCGGGGTCAGCTGCGGGTGGCGCGGGATCCGGCCGTGGAAGGCGCTGCGGCCGCGCAGATGTCGCCAGATCCACGGCATGAACATGTTCTGTGTCCACAGAGCCTGTGAGTACAACCGGGACCGCAGCGACTGATACACGTCCCCGGCTTCGGCCTCGGCCCAATCATGGTTGGCGCCAGGCAGTTCCAGCGCCTCGGCCGCGGCCGCCGCAAACAGCATGTGCCCGGTGCGTGAACCGTGCACCCGGTCCGGGCTCCAGGTGGCCGGGTTGGTCATCGACGGCGCGTCGTACAGGTCGACCAGCCGGAACTCGTGCCGGGCGGCCGCATCCCGGATCACCTCGTTGATCTGCAGCACCCGCGACACCAGCAGGCGGCCGGCGGGCAGGATGCGGATGATATCGGGGAAGGTCGTGGTCACCACGGTGGCCCCGGATCGGGCCAGCTCGTCGTGCAGGATGTCCAGATCCACCAGCGCGCGGGCGAATTTGCGGCCCGGCCGGGTCACATCGTTCATGCCCACGCACACCGTGATCAGATCGGGCTGCATCGTGAGCGCCTGCGGCAACTGGACTTCGAGCACATCGGTGATGCGCTTACTCCGGATCGCGAGGTTGGCGTACTGCAGGCCGGGGGAGTGCTGGTCGATCATCCGGGCCAGTCGATCGGCGAATCCGATCAGCTCGCCGGAATCATCGAGGTCCCAGAGTCCTTCGGTTTGGCTGTCGCCCACGGCGACGTATCTGCGGTACCGGGTGTCGGCCACGGTGGTGACTGTAATAGGGACCGCGGCGGGCCGCGAAATGTAACCCGCGGCGGGCCGCGAAATGTAACCCGCTCTGTCAGCCGACTTCGAGATAGATCAGATCGCCGCCGAGGCGCTGATAGTCCTCGCCGGGTCGCACGCTGAGCACCGTCGACCGATCCAACGGCGCGTCGGTGCGCTGTTCGATGATGACCACGACGCCCTGTTTCTCCAGCTCGCTCTTCGCCTGTTCCGCGCTGCCCGGTCCCGACGGTGCCGCCTGCGCCGGACTCGCGAACCCGAGCGCCGTACCCGCCAATACCGCCCCCAAAGCGGCGAATCCTCTTGCCTGCATGGCTGTCATGCCTTCTTTCTCGACTCTCGGTGTGCAACAGAGGCCGGCGGGCTGAAATTCCACGTGACGTAAAGGTTGACATCAGGTGAACGGCCGTCGATGTCGCCCGCGCAGTGGCAGTACGCTGCGGTGATGCCGAAGGCAAGCGCAGCGCTACTGCTCTACCGGGTGACAGACGACACAGTCGAGGTGTTGATCGGGCATCCCGGCGGTCCGTTCTGGGCCCGCAAAGACGAAGGCGCATGGTCGATTCCGAAGGGCGAGTTCGACGAGTCCGAGGACGCCTGGGTGGCGGCGCAACGGGAATTCGGCGAGGAGGTCGGGCTCGCCGTCCCCGCCGGTCCGCGACTGGCGTTCCCGCCGCTGCGCCAACCGAGCGGAAAGATCGTGACCGCATTCGCGGTCGAGGCCGACCTGGACGTCACCGATGCCGTCAGCAACACCTTCGAACTGGAGTGGCCGCGCGGATCGGGCAGGCTGCGCCAGTACCCGGAACTCGACAGGATCGAATGGTTCACCCTGGAGCAGGCGCGTACGAAACTGCTCAAAGGTCAACGGCCGCTGCTGGATCAGCTGATGCACGCGCTGACCGAGGAGGTCAGGGCAGACCGTTGCTGATCCGGATCTGCTCGCGACATTCGCGGCGGGTCTGACCGGTCTGCTGCATGCACACCCGCACCGGGGACTCCAACGCGGCAGGCAACGGCTCCTCGGTCGGGTCGGGCGTCACCGTCGGGCTGGCAACGGTGCCCGGCGTCAGTGACCAGATGGTCGCCTCGGTGCCCTCCAGCGTCTCGCAGTAGACCGTGGTCCCGTCCGCGGTCGTCCCCGTGCCGCCGGCCGGATCGCAGTCCGCGCCGACCACGGCTGCGGCCACCGGCGGCGTGACATCGGTGGACACCGTGAGGGTGGTCGTCGATTCCGTCGCCGGTGCGGCCGTCGTGTTCGCCGGAGGCGGCGGGGCCGGCGCACCGGTGGTGGTCGCCGGACCCGGCCGCGGGCTCGTCGTGGTCGGCGCTGCCGCCGGGCGTTCGTCGTCGGCGCGGCCGAACTCGAAGGCGGCCACCACGATCGCCACACACAGCAGCACCGCCAGCACCGCGGCGATCACCACGGCGGCCGCCGGCCGCCGGCGCGGCGCGGCCGGTGTGCGCGCCGGTGCGGCCAACTGCGTCTGTTCGACGGGCGCCTCGGCGGCCAGTTGGTGGGCCAGCGCCCTGGCGAAGTCTGTGCACCGGTCGAACCGGTCGCCGGGTTCCTTGGCCAATGCCTTGGCGAAGACCGGGTCCAGGTGTGCCAGTTCGGGTTTGCGGGCCCCGATCGCCGGAGGTGAGGCGGACAGATGCTGGCTGATGACCACTGCGGGATTGGAGTTGCGGAACGGTGGCGTGCCGGTGAGCAGTTCATAGGCGGTTGCGGCCAGCGCGTACTGGTCCGAGCGTCCGTCCAGCGGGCTGCCCATCAGCTGCTCGGGGGCGGCGTAGGACACCGTGCCGACGGTCATGTTCGTGGCGGTCAGCCCGCTGACGTCATCGGACCACCGGGCGATGCCGAAATCGGCCAGCAGGACGCGGCGGTCACCGGATTCCGGAGTGCACAGCAGGATGTTGGCCGGCTTGACATCGCGGTGCAGCAGGTTGCGCTGGTGTGCGTAGTCCAGCGCGTCGGCGACCGCGGTGATGATCTCGGTGACCTGCTCGGGCGGTAGGCCCTGGGGATGCTGTTCGCGCAGCAACCGTGCGGTATCGGTGCCGGGGACGTAATCCATTGCGATCCAGAGCTGGCCGTCGCTCTCACCGCGGTCGTGCACGCCGACGATGTGCGGGTGCCACAGGGTCGCCGCGATATCGGCTTCGCGCTCGAAACGCTGCCGGTACTCGCTGTCGGTGGACACCTGCGCCTGCAGGATCTTCAGGGCGTCCTGGCGGGGAAGGCGTGGGTGCTGGGCGAGGTAGACCTCACCCATCCCACCGGTGCCCAGGCACCGCACGATGGTGTATCCGGCAAACGTCGCCCCAGCTGCCAGTGGCATGGGCGAATACTAGACGCCCGACTCAGGGAGCTGGGGGAGGAACCGGCCGCGGCGATGTCGGGACACCGGCCTGCGGCGGGCCGACCGGCACCGGCGTCACGGTGGTCACGCCGTTGGCGCCGACCGTGCGGCCACCGGGCCCGGCTCCCGTCGAGCGGCTCGCGCCGGCTTCGTCGAACGCCTCCTGGGTGCAGTTGAGCATCAGCAGCATCTTCCCCGAGGAGATGACCTTCTGCTGGTCGACGATGCACATGCTCTGCTGGAGGTCACTGCCGACCGCGCCGCCGAATGTGGCGGGGATGCCCATGCTCTTCAGGATGGCGACGGCCTTGCCATACGGTTCGCCCACGACGTTGTGCGGAGCCGAGGCCTGCGCGGCAGGGTCGGAGCCGGCGGGTCCGGCGGTGAGCAGTGCCGCCGATGCCACGGCGCAGGTGCCGAGTCCCAAACCGATTAGCTTCTTCACGTGACCTCCGGGTGTCGCGGTGCGGTGCGAACATATCGCAGAACCACATCTGTAGAAACTCCAGTCACGTGTCCATCGTCCGTACCTGGGCTTTCATTACTTCGGCCAATGCGCGGGCCCGCGGATCGGTGAAGACGTCCTCCAACTGCATGCGCCGGCCGTCCGGTCCGGCCAGCGGCACCCGCCAGTTGGGGTACTCGTCGGTGGTGCCGGGCTGATTCTGGGTGCGGATGTCACCGACGGCGTCGGGCAACGCCAGTGCCAGCAGTTTCGACGGGGTGCGGCCGAGGAAGGCGTGCAGACCGCGCACCATCTCGTCGACGTCGGGATCGGCGCCGACGAGGTCGAGCCTGCGCAGCTCGGCCAGCCACGCCTGCTGTTCGGTGCGGTCGTCGGCGATCTCCTCGTCGACAGAGCGGGTCAACAGGCCCAGCGACTCCCGCAAGCGGATGTGTTCGCCGGCCAGGTAGCCCGCCGTCGGTGGCAGGTCGTGGGTGGTGACCGCGGACAGGCACGCCTCCCGCCAGCGCTCGGCGGGCAACGGGTCGCCCTCGGGCGTGCGTTCGAACCACAGGATGGAGGTGCCGAACAGTCCGCGCGCACTCAGGTAGTCGCGCACCCACGGCTCGACGGTGCCCAGGTCCTCGCCGACGACGACCGCGCCGGCCCGCAGCGCCTCCAGGGCGACGATGCCGATGAGCGCGTCATGGTCATAACGCACGTAGGTCCCCTCGGTGGGCGGGGCGCCCTCGGGAATCCACCACAACCGGAACAGCCCGATGATGTGGTCGATGCGGACCCCGCCGGCATGCCGCAGCACGGCGTTGACCAACGCGCGGAACGGGGCGTAGCCGGCCCGCTCGAGCTGGTCGGGCCGCCAGGGCGGCTGCGACCAGTTCTGCCCCAGCTGGTTGTACTCGTCCGGCGGGGCACCCGCACTGACCCCGAGGGCCAACACGTCCTGCAGCGCCCACGCGTCGGCGCCGTCGGGATCCACTCCGACGGCCAGGTCGTGCATGATGCCCAGCGACATGCCGGACTGCGCGGCCGTGGCCTGGGCCGCCGTCAACTGGTCGTCGAGCAGCCACTGCAGCCAGCGGTGGAAATCGACGGCCTCGGCGTTGCGGGCGGCGAACTCGGCCACCGCCGGATTGTCCGGGTGGCCGAGTTCGGCGGGCCAGCGGTGCCAGTCGGCACCGTGCGCCTCGGCCAGTGCGCACCAGATCGCGAAGTCGTCGAGGCTGCGGCCCTCTCGCTCCCGGAAGGCCTGATAGGCCAGTTCGCGGCCGGCCGAGCGCGGCACCCGGTACACCTGCGCCAGCGCCGCCCGCTTGACCTTCCACGCGGCGTCGCGGTCGATACCGTCGCGCCGGCGGGCCCGGGCGGCCAGTTCGGCCCTGGCCTTGCGCAGCGGCCCCCGTTTGCGCAGGAACGCATATTCGGGCACCGCTTCCACGCGCAGATACAACGGATTGACGAAGCGCCGGGAGGTCGGCAGGTACGGCGAGGGCTCCATCGGTGCCACCGGGGCGGCGGCGTGCAGCGGGTTCACCAGGATGAACCCCGCACCGTGCTGGGCGGCGGTCCACACGGCCAGGTCGGTCAGGTCGGTCAGATCGCCGGTGCCCCATGAGTTTTCCGAGGTCACGCTGTACAGCTGTGCGGCCAGCCCCCACTGCCGGGTCGTCGGCGCGGGCAGCGTCGCAGGAGCCACGATGAGAATCGTGCTGCTGTCCACGGCTCCGCTCTGGGCATGCAACCGGTGGTATCCCGGCGGCAGGTCGGCGGGCAGCTCGAAGCTGGCCTCGCCGATCATCCGGCCGTCCAGATCGTATGGTGGACGGTTGTTTTCGAGCTGGCGCAGGCCGGTGCGCACCGACCCGTCCTCCAGCCGGATCCACAATCCGACCGGGTCGCCGTGGGTGACGTGCACCCAGAACGAGGAGGTCGAACCGGACCGCGCGACCACGGTCGGCGGCAGCGCCAGCCCCCAGTGGTCGCGCTCATGTGCCCGGCGGGCCTGGGCCCGCTCGGACTCGGTTTCCGCGGGCACCCCCAGCGCCGCCAGCACACCGATCAGGGTCTGCTCGGAAACCGGCGTGCTGCGTCCGCGCCAGTCGACGAACTCGGTCGCCACCCCGTACAGGCGTGCGAGGTCGGCCAATTCGCTCATGGGCGCAATCTTGCCGGAATCCCGGGCGCCACGCTGGGCTCGGCGGTAGCGGTACCGATCGGTGCGCGTGCCGGACGGTCGCTGTCTGCTCGGTAACGTGTGCGGCCATGGTGGCCGCAGACACGCCCGTGCAGGATCGCCGGGCCCGGGTCGCCGTCGGTGCGCTGTTCCTCACCAATGGTGCGGTGTTCGCCAACCTGTTGCCCCGGTATCCCGAGATCAAGACCGATCTGGCGTTGTCCAATGCGGGCTACGGCGCCGTCGTCGCGGCGTTCGCCGCCGGCGCGCTGGTGGCCGGTCTGGCCGCCGGTGCCGTCATCCGCCGGTTCGGGTCCGCGCGCGCCGCGGTCGGATCGACGGTGCTGCTCGGCGGCCTGCTGGCGGTCGCCGGTTTCGCCTCCACACCGGTGGTGTTGGCCGCGGCGTTGTTCCTGGGCGGAGCGTGTGATGCGATCACCGATGTCGCGCAGAACGCACACGGTCTGCGGGTGCAGCAGCGGTACGGACGCTCGATCATCAACTCCCTGCACGCGGTCTGGGCCGCCGGCGCGATCCTGGGCGGTTCGATGGGAGCGGCGGCCATCGCGCTGGGCATCGGGCGCGCCACCCATCTGGGATGCTCGGCGCTGCTGTTCGCGACCGTCGCGCTGACCGCCTACCGGTTCCTGCTGCCCGGCCCGGATCACGTCGAGCAACCCTCCGACAGTTCGGGGGCGGGCCGACGCGTCGGGTTCGGTGTGTACGCAGTGCTGGCGGCCCTGGTCGCGATGGCCATCGCCGGCGCGGTCATCGAGGACGCCGGCGCCACCTGGGCGACGCTGTATCTGCGCGATGCTGTCGGAGCGCCGGGCGCGGTCGCCGTGTTCGGTTACGTGGCGCTGATGGGCTGCATGTTCATCGGTCGGCTCACCGGTGACCGCATGGTCGACCGGTTCTCCGAGCGAACGGTCACGTTGACCGGCGGACTGGTGATCGCGGTCGGCATGGGCGCCGCGCTGGCGGTCCCGACGGTGCCCGGGACCATCGCCGGGTTCGCCGCCGTCGGCCTCGGGGTGGCGACCCTGGTACCGGCGGCCATGCACGGCGCCGATCAATTGCCCGGACTGCGGCCGGGCAGCGGTCTCACGGTGGTCGCCTGGCTGATGCGGGTGGGGTTCATCGCGTCCCCGCCGCTGGTCGGTCTGCTCGCCGACGCCGCCGGTCTGCGGGCCGGGTTGTTACTGGTGCCCGCCGCCGGTCTGTTGGTCGCCGCGCTGGCGTGCATCCCCGGTGTGCTCAGTGTCCGACGCCGCCCATCTCGATCGTGAGCACGCCGGCGATGATCAACGCGATACCGGCCAACATCCGCCAGGTCAGCGGGTCGCGGAACAGTACCCGCGCGGCGACGGCGACCAGCGCCACCCCGCACGCCGTCCAGATCCCGTAGGCCACGCCCACCGGCATGCCCAGTGACAGTGAGAGCCACAGCAGATAGAAGGACACCAGATAGCCTGCGGCGACGGGGGCGATCCACCTGCGGCGGCGGAAACCCTCGGATGCCCGCAGCGACAACGTCGCCACCACCTCCATCGCGATGGCCCCGGCCAGCGCCAGCCACATCATGATGTGGCCGCCTCGTCGCGGCGGTCATGGGAACCGAATTCGACGAGCAGCACCCCGGCGATGATCAACGCGATGCCCAACGCCAGCGGCCAGGTGAAGGGCTCACCGAAGATAGCCGAGGCGGCCACGGCGGTCACCGCGGTGCCGACCACCCCCCAGATGCCGTACGCCACCCCGACCGGCATTCCGGCTCGCAACACCGCGGCCATCAGGATGAACGACGACACGTAACCGAGGACCACGATGACCAGCCAGGCCGCATGGTCCTGCGACGCCCGCAGCGACAGGGTTCCGGTGACCTCCGTGGCGATGGCCGCGCCGAGCAACGCCCACTTCCGCATCGCGGCAGCCTAGCCGCGACGCGGGCCAGCCGTACGGCCGGGTCGGCGAAAGCCGCTCTGGCACACGCCAATCACCGGCCGGTGCGACGTGACGGCCGGCACTGTCGACCTCGCTGCCGTCGGCTGTCACGGTGCTGTCAAACCGGCGGCCGGCCCACATCCGAACTATGGGTCGCATCACCAATCGGTGCGCACGCGAACCGCGGTGCCACTATGGATCACGTGACCGAAACGCGCATTGCGGTCGGCGACGAGGCCGTCGTCGACACCCAGTACGGCCCCGTCCGCGGCAGCACCGACGGCGTCGTCACCCAGTGGCTCGGCGTGCGTTACGCCGCGGCACCGGTCGGCGACCTGCGCTGGCGGGCACCGCAACCGCCGCAGTCGTGGCACGAGCCCGCCGATGCCACCCGGGTGGGCCCGGTGTGCCCGCAGCCGACAGATCCGAAGGTGCCCCTCAATCTCGGTGCCTCGCAAGGTGATGACTGCCTGACGCTGAACATCTGGCGCAGGGGCGGGCCGTCAGCGGACCGTGGCGCGGCAACACCCGTGCTGGTGTGGGTGCACGGCGGTGCCTACGTGCTGGGCTCCAGCGCCCAGCCGCTCTACAACGGACGCACCCTGGCCGCCGACGGTGACGTGGTCGTGGTGACGGTGAACTACCGTCTCGGTGCCTTCGGTTTCCTGGACCTGTCCTGGCTCGGCGACGGTTTCGAGACCAATCTTGGGCTGCGTGACGTGCTGTGCGCGCTGCGCTGGGTGCGCGACAACATCGCGAACTTCGGTGGAGACCCTGACCGGGTGACCCTGTTCGGTGAGTCGGCCGGCGGCGGGATCGTCACCACTTTGATGGCCAGTCCCGCCGCGCAGGGTCTGTTCGGCCGCGCCATCGCGCAGAGCTCGCCGGTCACCTCGGTCTATGACCAGTCCAGGGCGCAGCGCACCGGTGCGCAGTTCCTCAACGAATTGGGGATGTCGGCGCGTCAGGCGGGTCAGCTGACGCAGGTGCCGGTCACCGCGCTCGTCGCGGCGTCCAAGCAGCTGTTCGACGATGTGCCGCGACTGTCGCCGGGCACGCTGGCCTTCGCGCCGATCGTCGATGGCGACGTGGTGCCCGACTATCCGGTGCGGGTCGCCCAGGCCGGTGGCACGCTGCCGGTGCCATTGATCATCGGTACCAACCAGCACGAGGCCGCCCTCTTCCGGTGGATGCGCTCACCGCTGCTGCCGATCACCACACAGTCGATCACCGCAATGTTCGCCGCGATCGCCGCCGAACAGCCCGACCTGCCGATTCCGAGCGAATCCCAGATCGGCGAGGTCTACCGGGGCCGCGGGAAGAAACCCGGTCTCGGGGTGGCACGTGATGTCGGGTTCCGGATGCCCTCGATCTGGTTCGCCGAAGGCCACCACCGCGTCGCGCCGGTGCACATGTATCGCTTCGACTGGTCCACCCCGATGCTGCGGGCGGTGGGATTGGGCGGTGCGCACGCCACCGAACTGCCCTACGTCTGGGGCAACCTGGTCGCGGGCCGGATGGATCCGACCTTCAAGCTCGGCGGGCTGGCCGCGGGCACCGAGGTGTCGCGCCGCATGCGGGCGCGCTGGTGCAACTTCGCGGCGGGGTCCGGTCCGGACGTCGACGGCGCGCCGACGTGGCGGGCCTACCGTCCCGACGACCGCGCGAACCTGGTGATCGGGCGCACCGACGAGGTGGTCGTCGACCCCGATCATCTGCAGCGCAGCACCTGGGGGGACGAGGTGCTCAGCTTCCGCTGAACCGGATATGTGACGCGGGCCGCACCGGCTATAGGCTCCTGGCATGGACGCCGTCGTCGGGATGCTGGATGCGCTGCCCGCGCCGATGCGTGACCCGGTGCTGTTCGCGGTCCCGTTCTTCGTGCTGCTGCTGGTGCTGGAGTGGTCGGCCGCCCACCGGCTCGAGCATCTGGAGTCCGATGACCGCGACCCCGCCGGCGCCTATCAACGGCGCGACGCGTGGACCAGCCTGTCGATGGGTCTGGTTTCGGTGGCGACCACCGCGGCCTGGAAGGCCGGCGCCCTGCTGGGCTACGCGGCCATCTACGCCTACCTGGCGCCGTGGCAGCTGCCCGCCGACCGGTGGTACACCTGGGTGATCGCGCTGCTCGGGGTCGATCTGCTGTTCTACACGTATCACCGCGTCGCGCACCGGGTCCGGCTGATCTGGGCCACCCATCAGGCGCACCACTCCAGCCAGTACTACAACTTCGCGACCGCGTTGCGGCAGAAGTGGAACAACAGCGGCGAGATCCTGATGTGGATACCGCTGCCGCTGTTGGGTGTTCCGCCGTGGATGGTGTTCGCGAGCTTCTCGCTGAATCTGATCTACCAGTTCTGGGTGCACACCGAGCGCATCGATCGGCTGTGGCGGCCAATCGAATTCATCTTCAACACACCGTCGCACCATCGGGTGCACCACGGGATGGATCCGGAGTATCTGGACAAGAACTACGGCGGGATCCTCATCGTGTGGGATCGGCTGTTCGGCACGTATCAGGACGAGTTGTTCCGGCCGCACTACGGTTTGACCAAACAGGTGGACACCTACAACATCTGGAAGCTGCAGACCCACGAGTACGTCGCGATAGCGCGCGATGTGCGCCGCGCCCGTCGGTGGCGGGACAAGCTGGGGTACGCGTTCGGTCCGCCCGGATGGGCGCCGCGCGAGGTGCGCCCACCGGCGCACAGCGTCGCGTCCTGAAGCGTCCGCGGATCGTGGGCCGACCACGTAGGGTGCGGGTGTGAGAACCGTCTTCGATGCCGACGTCGATCCTGGTCTGGTCGAACGATCGCTTGCCGCAAGCACGTTCGGCCCGATGTGGCTGGACATCCGGCGCCCGGACCACCCCCGGCTCAGTGGTTCGCAGACCTGCGACCTGCTGGTGATCGGCGGCGGCTACACCGGCTTGTGGGCGGCACTGCACGCCGCCGAACGCTACCCGGGGCGCACGATCGTGCTGATCGAGGCCGACCGGATCGGGTGGGCTGCGTCCGGCCGCAACGGCGGCTTCGTCGACGCCAGCCTGACCCACGGGGCCGAGAACGGAAAGTCAAGGTGGGCAGGCGAGTTCGCCACGCTCGAAGCGTTGGGCAGGCAGAACCTGGACGGGATGGCCGCCGATATCGCCCGACTCGGTCTGGATGCGGAGTGGGAGCGCACCGGCATGCTGTCGGTGGCCACCGAAGCCCATCAGGTGGAGTGGCTGTCGGAGGCGGCCGCGGCCGGGGAGGGCCGCTTCCTCGATCAGGAGCAGGTGCGCGCCCAGGTGAATTCGCCGACCTATCGGGCCGGTCTGTTCGCGCCCGACAGTTGTGCCCTGGTGCACCCGGGGAAGCTGGCGGTCGAACTGGCCCGGGCCTGCCGAGAGGCCGGTGTGCAGATCCACGAGCAGACCCGGGCGACATCGTTGCGCTCGACCGCCACGGGTCTGCGCGTGGAGGCGGGGTCCGCGGTGGTGACGGCGCGCCAGGTGGTGCTGGCCACCAATGTGTTCCCGAGCCTGGTTCGCCGCAATCGCTGGTTCACGGTGCCGGTGTATGACTACGTGCTGGCCACCGAACCGCTGACACCCGCCCAGTTGGACCGGATCGGCTGGGCCGGCCGCCAGGGCGTCGGCGACTGTGCCAACCAGTTCCACTACTACCGGCTCAGCGCCGACAACCGCATCGTGTGGGGTGGGTATGACGCCATCTATCACTTCGGCCGCCGCGTCGATCCGTCCTATGAGGACCGTCGACAGACCTACCGCAGGCTCGCCGAGCACTTCTTCGTAACCTTCCCTCAACTCGACGACATCCGGTTCAGCCATCGATGGGCCGGCGCCATCGACACCAACACCCGCTTCTGTGCGCACTGGGGCACCGCGCACCGTGGCCGCGTCGCGTACGTCAACGGGTTCACCGGGCTGGGGGTGGGGGCGACGCGGTTCGCCGCCGATGTGTGCCTGGATCTGCTGGCGGGGACGCCGACGGAGCGCACCGAGCTGGAGATGGTCCGCACGCGGCCGCTGCCGTTTCCTCCCGAGCCGCTGGCGTCGGTGGGCATCCAGGCGACGCGCTGGTCGCTGGATCGCGCCGACCATTCCGAGGGCAGGCGCAACCTGCTGTTGCGCGCCCTCGACAAGCTCGGTCTCGGGTTCGATTCCTGACCGCCACGGGGCTTCACGCGCCCTAATGCCTGTGACTGCTGTGACAGGTGTGACACGCGTGTCGTTACGTAACGGGTGGTGTAACGAGATCTGACCGTTATCCGATTCACCTGACAGCACCCCGGTAGCGTCGTCCGAGAGGGGTGGGGAGGATCGGAGGGCTGGATGCGCGCACGGCTGTTCGGAACGATGATCGCGGCGGCCGCCGCTGTGGTGGGCACCGTCGTCGCCCCGGCTGCCGCCGGCGCGAATCCCGCCGTCACGGTGCACCCCGGCATGGAGATCAGGCAGGGTGGCACGCTGTGCACGCTGGGTTTCGTGGACCCGGCCGCGCGCGTGGCGTTCACCGCCGGTCACTGCCGCGGTGCGGGGCCGGTGACGGACCGCTTCGGCAACGTCGTCGGCGCGATGGCGCTTTCGGATGACAACACTCCCGACGGCGCAACCGTCACCGGCGATCATCAGATCTCCGACTGGGGCGCGATCACGTTGCATCCCGATGTCCAGGTCAACACGGTGCTGCCCGGCGGCCGCGCGCTCAAGATGGACCAGGCGCTGCCGGTGCAGCAGCCGGGCCAGCCGGTCTGTCACTTCGGTGTCGTCACCGGCGAGAGCTGCGGGACCGTCGCCTCGGTGAACAACGGGTGGTTCACCATGAAGGACGGTGTGGTCAGCCAGAAGGGTGATTCCGGGGGGCCGGTCTACGTCCTGGCTCCCGACGGCAGCGCGGTGATCGTCGGCCTGTTCAACAGCACCTGGGGCGGCGCCCCGACCGCGGTGTCCTGGCAGTCGACCGTGCCGCGCATCCGCGAGGCGGTGGCGACTCAGCCGGCCAGTTCGAACACCGGTATCGAGGCGGCGATCTCCCTGACCTCCGAATCCGTCGACGCGGGTGTCAACCCACCGGCGTGACCTTTGACCTCCCAGTACCAGCGGTCCAGATAGCGCCTGATCAGATCGGGCTTGTCTGCGTCGGCGATCTCCACCACGCGTAGCTGGGTGCGGTGCCATCGCGGCCCGGTCTGCACCGTGCCCGCGGCCCGGGCGTTGCGCACCCAGTGCGTGTTGCCCCGGGTGGCCACCACATAGTCACGGCCATCGACGGTCAACACGTTCACCACCACCGAGCGCCACTGACCGGTCTTGCGCCCACGCACCCGCAGGGCCCGGCTGCCGGCGAGTTCGATGCCCAGCTCGGCGAGGTGGCGGATCACGGTGTTGCCCGCACGGGCGAAGCGGTCGGGTCGGTCATAACGGACGGTCATCTGCACTCCTTCAAAAGTGTGAGCGGTGCTCTCGTTATCACGATGGCATCCTCGGTGAAGGATTTCAAGAGCACCGCTCTCGTTTGTGGCAGACTGACGGCGTGGGTAAGCGACAACTGGCCCGAGACCGGATCGAGGCCCAGATCGTCGAGGTGGGTCGTCGCCACCTGGTCACCGACGGCGCCGCCGGCCTGTCGTTACGCGCCATCGCCCGTGACCTGGGCATGGTCTCCTCGGCCGTCTATCGCTACGTGGCCAGTCGTGATGATCTGCTGACCCTGCTGCTGGTGGACGCCTACACCGATTTGGCCGACGCGGTGGATGACGCCACTGCGGCCGCCGCGGCCTGGGATCTGCGCCTGCGGGCGCTGGCGCACGCCGCGCGTCGATGGGCGGTGGACGAACCCGCACGCTGGGCGCTGCTCTACGGCAGTCCGGTGCCGGGCTATCACGCGCCCGCGGAGCTGACGGTGGGTCCCGGCACCCGGGTGGTCGCCAGGCTGTTCGCGGTGGTGGCCGAGGGGGCGCGCGCCGACGCGGTACCGGATCCGACCGGGCGTCTCGGCGAACCGGTGTCATCGGATTTCGACGGTATCCGCCGGGAGTTCGACTTCCCCGGCGGTGACCGGTTGATGAGCAGGTGTCTGGTGGTGTGGTCGGCGCTGGTCGGAGCGATCAGCCTGGAGGTTTTCGGTCAGTACGGCGCTGACACGTTGACCGATCCGCGGGCGGTGTTCGACGCTCAGATCGATCTGCTGCTCGACCTGTTGAGCGGCCGCTCGGAGCCAAACTAGAACCTGTTCTAGCCATCGCCGCGTGCTGGCGATATCCTCACTGCGATGCTTCATCAGACACCTGTCCAGGTTGCCTGGGTGACCCGCGATCTCGACGCCACCGAGCAGATGCTCACCGCACTGCTCGGTGCCCGCACGTGGTTCCGGATGCCCGGGGTGCACTTCGGCCCGGACAACTGCACGCACCGCGGTCGTCCGGCGGAATTCACCGCCGACATCTCGCTCAGCTACGCCGGCAACATGCAATTGGAGCTGATCGCCCCGACCGACGGTGACAGCATCTACACCGAATTCTTGGACGACGCCGGGCCCGGGCTGCACCACATCTGCACCGCGGTGCCCGACGAGGACGCCTTCGAGGCCGCGCTACGTGCCGCCGAGGAAGCCGGTGCCGACGTGCTCACCCGCGGCGTGATGCCCGGCGGCATGCGGTTCGGGTATGTCGGGGGCGCGCAGGCCGGCGTGCCGTACCTCGAAATCGCCTATATCCCGGCCGATATCCAGGCGTTTTTCGACCACATCAAACAGCAGCAGCAGTGACGCGCCCGAGGAGACACAGATGACCCTGCAACAGATCCCGGACACCGTCGGCGTCGCCGAGGTGAGCACCTGGTCCGATGATGTCGACGTCGTGGTCCTCGGCTTCGGGATCGCCGGCGGCTGTGCGGCGGTGAGTGCGGCAGAGGCCGGTGCCCGCGTCCTGGTGCTGGAACGCGCGGCCGCCGCCGGGGGCACCACCTCGATGGCCGGCGGGCACTTCTATCTCGGCGGCGGCACCGCCGTGCAGCAGGCCACCGGGCACGAGGACACCGCCGAAGAGATGTACAAGTACCTGGTCGCGGTGACCGAGGACCCCGAGCTGGACAAGATCCGCGCCTACTGCGACGGCAGCGTCGCGCACTTCGATTGGCTTGAGGCACTAGGCTTTCAGTTCGAGCGCAGCTACTACCCGGGCAAGGTGGTGGTCCCGCCGGGCACCGAGGGACTGTCCTACACCGGCAACGAGAAGGTGTGGCCGTTCATCGAACAGGCCAAGCCCGCACCGCGCGGTCACTCGGTGCCCGTGCCCGGCGAACTCGGCGGTGCCGACATGGTGATCCAGTTGCTGCTCAAGCGGGCCGCCGAACTCGGGGTGCAATTCCGCTACGAGACCGGTGCCACCAACCTCGTCGTCGACGACGGAAACTCCGTTGTCGGGGTGAAGTGGAAACACTTCACCGAAACCGGTGCGGTCAAGGCGAAGTCGGTGATCATCGCCGCAGGCGGATTCGCGATGAATCCCGAGATGGTGGCGCAGTACACCCCGGAGCTGGGGCAGGAGCGCAAGACCAAGCACCACGGCATGGTCGCGCCCTACATCCTGGGCAACCCGAACGATGACGGTCTGGGCATCAAGCTGGGTGTCTCCGTCGGCGGGGTGGCCAAGAACTTGGATCAAGCGTTCATCACGGCCGCGGCCTACCCGCCGGAGATCCTGCTGACCGGGGTGATCGTCAACAAGGACGGCCGGCGTTTCGTCAACGAGGATTCCTATCATTCGCGCACTTCGGCTTTCGTGCTCGAACAGCGCGACCAGGCTGCCTATCTGGTGGTCGACGAGGCGCACATGCAGATGCCGGAGATGCCGCTGATCAAGTTCATCGACGGCTACGAGACGGTCGCCGAGATCGAGTCAGCGCTGGACATCCCGGCCGGTAACCTGGCCGCCACCCTGGAGCGCTACAACGCCAACGCCGCGGTCGGCGTCGACCCGGACTTCCACAAGCAGCCCGACTACCTGGCCGCCCAGGACACCGGTCCGTACGCGGTGTTCGATCTGACCCTCGGGGTGGCGATGTACTCCGGGTTCACCATGGGCGGGTTGACGGTCTCACTCGACGGTGAGGTGCTCGACGGCGCGGGCGCCGCGGTGCCCGGCCTGTACGCCGCCGGTGCCTGCGCATCCAATATCGCCCGCGACGCCAAGGGGTATGCCAGTGGCGTGCAACTGGGTGAGGGCTCCTTCTTCGGCCGCCGCGCCGGCAGGCACGCGGCCGCCCGGTAGCCGTCGCCGAATCTGAACTCGATGGCGCAATTCCGGCGATCTCACGCCATCGACCTCAGGTTGGGCGCGTGGTCCTACTGGGGCTCGGGCTGGCGCGGCTTGCCGGTAGAGGCGTCCACGTCGCCGAGCACCCACTCGCCACCGCCGAGCAGGTGCAGATGCTTCTCGTGATGCTGGCCCACCGTGCTGCGGTGGGTGACGCTGACCAGGATGGTGTCCGGCAGCTCGCGGCGGATCAGGTCGTACATGGTGTACTCCAGGCCCTCGTCGAGCGCGGACGTGGCCTCGTCGAAGAACACCACCCGCGGCTTGGTCAACAGCACCCGCGCGAAGGCGATGCGCTGTTGCTCGCCCGGTGAGAGCACCTTGACCCAGTCGGCCACCTCCGAGAGCCGCCGCGAGCACTGCGGTAGCGACACCTTGTTCAGCGCGTCGATCAGCTCCTCGTCGGACAGCTCTTCGGGTCCCTTGGGATAGGACACCACGGCGCGCAGATCACCGAGTGGCACGTACGGCATCTGCGACAGGAACATCGTCTCGTTGATCCCGTCCGGGCAGCGCAGCGTCCCGGTGGTGAACGGCCACAGCTGGGCCAGGCTGCGCAGCAGGGTGGTCTTACCGGTGCCCGACTGACCGGTGATGATCAGGGTGTCCCCGGGATACATCTCCAGGTTCAGATCCTCGATCAGCACCTCACCGGCGGGGGTGCGCACATCGATATCGCGGATCTCGACCGGGCAGCTGCCGCACGGCTCGACGTTCAGCTCCGGCAGCGCGCGGCCCTCCTCGTTGGCGATCACCAGGCCGTGCAGACGGATGATCGACGCCCGCCAGCCGGCGAACGCGTCATAGGAGTTACGGAAGAACGACAGCGAGTTCTGGATGCTGCCGAACGCCGACGAGGTCTGCGAGACATCGCCGAGCTGGATCTCACCGGCGAACAACCGCGGCGCCTGGATGATCCACGGCAGAGGATTGATGATCTGGCTGACCGTGAGGTTCCATCCGTAGAACCCGATCGACCGGTTCAGGTAGCGCTTGTAGTTCGACACGATCGGTGCGAACCGCTTGCGCAACTGCACCCGCTCGGCGACCTCGCCGCGGTAGAACGCCACCGACTCCGAGGCGTCGCGCAACCGCACCAGCGCGTAACGGAACGCGGCGTTGTACTTCTCGTTGTCGAACGTCAGACGGATGATCGGGCGGCCGATCCAGAACGCGATGACGGTCGCGATGAGCACGTACACGATGGCGATCCAGAACATGGCCCGCGGGACGTCGATGCCGAACATCACGTAGTTGCCGGACAGATTCCACAGGATCGCGGTGAACGAGATCACCGAGGCGATGGCCTCGATCGCTCCGAAGAGCAGCGTGGCACCGCTGGTGTTGTTCGGCGTGTTGTGCAACGGACCGATGTTCGCGGTGAAGATGTCGATATCGGCCTGGATGCGCTGATCCGGGTTGTCGATGGTGTCATCGATGAAGCGGCTGCGGTAATAGGCCTTGCCGTCGAGCCAGTCGTTGGTCAGCCGACCGGTGAGCCAGGCGCGCCAGGCCAACATGAACCGTTGCGTGATGAACAGGTCGAGCATCACCCGGGTGACGTGAATGGTGGCCAGCACCGCGAAGGTCCAGATGGCGAACCAGAACCCGTCGACACCGGACTGCCGCACCGCCTCGTCGCCGCCGGACAGTCCCTGCACCGCGACCTGTGCGGCGCTCATCATGTCGTTGCCCTGGAAACTGAGCAGCACGTCGATGCGCACCCCGGCGATCACCGACAGCAGGATCGCGCCCAGCCACAGCCAGACCTTCCACGATTCCCGGCCGGTGAAGTAGCTGCCGGTGACGCGCCAGAACTGCCGGCCCCAGGTGGTGAACTTCCCCAACAGGTACAGCACGATCAGGGTGCTCACCGCCGCGATGGCCCACGCCCTCGCGATCCAGATCAGCGACGTGAACAGCTCATCGCCCCAGTCGAGGGTCGGGGTGAACATCTCCATGCGGGCAAGGTACCGCGTGTGGCTGTCGGGAGCGTGCCACGGGGCGTCGCCGACACCGGTGAGTTCACCGGTGGTCCGGCGCCCGTTTCCGGTCGGTGCACCGGCGGCTCGCCGGGAGGGACGCGTCGCTGGTCATCGGGCGATGGTTCGCGCAGCACGGGACCCCTGTACGGCGCTGCGGACGCCGGGCCGCTCCCGCGTACCGTATGACTGTGGCTGTGAGTTCCAAGACCTCGAAGGCGTCCAAGTCCGGACGGATCAGTAACCGATTCTGGAAGCTGCTCGGCGCGAGCACCGACAAGGATCAGGCGCGCTCCATGGCGCAGGTGCGCGCCTCGGCCAAGTTCGACGACAAGGCCGCCGGCCTCGATGACGAGCAGCTGCGTAAAGCCGCGGGTCTGCTGAACCTCGAGGACCTCGCGGACTCCTCCGACATCCCGCAGTTCCTGGCCCTGGTCCGGGAGGCTGCCGAACGGTCGATCGAGCTGCGGCCGTTCGACGTTCAGCTGCTCGGCGCGCTGCGCATGCTGGCCGGCGATGTCGTCGAGATGGCCACCGGTGAGGGCAAGACGTTGGCCGGCGCGATCGCCGCCGCCGGCTATGCCATCGGTGGCCGCAGCGTGCACGTCATCTCGGTCAACGACTACCTGGCCCGACGCGACGCCGGCTGGATGGGCCCACTGCTGGAGGCGCTGGGCCTCACCGTCGGCTGGATCACCGCCGACTCCACGCCCGAGCAGCGCCGAGACGCCTACGCCTGCAACGTCACCTATGGCTCGGTCAACGAGATCGGATTCGACGTGCTGCGCGATCAGCTGGTGATCTCCGTCGACGACCTGGTCTCCCCGAGCCCGGATGTCGCGCTGATCGACGAGGCCGACTCGGTGCTCGTCGACGAGGCGCTGGTGCCGCTGGTGCTGGCTGGCACATCGCATCGCGAGTCGCCCCGGCTGGAGATCATCCGGATGGTCGGTGACCTGCGCGAGGGCGTCGAGTACGAGACCGACGCCGACCGTCGCAATGTGCAGCTCACCGATGCCGGAGCCCGCAAGCTGGAATCCAAGCTCGGCGGAATCGACCTGTACTCCGAGGAACACGTCGGCACCACGCTCACCGAGATCAACGTCGCGCTGCACGCTCACGTGCTGCTGGAGCGCGATGTGCACTACATCGTCCGCGATGACGCGGTGCACCTGATCAACGCCTCGCGTGGTCGCATCGCCTCGCTGCAGCGCTGGCCCGACGGCCTGCAGGCGGCGGTGGAGGCCAAGGAGGGCATCGACATCACCGAGACCGGTGAGGTGCTCGACACCATCACGGTGCAGGCGCTGATCAACCGCTACCCACGGGTGTGCGGGATGACCGGCACCGCGCTGGCGGCCGGTGAACAGCTGCGCCAGTTCTACAAGCTGGGTGTGTCACCGATCCCGCCGAACACCCCGAACGTGCGCGAGGACGAGGCCGACCGGGTGTACATCACGGTCGCCGCCAAGAACGACGCCATCGTCGAACACATCGTCGAGGTCCACGCCACCTCGCAACCGATCCTGGTCGGTACCCGCGATGTCGCCGAATCCGAGGAGCTGCACGAGCGGCTGGTCAAAGCAGGTATTCCGGCGGTGGTGCTGAACGCCAAGAACGATGCCGAGGAGGCGGCTGTGATCGCCGAAGCCGGCGCGCGCGGACGGGTCACGGTGTCCACCCAGATGGCCGGCCGCGGCACCGACATCCGGCTCGGTGGTTCCGATGTCGACGAGGACGCCGCCGAGAAGGAACAGGTCGCCGAACTCGGTGGCCTGCACGTCATCGGCACCGGGCGGCACTACACCGAGCGACTGGACAACCAGCTGCGCGGCCGCGCCGGACGGCAGGGCGACCCCGGCTCGTCGGTGTTCTTCTCCAGCTGGGAGGACGATGTCGTCGTCGCCCACCTGGAACCGAACAAGCTGCCGCTGCAGACCGACGAGAACGGCAAGGTCACCAGCCCCAAGGCCGGCGCGCTGCTCGACCACGCGCAGCGGGTGGCCGAGGGCAAGACCCTGGATCTGCACGCCAACACCTGGCGCTACAACCAGCTGACCGCCCAGCAGCGCGCCATCCTGGTGGACCGGCGCAACACCCTGCTGCGCACCTCGGCCGCGCGCGAGGAGCTCGCCGAGCGGTCGCCCAAGCGCTACGAGCAGATCGCCGAACTGGTCTCCGAGGAACGGCTGGAGGAGATCTGCCGGCTGATCATGCTGTACCACCTGGACCGCGGCTGGGCCGATCACCTGGCGTATCTGGCCGACATCCGGGAGAGCATCAGCCTGCGCGCCCTGGGCAACCAGAGCCCGCTCGACGAGTTCCACCGGATGGCGGTCGACGCGTTCGCCTCGCTGGCCGCCGATGCCATCGAAGCGGCCCAGCAGACCTTCGACACGGCCAACATCGTCGACGGTGACACCGGCTTTGACCTGACCCGGTTGGCACGGCCGACCTCGACGTGGACGTACATGATCCACGACGATCCGCTGGCCGACAACGCCATGTCGGCGCTGAGCCTGCCGGGTGTGTTCCGCTAGGTTCTGAAGGCTATGACCCGGGGGAGCGGAGCGACGGGAGATCCGGCTCAGCGCAGCGCGGACCGCGATCGGGTGCTGACGATCCCCAACGCGCTGTCGGTGATCCGGCTGATCCTGGTGCCGGTGTTCCTGTACCTGCTGCTGGTCGCCGAGGCCACCGGCTGGGCGGTGGCGATCCTTATGTTCAGCGGATTCTCCGACTGGGCGGACGGCAAGATCGCCCGGCTGGTCGACAACCAGTCCTCGCGGCTCGGTGAGCTGCTCGACCCCGCCGTCGACCGCATCTACATGGTGGTCACACCGGTGGCCCTGGCACTGGCCGACGTCGTGCCGTGGTGGTTCGTGGTCGTGCTGCTGGGACGCGATCTGCTGCTGGCCGCGACGCTGCCGCTGCTGCGCGCCCGCGGGCTGACCGCGCTGCCGGTCACCTATCTGGGCAAGGCCGCGACGTTTGCGCTGATGTCCGGTCTGCCGCTGGTGCTGCTGGGCCAGTTCGACGCGTTGTGGAGCCGGGTGATCCTGGCATGCGGGTGGGCGTTTCTGATCTGGGGGCTGGCGCTGTACCTGTGGTCGGCGGTGCTTTACCTGATCCAGGTGGGGATGGTGCTGCGGCAGCGGCCGCGAACGGGGTCCGCCGCCGATGGCTGAGCGCAGGAGCTCACTGGGTGGTTACAACCCGCAAGCCGGCCTCAACGCCCACGAAGCCGGTGCCCCGCAACGCATTCCGGTCCCGTCGCTGTTGCGCTCCCTGCTCACCGATCACCTCGACCCGGGTTATGCCGCCGCCGCCGAGGCGCGGGCGCGCGACCCGCAGCGCCGCGGGCACGGCTGGGCGTGGACGGTGCTGGCCGGGTTGACCGTGGCCGCGGTGTTTGCCGCGGCGGCCTCGCAGGCACAGTCGCTGGCCCCGGCCAACCGGCAGACCCAGCAGGTGCTGGCCGACAGTGTCCGCGCCGCCGACACCCGCACGGCCGCGGTGGAGACCACCCGCGATGATCTGGCGATCCGGGTGGAGGCCGAACGCCGCAGCCGGCTGGCCGGTGACGAACAGGGCCGCGCGCTGCTGGCCGAACTCGACGATGCCGAATTCGCCGCGTCCGTCACACCCGCGCTCGGACCCGGACTGACCGTGACCGTGACCGACCCCGGGGTGTCGCGGGATCTGACCGACGTCACCAAACAACGCGTCGCGGGCAGCCAGCAGGTGATCCTGGATCGCGACCTGCAGCTGGTGGTCAACTCGCTGTGGGTCGGCGGTGCCGAGGCGGTGTCCGTCGGCGGTGTCCGGCTCGGGCCCGGCGTCACCATCCGGCACGCCGGTGGCGGCATCCTGGTCGACAACCGGCCGATCGCCAGCCCCTATGACGTCGTCGCCCTCGGTCCGCCGCACGCCATGCAGGACGTCTTCGACCGCAGCCCCGGCATGCAGCGGCTGATGCTGCTGCAGCAGTCCTACGGCGTCGGGGTTACGGTCAGTACCGGTGAGGCGCTGAGCGTGCCGGGGGGCTCGGTCCGAGACATCCGCTTCGCCACAGAGATTGGGCCATGACCTGGTGAGACAGACATGATCGGAATCGCCGCGCTCGTCGTCGGCATCGTGCTCGGGTTGGTGTTCCACCCCGGCGTGCCCGAGGCCATCCAGCCGTATCTGCCGATCGCCGTGGTCGCCGCACTGGATGCGGTGTTCGGCGGTCTACGGGCCTATCTGGAGCGCATCTTCGACTCGAAGGTGTTCGTCGTGTCCTTCGTGTTCAACGTGCTGGTGGCCGCGCTGATCGTCTATGTCGGTGATCAACTCGGGGTCGGCACGCAATTGTCCACCGCGATCATCGTGGTGCTCGGTATCCGGATCTTCGGCAACGCCGCCGCGCTGCGCCGCCGATTGTTCGGGGCGTAGCGATGGCCGAGCACGCCGCCCACGAAGAACCCGAACACGGCCGCCACGAACTGCCGCCGGACGCGGCCACCGGGGCGCGCGGCAGCCGGTCCCAACTGGTGTTCGGCACGCTCGGGGTGCTGCTGTGCCTGGTGCTGGGCGTGGCCATCGCCACCCAGGTGCGGCAGACGTCCTCGGGCGACTCGCTGGACTCGGCACGCCCGGCCGATCTGCTGGTGCTGCTGGATTCGTTGCAGCAGCGCGAGGCGGCCCTCAACACCGAGGTCGCCGACCTGCAGCAGACGCTGAACTCCCTGCAGGCCTCGGGTACCAGCGATCAGGCGGCGATCGAGAACGCGCAGGCCCGGCTCGCCGCGCTGTCGATCCTGATCGGGACCGTCGCGGCGGTCGGCCCGGGGGTGACGATCGCCATCGACGACACCGCCCGCGGGGTGTCGCCGGAGACCATGCTCGACGTCATCAACGAACTGCGCGCCGCCGGTGCGGAGGCCATGGAGATCCGCGGTGCCGGCGGTCAGCCGGTCCGGGTCGGCGTGGACACCTGGGTGGTCGGCGCGCCCGGCGCGCTGGTGGTCGACGAGGTGACCCTCGGGTCACCGTATTCGGTTCTGGCCATTGGCGATCCGCCGACGCTGGCGGCGGCGCTCAACATTCCCGGCGGCGCTATGGACAGCGTCAAGCGGGTCGGCGGCACCATGACCGTCACCCAGTCCGAGACCATCGAGGTGACCGCCTTGCGGCAACCGAAACCTCGCCAATACGCTCAGCCCGTCAAATAACCCCGCTCGAGCCTGCACCGAAGGAGCCCCGTGAGCGAGATCCCGTCCGACCTGCAGTACACCGCCGAACACGAGTGGGTGCGACGCACCGGTGAGGACACCGTGCGGGTGGGCATCACCGATTACGCGCAGGCCGCGCTCGGCGATGTCGTGTTCGTCCAGCTGCCCGATGTCGGCGCCGCGGTCACCGCCGGCGACACGTTCGGTGAGGTCGAATCCACCAAGTCGCTGTCGGACCTGTACGCGCCGATCACCGCGAAAGTCGTTGCGGTCAACGGTGAGCTGGAAGGCAACCCGGAGCTGGTCAACTCCGACCCCTACGGTGCCGGCTGGCTGGTCGAACTGCAGACCGAGACCGCTGCCGAACCAGGCCCGCTGCCGGATCTGCTGGACGCAGACGGCTACCGGGCAATCCTTCCCGAGTAGGTGTTGTTAGGGTTCTGCGGATCGGTTCATCAGGGATAGGCGTGACCACGTACGCGTCAGACGGATCCGGCGGTGGCGGACCCAACGGCCTGCCCGGCGCGGTACGGTCGACGTGAGACGCAATGACGGCCGGAGGTCCACCACCGGCCGCCGGCCAGGCACGCCACAGCAGCCAGTAGAGGAGCAGCGGGTGACGGAGAACAGCAACTTTCAGGCCGACCAGTCCGACGAAGTCACAGTGGAGACGACCTCGGTTTTCCGCGCGGATTTCCTCAACGAGTTGGATGCCCCGGCCAGCACCGGCACCGAGAGCTCGGTGTCGGGCGTCGAGGGATTGCCTGCGGGTTCGGCGCTTCTCGTCGTCAAGCGGGGCCCGAACGCGGGCTCGCGCTTCCTGCTCGACCAGGCCACCACGTCGGCCGGTCGGCATCCCGACAGCGACATCTTCCTCGATGACGTGACGGTCAGCCGTCGCCATGCGGAGTTCCGGTTGGAGTCCGGTGAGTTCCAGGTCGTCGACGTCGGCAGCCTCAACGGCACCTACGTCAACCGCGAGCCGGTGGACTCGGCGGTGCTGGCCAACGGCGACGAGGTGCAGATCGGCAAGTTCCGGTTGGTCTTCTTGACCGGGCCGAAGACCGAGGATGCCGGCTGACGGCCGGAGCTCATCCGCGAGGACCAGATGACCCAACCGGACCCGGTGCCCGCCGGGATGTCCATCGGAGCAGTGCTGGATCTGCTGCGCCCGGACTTCCCGGACGTCACCATCTCCAAGATCCGGTTCCTGGAGGCCGAGGGGCTGGTGACGCCGCAGCGGTCCGCGGCCGGTTATCGGCGGTTCACCGCCTACGACTGCGCGCGCCTGCGGTTCGTCCTCACCGCGCAGCGTGATCAGTACCTGCCGCTGAAGGTCATCAAGGCCCAACTGGACGCCCAACCCGACGGTGAACTGCCGGCCACCGGCACCGCCTACGCCGCACCGCGGCTGGTGCAGGTTTCCGGCGACACCGCCGACGGACCCGGTGATGTCGCCCCGGCGCAGGTGCGGCTGAGCCGCGAGGATCTGCTGGCCCGATCCGGGATCGACAACGCCATGCTGTCGGCGCTCGTCACCGCCGGTGTCATCAAACCCGGCCCGGCCGGGCTGTTCGACGAACACTCGGTGACCATCGCGCAGTGCGCCCGGGCGCTGGCCGACTACGGGGTCGAGCCACGGCACCTGCGGGCCTTCCGGTCGGCCGCCGACCGGCAGTCGGATCTGATCGCCCAGATCGCCGGTCCGGTGGCCGCGGCCGGCAAGGCCGGCGCGCGTGACCGCGCCGACGACCTGGCCCGTGAGGTGGCGGCATTGGCGATCACGTTGCACACGTCGCTGATCAAGTCCGCGGTGCGCGACGTTCTCGACCGTTGAGGACTAGACTTTTCCAAGACGGCTTCTTCGCGGAAGGCAGGCAGGCGATGGGTGAGGTTCGGGTTGTCGGTATTCGCGTGGAGCAGCCCCAGAATCAGCCGGTGCTGCTCCTGCGCGAGGCGAACGGCGACCGCTATCTGCCCATCTGGATCGGCCAGCCCGAGGCCCAGGCGATCGCCCACGAGCAGCAGGGCATCGAGGCGCCGCGCCCGCAGACCCATGACCTGATCCGGGATCTCATTGCCGCACTCGGGCATTCGCTCAAAGAGGTGCGCATCGTGGATCTGCAGGAGGGCACCTTCTATGCGGATCTGATCTTCGACCGCGATATCAAGGTCTCGGCCCGGCCGTCGGATTCGGTGGCCATCGCGTTGCGGGTCGGAGTGCCGATCTATGTCGAGGAATCGGTGCTGGCCGAGGCCGGACTGCTGATCCCGGATGAGAACGACGAGGACTCGGCCGAGCCGGTGCGCGAGGACGAGGTGGAGAAGTTCAAGGAGTTCCTCGACAGTGTGTCGCCCGATGACTTCAAGGCGACCTGACCAAGATCACGGATGCGTCTCGTGATGTCGACACGCGGTGCGTGTGTGAGCGGCGAGTGCAGCGGGCAGCCATAATTTTGATCGACGACGAGCAGTAGCGGCACTGTGTTGAGCGTATGCTCGACACATTCGAGCCCGTGGTGCGGTCACGACCCCGGGAGCGATCGGCGAGAGGATGGACTGTGGGCGACACGCCACGCACGCCACATCAGGGGGAGCTGGACCTGTCTTCGACGGACGCGTCGGCGGCGCCGATGAACAGGGTGGTCGGTGAGCCCGTCCAGGGCGGCCTGTTCCCCGATGATTCCGTGCCCGACGAACTGGTCGGCTACCGCGGGCCGAGTGCCTGCCAGATCGCCGGCATCACCTACCGACAGCTGGATTATTGGGCGCGCACCTCGCTGGTGGTGCCCTCGATCCGCGGCGCCGCCGGGTCGGGCAGCCAGCGGTTGTACTCGTTCAAGGACATCCTGGTCCTCAAGATCGTCAAGCGACTGCTGGACACCGGCATCTCGCTGCACAACATCCGGGTGGCCGTCGATCATCTGCGCCAGCGCGGCGTGCAGGATTTGGCCAACATCACGCTGTTCTCCGATGGCACCACGGTGTACGAGTGCACCTCGGCCGAAGAGGTCGTCGACCTGCTGCAGGGCGGACAGGGCGTATTCGGTATCGCGGTGTCGGGTGCCATGCGGGAACTGACCGGGGCGATCGCCGACTTCCCCGGCGAACGCGCCGACGGCGGCGAGTCCATCGCCGCGCCCGAGGACGAACTCGCCTCGCGGCGTAAGAGCCGCGACCGCAAGATCGGCTAGCTTTTCCCGGCGACCGTGCGTGTCTGCGGCCCGCGCCGCGGCGTGTCGGGCTGAGTGTGCGCACGCTCGCGGCCCGCGGGTAAACTCTCCTACGCATCGCCCGCGCGCGGGAGAGCTTCGTGGCCGCCAGCCACGGACGCCGAAGGAGCAACACCTCTCCGTCAACCTCTCAGGCACCCAGGACCGCGCACGGCCACGATGCCTCTGGAAAGCGGTGCCCCGCGCACCCGCCCATGGGGAAAGGCCGCCCGGCCGAATCTCTCAGGCGCCCCGACAGAGGGAGAGGACGCGCTTCGCGGCGCCCACCTCGACCCGGGGAGACTTTGTGTCACCTGATGTGCCCTCCACCTCGTCCGGTTTCGTTGCCCGCCATATCGGGCCCGATGCCGATGCCATCGAAACCATGCTCGGCGTCATCGGCGTCGGTTCTCTCGACGAACTGGCCGACAAGGCACTGCCTGCCGGCATCCTCGACAAGGTCGGCGCCGACGGTATGGCGCCCGGCCTGGAGCAGCTGCCGCCGCCGGCCACCGAGGAAGAGGCGCTGGCCGAACTGCGTGCGCTGGCCGACTCCAACACCGTCGCGGTGTCGATGATCGGGCAGGGGTACTTCGACACGCTGACCCCGCCGGTGCTCAAGCGCAACATCCTGGAGAACCCGGCCTGGTACACCGCCTACACGCCCTACCAGCCCGAGATCAGCCAGGGTCGCCTGGAGGCCCTGCTGAACTTCCAGACCATGGTCAGCGACCTGACCGGACTCGACGTCGCCAACGCCTCGATGCTCGACGAGGGCACCGCCGCCGCCGAGGCCATGACCCTGATGCACCGCGCGGTGAAGAGTTCGTCGAACCGGCTCGCCGTGGACGTCGACGTCTACGCCCAGACCGCCGCGGTGATCGCGACCCGCGCCGAACCGCTGGGCATCGAGATCGTCACCGCCGACCTGCGCGAGGGTCTGCCCGAGGGTGACTTCTTCGGCGTCATCGTCCAGCTGCCCGGCGCCAGCGGCCGTATCCACGACTGGTCGGATCTGGTCGCCGACGCGCACGAGCGCGGTGCGCTGGTCGCCGTCGGTACCGACCTGCTGGCCGCGACGCTGACCACCCCGCCCGGTGACTTCGGCGCCGACGTCGCGTTCGGCACCACCCAGCGCTTCGGTGTGCCGATGGGATTCGGCGGGCCGCACGCCGGTTACCTGGCGGTGCACACCAAGCACGCCCGGCAGCTGCCCGGCCGCCTGGTCGGTGTCTCCCAGGACGCCGACGGGACAGCGGCCTACCGGCTCAGCCTGCAGACCCGCGAACAGCACATCCGCCGGGACAAGGCGACCAGCAACATCTGCACCGCGCAGGTGCTGCTGGCCGTGATCGCCGCCATGTACGCCAGCTACCACGGCGCCGGCGGACTCAAGACCATCGCCACCCGCGTGCACGGGCACGCCCGCAGGATCGCCGCGGCCCTGGGTGATTCGCTGGTGCACGAGGCGTTCTTCGACACCGTGCTGGCCAAGGTGCCGGGCCGGGCCGACGAGATCGTCGCCGCGGCCAAGGCCGCCGGCATCAACCTGTGGCGGGTGGACGCCGATCACGTGTCGGTGGCGTGTGACGAGGCCACCACCGAGGCCCATGTGGCGGCCGTGCTGCAGGCCTTCGGCGTCGCCCCGGTCGAGCCCGCCGACACCGTGATCGCCACCCGCACATCGGAATTCCTGACCCACCCGGCGTTCCACCGGTACCGCACCGAGACCTCGATGATGCGTTACCTGCGCTCCCTGGCGGACAAGGACATCGCGCTGGACCGCAGCATGATCCCGCTGGGCTCGTGCACCATGAAGCTCAATGCGGCCGCCGAGATGGAGCCCATCACCTGGCCCGAGTTCGCCAAGCAGCATCCGTTCGCCCCGGCCTCGGACAACCCGGGACTGCGCCGGCTGATCGCGGATCTGCAGACCTGGCTGACCGGTATCACCGGCTACGACGAGATCTCGTTGCAACCCAACGCCGGATCGCAGGGGGAGTACGCCGGCCTGCTGGCCATCCAGGCCTACCACCGTGCCAACGGTCAACCCGATCGCAATGTCTGCCTCATCCCGTCCAGCGCGCACGGCACCAATGCGGCCTCCGCGGCCCTGGTCGGTATGCGCGTGGTGGTGGTGAAATGCCGCGCCAACGGTGACGTCGACCTGGATGATCTGCGCGCCAAGGTGTCCGAGCACGCCGACCGGCTGGCGGCGCTGATGATCACCTACCCGTCGACCCACGGCGTCTACGAGCACGACGTCGCCGACATCTGCGCCGCCGTGCACGACGCCGGCGGGCAGGTCTACGTCGACGGCGCCAACCTCAACGCCCTCGTCGGACTGGCCCGACCGGGCCGCTTCGGCGGCGATGTCAGCCACCTGAACCTGCACAAGACGTTCTGCATCCCGCACGGCGGTGGCGGGCCCGGCGTCGGACCGGTCGCGGTGCGCAGCCACCTGGCGCCTTATCTTCCCGGGCATCCGCTGGCCGACGAGCTGGGCGACGACTACACGGTGTCGGCGGCCCCGTACGGGTCGGCGTCGATCCTGCCGATCACCTGGACCTACATCCGGATGATGGGCGGTAAGGGACTGCGGGCGGCGTCGCTGACCGCGATCGCCTCGGCAAACTATGTCGCCCGCCGCCTCGACGAGTACTTCCCGGTGCTCTACACCGGTGAGAACGGAATGGTGGCCCACGAGTGCATCCTGGACCTCAATCCGATCACCAAGGCCACCGGCGTCACCGTCGACGATGTGGCGAAGCGGTTGGCGGACTTCGGTTTCCACGCACCGACCATGAGCTTCCCGGTGGCCGGCACGCTGATGGTGGAGCCGACCGAGAGCGAGAGCATCGCCGAGGTGGACGCGTTCTGCGACGCGATGATCGCCATCAAGGCCGAGATCGACAAGGTCGGTTCGGGACAGTGGCCGGTGGACGACAACCCGCTGCGCGGTGCTCCGCACACCGCCGAATCGTTGCTGGTGCAGGATTGGTCGCACCCGTACACCCGGGAGCAGGCGGCTTACCCGCTGGGCAAGGCGTTCCGACCCAAGGTGTGGCCGCCGGTGCGCCGCATCGACGCGGCCTACGGCGACCGCAACCTGGTCTGTTCCTGCCCGCCGGTGGAGGCGTTCGCCTAACCTGACCCCGTGATGCCGAGTGTCCAGGGTTGGCGCGACGGTGGCCGATACCTGGACACGACGGCGGGCAACCTCTTTGTCCGCAGCGCGGCCGGAGAGGGCCCGACGGTCCTTCTGCTGCACGGATTTCCGTCGAGCTCGTTCGACTACCGCGACGTGGTGTCGGCGCTCGGCGGCCGTGCCTGGCTGACGCTGGACTTCCTCGGGTTCGGGTTGTCGGACAAGCCGGCCCCGCACCGGTACAGCCTGCTGGAACAGGCAGACCTGGTGCAGCAAGTCGTCCAACGCACGGTCACCGGTCCGGTGGTGCTGATCGCCCATGACATGGGCACTTCGGTGGCCACCGAACTGCTGGCCCGCGATATCGCCGGCGAACTGCCGTTCGATCTGCATGCCGCGGTGCTGAGCAACGGCAGCATCATCCTGGAGCGGGCCAGTCTGCGGCCCTCGCAGAAGCTGCTGCGCGGCCCGCTGGGGCCGGTGGTGTCGCGGCTGACCGGTCGGGCCGGTTTCGTGCGCGGGTTCGGGCGGCTGTTCGGTGCGGCACATCCGCTGACGTCCGCCGAGGCGCAGGCGCAGTGGGAACTGTTGGCCTACAACGGCGGAAACCGCGTCATGCATCTACTGTGCGCCTACCTCGACGAGCGGGTGCGGCACGCTCGGCGGTGGCATGGCGCGATCAGCGCGTGGGACAAACCGCTGAGCTTCCTGTGGGGGCTGGATGACCCGGTGGCCACGGTCAACGTGTTGTCCGGGTTGCGTGACCTGCGTCCGGCGGCCACGGTGGTCGAGCTGCCCGGGGTGGGCCATTACCCGCAGGTCGAGGTGCCCCGGCAGTTCGCTGCTGAGGCGCTCAAGCTGCTGAGCATCTAGGCGCCTCGCGGTCAGCGCTGCGCCGCATCGAAACGTTGTCGGGCCGCGGCGATATCGGTCTGGTGTCGCTCGGTCCAGTGCACCAACGACTGCACGGTCTGGTGCAAAGTGCGGCCGAGCTCGGTCAACTCATAGTCGACGCGCGGCGGCACGACCGGATGCACGGTGCGACGCACGAGGCCGTCGCGCTCGAGCTGCCGTAACGTCACCGTCAGCATCCGCTGACTGACCCCGTCGATCATCCGCTTGAGCTCGGTGAAGCGCATGGACCCGTCGTCGAGCAGCGCGATGATCAGTAGCGACCATTTGTCGGCGATCCGGTCCAGGATCTGTCGGACCTCACAGTCCTCGCGTCGATCCCACTGGAAGGCGTCCGGGCAGCAGTCGGTTACCTCGGGGATACCGGCTGACTTCGAAGTGCCTTCTTCCGCCATCGGTTCATGGTGCCTGATGATGTGGTCAGTTACCAATAGGAACCGAAAGTTGGTTGGATGACGACGATCGAGACACGTTCACGGATCCGGTCCGCGTTGCTGTTGGCGGCGCTGTGTGGGGCGGCTTTTCTGGAGGGCATCGACATCGCGATGTTCAATATCGCGCTGCCGGTCATCCGGGAGGCACTGGACCTGCCGACCGTCCAATTGCAGTGGATCGTCAGCGGATACGTGATCGGCTACGGCGGTTTCATGCTGCTGGGTGGGCGCACGGCCGATGTGTACGGCAGGCGACGGATGTTTCTCGTTGCGTTGGCGGTGTTCATCGGTTTCTCCGCCCTGGGCGGTATCGCGCCCAGCGGTGAACTCGTGATCACGGTGCGGGTCATCACCGGCATCGCCGCGGCGTTCCTGATGCCCGCCGGACTGGCGATCATCACCACGACATTTCCCGAGGGGCCGTCACGAGATCGGGCCGTGCTGATCTACGCCGGGATCGGGGCGGCCGGCTTCTCCCTGGGACTGGTTGCCGGCGGACTGCTGACCTCCTTCGGTTGGCGCTGGGTGTTCTTTGCCCCCGTCGTGCTGGCCCTGGCGGTGCTGGTGCTCGCCGTGCCGTTGATCCCGCGGGACCGCAGTACCGTGAAGCGATCGTTGGACCTGCCGGGGGCGGTGCTGATCACCGCGGCGGTGGTGCTCACGGTCATCGCCATCGAGAACATCGCGCACGGCCCCGTGCTGACCTCGGCGCTCATCGGCGTCGTCGCCGCCGGATTGTTCGCCGGTTTCGCCGCCAGGCAGCGCACCGCATCGGACCCGCTGGTCCCGCCGGCACTGCTGCGCAACCGCGCCCTGGTCACCGCCTATGTCGGGGCGGGTTGCCTGGCCGCCGGGTTCATGGGGTTCCAGTTCATCGTCGTGCTGTACCTCCAGGAACTGCGGGGTTGGTCGGCATTGGCCACCGCGCTGGCGTTGCTCGTCCTTGCCATCGACGCGATCCTGGCGCCCACCCTCACCCCGATGCTGGTGCGCAGATTCGGTCTGTGGCGGGTCATCTCGGTCGGTATGACCTTGGCGGCGGTGTCGTTCGCCCTGTTCCTCGGCGTCGAGCAGGATTGGGTCTATGCGAGCATGCTGCCCAGCTTCCTGGCGCTCGGCCTGGCCTTCACGCTGGCCTACGGCCCACTGACGATCGCCGCCACCGACGGCGTCGAGGATTCGGCACAGGGGCTGACCAGTGGGCTGCTGTACACCACGTTCCAGTTCGGCGCGGCGATCGGGCTGGCCGGCACGACCGCGGTGCAGGTCGCGGCCGAGGCCGCCGGGGTCGGTCAACTCGACACCTACCGCGACGCGCTGCTGGTACCGGTGACCCTCGGGGTGATCGGCATGGCGGTGACCCTGCCGCGCGCCTGGTGCGCACCGCGGGAGTGCGCCGCCGCGGCCGCGTAACTTGGGCGGCATGCAACGGTTGTGGCCCAACCCGTTCCGCCGTCCGACACCCGTTCGGGTGCAGCGTTTCGATTCGGGCCGGTGGGTCGGCGCCGCGGGGGCACGCGACGCCGGGCGCCGGGATCGGCTCAATGTGGCGACCTACAACATCTGGTTCAACGCCCTGCACGCGCAACAGCGCTACCGCGCCATCGCCGACGTGCTGGCCTCCGAACCGCCGGATGTCATGGTGTTCCAGGAGGTGACACCACGCGCGCTCAACGTCTTTCGCGCGCAACCCTGGATCCGGGAGAACTACCGCAGCGCCGCGGTGACCGGTGGTCGCCTCGGCAACTACGGCATGCTGCTGTTGTCCAGATTGCCGATCGCCCGGGTGACCTACACCCGGTTGCCGACGCGGCTGTCGCGCGGATACCTGACGGCGCGGTTCGAGTTCGGCGGGGTGGCGTTCACCGTGGTCGGCCTGCACCTCGAGAGCGGTAAGGCCGCAGCCGAACTACGTCAGCGCCAACTCGGTCAGATCGTCGGTTCCGTGCACGGGCACGATGATGTGGCGCTGCTGGGCGATTTCAACCTGCGCGACGCCGAGAACGGCATCATCCCGACGCCCTTCGTCGACGTCTGGCCCACGCTGCGCCCCGACGACCCCGGTTACACCGAGGACACCACCATCAACCACATGCGCTACGACATGAAGGACAAGCACCGACATGTCCGCTTCGACCGGGTACTGCTCAAGGGCGAGCGCTGGGCTGCACAGGACATCACCCTGCTGGGTCGCGAACCGATCGCCGACGACCTACCGCGGGTGTTTCCCTCGGATCACTTCGGCGTGCGGTGCACGCTGACGCGTCGCGGTTAACCCAGGAACTCTGCCACCGCGTCGGCCAGCGCCGGGTCGGTCGAACTGGGCACGCTGCGGTACTGGCCGCCGCTGGCTTGGGCGACCGCCTCCCACGTGGCGCGGTCCGGGTCGTCACCGATGTTGATGACGTTGACCGCCACGGGGCGCTGCTGGTCGACCGCGCCCTGGATGTAGGAGATCAGGCCGGGGCCGTCCAGGCTGCGGTCGGTGTGCGGGCCGGCGGTGATGACCAGCACGGAGTTCGGCTGATCGGCACGGAAACTCGCCAGCGCGTCGCCGTAGACCAGGCGCAGCGTGGTGAACGACACCGCGCCACTGGCCGATCCACCCTGGGACTGCAAATTGGATCCCAGCGCCTCGGAGCGGGGTGTGCCGCCGACGTCATCGCTGAGCGGGCCGGTGCTGATCGCCGACCGACCGGCCACCCCGTCGAACGTCCACAACCCGACAGCGGCCGACGGCGGCATCTGCTGCAGTCGCTGGTTCAGCGTCGCGGCCACATCGGTCAGACCCGGCATCGACTGGCCGAGCATCACCGTGACGGTGCCGTCCTGAACCGGTGCGGTCAGCCGGTCGGCCAGAGCGGCGCGCTCGGCGGGATCACCCAGAGACAGCGGCTGGCCCAGCGCCGGGAAATCGGTCACCGGGCTTTCCGGTGTCGGTGCCCCCTCGGCGCGGAATCCTGCCTCGGCCAGCTTGGCGAGCTGTTCGGGCTTGCGCATGAAACGGTCGAACTCGCTGGCCGCGGTGACCTGTTCCTTGGACAGCCAGTCGCCGCTGAGCAGGACGGCCGGGAAATCGGCGATCGCGGCCGGACCCGGTGGCGTCCAGGAGGCGAGCTTGTCCGCGGCATCGGAGAGGCCGCTGGCCCGCTGGACCAACCGCTGCTCGGTGGTCGCGACCGCGTGTACCGGAGCTGCGGCCGGGTCGGCGGCGTTGACCAGCGCGTCCAGCGCGGTCGAGGCCTGCGCATCGGCCAGTTCGGGCTGAGCTCCCATCAGGCGCTGCGCGGCCCCGGCACCGGCGCTCGCCGGGGCGCCCGGTGGTGCCGATGCGGCGGCGACGGCCTCGGCGGCCAGCAGACCGGCATCACTGTTACCGGCCATCGGCAGCGCCAGCCGCAATCCGCCCCAGCCCGGCAGGTTCAGCCCGTCCAGCGCGGCAGGGTTGCTCTGCAGGTCGGGCAGGGTGGACCAGTTCTGCTGTGCCAGCGCTTCTTTGAGTTCGGGCCGGATGGCCAGCACGACCGGCGAGCTGACCAACGAACGACTGTCGATGACGGCCTCGGCGCCGGCGGCGGCCTCCAGTCGGGCCTCGGCGGAGGAACTGGCCGGCAGCCACAGCGCCGGCCGCTCACCCAGATCCCCGGGCCAGGGGCCGGTGAAGCCGTTGACCACGGCATCGGCGTCGGCGGGCTTGATCGCGACGTTGACGCAGCGGTCGCCGACGCGCGGGTTGGTCGAGGTGTAGTCCTGCGCCAGGGTGCCGACCTGCTCGGCGATGGCCGGATCGGCCACCACGGCGACGGTGACCTCACCCTCGACGCAACGGTCGGCCGAGGCCTGGCTGCGGTCAGACAGGGCGTCGCCGAAGAACTGCCACAGGATCACCGCGCCGACCACGGCGACGACGGTGACGAGCGCGACGATGACACCGCGGCTGACGGTGCGTCGGCCGGTGGTGACGGCACGGTGCGAACCGGTCCACTCGCCACCCTCCCAGGTGCGCTGCCGGCCGGTGACCGAGAACGCCTGGGTGGGGGAGTCTTCGTCGGCTACGGCCGGGAACCCGCGCGGAGCCGGATCGGGGTCGCGGTACCGGTCCTCGGCGTCGTACCGATCCTCGCCGGCGTACCGGTCGGCGTCGTAGCGATCGCCGGCGTCATATCGATCGCCGGCGTCGTAACCGTCGGTTTCATACCGGTATTCGTCTGCCGGATAACCGAATTCGGGCTGTTCGTGCTGCCCGTGCGACGACCCCGCAGCGGGTTCGCCGCGGGCGTCGTCATAGCCGCCGCTGACGGCTTCCTCGTCCGGCTGGTCGTCGGGATCGGGAATGCTGTGCCTGCCCATCCCTACCCTCTCAACGCGTCGTGTCGAATGCCCCGCCGAAGTCTAGTCACTGGTTCGCGGCACGCGCCTTGAACTCGCGGCGGCGCCGGTGCAGGATCGGCTCGGTGTAGCCGCTGGGCTGCTGGGCGCCGGACAGGATCAGCTCCTGGGCGGCCTGGAAGGCGATGCTGGCCTCGGGGTCGGTGGCCATCGGCAGGTAGGCGGCGTCGCCGGAGTTCTGCTCGTCGACCACGGCGGCCATCCGGCGCAGGCTGGCCTTGACGTCACCTTCGGTGATGACGCCGTGGCGCAGCCAGTTGGCCAGCAGCTGGCTTGAGATGCGGAGGGTGGCGCGGTCTTCCATCAGCGCGACGTCGTGGATGTCGGGGACCTTGGAGCAACCGACACCGGCGTCGATCCACCGCACCACGTAACCCAGGATCGACTGGCAGTTGTTGTCGACCTCCTCGTGGATCTCATCGGGAGACCAGGCCAGTTCGCCGGCCAGCGGGATGGTCAGCAGCTCGTCGATACCGGCGCGCTTCTTGCCGGCGAGTTCGGCCTGCACCTCGGCCACATCGACCTGGTGGTAGTGCATGGCGTGCAGGGTGGCGGCGGTCGGCGAGGGCACCCAGGCGGTGGTGGCGCCGGCCTTGGGCTGACCGATCTTCTGCTCGACCATGTCGGCCATCAGATCGGTCATCGCCCACATGCCCTTGCCGATCTGGGCGCGCCCGGACAGCCCGGTGGCCAGACCGATGTCGACGTTCTGATCCTCGTAGGCCTTGATCCACGGCTGGCTCTTCATCGCGCCCTTGCGGATCATCGGACCGGCCTCCATCGAGGTGTGGATCTCGTCGCCGGTGCGGTCCAGGAAGCCGGTGTTGATGAAGACGACGCGGTCGGCGGCGGCCTTGATGCACGCCTTGAGGTTGAGCGTGGTGCGCCGTTCCTCGTCCATGATGCCGACCTTGAGGGTGCCCTGCGGCAGACCGAGCACGTCTTCGACGCGGCTGAACAGCTCGCAGGTGAAGGCGACCTCGTCGGGGCCGTGCATCTTGGGCTTGACGATGTACACCGAGCCGGTACGCGAGTTGCGGTACGGGCCGTTGTCCTCGGACTCCTTGAGCCCGTGCATGGCGATCAGCCCGGTGAACAGCGCGTCCTGGATACCCTCGGGGACCTCGTTGCCATCGGCATCGACGATGGCGTCGTTGGTCATCAGATGTCCGACGTTGCGGACGAACAACAGGCTGCGTCCGGGCAGGGTCAGCTCTCCCTCGCCGTCCGGGGTGGTGAAGACGCGGTCCGGGTTGAGCACGCGGGTGAAGGACTTGTCGCCCTTGGACACCTCTTCGGCCAGATCGCCACGGTTGAGACCCAGCCAGTTGCGGTAGCCGAGCACCTTGTCCTCGGCGTCGACGGCGGCCACCGAATCCTCGAAGTCCATGATCGTGGTGATCGCCGACTCCAGCACCACATCCTTGATGCCGGCCTTGTCGGTGGCGCCGACGGGCGAGGACGGGTCGATCAGGATCTCGATGTGCAGGCCGTTGTGCTTGAGCAGCACCGACCATGCCGAGGCGCCCAGCTCACCGGTGTAGCCGACGAATGCCGACGGATCGGCCAGGGCCGGAACGAGCACGCCGTCGTCGATCTTGACCTCGGTGATGTCGGCCCAGGAACCGTCGGCCAGCGGGACGGCCTCGTCGAGGAAGTTGCGGGCGTACGCGATGACCCTGTCGCCGCGCACCTTGTTGTAGCTCGACCCCTTCTCGGCGCCGTCGTCCTCGGAGATGACGTCGGTGCCGTACAGCGCGTCATACAGCGATCCCCAGCGGGCGTTGGCGGCGTTGAGCGCGAAGCGCGCGTTGAGGATCGGCACCACCAGCTGCGGACCGGCCGTCGAGGTGATCTCGGTGTCCACGCCGGAGGTGGTGATCGTGAAGTCGGCCGGCTCGGGGGCCAGGTAGCCGATGTCATCCAGGAACTGCTTGTAGCCGGCGGCGTCGAATTCGCCGATCACCCGGGCCCGGTGCCACTTGTCGATCTGGGCCTGCAGATCGTCACGGCGGGCGAGCAGGTCCTGGTTCTGCGGGGTGAGGTCGGTGACCACCTTGTCCACGCCTGCCCAAAAGCTGTCGGGATCCACACCGGTGCCCGGCAACGCCTCATTGGTGATGAAGTCGTGCAGCACCTTGGCGACCCGCAGGTTTCCGGCCGTCACGCGTTCGGTCATGATTCCTCCTTGAACAGTCGGCCCAGTTTACCCGTCGGTAACTACCGGTGAACTCGCGGCGGACCGTGCGAGCAGCAGGTCGCATCGGTCCGACAGCGCCGCGCGCAGCGGCGCGGCCCGGTCGGCGATGTCCTGCTGAGCCTTGACGTACTCGGCACGGCCCGAGGCGGTTTCGATGGCTATCGGTGCAAAACCATAGTCGGTGAGGTCGTATGGGCTGGCACACATATCGAGTGCCCGCGCGTCGGCGGCCAGATCCAGGCAGTCCATCAGCAGTTCCGAGGGCACCAGCGGGCCCAGCTTGTAGGCCCACTTGTAGCAATCCATCGCCGCGTGGACACAGCCCGGCTGCTCGGTCGCGATCTGACCGGCCCTGGTGAGGCGATCGGCGTTGCGGTCGGCGGCCGCCGGGGTGAAGAACCGGAAGGCATCGAAATGACTGCACCGCAGGGGCATGGAATCGACCACCGCGTCGGTGCCCGCAGTGCCCAGGCGCAGTGGGACAGCGCTGTGCCGCACCTCGTCGCAGCGGTACACCATGGCCCACTCGTGCAGTCCGAAACAGTTGAACCGGGCCGGCCGCTCGGCGGTACGACGCAGCAGATCGGCGATGAACGCCACCGTGTCGCGCCGTGCGGACAGCAGTTCGGCAGCCACCGTGACCGCGCCGGATTCGTCGCGGACATAACCCGTGCGGTCCAGGAAACGCCGGGCGCCCGCACCGGCCAGCGCCACCCCGAAGCCGGGATGCCAGCGGCGCAGCTGCCGCGGTCGCAGGCTGTAGTAGGTGAACAGGAAATCCCACACCGGGTGCGCCTGACCGCGCTGTGCGCGCTGCAGGTGCGGAGCCAGGAAGGCCTCGGTCCGCCGGAGGTGGGCGACCTCGCGGGCCGTCCACACATCCTCGGCAAGCAGTTCCATCAGACCCGGTGGGTCCCGTCGCGAACCGTGCCGACCAGGTCCTCGACCAGATCCTCCAGTGTGACCATGGCCGTCACCCGGCCCCCGTTGGTCACCAGCGCCAGATGACTCTTGTTGCGGCGCAGCCGGGTCAGCGCATCCGGCAGGGACATGGTGGACGGCACCTGGATCAACGGACGCACCATGGCCGCGTCGAGCGCCGTGCGCTCCTCGCTGAGTACCGGCAGCACATCTTTGATGTGCAGGTAGCCCAGGTAGCTGCCGTCGGCGTTGGTCACCGGGAAGCGCGAGTAGCCGGTTTCGGACAAAGCCTTCTCGACGGCGTCGATGGTCGGCCCGGCACCCGGCTGAGCGGCCGGCACCGCATGGATGCGCTCCAGCGGGATGGCCAGATCGGCGACGCTGCGGTCGCGGATCTGCAGGGCGCGGGTCAGCCGGGTGTGTTCCTCGCGGTCCAGCAGCCCCTCGGACAGTGACTCGGCGATCATGTCCGACAGTTCGACGGTCGAGACCGTGACGTCGAGTTCGTCCTTGGGTTCCACCCGCAGCGCCCGCAGGGTGGTATTGGCCGCCCAGTTGTAGAACGCGATGAACGGTCTGGCCGCACGGATGTAGAGCAGATACGGCGGCACCAGCAGCATCGCGGTGCTCTCCGGCCCGGCGATCGCGATGTTCTTGGGCACCATCTCGCCGAGCAGCACGTGCAGGGTGACCACGATCGCCAGCGCGATGACGAACGACACCGTGTGCAGCATGGCGTCGCTGATGCCGAGCAGAGCGGCCGGTTTCTCCAGCAGGTGCGCGACGGCAGGCTCGCCGACGCGGCCCAGCAGGATCGAGCAGATGGTGATGCCCAGCTGGGCGCCGGCCAGCATCAGCGACAGGTTCTCGGCGGCCCGCATCACCGTCACCGCGCGCTTCTTGCCCTGTTCGGCCAGCGCTTCCAGGCGGTCGCGGCGAGCCGAGATCAGCGCGAACTCGGAGCCGACGAAGAACGCGTTGAGGGCCAGCAGCACGACGGTGAGTACCACCCCGAACAGATCACCGCCCATCGGTGGCCTCCCCGTCCTCGCCGTCGTTGTCGACCTGGACCAGTTCCAGCAGGTCGATGCGGCGGCCGTCCATCTTCAGGACCCGGGCGTGCCAGCGCACCGCCGGGTCACCGGGACGGTCGGGGTCGAACTCGGTGAGTTCCACCGTCTCGCCCACATCCGGGATGTGGCCGAGCTTCTCCAGCACCAGTCCGCCGATGGTCTCGTAGTCACCCTCGGGGGCGCGGAACGGCGTCTCGGAGTCCACCTCGTCGATGCGCAGCAGACCCGACACCTCCCATCCGGTGCGGCTCTGCACGACATCGGGGGTGGCGTCATCGTGCTCGTCGCGGACGTCGCCGACGATCTCCTCGATCAGGTCCTCGAAGGTGACCATGCCCGCGGTGCCGCCGTATTCGTCGACCACCATCGCCGTCTGGATGCCGTTGCCGCGGATCTGGGTCATCACCGCATCCCCGTCGAGCGTCGAGGGCACGGTGGGCACCGGCACCGCCAGCCGCGACAGCCGGGTCCGGTCGCGTAGCTCGGGTGGGACCTCGAAAACCTGTTTGACGTGCACCATCCCGACGGTCTGATCGAGATCGCCGTCGACGATCGGGAATCGCGAGTACCCGGTGCGGATGGCGGCGGCCATCAGGTCGGCGACGGTGTCCTCGATCTCCAGCGATTCGATCTTGGATCGCGGCGTCATCAGCTCCTCGGCCGAACGGTCGCCGAATTGCAGCGAGCGGTCCACCAGCACGGCCGTATCGGCATCCAGGGCACCGCTGCGCGCCGAGGTGCGCACCAGCGACACCAGCTCCTGCGGGGAGCGCGCCGAGCGCAGCTCCTCGGCCGGTTCGATGCCCATCCGGCGCAGCACCCAGTTCGCGGTGCCGTTGGTCGCCTTGATGACCGGGGTGAACAGTTTGGAGAAGTACCACTGCGGTGCGGCGGCGAAGCGCGCCGTCGGCAGCGGTTTGGCCACCGCGAGGTTCTTGGGCACCAGTTCGCCGAAGATCATCGAGACCGAGGTCGCGATCAGCAGGGCCAGCGCCAGCGCGATGGGGCTGACCCAGTTCTGGGGCACCCGGATCGCGGTCAGCGGGGCGTACAGCAACCGGGCCACCACCGGTTCGGCCAGATAGCCGGTGGCCAGGGTGGTGATGGAGATGCCCAGCTGGGCGCCGGACAGCTGGAACGACAGGGTGCGATGGGCCTTGCGGACGAACTGATCGCGTCGCCCGCCCGCGCGGGCGTTGGCCTCGACGACGCTGCGCTCCAGGGCGGTCAGCGAGAACTCGGCGGCCACGAAGATCGCGGTGCCGGCCGTCAGCAGGACGAACGCGAACAGACTGAGCAGGGTCATGGTGAGGTTCACGGCCACCTCACCGCAGTGTTGCCGGGCCGCGAGCCCGGCCGACTAGGGGACGGTTCGGCGTCGCACGGTTCGCACAGCGGTGTGCCACCGGGAATCCCCGAGCCCACCTGAGAACCGTGAGCGTCCACGGGTGCCTGTGGCACGGGGTCCCTCTCTGTCGATAGGCGACGTTGTCGCAGCGATCAGTGGCGACGGAATCGTTATATGGTAGCCGCCCGCATCCGGCGGGTGGACATCACCAACCGGTCGGCAGCGGATGGCCCTCGGCGAATCCGGCGGCCGACTGCACTCCCAGGATCACCTTGTCGTGCAGTTCGGGCAGGGTGGTCGCACCGACATAGGTGCAGGTGCTGCGCACCCCGGAGGTGATGTGGTCCAGCAGATCCTCGACACCGCCGCGCGCCGGGTCCAGGCTCATCCGCGAACTGGAGATCCCCTCCTCGAACAGTGCCTTGCGGGCGCGGTCGAAGGCGCCGTCGCCGGCGGTGCGGGCGGCGACCGCGCGCTTGGACGCCATCCCGTAGCTCTCCTTGAAGGGCCGGCCGTCGCGATCGCGCAGCAGGTCGCCGGGGGATTCGTAGGTGCCGGCGAACCACGAGCCGATCATCACGTTGGACGCCCCGGCCGCCAGGGCCAGTGCCACATCGCGGGGATGCCGCACGCCGCCGTCGGCCCAGACGTGTCCGCCGAGTTCGCTTGCCGCCGAGGCGCATTCGACGACGGCGGAGAACTGCGGGCGGCCGACGCCGGTCATCATGCGGGTGGTGCACATGGCGCCGGGGCCCACCCCCACCTTGACGATGGAGGCGCCCGCGTTGATCAGGTCGCGGGTGCCCTCGGCGGAGACGACGTTGCCGGCGGCCAGTGGCAGCCCCAGGTCCGACGACGCCACCGCGGCCACCGCGTCCAGCATCTTGGCCTGATGCCCGTGGGCGGTGTCGATGACGATCAGGTCGACGCCGGCCTCGGCCAGGCCGCGGGCCTTGGCGCCGACATCGCCGTTGATGCCGACCGCCGCGGCGATGCGCAACCGGCCTTTCGCGTCGACGGCGGGGGAGTAGATCCCGGCCCGCACGGCCGCGGTGCGGGTCAGCACACCGGCGAGTTCGCCGTTGGCGTCGGTCAGCACCGCCATGTCGACCGGTGCGTGCTCCAGCAGGTCGAACACCTTGCGCGGATCGGTGCCGGCCGGGGCGGTGACGAAATCGCCTGCGGCGACATCACGGACGCGGGCGAACCGGTCCACACCGGCGCATCCGGCCTCGGTGACCACGCCGATCGGGCGGCCCTCGAACACCACGACGGCCGCGCCGTGGGCCCGCTTGTGGATCAGCGCCAGCGCATCGGACACCGAATCGTCGGGGGCCAGTTGGACGGGGGTGTCGGCCACCAGGTCGCGGCTCTTGACGAAGTCCACGGTGTGCTGGACCGCCGACAGCGGCAGGTCCTGCGGGAGTACGACGATGCCGCCGCGGCGGGCCACCGTCTCGGCCATCCGGCGCCCGGCGACGGCGGTCATGTTGGCCACCACCACGGGGATCGTGGTGCCCGAGCCGTCGACGGTGGACAGGTCCACGTCGAAGCGCGATGCCGCCTCCGAGCGACCGGGGACGATGAAGACGTCGTTGTAGGTCAGGTCGTACGGCGGCCGGTGGCCATCGAGGAAACGCATACCTCGAGTCTAGTGCCAGTCACTTCCCCGCCGAGCAGACGCAAAACTGCTCAGAACAGGCCGAAAAGTGCAGTTTTGCGACTGCTCGCGGAGAGAAGCTAGGCCTCGATCTCGTTGCGCTCACCGCTCCACAGGGTGTGGAACCGCTTGCCGCGGTCGGCGTCGATACGGCCGTAGGTGTGTGCGCCGAAGAAGTCGCGCAGTCCCTGGGTCAGCGCCGCCGGCAGCCGCTCGGTCCGCAGTCCGTCGTAGTAGGACAGCGCCGAGCTGAAGCCGGGGATCGGGATGCCCAGCTCGGTGGCCTTGACCACGACGCGCCGCCAGCTGTCGATGGCGGCCTCGATGGCGTCGCGGAAGTACGGGTCGACGATCAGCGTCGGCAGGTCGGCGTTGTTGTCGAAGGCGTCGGTGATCCGGTTGAGGAACTTGGCTCGGATGATGCAGCCGCCGCGCCAGATCCGCGCCATGTCGCCGGGGGTGATGTCCCAGCCGTACTCGTTGCTGCCGGCCTGGATCTGGTTGAAGCCCTGCGCGTAGGCGATGATCTTCGAGGCGTACAGCGCCTGGCGGATGTCCTCGGTGAATTGCGCTGCGTCGCTCGGCTTCTGACCCAGGTCACCCGAGGCCAGTCCGGTGGTGGCCTGACGCTGGGCGACCGAGCCGGACAGCGCGCGGGCGAAGACGGCCTCGGCGATGCCGGTCACCGGCACACCCAGGTCCAGTGCGGACTTGACCGTCCAGCGGCCGGTGCCCTTCTGCTCGGCCTCGTCCAGGATCAGATCCACCAGCGGCTTGCCGGTCTTGGCGTCGACCTGCTTGAGCACCTCGGCGGTGATCTCGATGAGGTAGCTGTCCAGGTCGCCCTTGTTCCATTCGGCGAACACGTCGGCGATATCGGCGGCGGCCAGCCCGAGCCCGTCGCGCAGCAGCTGGTAGGCCTCACCGATGAGCTGCATATCGGAGTATTCGATGCCGTTGTGCACCATCTTCACGAAGTGCCCGGCACCGTCGGGGCCGATGTGGGTGCAGCAGGGCACGCCGTCGACGTGCGCGGAGATCTCCTCCAGCAGCGGGCCCAGGGACACGTAGGACTCGGCCGGCCCGCCCGGCATGATCGAGGGGCCGTTGAGCGCGCCCTCCTCGCCGCCGGAGATGCCGGCGCCGACGAAGTGCAGTCCACGCTCGCGGATGGCCTTCTCGCGGCGGATGGTGTCGGTGTAGAGCGCGTTGCCACCATCGATGATGATGTCGCCTTCCTCCATGGCGTCGGCGAGCTCGTTGATGACGGCGTCGGTGGGGTCACCGGCCTTGACCATGATCAGCACCCGGCGCGGCTTCTCCAGCGCATCCAGGAACTCGGCGATCGTCTCGCTGCGGATGAAGTTGCCGTCGGAGCCGTGCTCGGCCAGCAGGGCATCGGTCTTGGCGATCGAGCGGTTGTGCAGCGCGACGGTGTAGCCGTGCCGGGCGAAGTTGCGGGCGATATTGGATCCCATGACCGCCAGGCCCGTGACTCCGATCTGTGCCTTACCGGTGTTGCCCGAGTTGGTCATGCGGAAGCCTTTCGCGTTGGTCCGAAGGTGTCGTCGTACTGGGTACATCGCCGCCGGGGCCGGCGGTTATCCGCTAGCTGCTGAACAGGCGGTGCAGCTCGGTCAGCCATGGCAGTGCCACCGCCACGGTGGGGACGATCAGGATGGCCGCGGCCGCCAGGTAGGCCGCCACGGACAGGGCAAGACTATTGCCCTTGCCGCACAGGCGCTCCACCCGGACCACGGTTGTCGGACCACCGGCGGCCAGCGCGCCCGACGGGGTGCGCCCGCCGGCGCAGGCGACCAGGGCGCGGGCCAGGGGTGCGGGCCCGGCGACCCGGACGGCGGCGTCATCGGCGAGCAGTTCGATGAGCAGGCGCACCGCGTCGAGGGCGCTGCCGCTGCGGACGAAGCGCGGGAAGGCCGCGTGTACGGCGGTGAACATCTCCAGCACCAGATCGTGGCGGGCGCGCAGATGGGCGCGCTCGTGGGTGAGGATCGCCGAGACCTCGCTCTCCGACAGGGAGGTCAGGGTGCCCTCGCTGACGACGACGCGGCTGCGGACACCGGGCAGGCAGTAGGCCATCGGCTGGGCCACGTCCAGGATGCGCAGACCGGCCGGGCGTCGCGCCGGGGTGCGTACCTGATCGCGGCATCTGCCCACCAGGTCGACGACCATGCGGTGGTGCGCGCGGCGGCGCCGGGTGGCGACGGCGACCTGGATGACGGCGACGATGAGGCGCGCGCCGATCAGCAGGGTCAGGGCGAACACGACCACGTACAGGGTCCACACCGGCCAGCCCAGGACCGCGATCTCGCTGGTCAACGTGGCGGTCGGACGTCCGTCGGGACCCACGACGAACAACCGGCTGGCGATCGCGATGCCCGCGGAGAATGCCGAGAGGACGGCGGCCAGCGCGATGGCCTGCCACAGCACGATCGCCGCGCGGGGAGCTCGTAACGGCCAGGAGGCACGGGCCAGCAGCGCAGGTACCGGACCGACAAGCACCAGCGCGACGATGGAGAAGGCCAGCGCGGACACGCCGTCAGTGTCTCTCAGTCGGTACCGGAATTACCAGTCGGTGTGACCGGTCCGTGCTTGGCCTCGAGTTCGGCCAGGGCACGACGCAGCGCGGCGGCCTCGCCGGCACCGACGCGTTCCACGAAATGGACGAGCGCGGCTTCCCGGCTTCCGGAGTCGGCGGCCTGGTCCAGCGCGTCGACCATCAATCCGGCCACCAGCTCGTCGCGTCCGTGGGTCGGGGCGTACCGGTGCGCGCGGTCGTCACGGTGCTGGACGACGAGGTGCTTCTTCGCCAGGCGTTGCAGCACCGTCATGATCGTGGTGTAGGCGAGGTCGCGGCGTGCGGACAGCGCCTCATGGACCTGGCGCACCGTCTGTGGTTCGCGTGAGGTCCAGAGGTGGTCCATCACCTCGCGCTCGAGTTCCCCGAGTCGCGTCAACTTAGCCATGTTTCGTTCACTCTCCTGAGCAATGAAAACAGGGTACTACGCGGTTACTACCGTGCGTCGTATCCATTCGTCGTGCCAGGTCGTTCGCCTGGTCTGCGCCCCTCCTGCGCCGGTCACAGCCCGTTTTCCGCGTATCTGTGAGTCCAGTCACAGGTACTGGTCCGGTTGGCGTCCGTGACTATAGTAAGGCTAACCTAACCGAAGAAGGAGGTGCTGATGACGGTCGTGGTCGACGATCCACTGATCGCACGCATGTCGATTCGGCGGGCGCTGCCGCTGCATGAGTCCAGCCGCCGACTGCGTGAGCTGTATCCGGAGTGCCCGCGGGTGTACGGCGTGGCCGTGATGGGTGATCTGTCCCGGCGGCGGTGGTGGCCGTTGATGGAGGTGCTGACCACCGATCGCCTGCGGTGCATGTTCGACGCGGCGGTGGCCGAGACCGACAGCCGGGCCGCGGTGGCCCAGCAGTTGGCGGCGACGCTGTCGCACGTGGTGGTCGGACGGGTTGTGCCGCTGGTGGCCCTGGAGGGGCGGGCCTGGGACACCGGACTGGAGAACCTGTGGGTCCACGTGGACTCCGAGGGCGCGATCGACTGGGTCGGCGTCGTCGACCCGACACTGCGGGCGCTGCCGGACGATCCGCATCTGGCGCAGCGCTCGACCGTCGGCGCGGTGCGCACCACTCGCGACGGGATCGTCGCGCTGCCCAGCGAGGCGGCGTTGACCACCTGGGTGGCCCACCGCAGTCATCGTGCGCTGGCCCCGCTGTTCGCCAAGCTCTTCGAGGTCAGTGGCGGCGCGATCTCGATCGCCGCCATGTGGAACATCGTGGGTGCCGCCGTCGTCGGCGCGTCCACCCAGGTTCCGCTGCTGGCCGGGTCCAGTGAGCTGACCAGCATGTGCCGCGGTCAGGCGATCCTGGACGCCCTGGTCGGATTCGGCCTGCCGGTGCGCGGCGCCGGCAGACTCGCCATGGGGAAGGCCTTGCTTAATTAGGGCAGCCTTGCCTATCCTATTGGTGCGAGGCTAACGGACCGAGCCGGAGTCCTGAGGGCTGCAGAGACCCCCGGTCCACTCGAAGGAAGGGCCCCACGCGGACAGCGTGGGGCCCTTCCGCATTTCTGCGGTATCGAGTCGGGTGAGTCCGCCGCGCCGAGGGCGACGGTGTAGACACTGAATCCGTGACATCCAACGTGCCGCCCGGCCTCGGCGCCGGCTTCGACAGTGAACTGGGACTGCAGTACCTGGAGGTGACACCCGACGGTGGACGCGCCCAGCTCGTCATCACCGACAAGGTCAAACAGCCGTGGGGCATCGTGCACGGCGGGGTGTACTGCGCCATCGTGGAGAGCCTGGCCAGCGTGTCCGGGCACGTCTGGCTCGCCGAGAACGGTGGCGGCACGGTCGTCGGGGTGAACAACAACACCGACTTCCTGCGTGCCATCAGAGCGGGCACGGTGACCGCGGTGTCGACACCCATCCACCGCGGACGTCGCCAGCAGCTGTGGCTGATCACCATCACCGACGAGGACGGCAAAACTGTCGCACGCGGTCAAGTCCGGTTGCAGAACATCGCCGAATGATCCGCGAGCGCTGCTGATTTGCGCCTGGCGTGGCAGGATCGCGCACTATGCGATTAACGCCGCATGAACAGGAACGGCTACTGATCTCCTATGCCGCCGACCTCGCGCGCCGTCGGCAGCAGCGCGGCCTGCGCCTGAATCATCCCGAGGCCGTTGCCCTGATCACCGATCACATCCTCGAGGGTGCCCGCGACGGCCGCACCGTCGCCGAGCTGATGGTCAGCGGACGCGAGGTGCTGACCCGCGAGCAGGTGATGGACGGGATCCCGGAGATGCTCGACGACGTCCAGGTCGAGGCCACCTTCCCGGACGGGACGAAACTCGTCACCGTCCACCACCCGATCCCGTGAGGAGCCGGTCTCGTGATTCCTGGTGAAATCCTTTACGGCGACGGCGATGTCGAACTCAACACCGGTGTGGCGCGGCTGACGCTGCCGGTGGTCAACAGCGGGGACCGGCCCGTCCAGGTCGGCAGCCACGTGCATCTGCCGCAGGCCAACGGAGCGCTGGACTTCGATCGCGCCGCCGCGCACGGCCATCGCCTCGACATCCCCGCCGGCACCGCCGTCCGCTTCGAACCCGGCATCGCTCAGCAGGTTTCGCTGGTCCCGCTGCGCGGCACCCGCGAAGTCCACGGACTATCGCTCGATCCGCCCGGCAGATTGGACGCGTGATGAGCGCCTGCGCGAAGAACAGATTGGTTGTGCAGTGACCGCACTCTCCCGTGACCACTATGCCGCGCTGTACGGACCCACCGTGGGCGACCGGATCCGGCTGGCCGATACCGATCTGGTCGTCGAGATCACCGAGGATCGCAGTGGCGGGCCGGGTCTGGCCGGTGACGAGGCCGTCTTCGGCGGTGGCAAGGTCTTGCGCGAATCGATGGGTCAGTCGCGGGCGACGCGTGCCGACGGTGCCCCCGACACGGTGATCACCGGTGCGGTCATCATCGATTACTGGGGAATCATCAAGGCCGACATCGGGATCCGAGACGGCCGCATCGTGGCGATCGGCAAGGCCGGTAATCCGGACATCATGTCCGGTGTGCACCCGGACCTCGTGGTGGGCCCGTCCACCGAGATCATCGCCGGCAACAATCGCATCGTCACCGCCGGCGCCATCGACTGCCACGTCCACCTGATCTGCCCGCAGATCATGGAAGAGGCGCTCGGCGGGGGAATCACCACGATCGTCGCCGGCGGCACCGGCCCGGCCGAGGGCAGCAAGGCCACCACCGTGACGCCGGGCTCCTGGCACCTGGCCCGAATGCTGGAGGCGCTGGACTCCTGGCCGCTGAACATCGCGCTGTTGGGCAAGGGCAACACCGTCAGCGCCGAGTCGTTGTGGGAACAACTGCGCGGCGGGGCAGCCGGTTTCAAGCTGCACGAGGACTGGGGCAGCACCCCGGCCGCCATCGACGCCTGCCTGACGGTGGCCGATGCCGCCGGGGTGCAGGCCAATATCCACACCGACACCCTCAACGAGATGGCGTTCGTCGAGGACACCCTGGCCGCGATCAAGGGCCGGTCGATCCACGCCTATCACACCGAGGGCGCCGGCGGCGGCCACGCACCGGACATCATCACCGTCGCGTCCCACCCGAATGTGCTGCCCAGTTCCACCAATCCGACCCGCCCGCACACCGTCAACACCCTCGACGAGCATCTCGACATGCTGATGGTGTGTCACCACCTGAATCCGGCCATCCCCGAGGATCTGGCCTTCGCCGAGAGCCGGATCCGGCCGTCGACCATCGCCGCCGAGGACCTGCTGCACGATATCGGCGCCATTTCGATGATCGGGTCCGATGCCCAGGCGATGGGCCGCATCGGTGAGGTGGTGCTGCGCACCTGGCAGACCGCGCATGTGATGAAGCGCCGCCGCGGAGCGCTCGAGGGTGATGGTCGTGCCGACAACAATCGGGCGCGCCGCTACGTCGCCAAGTACACCATCTGCCCGGCGGTCGCCCACGGCCTCGACGGCGAGATCGGCTCAATCGAGGTCGGCAAGCTGGCCGATCTGGTGTTGTGGGAGCCGGCCTTCTTCGGTGTGCGTCCGCACGCGGTCATCAAGGGCGGCATGATCGCGTGGGCGGCGATGGGGGATGCCAACGCCTCCATCCCGACCCCGCAACCGGTGCTGCCCAGGCCGATGTTCGGCGCCGATCCCGTGGCCGCGGCCGCGACCTCCGTGCACTTCGTCGCGCCGGCCGCCGTCGAGGACGGCCTGGCCGAGCGCCTGGACATCCGGCGAAAGCTGGTGGCGGTGCGCAACGTCCGGCAGGTCGGCAAGGCCCAGATGCCGCTCAACGACGCCACACCGCGCATCGAGGTCGACCCGGACACCTTCACCGTCCGCATCGACGGTGACGTGTGGACCGAACAGCCCGCCGCCGAACTGCCGATGGCACAGCGGTATTTCTTGTTCTGATGATTGCGGACCACCCGTCACCCCACCAGCTGGCCACGCTTCTCACCCTGGCGGACTCGCGGCTGCCCACCGGCGGGCACGTGCACTCCGGCGGTATCGAGGAAGCCGTCACCACCGGCCGGGTGAACGATCTGGTGACGCTGCGGGCGTACCTGCGACGTCGGATCGCCACCCAGGGTCTGGTGAGTGCGTCGGTGGCCGCGGCCGTGCATGACGGCCGCCTGCAGATCACCGCGGCCGACGCCGAAACCGATTCTCGCACACCGTCGCCGGCGGCCCGGGCGGCATCCCGGGCACAGGGGCGGGGACTGCTGCGACTGGCCAAGCGGGTCTGGCCGCAATACCCGTGGGAACCGCTCGGGGGCAGGCCCCATCTGGCGGTGGCCGCCGGCGCGGTCGGTATCGCCGGCGGGGTTGCGTCCGAACACACCGCACTGTCGATCGTCTACACCACGATGACCGGTTCGGCCACCGCCGCTCAGCGTCTGCTGGCGCTGGATCCCGCCGACGTGGCTGCGCTGACATTCGAGATGTCGCCGCTGTGCGAGCAGACGGCCGCAGCCGCGGTCGAGGGACTCGCCGACCTGTCCGATCCGCTGCTCGACGTGCTGGCCGAGGATCACGCCGCACGCGAACGGCCCCTGTTCTCCTCCTGACCATCCATCTGACCGATAGGGCCCGACATGCCACCACATCTGATCGACGGCGAACCGCACACCCACACCCACGACCGCCCCAGACGGGTGCGGCAGCCGGGTGAACCGCTACGCATCGGGATCGGCGGTCCGGTCGGCTCCGGAAAGACCGCGTTGACCGCCGCGCTGTGCCGTCAGCTTCGTGACGAGCTCTCGCTGGCGGTGTTGACCAACGACATCTACACCACCGAGGACGCCGACTTCTTGCGCCGGCACGCGGTGCTCCCCGACGAGCGGATCACCGCGGTGCAGACCGGCGGCTGCCCGCACACCGCCATCCGCGATGACATCACCGCCAATCTCGACGCCATCGACGATCTGATCGCGGCCAACCCGAGACTCGACCTCATCCTGGTCGAATCCGGCGGCGACAACCTCACCGCGACCTTCTCATCGGGGTTGATCGACGTGCAGATCTTCGTCATCGACGTGGCCGGCGGGGACAAGGTGCCCCGCAAGGGTGGGCCCGGTGTCACCTTCTCGGATCTGTTGGTGATCAACAAGACCGACCTGGCACCGATGGTCGGCGCCGATCTGGATGTGATGCGCCGGGATTCGGCCAAAGTCCGCGGGGACCGACCGTTCGTGCTCATCTCGCTCACCGACGACCCGACCGCGGGTCCGGTACTGCAGTGGGTGCACGAGCAGCTGGCAATGAGCTGACATCGATGCGGTCGGATGTCCTGCTGGTGGCACGGCCCGGTCGCGGCCCGCACATCGAGTGCATCGGCGGGTTGACCGCCCGCCGTACCGGAACCGACACCGTGCACCTGTTGTCGGCCGCGGCCACCCCGCTCGGTGGCGACAGCATCGCCGTGCGGATCATCGTCGAGCCGGGCGCCGCGCTGCACGTGCGTTCGGCGGCGGCCACCGTCGTGCTACCCGGCGCCGCGACACCGGATTCGTGCAGCAGCTGGGATCTGGAGGTGCACGGAGATCTCGATGTCGACCCCGAACCGACCGTGATCGCCGGCGGCTCAAGGCATTCGGCGACCACCCGGTTGCGGCTGGGTGCCGACGGGCGGGTCCGGGTTCGCGAGCGCGTCCAGATCGGCCGCACCGGTGAGCGCGACGGCTATTGGACCGCAGCCCTGCACGCCGATGTGGACGGCACACCGCTGCTGCGCCATCGAGTCGAACTCGGCACCGCGTCGGTGGCCGATGACGAGATCTCTGCGCCGCGCGCCTGCGTCAGCGAATTGCGTTATCCACAAGACACTTTCGCAGGCGCAGGCACCGTGTTGCGGCTGGCTGCCGGGGGAGCGCTGTCCACCTGGCAGGGAGCGCGGCTCTAGCTGGCCGCGCGCTCGCTTTCCTGGACCGAAGCAGCGATCTCCTGCAACTCCTCGATCCTGGTGCGCGCATAGGCCTGCTGCTCGGTGATGGTCAGCTGGCCGCGCTGGCGGCTCAGGAAGGTCACCGCCCAGGACAGCAACGTGGCGACCTTGGTCTTGAACCCGACCAGGTAGATCAGGTGCAGACCCAGCCAGGCGAGCCAGGCGATGAAACCGCCGAACTCCAGCTTGCCGACCTTGGCGACCGCGTTCCACTTCGAGACGGTGGCCATGGAGCCCTTGTCGAAATACTTGAAGGGCACCCGCGGCTTGGGCTTGGTGCCGTGCGCGCGGGCCGCGGCCTCGTTCTTGACGATCGCCGCGACATACTTGCCGCCCTGGATGGCGCCCTGGGCCATGCCGGGCACACCCGGCACGAACGCCATGTCGCCGACCACGAACACGTTGGGGTGACCCGGGATCGACAGGTCCGGGTTGACGATCACCCGTCCGGCGCGGTCCACCTCGGTCTCGGACTGCGCCGCCAGGTCCTTGCCCAGCGGGCTGGCCTGCACACCGGCCGACCACACTTTGCACGCCGATTCGATGCGCCGCAGGCTACCGTCGGAGTCCTTGACGGTGATGCCGTTGCGGTCGACGTCGGTGACCATGGCGTTGAGCTGGATCTCCACACCCATCTTCTCCAGGCGCTCCTTGGCCTTCAGGCCGAGCTTCTCACCCATCGGCGGCAGCACCGCGGGCGCGGCGTCGAGCAGGATGACATGCGCCTCGGTGGGATCGATGTGGCGGAAGCTGCCCTTGAGCGTCTGGTCCGAGAGCTCCTGGATCTGACCGGCCATCTCGACACCGGTCGGGCCGGCGCCGACGACGACGAAGGTCAGCAGCTTCTTGCGGCGCTCCGGGTCGCTGGACCGCTCGGCCTGCTCGAAGGCGCCCAGGATGCGGCCACGCAGCTCAAGCGCGTCGTCGATGGTCTTCATGCCGGGCGCCCACTCCGCGAAGTGGTCGTTGCCGAAATAGGACTGACCCGCACCGGCCGCCAGGATCAGGGTGTCGTACGGCGTGCTGTAGGTGTGGCCCAGCAGCACCGATTCCACGGTCTGGCGCTCCAGGTTGATGTGCGTCACATCGCCCAGCAGCACCTGCGCATTGCGTTGCTTGCGCAGGATCAGCCGGGTCGGCGGCGCTATCTCACCCTCGGAGATGATGCCGGTGGCCACTTGGTACAGCAGCGGCTGGAACAGATGATGGGTGGTACGCGCGATCAGCTTGATGTCGACATCGGTGCGCTTGAGCGCCTGTGCGGCGTTCAGGCCACCGAAGCCCGACCCGATGATGACGACCTTGTGCCGATCCGATGCCGTAGCTCCGGGGTGGCTCATCTTTGCTCCTAGCGAAGTACTTTGTTAATACAACCCTAGGGTAGTGGGTGGCCATCCCACCAGCGCGGTGAGATGGCGCACCACACCGAGAGTTCACCCCTGGGTCGCGGTCTCCGACAGCACGTCTACCCAGAAATGACGGGTTTCAGCGCCTCGGCCACCGCCGTGACACCGCCGGGCACGTATCCGCCCAGCGTGATCGGGCTCAGGATGACCCCGTCGACGCCGACGTCGTAGACCTTCTCCTTGAGTTGCTCGGCGATCTGCTCGGGGGTCCCGAACACGGCCTGCTGCTTGAAATCGTCGGGGATCATCTCGGCGGTGTACTTCTCGCCGATCATCGCCAGCACCAGCATGCTGGTCTCCAGGGTGGCCGGGTCGCGGTCGATCTCCTCGCAGCGCCGGCGCACGACGCTCAGCTTGTGCGCCAACTGGTCGAACCCGGCGATGATGTTGAGATGGTCGAAGTGTCGCGCGGCCAGCGGGATGGTCTTCTTCTCGCCGCTGCCACCGATCATCAGCGGAATGTGGTCGCGGAAGCGGGGATTGGCGAAGGCTTCCTTGGTGCGGTAGTAGGCGCCGTCGACGGTGACCCGCTCACCCTTGAGCATCGGCAGGATGATCTGCAGCGCCTCGTCGAGCTTCTTGAACCGTTCGGTGAAGGTGCCGAACTCGAAGCCCAGGCTGTCGTGCTCGAGCTCGAACCAGCCGGTGCCGATACCGAGGACGGCTCGACCCTGGCTGATGACGTCCAAGGTGGTGATCGCCTTGGTCAGCACCGTCGGATTGCGGTAGGTGTTGCCGGTGACGAGGGTGCCGAGCTGGACCCGTTCGGTGGCGGTCGCCAACGCGCCGAGGGCGGTGTAGGCCTCCAGCATCGGCTCCTCCGGAGCGCCGAGGCCGGGCAGCTGATAGAAGTGGTCCATCACGAAGACCGAGTCGAAGCCGGCGTCCTCGGCTTCCTTGGCCTGTGCGATGACGGTCGGGAACAGCTCCGAAACGCCGGTGCCATAGGAGAAGTTGGGGATCTGGAGTCCAAGTCGAATCGCCATGGAACTCACCAAACCACACCCAAGCGGAGCGGTCACCCCGTTTCAGCTCGGGGTGAACACGGAATAATTCAGCCGAAGCTTGCCAACGCGCCCTGGCTGACGTGCAGCGTCTCGCCGGTGATGTGCCGGGCCGCCGGCGTGGTGAGAAACAGTGCAAGACGGGTGATCTCGTCTGCGGTCGACGGTCCGGAGGTGCCCGCCCTGTTGTAGCCGGGCTCGGCGCCGCGGCCGGCGGCCACCGCGTTGATGGTGATGCCGCGGATCCCGAAGTGCGCGGCTTGGCCGGCCGTCCAGTTGGACACGGCTGCCTTGATCGCGGCGTCGGCGGTGCCGTCGGCGGGGTTCTGCGGAATCACGTTGAGGATCGAACCGCCCGAACTCAGCTGGTCGCCCAGGACGGTCACGGTGAGCACCGCCGACAGCACGGTGGTGTCCAATGCGTGGCGCCACGCCGACGCCCGGTCCGCCAGTGACTGGGTGCGCGGGTCGCCGGCATCCCAGCGCGGCGCGGGAACGTTGATGATGCCGTCGAGATGCTGGGGGAGCGCACCGCGGGCAGCCTCCAGGCTGGCCGGGTCGGTGTTGTCGAAGACGACGAAGTCGACATCGAGTTCCTTGGCGGCGACCTCCAGATCGTCACGCCGGAAACCGGCGATGATGATGCTGTGGCCGGCGTCGCGGAATCCCCCTGCGATGTGGCGGCCGAGGTCGGTGTCGCCACCGGTGAGCAGCACGTGCATCGAACCCTCCTTGGCTCAGCGCTGAGTCAGCGATCTGGTCGATGTTACTGGACAGTAGCTAGGTGACGAAATCCGACGCGCCGCATCCCGGGCGTGTCGGCCGATGCGCGGTAACGGAGGGGTCGGCCGTGGCGATAGAGCAGCGAGACCCGTCGACCGCGCACTGTGCGCGGTCGGCCGGCGCCGCCGTGGGCGGAAATGGTGGGCAACGCCAAAGATGGCTGTTTGCATGGCTTTTGGTGGCGTTCAGCTATCGCGACGCGAAACACTATTAGAGCAACTCACACTTGCGTCACGGCCGTAACACGGTAGTTTCTTCTCCATGGATCAGTCGGACGTGAATCCCCCGCACCGCAGGCGGCTCGCCGCGGGCCTGGCTGCGGCCGCCGCGGCGCTGACGCTTCCGGTTGCGGTATCGCAGGCGGAACCGGTTCCACCGCCTCCTCCGCCTCCGGCCCCTGCCGATCCCGCCGCGCCGCCCGTGGTGCCACCGCCGGGTGCGCCGCCGGCGCCTGCGCCGCCCGCTCCGGTTCCCCCGGGTGCCCCGCCGGCTCCGTTGCCCCCGGGCGTGCCGCCGCCCCTGCCTCCCGGTGTGCCGCCGCCACCCGCCGACCCGAACGCGCCACCCGCCGACCCGAACGCGCCGCCGGCGGATCCGAACGCGCCGCCCCCTCCGGCTCCCGAGCCCGGCCGCGTCGACAATGCCGCCGGTGGCCTCAGCTACGTGGTGCCCGAAGGCTGGAAGGTCGCCGACGCGACGCAGCTGTCGTACGGCCAGGCGCTGCTGACCAAGATCCCGCCGGCCGGCAGCGAACAGCCGCCGAACGACACGAGCGTGCTGCTCGGCAGGTTGGACCTGAAGCTCTTCGCCGGCTCGGAAGCCGACAACGCCAAGGCCGCCGCCCGACTGGCCTCGGACATGGGCGAGTTCTTCATGCCCTTCCCGGGCACTCGTCTGGCGCAGGAGACCACTCCGTTGGCCGCCGGTGACCTGACCGGCAGCGCCTCCTACTACGAGGTCAAGTTCACCGACACCAACAAGCCGACCGGTCAGATCTGGGCCGGCGTCATCGGCACGCCGAACGCAACCGCCGCCCAACGCGGTCAGCGTGCTCCCGAGCGGTGGTTCGTGGTGTGGCTGGGCACGCAGAACAATCCGGTGGACAAGGCCGCCGCCGTCGCGCTGGCACAGTCCATCCGGCCGTGGAGCCCGCCTCCGCCGCCTCCGCCGCCGGACCCGAATGCGCCTCCGCCGCCACCCGACCCGAACGCGCCGCCGCCGCGGCCGGGCGTCGGTGTGCCGGTGCCGGTCGATCCGAACACCGCTCCGGGGATGTTGCCGCCGGCCTGACATCGGTGATGAACGATCGTGCCCGTTTCGCGGGCACGATCGTTATCCGGGATCGGTATGCCTGAGACAGGGCCTGTCGGCCATGTCAGGTCCGGGGAGGAACTGTCATGGGCTCGATCATCGGAACCATCATCTTCGGCGCTGTCATCGGCGTGCTGGCGCGCCTCGTCATCCCGGGCAAACAGCCCATCGGCTGGATCATCACCGTGGTGCTCGGGGTGGCCGGTGCCCTCATCGGCTACTGGCTGTGGGGGCTGATCGCCGACGAGGGCAATGCCGACACCGGCGGTATCGACTGGATCCGCTGGATCATCAGCATAGCGGCGGCCGCCATCCTCACCGTCGGCTACACCGCCGCCACCAAGAAGTAGCGACTCCTCAGGCGCACGTCGTCAGAACCAGCGGCGCACCATCGGTGATCGCGATGGTGTGCTCGCTGTGCGCGGTTCGCGACCCATCCGCGGACCGGATGGTCCAGCCGTCGGGGTCGTAGACGATGCGGTCGGTACCGGCGGCGAACCAGGGTTCCAGGGCCAGCGTCAGGCCGGGCCTCAGCTTGAGGCCGCGACCGGCCCGTCCGACGTTCGGTACGTGCGGATCCTCGTGCATCGTGCGTCCGAGTCCGTGCCCGCCGAAGTCGGTGTTGACCCGGTAGCCGTAGTCGGCCGCGACGGCTCCGATCGCCGCGGAGATGTCACCGAGGCGTCCGCCCGGCCGGGCGGCGGCGATCCCGGCGGCAAGCGCCCGTTCGGTCGCCTCGATCAGCCGCTGATCGGCCGCCCGTGGTGTGCCGACGATGATGCTGCGCGCCGAGTCGGCCACCCATCCGTCGATCGAGACCGCGATGTCCATGGTCAGCAGGTCACCGTCGGCGAGCACATGATCATGGGGTAATCCGTGCAGCACCGCGTCGTTGACCGACAGGCAGATGACGTTGCGAAACGGGCCCCGACCGAACGACGGGGCGTAGTCCCAGTAGCAGGACTGGGCGCCGCGTCGGGTGATCAGGTCCCTGGCCCGGTGCTCCAGATCGAGCAGGTTCACGCCGGGACGCGCCCGTTCGGTCAGATCGTCGAGCAGTTCGGCGATGAAGGCGCCGGTGACACCCATGGCCTTGATCTCCTGCGGTGTCTTGAGTTCCACCATCGCGTTGCGCCTCACTTCATCGACGTTCGGATCGGTATAGAAATACCGGTAGCGAGAATCACCCTAGACCAGTTTTCGGTATTTTCATACCGGCCGCGCTAGGCTGGCCGCATGGTGCGCCTTCCGTTGACCGCAGAACAGCTCGCCGCGGGTAAACGCCTGGGGGAGCAGCTCCGTCAGGCCCGCGGGGAGCGAACGCTGGCGGCGGTGGCTCAGGCGGCCGGCATCTCGCCGGAGACGCTGCGCAAGATCGAGACCGGCCGGTTGGCCACCCCGGCGTTCGGCACGATCGCCGCGCTGGCGCGGGTGCTACCGCTGTCGCTCGACGAGTTGGCCGATATCTGCCTGTTCGGCGAGGACCTGGAACACACCGGCTAGCACTCAGGTCGAGGCGTGCCACACCAGGGCGGCCGCCAGCGCGCCCATCCCGTTCAGTGACCAGTGCAGTGCGATGGGGGCGATCAGGCTGCCGCTGCGCCGACGCAGCCAGGTGAAGACGAAACCGGCGGCGCCGGTCACGATCACGGCGCCGACGACACCCACGACCATGCCGAACACACCGCCGCCCAGGACTCGGCTGAATCCGACGTTGCCACTTGTCAATCCGAACGAACTGGCGATATGCCACAACCCGAACAGCAGCGACCCCGCGGCGGCGACCCCGCGGAAACCCCAGGCCCGGTCGAGCGCCCCGTGTAGGACGCCGCGGAAGGCGATCTCCTCGGGGATCACCGTCTGCAACGGGATGATCACCATCGAGGCGATCAGCGCGCCCGACAGCGTCGCGTAGTGGTTGTTCATGAACATCGGGCGGGTCCACGGCAGCAGCACACCGATCGCGATGACGGCCAGCACGATGCCGACCGCGGCCGCGGCGTACCCGGCACCGGCGCGCCACTGTTCGCGGCCCAGGCCCAGTTCCGACCAGCACAGTCCGCGGGACCGCACCATGACCAGCAGGCCGATGGCGGCCGCCGGCACGATCGCGACATTGGCCCACGGGGTGGTGAAATGGGCAATGAGATTGGTGGCCACCAGCACCACGACCACGATCGCCACATCGACGTACATCCGGAAGTGGTGCAACGCCGAAAGCTGCCCTATCAGCGGATGGGCAGGTGCATCCAGTGGTGTGGCCACCGCGCCGGCGTCAGACATCGTCTGTCAGTGTACGTGCCGTGGTTGTCTACCTAAGTTAGCGAACTGACGCGCTATGGTGTCGGTCGTGCTGAGGATGACGCGGTGACGGCCGAGCAGCCCTTGCTGGCGGGGGTACGGGTACTCGACCTCGGCGGTCCCGACGCCGCGGCGGTCACCCGGCTACTGGCCGATCTGGGCGCCGACGTCCTGCGCGTCGAGGTTCCCGGCGGCGACGAGGACCGTCGGGCGGCGCCGCTGGTGAACGGCACCAGCGTGCCGTTCATCCTGGACAACGCCAACAAGCGGTGCGCCGCGCTGGATCCCGTGGACGCCGCGGACCGGGCTCGCTTCGACGAACTGGTCACCGGCGCCGACATCCTGGTCGACAGCGGTTCGGGCCGGCTCGGCGCGTTCGGCACCTCCTGTGCGGCACTGGCCGAGCGCCACCCCGACCTGGTGGCGCTGTCGGTCACCGACTTCGGCGTCGACGGTCCCTACCGGGACTGGCAGGGCACCGACGCCGTCTTCTACGCCATGTCGACCGCGCTGTCGCGCTCGGGCCCGCCCACCGGTACCCCGGTGCTGCCACCGTCGGGCATCGCCACGGCGACCGCCGCAGCGCAGGCGGCGTGGGCCGTGCTGGCGGCCTACTACCACCGACTGCGGCACGGCGGCGGGGAGTACATCGACTTCTCCCGGTTCGAGGCCGTCGTGCAGGCGCTCGACCCGCCGTTCGGGTCGCAGGGACAGGCCGCCTCGGGTCTGAAGCGCACCGGCGGCTGGCGTGGACGTCCGCGTAACCAGCAGATCTACCCGACCTTCCGGTGCCGCGACGGGTATGTGCGCATCTGCCTGCTGTCGGCGCGGCAATGGCGTGGCATGCGGGCGTGGCTGGGGGAGCCCGAGGAGTTCAGCGGACCCGAATTCGACTCGATCGGTGCCCGCTTCGCGGCCTCCGCCCAACTCAACGCGGCCATCGGGGCATTGTTCGCGCCGGAGTCGATGCACGATCTGGTCGCCCAGGGACAGAGTCGAGGCGTGCCGATCGCGGCGGTGCAGACGCCGGCCGAGGCGCTGGCCTCCGATCATTTCCGCGCCGTCGGCGCGCTGGCTCCGCTGCCGGTCGCCGACGGCGGGTCCGTGACGGTCCCCGTGGGCCCGTTCGTCATCGACGGCAGACATGTCGGATTGACCGCACCGGCGTGCGACGGTGCCGCCGCGCAGTGGCTCGACGCGCCGAATCCGCTGGGACGGCCCCGCAAGGACGGACGGCGGCCGTTCGACGGGCTGCGGATTCTCGACCTCGGGGTCATCGTCGCCGGCGGTGAACTCGGAAGGTTGTTCGCCGACCTCGGGGCACGGGTCGTCAAGGTGGAGAGTGCCGCCTATCCCGACGGGCTGCGCCAGACCGCACCGGGGCAGGCGATGAGCTCCTCCTGGGCGCTGACCCACCGCAACGAACTGAGCTTCGGGGTCGACCTGCGGTCACCGGAGGGCGCGGAGATCTTCGGACGGTTGGTCAGCCGGACCGATGTGGTGTTCGCCAACTTCAAACCGGGAACGCTTGCCGCACTCGGCTTCTCCTATGACAAGCTGCGCGAGCTGAATCCCCGGGTGGTGCTCGCCGAGAGCAGTGCATTCGGGGATTCCGGGCCGTGGAGTGACCGGATGGGTTACGGGCCGCTGGTGCGCGCCACCACCGGTGTCACCCGATTGTGGCGCGGTGTGGGGGCGCAGGTCGACCACTTCTTCGACGCCACCACGATTTTCCCCGATCACGTCGCCGCCCGGATCACCGCGATCGCCACCCTGGCCGTGCTGATCGGCCGGGAACGCACCGGAACCGGTGCGCATGTGCACATCTCGCAGGCCGAGGTCGCGGTCAATCAGCTCGCCATGGCCTATGTCGGCGAGGCCGCGACGCGGGCCGGGGTGGCCGTCACCGCGGACCCTGCGGTGCATGCGGTGTGCCCGTGCGCAGGTGAGGACGAATGGTGTGTCATCTCGGTGCGCGACCAGAAGGACCGGGACACGCTGGCATCCCTGATCGGCATCGATCTGCCCGCCGACGCCGGCGCGCTCACCGCCATTCTGGGGGCCTTCACCGCCGACCGGGACAAGCACGAGGTGAGCGAGCAACTGCAGCGCGCCGGCATCCCGGCCGGCCCGATGAACCGGGCCGGCGATGTGCTCGACGATGTGCAGGTGCAGTTCCGGTCGCTATACGCCGAGCTGAAGCACCCGCTGTTCGACGAACCGATGCCGAGTGAAACCGGACCAGCTCCGTATCGCCGCATTCCCCGCGGTGAGTTGCGTCCCGCCCCGATGGCCGGGCAGCACACCCGTGACATCGCCCACCGGGCGCTCGGCCTCGACCAGGTCGAGATCGACCGGCTGATCGCCGCCGACGTCTTGTTCGAATACACCGACGACCACCAGGAGTGACCCCGTGAGCACCGCATCCATCTTCATCGGTGGCGAGTTCCGCACTGCGGCAGAGTCCACCCCCGTCATCGAGGCGGCCACTGAGCAACAACTCGGACTGGGTTCGGCGGCAACCCAATCCGAGGTCGACGCCGCGGTCGCGGCGGCCCGCGACGCGCTGCAGGTCTGGGCAGGCACCCCCGCTGCCGAGCGCGCCGCCGTGCTGCGGCGCTTCGCCGACGCCCTGCAACAACGGGGCGCGGACACCCACCGCCTGTGCTCGCGTGAGAACGGCATGCCGATCCGGCTGTCCAAGGGCGCCAACGGCATCTATCCCGCGCTGCTGCTGCGCTACTACGCGGACCTGATCGAGTCCGGTGCCGACGAGGACACCCGCCCGGCGGCCATCGGACACACCATCGTGCGCCGCGAACCGGTGGGTGTGGTCGCCGCGATCACGCCGTGGAACTATCCGCAGGCGCTGGCCGCGATGAAGATCGCGCCCGCGTTGGCCGCCGGAGCCACCATGGTGCTCAAGGCCGCACCCGAAACGGCACTGGACGCACTGGTATTCGCCGAGGCCGCGCAGGAGGCCGGTCTCCCCGCCGGCGTGCTCAACGTCATCGCCGGTGGACCCGGGGCCGGGGCGCACCTGGTCGCACATCCGGGTGTGGACAAGGTCGCCTTCACCGGTTCGACCGCCGCCGGACGCACCATCGCGCAGGTGTGCGGCCAACTGCTGCGTCCGGTGACGCTGGAACTCGGCGGCAAGTCGGCGGCGATCATTCTCGACGATGCCGACCTGGACGCGACGGTCAAGGGTTTGCGCTCGGCATCGTTCGTCAACAACGGTCAGACCTGTCACCTGAGTTCGCGCATCCTGGCGCCGCGCTCGCGCTATGCCGAGGTGGTCGACGCGGTCGCGGCGCTGGCCGACGGACTGGTGGTCGGCGATCCGCTGGAGAAGGCCACCGATATCGGCCCGCTGGTCAGCAAGCGTCAGCAGGACCGGGTGCTCGACTACATCGACATCGGCAGGTCGGAGGCCAAACTGGTGGCCGGCGGTTCGGTTCCGGCCGATCAGCCGCAGGGCTGGTTCGTCTCGCCCACGGTGTTCGCCGATGTCGACAACTCGGCGCGCATCGCCCAGGAGGAGATCTTCGGCCCGGTGTTGACGGTCATCCCGTACGGCACCGAGCAGGAGGCCATCGACATCGCCAACGACAGCGAGTTCGGCTTGGGCGGCACCGTGTGGTCCACCGACGTCGAGCGGGCCACCGATATCGCGCGGGCCGTGCGCACCGGCACCATCGGCGTCAACGAGTACCAGCTGGACGTGAACGCACCGTTCGGCGGGGTCAAGGCCAGCGGGCTCGGTCGCGAACTCGGACCCGAGGGAATGGCCGCCTATCAGGTGCTCAAGTCGATCTACCGGGTCGGCCCCGCCTGATATCGGCGAGCGTGCGTGTCTGCACCCCAACACGCCGCGCCCAGCCAAGAGTTTCCGCACGCTCGTGGAGAGGAATGCACCCATGACCATCGACCCCAGGACCCCGGTGCTCGTCGGGTACGGCCAGGTCAATCAGCGCGAGGAGAGCGCGGCGAACGAGCCGGTCGACCTGATGGAGTCCGCCGCACGCGCGGCGGCCGATCCCCGGGTGCTGGCCGCCGTCGACTCGGTGCGGATCGTGAACCTGCTGTCGTGGCGTTACCGCGACCCCGGTCTGCTGCTGGCCCAGCGCATCGGAGCCGGTGACGCCGAGACCTGCTACACCCCGATCGGCGGGAACATCCCGCAGTCACTGGTCAACCAGGCCTGCCTGGACATCCAGCAGGGCCGCAACGAGGTCGTGCTGATCAGCGGCGGTGAAACCTGGCGCAGCCGCACACGGCTGCGGGCTCGAGGCGAAAAGCTGGTCGGCACCAAGCAGGACGAGTCGGTGCCGCTGGCACCCGGGTCCGAGGATGAGTTCGCCCTGGCCGGGCCGGGTGAGCTGCGCATCCACCTGGACCGACCGGCGTTCGTCTATCCGATGTTCGAACAGGCGCTGCGCATCGCCGCCGGGGAGTCACCGGCAGCGCACCAACACCGCATCGGTGAGCTGTGGGCGCGCTTCAGTGCCGTGGCGGCCTCGAACCCGCACGCCTGGAACCAGCAAGCGGTGCCGGCCGAGGAGATCGCCACGCCCGGACCGAAGAACCGGATGATCAGCGCGCCCTACACCAAGCTGATGAACTCCAACAACATGGTGGACCAGGGCGCCGCGTTGATCCTGATGTCGGCGCAGAAGGCGACGTACCTGCAGATTCCCAGGGAGCGTTGGGTTTTCCCGTACGCCGGGACCGACGCCCACGACACCTACGAGATCAGTCAGCGCGCCGAGTTCCACGGCTCACCGGCGATCCGGATCGGTGGGCGCCGCGCGCTCGAACTCGCCGAAACCGGTATCGGCGATATCGCCATGGTCGACGTCTACTCCTGCTTCCCCTCGGCGGTGCAGGTGGCGGCCAACGAGTTGGGGCTGCCCCTCGATGACCCGCAGCGACCGCTGACGGTCACCGGCGGCCTGACGTTCGCCGGCGGCCCGTGGAACAACTACGTCACCCACTCGATCGCGACCATGGCGGAGCGCCTGGTCGCCGCTCCGGGCAGCCGCGGGCTGATCACCGCCAATGGCGGCTACCTCACCAAGCACAGCTTCGGGGTGTACGGTACCGAGCCGCCCAGCCACGAATTCCGCTGGGAGGACGTGCAGTCCGCGGTGGACGCCGAGCCGACGCGGGCCGCGGAGGTCGAGTGGTCCGGGGTGGGGACGGTGGAGACCTGGACGACGCCGTTCGACCGCGACGGTGTGCCGGAGAAGGCCTTCCTGGCGGTGCGCACCCCGGCGGACACCCGCACGCTGGCGGTGCTCGACGATCGTTCCCAGGCGCAGGCCAGCGTCGCCGAGGACATCGCCGGCGCGAAGGTCACCGTGCACGCCGACGGAACGGCGACGCTGGGCTGAGCTACAGCAGGCCCAGCGCCGCCACGGCGTCGCGTTCCTCGCGTAGTTCGGTCAGCGAGGCGTCGATGCGGGATCGTGAGAAGGCGTTGACGTCAAGGCCTTCGACGATCTCCCAGCGCCCGTCGACCGAACGGCACGGGAAGGAGCACACCAGTCCCTCCTCGACACCGTAGGCGCCGGGGGAGGGCAGGGCCACCGACGTCCAGTCACCGTCGGGGGTGCCGTGCACCCAGTCGTCGATGTGGTCGATGGCGCCGTTGGCGGCCGAGGCCGCCGAACTGGCACCGCGTGCCTCGATGATCGCGGTGCCGCGCCGGGCCACCGTCGGTATGAAATCATCAGCCAGCCAATGGGTGTCGGCGGCGTAGTCGGCGCCCGACCGGCCGCCGACGATGGCGTGGAAGATGTCGGGGTACTGCGTCGGGGAGTGGTTGCCCCAGATGGTCATCCGGCTGATCTCGGTGACCGGCACGCGTGCGTGGCGGGCCATCGCGGCCACCGCGCGGTTGTGGTCCAGTCGGGTCAGCGCGGTGAACCGCTCGCGCGGGATGTCGGGTGCGTGCGTCGAGGCCACCAGGGCATTGGTGTTGGCGGGATTTCCGACGACCAGAACCCGCACCCCCGTGGAGGCGCCGGCGTTGAGCGCCGCACCCGCGGTGGCGAAGATCTGGGCGTTGGCACCCAACAGATCGGCACGTTCCATCCCCTTGGTGCGTGGCCGGGCACCGATCAGCAGGGCGACGTCGACGCCGTCGAAGGCCCGCACCGGGTCGTCGTAGATCTCGGTGCCGGCCAGCAGTGGGAAGGCGCCGTCATCGAGTTCCATCACGACGCCCTCGGCGGCGCGGACAGCGTCGGGCAGTTCCAGTAGTCGGAGGGTGACCGGGGTGTCACGGCCGAGCATGGCGCCCGCGGCGATCCGGAACAGGGCAGCGTAACCGATCTGGCCGGCGGCACCGGTGACGACGACGTTGACCGGGGTGGGGAACATGGGGACCACCCTAGCGGTGGTCAGTTGAACAGTTCGGCCAGTGGGACTTTCGAATCCGCCAATTGATCAGGGTCGATCTTCTTGCCGGACCGGATGACCGCCTTGATGTCATCGAGTCCTTCCCAGATGTTCACGTTCATCCCCGCCAGCACGCGGTTCTTCTTGTCCAGCCAGAACGAGGTGTATTCACGTTTGGTGACATCGCCGCGGAACACCACCGAGTCGTACTGGGGTGCATAGCCGACGTATTCCATGCCGAGGTCGTACTGATCGGTGTAGAAGTAGGGCAGCTCGTCGTATATCCCCGGGGTGCCCAGCATGCCGGCGACGGCCACCTCCGGCTGCTTGAGCGCGTTGGCCCAATGTTCGGTGCGTATCCGGGTGCCGTACAGCGGATGCTGGGCTGACACGATATCGCCGACGGCGTAGATATCGTCGTCGCTGGTCTTGAGCGACGCGTCGACGGCGATACCGCCCTCGACGATGTCCAGGCCGGCTTGTTCGGCCAGCTCCACGTTGGGTTGGGCACCGACCGCGATCAGCACGGCGTCGGCGACCACCGTCGAACCGTCGCCCAGCCGCAGTCCGGTGGCGGGCCCGCCGGCGGTGGTGGTGATGCCGTCGACGGTGGCACCGAAGCGCAGATCCACGCCATGGTCGGTGTGCAGGGCGGCGAAGATCTCGGCGTTCTCGCGCCCCAGCGCAGTCAGCAGGGGCAACTCGGCCGTTTCGACGACCGTCACCTCGATCCCGCGCGACCGTGCGGACGCCGCGACCTCCAGCCCGATCCAGCCCGCGCCCACGATCGCCAGCCGCTTACCGTGTTCCAGGACCGACAGCAGCGTGGCGGCATCGCCGACGGTGCGTAGCACGTGCACACCGTCGGCGTCGGCGCCGGGGATCGTGAGCCGACGTGGCCGGGAACCGGTGGCCAACAGCAACTTGTCGTAGTGCTCGTGACGGCCTTCGTCGAAGCTGATGGCATGCGCCGCCGGGTCGATCGTCGTGACCTCGGTACCGAGCCGGAGATCGACATCGTGCTCGCGGTACCAATCGGCTTGCTGCACGGTGAAATCGGCCGGTGTGGCCTTGCCCGCCAGATAGTCCTTCGACAGCGGAGGACGCTCGTAGGGGAGTTCGTCCTCGGCACCGAACAGGATGATGGTGCCGCCGAAGTCCTTGCTGCGCAGTGCCTCAACCGCCTTGGCGCCGGCGAGTCCGCCGCCGATGATGACATGGGTGGGTTTGGTCATGACCGCTTCTCCGTCCGCTCGGACTTGATGGTGTCGCGCAGGTCGTCGTCCAGGGATACCCGCACCAGTGCGGCGGCGAGTTGGGCCGATCGGCGGGGCGCGAGCCTGCCCAGGTTGTCCGGGGCGGCAGGCAGTCCGAGCTCGCGGGCGGCGTCGACGGCACGATCGTCGAAGTAGGGCCGCACCCATGTCCAGGTGTCCTGCACTTCCCGTAGGAAGATGTCCGCACCGGTCGGGCCGATGCCCTTGAATTCCTGCAGGTCCCGCTTGGCCACTGCCACATCATGTTTCGCGTACTCGGCGAGATTGCGCAGATCCCCGCCGTACTCGTCGCGTACCCGGGATGCCAGTTCGGTCATCCGGGTCGCCGAACTCTCGTCGTAGCGGGCGTAATGGGCGCGGCCGAATGCCTCGATCATGGTCTTGCGGTCGGCGTCGAGGACGGCGTCCGGTGTCCGCAGTCCCGACGTGTGTAGCTCGTGGGCGGCCGCGGTGGCGATATCCGCGCCGATGGGTTTGCTGGCCAGCATGGCCAGCGTAAGCAGTTGGAACAGCGGTGCCGGTGTGTCCTTGAGTGAGATGCCGGCTTCATCGGCGTAGGTGGTGCCTGCGTGTTCGAGGAGTCGATCGACTGTTTCTTCGTGATCCGACATCCGGTTGAGGTACCCCGCGCACGGGCCACGACAAACGTCGGCTATTTGGGCTCGAGTGACCTCGCGTGGTCGGCCCCGCGCTGCACCCAGGATCGCAGCGTGCGCTTGTCGGTCAGGCCCGTCGTCGCCACCCGGATCCAGCCACGGACCTCACGGCCGGACATCACCATCGGCGTCACATGGGCGCGTGCCAGCAGCGTTTCGGTCGTCTCGGGCGGCACCCGCACCATCAACCCGCCCTGGCCCGAGACGCAGACGGCCATATTGCCGTTCACCAGGAAAGCCAGCCCGCCGAACATCCGCTTCTCGTCGGCGCCGCCGAGCAGCTCTCGGACCCGCTCGGCGAGGTCTTCGTCGTAGGCCATCGTCAGTCCAGATCGATGCGAATGGTGAGTAGGTCGCTGCCCATGGCCCGCACCATCGCGCTGTTGAGCTGCGGCAGCTGGGCCAGCCGGGCGATCGGATCATCCGAGGGCAGCAGGTGCGCGGTGCCGGTGCGCCATCGACCCCTGATCCGGACCCGGACGGCCGGGTCGGCTTTGATGTTTCGCACGTAGTGCGAATGCTCACCGTGCTCTGAGACCATCCAGAACTGATTGTCGACGACCCGCCCGCCCACCGCGGTGCGCCGCGGCTGCCCGGACTTGCGGCCGGTGGTCTCCAGCATGGTGACGGGCAGACGCCGTCCGACGGGATTGACGACGCGGCGCTGAACGGGATGCACGACACGGCGTTTGAGCGCGTTCACGTCGGTCATGCCGCCGAGTTTAAGCCGAACCGGGCTCGCACCGGACCTCGAAATTCACCGAGTTGGCGATGAAACACAGGTGATGGGCGCGCTCGTGGATATCGAGCAGCGCATCGGCCTGCGACGGATCGGCCAGCGACACCACCGGCCGAAGCGTGACGTCGGTGAAATGCCCGCCCCCGTCCGGTGTTTCGGCCATGGTCCCCGACGGGTGGTCGGTGTAGCCGGTGACCACGATGCCCTGCTGCGCGCACAGCGCCAGAAACCACAGCATGTGGCACTGCGACAGCGACGCCACCAGCAGTTCCTCGGGGTTCCAGCGCTGCGGATCACCGCGGAAGGACGGATCCGAGCTGCCGGCGATGGTCGGCTTGCCCGGCGCGCTGATCTCGTGCGCCCGTTCGTATTCCCGGTAGCCGCTGGTGCCCGTACCGGTATTGCCCGTCCAGGTGATATCGAGCGCGTACTGATGCGTCTTACCGGTCATGCCGGTCACCTTATCCCGGCGAGCAGACGTGAATGGCCCCTATATCCCGAGATATAGGGCCATTCACGTCTGCTCGCGGCGGGGGTTGGAGAGCTGTCAGGCGGCCGCGGTCACCGTCTCGGCGGCCGGCTCCAGCGCCAAGGCCACGATCTCGGCGACATCGGTCATCGGCCGCACCTCCAGCGCATCGAGCACCTCGGCCGGGACCTCGTCGAGATCGGGTTCGTTGCGCTGCGGGATGAAGACGGTCTTCAGCCCGGCCCGCTGTGCGGCGAGCAGCTTCTGCTTGACACCGCCGATGGGCAGCACCCGGCCGTTCAGCGTGACCTCGCCGGTCATGCCGACATCGCCGCGCACCTGCCGTCCGGTGGCCATGGAAACCAACGCGGTCACCATCGTCACGCCGGCCGACGGGCCGTCCTTGGGCACCGCGCCCGCGGGCACGTGGACGTGGATCTGCCGGTCCAGTGCCTTCGGGTCGACGCCCAACTGCTCGGCGTGCGCGCGGACGTAGGACAGCGCGATCTGCGCCGACTCCTTCATCACGTCGCCCAGTTGACCCGTCAGCTTCAGCCCCGGCTCCGCGTCGACCGAACCGGCCTCGATGTAGAGCACATCGCCGCCCAGTCCGGTGACGGCCAGGCCGGTCGCCACGCCCGGGACCGACGTGCGTTCGTCGGAATCCGGGGTGAACCGCGGACGGCCCAGGTACGCAACGAGATCCGGCTCATCGATCGTGATCGGGTCACCGGCGATCTTGGTGGTGACCTTGCGCAGTGCCTTGGCCAGTAGCCGCTCGAACTGGCGCACGCCCGGTTCGCGGGTGTAGTCGGCCGCGATCTTGCGCAGTGCGGCGTCGGTGACGGTGACCTCATCGGAGGTCAGCGCGGCCCGTTCGGCCTGGCGCGGCAGCAGGTAATCCCGGGCGATGGCCACCTTGTCGTCCTCGGTGTACCCGTCGATCTGGATCAGCTCCATGCGGTCCAGCAGCGCCGACGGGATGTTCTCGATCACGTTGGCCGTGGCCAGGAACACCACGTCGCTCAGATCGAGATCCAGCTCCAGGTAGTGGTCGCGGAAGGTGTGGTTCTGCGCCGGGTCCAGCACCTCCAGCAGCGCCGATGACGGGTCGCCGCGGTAGTCCGAACCGACCTTGTCGATCTCGTCGAGCAGCACGACGGGGTTCATCGATCCCGCCTCACCGATGGCTCGCACGATGCGGCCTGGCAGCGCACCGACGTAGGTGCGCCGGTGCCCGCGGATCTCGGCCTCGTCGCGCACGCCGCCGAGAGCCACGCGAACGAACTTGCGGCCCAACGCCCGTGCCACGGATTCGCCCAACGAGGTCTTACCGACGCCGGGAGGCCCGGACAGCACCATGACCGCACCCGAACCGCGACCGCCGACGACGGACATGTTGCGCTGGGCGCGCCGCGCGCGCACCGCCAGGTACTCGACGATGCGATCCTTGACGTCGTCGAGTCCGTGGTGATCGGCGTCCAGGATCTCGCGGGCGGACTTCAGATCCGTCGAATCCTCGGTGCGGGAGTTCCACGGCAGGTCCAGCACGGTGTCCAGCCAGGTGCGGATCCAACCGCCCTCGGGGCTCTGGTCGCTGGTGCGTTCCAGCTTGCCGACCTCGCGCAGCGCGGCCTCGCGGACCTTCTCGGGCAGCTCGGCGGCCTCCACGCGGGCCCGATAATCCGCTGGGTCGTCAGCACCCTCTGGGCCCAATTCCCCGAGTTCCTTGCGGATCGCGGCCAGCTGCTGGCGCAGCAGGAATTCCTTCTGCTGCTTGTCCATTCCGGCCCGGACGTCCTCGGCGATCTTGTCGTTGACCTCGGTCTCGGCCAGGTGCTCGCCGGTCCAGTCGATCAGCAGACGGAGGCGACGGCCCACATCGGAGGTTTCCAGTAGCTCGCGTTTCTGCACGTCGGTCAGGTACGACGCGTAGCCGGCGGTGTCGGCCAGCGCGGACGGATCGCTGATCTTGTTGACGACGTCGACGATCTGCCAGGCTTCGCGCCGCTGCAGCATCGCCAGCAGCAGCTTCTTGTACTCGCCCGCCAGCGTCTTGGTCTCCTCGGACACCTCGGCATCGGCGATCGGGTCGACCTCGACCCACAGCGCCGCGCCCGGTCCGGTCGTGCCCGAGCCGATGTGTGCGCGGGTCTCGCCCTTGACGACGGCAGCGGCGCCGCCGCCCGGGACCCGGCCGACCTGCACGATCGAGGCCAGCACACCGTGGGTGGGATAGCGGTCATCCAGGCGCGGGGCGATGAGCAGCGTGCCGGTCTCACCCTCGCCGGCTGCGACCTGGGCCGCTTCGACGGCGGCGCGGGCGGCGTCGTCGAGCTCGATGGGCACCACCATGCCGGGCAGCACGATGGGTTCGCTGACGAACAAGACCGGGACTGCGATGGCTTCAGACATCAAACCTCCAAAGTTGATTCTGAGGGGCTCAACTACGGAGGCGGTCGGGTTGTTCCCGGCGGCGCGGTGCTGCGCTGTGGGCGAACACACTGTAGGAATCCGCCGATATTGTTCGGATCTTCGGTGCACCGTCAGGCTCGTTCGCGCGCGTTAGCGCCTCCGGCGCGAGTTTCGGTTACCTTTGATCCTTAGTGGCGACCATTTATGCCTACGGCCCGCTGGGAGCCGGTCACATCAATCCCACGCTCGGGATCGTGGCCGAACTCTTACGCCGGGACCACCGGGTGACCTATTGGGCGCCCCGCATGTTCGGCGATCGAATCGCCGAGACAGGTGCCCGGTTCGAACCTGTCATCTCAACCTGGGAACAGGTCGATGGTGGGCCACCGCAAATGCATGGCAAGGAACTGATCCGAGCGATGGGATTGCTGCTGGATGAGACCGCAGCCGTGGTGCCCCTTCTCGCCGCGACGCAGCCTCCCGACCTAGTGCTGCACGACGGCACACTCGCCTGGTGGGGCAGGATCCTGGCTCATCGGTGGCGTGTGCCCGCGGTGGAGACCTGGCCGAACTTCGTCAGCAATGAGCATTGGTCGATGAACACCTATGCCGAGATCAACCCGGTCAGCCCGCGGTTCCTGTGGCAGATATTCCGGATCGGCCGCTACTTGCGCAGCCAGGACATCGGCGGGGTCGGCAACTTCCTCCAAGGCCGGTCCGCAGCCGCGCGGCTCGTCACCCTGCCCCGCGCCTTCCAGTACTCCGGTGAGACCTTCGAGGGATGGCATTTCGTCGGGCCATGTCTCACCGAGCAGGCTTTGAACGCCGACTGGACGCCACCGGCAAACCGTCGACCGGTCCTGCTGGTCTCACTCGGGACGGCCTACAACGACCGGCCCGAGTTCTACCGGATGATCGTCGAGTCGGCCGCCGACCGGCCCTGGCATGTTGTGCTCGCGATCGGCGGACAGGTCGCTCCAGACGGGCTCGGACCCATCCCGGACAATGTCGAGGTCCATGATCAGGTGCCGCAGGTGGCCGTCCTACGGCACGCTCACGCCTTCCTAACCCACGGCGGGATGGGCAGCACCATGGAGAGCATCTACCAGCGGGTTCCGTTGATCGCAATACCGCAGATGGCCGAGCAGCGGGCGAACGCCGATCGGATCGCCGGGCTTGGCCTCGGGCTCGCTCTCAACCCGGAGCACCTCGACGCCACTGCCATCTGGACGGCGGTGACCGCGGCCGCCGGCGATGCGGGCATACGTGATCGACTGGGTCAGATGCGTACCGAGATGGATGCTGCCGGAGGCGCCGCCACGGCTGCGGACGTGATCGAACGGGTACTGGACCAACCTCGCGTGCTCGGCGAACACTGAGCCGATGTGACCGCGGACGAGGCTGGCGCCGACGAGTTGCGCAGTTCCACGACGATCAGCTCCAGCGCGACGACGATATTGAATCGACGTCGTGTAGCCGCAACCGTCCGTTTCTCCGTTTGGCATTCCATGACCACACCTGCGCCAGACATCGACTGACGACCCATGTCACCGACCGGCCGGCGCCGTCATCCAGGCAATCACCCGAGGGTTCCGACACCTTGGTGAAACACCGAGTGCAAGGCTGGTGAGAATCCCGCAGGTCACTGGTCCTCAAATCCGACAAGTTCGGCGACGTCCTACACACACGGCGGATGGGAGCACAGAACAGAGCTCAGGTGCGACGGGTGAGAGACCGGCGCAGCGCACCGCCCTCGGACTCCAACCACTGGTGTTCGACATCGGCCAGGACCGGTGCGAGCCGGTCACGCAGCTGCTCCCCGCGTGGGCTCAGGTACACCCGCACCTTGCGTCGGTCCACCGCATCGACCTCGCGGTATGCCAGCGAGAGGCTGATCAGCTTGTCGACGATCCGGGTCAGCGTCGGTCCGGCCGTCGCGGTCGCGCTCTGCAACTCGGCCATGGTCAACCCGCTGGCGGCGGCCAGCGCCTCGATGGCCAGCCAATGATCGATGCCGAGTTGCTCGGCCTGCAGTTCGGCCTCGAGGCCGGCGGAGAGTCTGCGCGCCGCCCGCAGCACCGCCGGTGCCGTCGATGTCGTTGCTGCCAGATCGGCAGACCGGTCATTCGGCATGAACGACATCTCCTCCGGACCTTGCCCAGACCACCCGGCGGGCGCAATACTTCCAAGTGGAAATGATAGCAGCCGATCCGTCGACGGCTCCGGTGAGGACGACGCAGTGAACAGGCACTCCGCGACTTCGGGTCGCGACGAGGCATGGCGGCTGGCCATGGTCGTGCCGCTGCAGGGGCCGGGCGGGGTGTTCGGGCCGTCGTGTGAAGCGGTGAGCCGGTTGGTGGCCGATGATCTGAACCGCGCCGGCGGCGTATTGGGACGTGAGGTGTGCGTCGAGATCGTCGACGGGGGAGCGCCGCCCGCGGTCGTCGCCGGAGCGGTTGACGCGCTGATCACCAGCGGCCGCGCGCATGCGGTGAGCGGTTGGCACATCTCCTCGGTGCGCAACGCGTTGGCGCCGGTGGTGGCGGGGCGGGTGCCCTACGCCTATCCGGCGCTCTATGAGGGCGGCGAGACCCGTCGCGACATCTATTGCTGCGGTGAGACTCCCGACGGGCAGATCGCGCCGGCGTTGCGCTGGCTGCGTGACAACGCGGGCATCCGTCGGTGGTTCATCGTCGGGGATGACTACGTGTGGCCGCGATCGTCGATGGCCGCGGTGCGCCGTTATGCCGACGAACTGAACCTGCAGATTGTCGGGCGCCGGTTCGTCGATCTCGGCAAGGGGGAGGTGACCGGGGTGGTGACCGACGCGGTGCGTTCCGGTTGTGACGCGGTGCTGATGCTGTTGGTCGGTCAGGACGCGGTGGAGTTCAACCGCGCGTGTGCGGCATCGGCTGCAGATCAGGAGTTTCTGCGATTCAGCCCGTTGATGGATGAGAGCATGCTGCTGGCCAGCGGGGAGGGCGCCACCCGTGGGCTTTTCGCCGCTGCCTCGTACTTTCGGTCCATGGTGGGGGCGAACTCGATGGACCTGATGCAGCGGTACGTGGACATGCATGGTCCGGCCGCGCCGCCGCTGACCGGAATCTCCGAATCCTGTTACGAGGGTCCGCAACTGCTGGCTCGCCTGATCCACCGTGCCGGTCGGTTGCACGATGTGTCCACTTCCGAGTGTGTGGCCTACGAAAGTCCAAGGGGCACAGTGCAGTTCCGGCCAGATGTCACCGAGCAGCCGGTTCACCTGGCGATGGCCGACGGCTTCGACTTCGATGTGCTGACCACGCTGGGCAGGCGCTGAGGCCGGTGAGCCCGCGGCCGGCAGTGTTGACACTGTGTCGCCCATCACTTACTTTCATTTGGAGATATTCCATCTGAATGTGAGCGGTCGGAGTGGTCATGAACAATGTCGGCTTGCTGTATGTCGGGGCCGTTCTCTTCGTCAACGGCCTGATGCTGCTGGGCAGGGTCCCGGCGCGGTCAGCCGCCGTGCTCAACCTGTTCGTCGGTGCCCTGCAGTGCGTCGTGCCGACGGTGATGCTCATCCAGGCCGCCGGTGATGCGGCCGCCACGCTGGCGGCCTCGGGACTCTACCTGTTCGGGTTCACCTACCTCTACGTCGGAGTCGTCAACCTCGCCGGTCTCGAACCCGAAGGGCTGGGCTGGTTTTCGCTGTTCGTTGCGCTGGCCGCGGTGGTCTACTCGATGCTGTCGTTCACCATCTCCGGTGATCCCGTCTTCGGGGTGATCTGGCTGGCGTGGGCGGTGTTGTGGACGCTGTTCTTCCTCGTGCTGGGCCTCGGCCGGGAGGAGTTGACGTCCTTCACCGGTTGGGCGGTCACCTTGCTGAGCCTGCCCACCTGCGCGGTGCCGGCCTTCCTCGCGCTCACCGGCGGATACCGGACATCGGCTGCCATCGCCGTGGCCTGGGCGGTGGGGCTGTCGCTGCTTCTCGTCGTCGCCAAACTGGCGAGTTCGGCACCACGTCGTTCCCCGGCCGGGGTCGCCAAACAGCCGATCTACGGCTGAATCCGTTCCGAACCGAAGCACGTCAACCTGTTTCACCCAACAAGGAGGAGATCAAATGCGTCACGGTGACATCTCATCGAGCCCGGACACCGTCGGGGTTGCGGTGGTCAACTACAAGATGCCGCGGCTGCACACCAAGCAGGAGGTTCTCGATAACGCACGCAAGATCGCCGACATGGTGGTCGGGATGAAGTCGGGGCTGCCAGGCATGGATCTTGTTGTCTTCCCGGAATACTCGACTCAGGGCATCATGTACGACCCCGACGAGATGTACGCCACGGCCGCGACGATCCCGGGGGATGAGACCGACATCTTTGCCGCGGCCTGCCGCAAGGCCAAGACGTGGGGCGTTTTCTCCATCACCGGTGAGCGGCACGAAGACCACCCGAACAAGCCGCCTTACAACACCCTGGTCCTCATCGACGACACCGGCCAGATCGTGCAGAAGTATCGGAAGATCTTGCCGTGGTGCCCCATCGAGGGGTGGTACCCGGGGGACACGACGTACGTCAGTCAAGGCCCCAAGGGTATGAAGATCTCGTTGATCATCTGCGACGACGGCAACTATCCGGAGATCTGGCGCGATTGCGCCATGAAGGGCGCCGAGCTGATCGTGCGTTGCCAGGGGTATATGTACCCGGCCAAGGATCAGCAGGTGCTGATGGCCAAGGCGATGGCTTGGGCCAACAACTGCTATGTGGCCGTGGCGAATGCCGCCGGATTCGACGGCGTGTACTCCTACTTCGGGCATTCCGCGGTGATCGGATTCGACGGGCGCACCCTCGGCGAGACGGGTGAAGAGGAGTACGGCATCCAGTTCGCCCAACTGTCGCTGTCGGCGATACGCGATGCCCGGCACAACGACCAGTCGCAGAACCACCTGTTCAAGTTGCTGCACCGCGGTTACTCCGGCGTGCATGCCGCCGGCGATGGGGACAAGGGCGTCGCGGATTGCCCCTTTGAGTTCTACAAGTTGTGGGTGACCGATGCGCAGAAGGCTCAAGAGGTCGTGGAGTCGATCACCCGGGACACCGTCGGTGTCGCTGACTGCCGCGTCGGAGCACTGCCGGTCGAGCAGAGCGCAGAGGTTTAGCGAGCTTTCATGCCGTTCATCACCGACATGTACCACGACCAGAACGCCACGTTCGACGGCGGCGGCACCAATGGTGCCGCTCCGCCCGGCCCGACCGCTTTCGACCCGGTCGAGTTTCGCCGCCGGCTCGGTACCCGAATTCTGGGCCAAGACGTGGCGTTGGACGCCGTCGCGCGTGCCCTGGCCATCGCACATGCCGGGGTTGCCGACCCGGGTCGACCCTTGTCGAGCGTGTTGCTCGTGGGGCCGACCGGGGTCGGCAAGACCGAACTGGTCCGACAGGTGGCGAGCGAATTACGTTCCGGCCCCGACGATCTATGCCGGATAGACATGGCCGCGCTGGTCCAGGAGCACTACGCAGCGTCCTTCTCCGGTGCGCCGCCGGGCTACGCCGGTAGCAAGGAATCGTTCACCCTGTTCGACAGGGACAGGATCGAGGGTGACCCGTTCACGGCCGGCATCGTCCTGCTCGACGAGATCGAAAAGGCCGACCGCACCGTCATCCGGGCGCTGCTGCACGTCCTGGACTGTGGCGAATTACGTCTGGCAAACGGGCGCGAACGGATCAGCTTCCGCAACTGCCACGTGTTCATCACGTCGAACCTCGGTTCGGCGGAGGTCGCCCGCCACCAACGCGATCACCGGCGGCTCCCGTGGTTCCGACGCAGGGCCACCGCGACCGACGAGCAGCACGACCATCGCGCCGTCGTGCACGAGGCCGTGGAGAACTTCTTCGATCCGGAGTTCTTCAACCGCATCGACGAGGTGGTCGTCATGGATGCGTTCACCCCGGACACCGCGCGTGCGGTGACGCTGCGTGAATTTCAGGTCCTCGCCCGGCAACTGGCCCGCGAATCGGTCGAATTGACCGCGGGTGACGATGTCCTCGACCTGCTGCACGCCAAGGGCTTCGATCCGGTCTACGGAGCGCGGGGCCTTCGCAGAATCATTCGGACGCAGTTGGCGGCGCCGGTGGCCGAGCACCTACTCGCGACCCGGCCCAACGGTGGCACGCCCCATCGCATCTGCGCCGTGGTGAGCGACGGCGAGGTGCGCATCGTTGCGGCGGGAAGCTGACCGCCGCAACGGTTCCCCGAGCATCGACCGTCCCCACATCGACCCGATGGCAGTGGCGCGCAGACTATCCCAGCAGTCGCTGCGTTGTCGTTGCCCGCCCATGGTGCTACTCAACGCCCCTACCGGGCGGTGACGCAACCGATTTTCACTGACCGTAGGTGTAGCGCAGACTGGCGTTGATGAGCTCGCCGATCCGGTGCCGCACCCGGCGCACGAACTCCGGGTCCGGTGCCGGCTCCTCGGCCAGCAGCGTCCAGCGCAGATCGGCGCCGCGGTCCGGCAAGTCGGTGAGATAGAACCGGATGCGCAGATCGGGTCGGATCGGCCACAACGACGACCAGACAACGAGATTGGGTCGGACCTGCTCGATCACCGATGGCTCGACCTCGTCGCCGCGCAGCTCTTTGTTGCGAAGGCGACGATTGTTCGCCGGAACCGCCCGCCCGGCAGACAAAAGCAGGGAGCCTGCCGTTCGGGGGGTACGGCAGGCTCCCTGGGTTCTGTGGTGCAGAGCTAGGCGATGCCCTGAGCTCCCAGCACACGCTGGATGTCCGGCTTCATCATCTGCAACTGCTGGCCCCAGTAGCCCCAGCTGTGGGTGCCATGGGTCGGGAAGTTGAAAACGCCGTTGGTGCCACCGGCCGCGACGTACTTGTCGCGGAAGCTGACGTTGGTCCGCAGGGTGAAGCCCTCCAGGAACTGTGCGGCCATCAGGTTGCCGACGTTGCCCTGGACGTCGAGGTCCGACGGGGTGCCGGTGCCGCAGTAGATCCAGATGCGGGTGTTGTTGGCCACCAGCTGGTTGATGTTGACCATCGGGTCGTTGCGCTTCCACGCCGGGTCCGACGACGGGCCCCACATGCTCTCGGCGTTGTACCCGCCGGCATCGTTCATGGCCAGACCGATCAGCATCGGCCACCAACCCTCGGACGGGTTCAGGAAGCCGGAAAGCGAAGCGGCGTAGATGAACTGCTGCGGATGGTGGATCGCGTAGTTCAGCGAGGCGCTACCGGCCATCGACAGGCCGACCACCGCGTTACCGGTGCGCGACACGCCCTTGGTCGCCTCCAGGTAGGCGGGCAGCTCCTGGGTCAGGAACGTCTCCCACTTGTAGGTGTAGTTCTGCCCGTTGCCCTTCGACGGTGCGTACCAGTCGGCGTAGAAGCTGGACTGGCCACCGACCGGCATCACGGTCGACAACCCGGACTGGTAATACCACTCGAAGGCGGGGGTGTTGATATCCCAGCCGTTGTAGTCGTCCTGCGCGCGCAGGCCGTCGAGCAGGTACACCGCGTGCGGTCCGCCGCCCTGGAACTGCACACGGATGTTGCGGTTCATCGACTGGGAGAACACGTCCAGATACTCGACGGGCAGACCCGGCCGCGAGAATGCACCAGCAGTCGCCGAACCCCCGGCGAAACCGATCAGCCCGGGCAGGGCCAGCATCGACGCGGCAACCACCGCCAGTCTGCGGAGCCAACCGCCACGGATTTTCCTGATGGTCTTCATAACGGCAACCAACCCACCTTTCGTGTCCAAGCAATCGCCGTTGCTTTCTTCGGTTGGTAGTTCAACATGCGCCTCATCAGTCACAGGCGTACCAGCGCGGCGTGGTGTATCGCGGTTACGCAACGATTGCGACTCGGCGCTGAGACCGTTTCGCAGCCACCGGTCTGCAGTCCGCTGAATACTCGGCCGCCGGCCTCGGCGGCGCTATTGTCGGCTGATGGGTGACGCCCGCACGCGAGTACTCATCATCGGCGGTGGTTTCGGCGGCCTGTTCTGCGCGCGCCGACTCGGCAGAGCGAACGTGGACGTCACGCTGCTCGACCGTGCCGCCGGTCACCTGTTCCAGCCGCTGCTCTACCAGTGCGCCACCGGCACACTGAGCATCGGACACATCAGTCGTTCACTGCGCGAGGAGCTTTCGCGTTATCCCAACATCACGACGCTGCTCGGTGAGGCCATCCGGCTGGACCCCGACGCGCGCACGGTGACGGCCATGCGACCGGATGAGACCACCTTCACCGTCGACTACGACGTGCTGGTCATCGCCGCGGGAATGCAGCAGTCCTACTTCGGCAAGGAGCATTTCGCGCAGTGGGCGCCCGGCATGAAGACCCTCGACGACGCGTTGTGCATCCGGCAGCGGCTGTTCACCGCCTTCGAGATCGCCGAAACTCTGCCACCGGGCCCGGAACGGGACGGCTGGCTGACCTTCGCGGTGGCCGGTGGCGGACCGACCGGGGTGGAGATCGCCGGTCAGATCCGGGAGGTGGCCTCGCGCACGCTGGCCCATGAGTTCCACAGCATCGACCCCGAGGACGCGCGAGTGTTGCTGTTCGACGGTGGCGACCGGGTGTTGAAGAGTTTCGCACCCGGTCTGACCGACAAGGCCACCCGCACGCTGCAGGCGCTGGGCGTCGAACTGCACATGGGTGTGCACGTGATCGATGTGGACCGCGACGGTGTGACGGTGACACCGAAGTCCGGCGGGCCGCCCGAAAAGTTTGGGACCAGAACAGTGCTGTGGACGGCCGGTGTGGAGGCCGTTCCGTTCGCCAGGCACGCCGCCGAGGTCCTCGGCGCCCACACCGACCGGGCGGGCCGGATCAGCGTGGCGCCGGATCTGTCGTTGCCGGCGCACCCCGAGGTTTTCGTCATCGGTGACCTGGTCGGCGGCGATTTTCCGGGTGTCGCGGAGAACGCCATGCAGGGCGGGCTGCACGTGGCCGCCTGCGTGCGTCGCGACCTGGACGGCACGCCGCGGCGGGCATACCGCTACCGCGATCTCGGCTCGGCGGCCTATATCAGCCGGTGCAACGCGCTGCTGCAGGTCGGCCCGGTCCGGTTGTCCGGCTTCCTGGGTTGGCTGGCCTGGGGTTTCATCCACATCGCCTTCCTCACCGGCGTTCGTAACCGGATCAGCACGGTGATGACGTGGATGGCGGCCGTCGGTCGGGCCGAGCGCTATCACCGCGCCTTCATGCTCGGCGACCGCGGCATACCCGAACGGCTCTACACCTGGTCCGACGACAGTCAGCCGTAGTCCACGATCACCCAACCGTGCGGCGGGACGACGAGGTCCTCGACCCGCTCGGTGGGCGGTGCACCCGATCCCGCGATGACGGTGCCCGGCGCGGGCAGCCGCGCCTGCAACGGCGCATCATCGACGTTGAGCGCCACCACCAGCGCGTGCCCGTCCGCCGACACCCGATACAGGTAGCCGGTGTTGGTCAATGACACCGCTTCCGTGGTCGCCGTGTGCAGCCACGGGTTTCGGCGGCGCAACCCGATGAGGTACTGATGCAGCGCCAGCGTGTCATCGGGATCCGGTATTTGTCCGAACTCGGGACGAACCGCGTCGTCGCCACCGGCCCGGTCCTCCTTGACGCCCCGCCAGGCCCATTCGTCGCCGGCGTAGACGCTCGGGGTGCCACCGGTGGTGAGCAGCAACACCAGTGCGTGTTCGAGGTGCCGGATATCGTCGAGCTTGCTGGCGATCCGGGTGACATCGTGATTGCCGATGAACGTCAGGGGCACAAAGGACGTGAGAAAGTCATTGTGCCGCTGCAGGGCCCAGTCGAGTTCATGGAAGTTCTGATCGTTGAGCGCGCTCCAGATGGCCTTCCACAGTTCGTACTGGGTCACCGAGTCGTAGCCTGCGGACTCGACCTGGGCTGGATAATCACCGTGGATCACCTCGCCGAGGAACCATGCGTCCGGATGACGTCGGCGCACCTCCGGGAGCACCTGCTGCCAGAAGTGCGGCGCCACCGCATATGCCGCGTCCAGCCGCCAGCCGTGCGCACCGCGGGCCAGCCAATGATCCATGACGTCCACGGTGTAGGCCGCCACCTCGGGATTCCGGTGGTCCAGCGCGATCAGCTCGCCGTGGCCTTCGAAATTTCCGAAACCGTTGCGGCCCTTGCGGAACCAGTCCGCCGGTCCACCCTCGACCGCACCGCGGTAGCGCGGGAAGTCGGTGCCCACGTGATTGAAGACGCCGTCGAGCAACACCCGGAGGTCGCGGGAGCGGCATTCCTGCATCAGCCGGTCGAAATCGGCATCATCGCCCAGACGCGGGTCGATGTGGAAATGGTCTGTGGTGTCATAGCCGTGGGTGCGCGATGTGAACACCGGACCGAGCGCCAGGCCGGATGCGCCCAGCTGCACCGCATGATCCAGCCAGTCCACGATGCGCAGCAGCCGATGCTCGTCGGGGCCCGGAGCGGGCTCGGCCGGGAAGGCGCCGACGAACCCCAGCGGGTAGATCTGCCACCAGATGACGTGACGCACCCAGTCCGGATCGCTCACGGTCGAAAGCCCTGTTCGTACAGCGCGCGCATCTCGTCCTCCAATTGCGGGGCGGGTCCATCGGCCACCACGCCGGGGGCGACCGCGCCGATCGGCAACGGTGCCACCGGCATCGGGGGAGTACCCCATTCGGCACACCACCGACTCAGCTGTTCCGCCGACGCGGCGTACACGATGCGGCCGAGCCCCACCCAGGCGTGCGCTGCCGAGCACATCGGGCAGTGCTCGCCGGAGGTGTAGACGGTGGCGGTCGAACGCTGCGCGGGGCTCAGGTGCGCGGCCGCCCACCGGGCGATGGCGAATTCCGGATGCTGGGTGGCGTCACCACCTGCGACGTGATTGTGATCGGCGAACAGCGTGACACCGGCATCGTCGACGAGAACGGAGCCGAACGGTTCATCGCCGGACTTCAGGGCGGTGCGTGCCAATTCGACGCAGCGGCGCAGATGTTCGAGGTCCTCGTCGCTGATCGCCACACCGGCAGTTTACGCGGGCATCCGGTTCAGGCCCGGCGGCTCGGCCGCGGCCGCCGGAGTGGAGCCCCAGCACCATGCCGCATAGGCCGCCGCGACGGCGATCGCCTCGACATCGGATTTGCTGCCGCCGGCCGACCGGACCGGGTCGGCGACGGCGTGGCGGATCATCCCGACGAGGGTGAACAAGGGCTCGTCCGTCGGTCGTCGGGTCGTCATGTGCCGTTCGTTGGACATCGTTGTCCTTTCACGGGGTGGAGTGGTCGCGCGCGGCGTATCGCGCATCCCCCTGTCACCATTTCCTGACGACCACGATAGGCGCTCGGCGCCGTGTTCGATGCATGACACGTTGACTGCCAAGTAAATTCACCTATTCGCAACACTGCGCAGTCCGCGGCGTGACGTCCAGGCGGCAGGCGCACGATGCCAGCACGGGCACATCGGCGCGGGCGCGGGCCAGGTCGAGTTGCCGGCCGATGATTGCCGCTTCGCCGTCGCGTCCCAGTCGTTGCAGGCACTCGTGGTAACCGTGCAGGCTCCACACGTTGCCGGGATGCTGGCAGGACCGGCGCAGGGTGTCGTCCAGGCCGAGATCGGCGGCGTACACACCGGCCGCCTCCTCGACCCGGCCCTGTTCGAGCAGCAGCGCGCCGTAGGCATGGCGTGTCGGCTGCATCCACCCCCACGGTTCGTCGTAGGGCAGCGCGTCATCGAGCGCGATCGCGTGCCGCAGGTGTGAAAACGCCTCGTCGAATCGGCCCTCTCGGTATGCGATTTCACCGTCGAGCATGGCGATCGCGATGGCCAGGATGTCCAGGCTGGTGTTGTTGAACAGATACCGGGTGTCCGGGATGCGGGAGTAGGCATCGCCCAGCGCCTCCCGCTCGGCGTGGGCCTCGGTCAGTCGGCCGGTGGCCGCGTAGGCGATCCCGCGGCCGTAGTGGACGGTGGCGGTGGTGGTGCAGTACAGCCCGGTGTCCTCGGGCAGCGTCAGCGATATCAGATCGGCCCACCGGCCGAACCGCACCAGCACGTGCACCCGCAGCGGGACGAAGGCCTCCAGCCAATCGGCCATCGGCGGCGACGCAATGGAAAGTAGGTCGGGGGTGAGTTGGCCGGCGAGTTCCACCGCGGCGTCGTCGGCGGTCTGGAAGTGACCCTCGAACATCGCCGAATAGACCACGAAGTGCAGATCGTGGGCACGGTAGAGCGAATAGAAATTCAGAGGTCCGGCCTGCCGGACGAACTTGCGGTCGGCGACCACGGCGGCCTGATTGGCCACCACCGAGGCCCGGTAGTCACCGCACAGCACGTCGATGTGACTGGGCATGTGTTGCAGATGGCCGGCATCCGGTACCAGCCCGCGCAGCAGATCGGCCGCCGGCAGGGCCCGCTCGGGATGCGCCGACATCTCCATCGCGTGGATATAGAGGTGCAGGATGCCCGGATGGGTTCGTCCGGCGGCGCTCGTCAGTGCGGTATCGAGGATCTGCATTGCCTCGACCACCCGTGATCCGGCGGCGGGTTCGCCGGTGACGCCGTCCCACAGCGCCCATGCGGTGACGTTGAGCAGGGCATCGGCGGCGAGCGCCTGCACATCCACGTCATCGGGATGGACCCGCGCGACCGCCGCCATCGCGTCGGCGTACTCATGGTGACCGCGCCGCAAGGCTTCGGCATCGAGCGGATCGTCGGTCGGGAACCGGACGGCCAACGCGTCGATGAGGGCGCGTTCGGCCGCCGACGTGCGCCCCGCCGCGGCCAGCTGCAGCTCTGTCCGGGCCCGGGCCAGCGCGTCGGCCAGCTCCACGGGATCGAAAGCGTCCCAGGCCTTGTTGTAGTTCGGCCCGATCGCGTAGGCGATACCCCAGCGCGCGATCGCCAGATCGGCATCATGGTGCAGTGCCCGCTCGAAGCAGCGCACCGCCTCGTCGTGGTTGAAGGCGTACGCCCAGATCAGTCCGCGGTCGAACCACTGCTGGGCCTCGTGGGCGGCGGTGTCGGTCGGCCGGTGATATGTCCCGAGGTCGTAGTAGGACTCACTCATGGCCAAACGATAGTTGCGCTCAGCCGGATGCGGAGACGCGTTGCCGCATCCGTCGTGCGGCGGGCATGCGCCAGGCTGTGGCGAGGGTGGCCAATACCACGCCGGTCGCGGCCCAGATCGTCAGTGTGACAAGTGGTGTCGAGGCACCGTGACCGCTGAAGTACTCGATGCTGCGCAGCAGGGATACCCCCGAACCCTGCGGGACGATCTGGTTGAACAGGGTGTAGAACCCGGTCAGCAGCGGGCGGCCGACCGGCCCGGCAGCGGCCGCGTTGCCCACCACGACCAGGAAGGCGGTCACCGCCATGGCGGCGACGGTGCCGAATGCGGCGGCCACGCCGGTGACGGCGCCACCGACGGCCATGGCGTAGAGCCACAACGCCCCGAACACCTGCCAGGGATGACCGGTGAGAGCGCCGAGTCCGCTGTCGACATAGACGGTGACGACGCCGGCCAGCAGTGCCGAGTACCCGCACAGGGTGGCGGTGCGAAGGGCCAGCGTGGCCGGCCGGTGCACGGCGCCGACCAGTCGGCCGAATGCCGCGGCACCCACCGAGGCGCCGATGGAAACGAAGATGACGGCATAGAACTCGACCGTGCCGGAAGGATCGCCCGACGACGTCGGGGCGATATCGGTGACCGCGGCGGCCAGCCCGGCGTCGTGTGCGACGGCGCGTCCCACGGTCTCGGCGGCGGCGGCGACACTGCGGCCGCCCCCGCCGGCGACGTAGATGTCCAGGTTGCCCTGCTGGACCACAAATGCCGTGTCGGCCTTGCGTTCCAGCACCTGGGCACGCGCGGCGGCGTCGTCGGCGGCCGGGGTGACCGCCAGTTCGGAGCGCGCCTGCAGGCCGTCGATCAGCTGCTGTGGGCCGGCGACGGCGACGTCGAGGTGGCGCAGCGTCGGTTTGGCGAAGGCGCCGGCGTAGCTGGCGATCATGGCGAGCACCAGCGCGGTGAACACGCCCATCGCCAGTAGGACATTGCGGACCTGCGCCGCGGTGACCACCGGTGCGGTGTCGCGGTGCCGGGCCATCAGATCCGCTCCGGCAGGGTCAGCAGGGCGTTGACGGTGTCGAACGCTGCGGCCACCCGGTCGCGCAGGTCGCGGGCGTCGCGGGCGTCGGGTTCCTCCATCCAGGACCGCAACACCTCCATGAAGCCGCCGACCAGGAACCGCGTCACCGCCTCGGCCGTCAGGCCGGACATCGGCGCGATGACGGACATGCCCTGCGTGGCGATATCGGCGCACGCCGGGGCCAGTTCGGCGCGGAAGGCGTTGACCACCCGCTGGGTGACGGCGCTGGGGATGACGTTGCGGTACATCTCGCGGTGCTCGCCGGCGAAGTCGAACAGTCGCATGATGCGCACCCGGGGGTCGTCGCCGATATCGGCCGTTGCCTGACCGAACGCGACGGCGAAGGCCGCGGCCACCGCGTCGTCGCGGTCGCGGAAGTGTTGGTAGAACACCTGCCGGCTGACCCCGGCGCGACCGACGATGGTGGCCACCGTCAGTTCGTCGACGGGGTGTTCGTGGGCCAGCGCGAAGGCGGCCTCGTGCAGAAGTGTGCGGACCCGTTCGGCGCGCGGGTCGGCGCTGTGTGTGCGTGCAGCCATGCGACGAGCCTATCGGTTTTCGTAGACAACTGACCACGAAAACTTAGGTTATCTATAACACCTGCCAGGCGGGGGTGTGACGGCCGACGCAAGGCGTGCGAAACTCGCGTACCCGGGGTTGTGCGGGCCTCCGCAACCCCGGGTACGGGGGTTTCGCCAGCGGGTTCACTCGACAGCACGGCCTAGAACGTGTTCTAGTTCAGGGATGCTGGACTTCACCCTCGAGGACCTCAGCGCCGAGGATGTCGAGAGACTGCGCACCATCTATCGGCCGCTGACCGAATCGGTGCGCGAACTGATCGACGCCACCATCCGCACCGCCACCGATGCCGAGACGGTGGCCGCGGCCAAGGCGCAGATCGACGCGGCGACGGCGGCGTTGCGCAGCGATCAACTCGACGGCCCGTTCGGTGTGCGATTCACCGCGCAGGGCGACCGGATGCCGTGGGGCAACGCCGTGATCGGACTGCGCAATCCGATCGCCCCGCCGCTGCTGGTCCAGCGCCACCCCGACGGGTCGGTCGCCGCGGAGTTCACCCTGGGCGCGGCCTATGAGGGCCCGCCCGGTCACGTACACGGCGGTGTGGCGGCGATGATCCTCGACCATGTGCTCGGTGAGGCGGCCAGCCCGGCCACCAGTCCGCGGCTCACCGGGACCATCAGCATCCGCTACCTGCGTCCCACCCCGCTGGGCGCGCTGCGCACCCACGCCGAGATCGTCCGCACCGAAGGCGTGAAAACCTTTGCCGTCGGCACGATCTCCGATGCCGAGGGCCCGACCGCGCAGGCCGAAGGCGTGTTCATCCGGCCCAAGTGGGCCCGGGACTGACCACCGGTCAGCTTGCGATCTGGATATCGCTGGAGGCCACCTCGGTCACCACCGCGGTGATGGTGGCGATCTCGCCGACGAGCACCCGCTCGGCGGCGTCGGCATCGGTCAGCAGCGTCGCCGCCTCGCGCACGCCGGCGCTGGCGGCCAGCAGCGCATCGGTGTCCACGCGCCACGGCGCGGCCGGCGTCGCGGGATCACCGGACAGCGCCTTGACGTAATCGTCGACCGCGGCCACGAATTCACGGTTCAGGTTCGACGGCGGATGGGCCGGCAGGTGCGCCTCCAGGCTGGCGCATGACGTCGTCACGGCGTTGAGCGCGGCGCGGTAGGCGCGCATCCAGCGGCGCAGCTGATGCCAGTCCGTTCCGGTGGCACCGGCGGTGGCCTCGAATGCGGTGCGGGCGCTGACCGCCCGGGCCCACGCCGACTCCATGGCTTCCCTGGGATGGTCGAGATCGTGTACGAACGCCCGGATGACCAGTGCGGCATAGTCGATCTCGGTCTTGAGCAGTTCCCCGGCGCGCTGGCGCAGCCGCACGAGTGCGTTGTCGGGCAAGGCGACATGCACCGTCACCGCCAGCGCACCCCCGATCAGCACGGCGAGCAGCCGATCCCCGATGGCCTCGGCGTCGGCGGTGCCCCCGGTGTTGATCAGCAGCACCAGTGCTCCGGCGATCGCCGCGTTGACCGCCAGATAGCTGAACTCCGCGCAGCCGTATCCCACGGCCACCAGCACCACGGCCAGCACCGCCGAGGTCACCGCCGTCGGATCGAAGATGGCGATCACGATGGCGCCGACCGCTACGCCGACGCTGGTGCCCGCGATGCGCCAGACGCACCGGGTATAGGTGTGCGCGGTCTCCGGGCGCAGCACGATCAGCACGGTCAGCGCGATCCAGACCCCGTGCGGCACACCGGCGAACCGCCACACTGCGACACCGATGACGGTGGCCGCGGTCAATCGCACGGTGTGCCGGAGGATGGGGGAGTGGCGGTTGGTCTGTTCGCGCATCAGTCCCGCGACCGCGGTGAGGGCGTGCGGGACGCCGGGACGGCGCAGGTGTGCGATCTGTTCGGGTTCGAACTGCCCGAACCGCAGTTCGACCGCCTCACGCAGTTGCCCGGCCAGCCGCACGGCGATATCGCGGGCGCTGCCGGTGACGGTCTCGACCGCGCCGTCGAGCTGACCGGTGGCATAGCCGATATCGCTGCGGGACCGCCGGCGCGCGTGGGCGATGACGACGAGGAGTTCGGAGGTGGTGTGCAACAGGCGCGTCACGGCCTCGTCCTCACGATGGGCCTGCAGCGCGGTCAGCGTTTCGGCGATCCGCTCGGGCAGTCCGTACCAACCCCGGTAGATCGGGGGGCGCCGTTTGGCCAGTGCCTCGCTGACCGTGAACGCCTCGCGCAACTGGATCAACGGTTCGGTCGCGATCGTGGTCTGGGCGTCGGTCATCCGGTCGGCGTCGGCCGCCAGTGACAGATAGGCCCGGGTGAGCGCACTGCGCTGGGTGCGCCAGCGACGCTGCGGCCAGACGACGATCAGCCCGGCCTGGATCAGCCCGGCCGCCAAGGCGAGACCGGCCGCGCTCAGCGCCGCCGCGGTGGTTGCGGGTGGCTCGGCGGTCAGCACCAGGGCGGCACCGGCCGCGGCCACCAGGCCGGCGTTGGCGCTGAGCGCCCAGTGCAGGCCGGCGATCGCACACCACGCGGTCAGCGCGATCAGCAGGGCCATATCGTGCCCACCGGTCAGCGCGCCGAGCAGTACCGCCAGGGCCAACTCCAGCGAGACGACCACCACGATGGGAAACCGGCCGCGCGGACTGTCCTGCAGAGCGCTGGCACCCGCGACGATGCCGGCCATCCCGGCACTGACCGCCGCGGACACCTGAGCGGGCGCGCCGAGAAGGATGGCCGGCAGCACGATGGCCAACACACCGATCAGGCTGCGGAGCACCGCATTCGAGTCGTACAGCGTCAAACGCAGCCGGCGGCTCGAGGTCATCACGCCATTGTCACCCCAGTCGCACTGGTATCACCGGTGATCGACGCGAACGGCATGCCGGTGTCCGGGGTGTGCACCGGGTCGCGGTTGCTACGTTCTGCTGATGGAAAAGGTGATGGTCACGTTGCGCTCGGCGGATGCCGACGAACAGTGGTGCCAACGGCTGCGGACGCGGGTCGCCTCGGCGCTGTCCGAGCTGGACCTGGCGGGTCTGTCGGTGAACGTGCGTGATGACGCGGTGCGGGCGTCGATGATGACGCTGACCACGCTGGACCCGCCCGTGGTGGCGGTCGTCAGCATCTGGACCCAGCAGTACTACGGTCCGGCAGTCATGGCCGCGCTGAGCCGGCTCGCCGCCGAATGCGACCTGCTGGCGGCCTATCTGGTGACAGAGTCGGTACCGCTGCCGGGCCCCGATGTGGCACCGAGCGCGCGGACTCCGGGGCTGGCCAACATCGCGCTGCTGAGACGGCCCGATGATCTGGATATCGCCACTTGGCTGGCGCGCTGGCATATCGACCACACACCGGTCGCCATCGAGACCCAGGCGACCTTCGGCTATACCCAGAACACCGTGGTGCGGGCGCTCACCCCGGATGCCCCGGTGATCGACGCGATCGTCGAGGAGCTGTTTCCCCTCGCGGCGGTATCGGACCTGCATGCGTTCTTCGGCGCCGCCGACGATGCCGACCTGGCGGACCGGATGGGACGGATGGCGGCCAGCGTCGCGCGCTTCGGTGCGGACCACAACATCGACACGGTGCCCACCAGCCGGTACGTGCTGTGGACCCCTACACATACAGTGCAGACGTGACACTTCTGATCTCCGATGACAATCGGATCCGCACCCTGACCCTGAACCGGCCCGAGGCGCTCAACGCCTTCAGCGAAGCGCTGTACGACGCCACGACCGAGGCCCTGCTGGCCGCCGCGGAGGACCCCGAGGTGTCGGTGGTGTTGCTGACCGGCGCCGGTCGCGCCTTCAGTGCGGGCAACGATCTCGTCGAAATGCAGAAGCTGGTCACCGATCCGGACTACACGCCCGGCAAATACGGCTTCCGCGGGCTGATCGAGGCCCTCACCGCGTTCCCGAAACCGTTGATCTGCGCGGTCAACGGTGTCGGACTCGGGATCGGCGCCACCATCCTCGGTTACGCGGATCTGGCGTTCATGGCCAGCACCGCACGGCTGAAATGTCCGTTCACCAGCCTGGGTGTCCCGCCGGAGGCGGCGTCTTCCTATCTGATGCCCCGACTCATCGGCCGGCAGAACGCCGCCTGGTTGCTGTTGTCCTCGGAGTGGGTCGACGCCGATGAGGCTCAGCGAATGGGATTGGTGTTCAAGGTGTGTGAGCCCGATGCGCTGCTGGCCGAGGCTCGCCAACATGCCGAGGTGCTGGCGTCACGTCCGCTCAACAGTTTGATGGCGGTCAAGCAGACGATGATGGAGGCGCTCCGCCCGGGCATCGTCGCCGCCTCCGAACGCGAGAACGCCCTGTTCGCCGAACTGCTGGGCCAGGCTGCCAACGTCGACGCGCTGGCGTCGTTCAACGAGGGGCGCGGCTAACTAGCCGCGTGCACCGGGCACTCGGTTGTGCGGGCGGCCGCGAGGATGGCCCGTACCGTCCGGCGGCACCGACCGCAGTCCGAACCCGCGCCGCAGGCGTCGGCGACCTGCCTGGAGGTGGTGGCACCCGCGGCCACGGCGTCATGGACCGCCTGGGTGGTGGCACCGGTGCACAGGCAGACGAACATGCGTGTCAGACCGCCACTCTCGTCGCGCGCACAAAATTGCGGAATTCGGTGTTCTCGCATTGCCGTGACCGCGTCGTGGCGCGCGACGATAATGCGGTCACGGAATTCGCGCCGAACGCGCCGAATTCGAATTCGGATGCGGGCACCCGAGAAATGGATGGAACGGGCGCGAAAAGCGAAATGCTGCGGTCTTCGCTCACCATTCCCGCCTTTGCTTCAACCACGTCCGGGGGTCTCCGGAGGCCGGCGCGATGCCGTCGTCATCAGGTTAGGTCAGTGTAACCTAACTAAGGGTAGCCAGTCCATAACTATGCCTCTGACAAGGGTTAGCCTCACCTACGGCACGCCGTGCCGGGGCAAAAATATCGTCCGAACCGCCCGTTGCGCCCTCGCTGGGCACCACCGACTGGTCTAGATTCGAAGGTGCACGACTTTAGCGACACCTGACCAGCCCTCAAGGTGCAATAGGAGCGACATGCAAGGCGATCCGGACGTTCTGAAACTGCTCAATGAGCAGTTGACAAGTGAACTCACGGCGATCAACCAGTATTTCCTGCATTCGAAAATGCAGGACAATTGGGGATTCACCGAATTGGCCCGTCACACGCGGGAAGAATCCTTCGAAGAGATGCGTCACGCCGAGACCATCACCGATCGCATTCTGCTGCTCGACGGGCTGCCCAACTATCAGCGACTGTTCTCCCTGCGGGTCGGTCAGACCCTGCGTGAGCAGTTCGAGGCCGACCTGGCGATCGAGTACGAGGTCGTCGAGCGCCTGCGTCCCGGCGTCATCATGTGCCGCCAGAAGGGTGACGCCACCTCGGCGAGCATCCTTGAGACGATCCTGGCCGACGAGGAAAGCCATATCGACTACCTGGAGACCCAGCTGCAACTGATGGACAAGCTCGGCGAGGAGCTGTACTCGGCGCAATGTGTGTCGCGCCCACCGGGCGTGGGTACCGCCTAGGGGCACGCGGTCGTCCGGCCTGCCGCCCGCGTATATTAGATAGCAAAGCTAATATTCTGCTGGGTCGGGGAGGACCGGGAGAATCGTGACCGCTGCTGACACGAGCGCGGCGGGTGCACCGATCAGCCGGCAGCGCCGCAACATCATCTTCGTTGCGGTTCTGCTCGGCATGCTGTTGGCTGCGCTCGACCAGACCATCGTGGCGACCGCTCTTCCCACCGTGGTATCCGACCTCGGGGGAGCCGGCCATCAGTCGTGGGTGGTCACCAGTTATCTATTGGCCTCCACCATCGCGACCGCCATCGTCGGCAAGCTCGGCGATCTGTTCGGACGCAAGACTGTCTTCCAGATCGCCGTCGTCTTCTTCCTCATAGGGTCGGTGTTGTGTGGGCTGGCCGGGTCGATGTCGATGCTCGTCGGCGCCCGCGCGCTGCAGGGAATCGGTGGCGGCGCGCTGATGGTGACCGCGACGGCGGTGATCGGCGAGGTCATCCCGCTGCGCGATCGCGGCCGTTACCAGGGTGCGCTCGGTGCGGTCTTCGGCGTCACCACCGTCATCGGTCCACTGCTCGGCGGGTTCTTCACCGACCATCTGTCCTGGCGTTGGGCGTTCTGGATCAACGTGCCGGTCGCGATCGTGGTGTTCATCGTCGCCGCGGTGGCCATCCCGACGCTGGCGCGCAAGTCCCGGCCCGTCATCGACTACGCCGGCATCGCGCTGGTGGGCCTCGGCGCGTCCGGGCTCACCCTCGCCACGAGCTGGGGCGGCGCGGAGTACGCGTGGACCTCGCCGGTGATCATCGGGTTGTTCGTCGGATCGGTGATCGCGCTGGCGTTCTTCGTCCGGGTGGAATTGCGTGCGCCCGAGCCGATTCTGCCGATCCGGTTGTTCGCCGGCCGGGTGTTCACCGTCTGTTGCGTGCTCGGCTTCATCGTCGGCTTCGCGATGTTGGGTGCCATGACGTTCCTGCCGACGTTCATGCAGTTCGTCGATGGGGTGTCGGCCACCATGTCGGGTCTGCGCACGCTGCCCATGGTGGCGGGCATGCTGATTACCTCGATCGGTAGCGGGTCGATCGTCGGTCGCACCGGGCGCTACAAGATCTTCCCCGTCACGGGCACGGCCATCATGTTCGTCGGGTTCGTGCTGTTGTCGACGATGGACGCCCACACCAGCCTGCCGATGCAGTCGCTGTACCTGTTCGTCCTCGGCGCGGGCATCGGTTTGTGCATGCAGGTGCTGGTGCTGGTGGTGCAGAACACCTCGGATTTCGCCGATCTGGGTGTGGCGACCTCGGGGGTGACGTTCTTCCGCACAATCGGAAGTTCCTTCGGCGCCGCCATCTTCGGGTCACTGTTCGCCAACTTCCTGCACGGTCGCGTCATCGAGGCGCTGGCGGCGAGCGGCGCACCGGCGGTGGCCGCCGAATCACCGCAGGCCCTGCGCACCCTGCCCGCCGAGACGGCGGCCCCGATCATCGACGCCTATGCCGACTCGCTCGGCCTGGTCTTCCTGTGCGCGGCGCCGGTCGCCGCGCTCGGTTTCGTGGTGTCGTTGTTTCTCAAGGAGATTCCGCTCCGCGAGATGGAGACCGTCTCGGCGACCGACCTCGGCGAGGGCTTCGGCATGCCCGCACCGGAGAACTCCGACGACATCCTGGAGTTGGCGGTCGCCCGCATCTTCCGCGACTCCCCGGACATCCGGCTACGCAGGCTGACCGATCACCCCGGGTGCGCTCTCGACGTCGCCGGCCTGTGGGCGGTGGTGCAGATCTACCGGCACAACCAGGTCTATGGTTCGGCGACGCTCGGGCAGATCGCCGATCTGCGGCGGGTGCCGCCCGAGGTGCTCGAACCCGCCTTCGACCGCGTGGTCGACACCGGGTACGCGCTGCGCACCGGTGATCAGCTGTGGCTGACGCAGGCCGGTGCCGAGCAGGTGCGCGTCGCGATCGACGCACTGGTCAGCAAGCTGGTCGACCGCCTGGCCACCTCGCCCGGCTATGACGGGCGACCGGATCGCATCCAGGTCGAGGCCGCCCTGGAGCGCATCGCGCATCGGATGGTGCTGCAACCGCGCTGGGTCGAGGACCGCGCGGAACTCACCGCGGCGGGCCCGGCAAAAAACTAGAACACGTTCCAATCGCGGGCGCGCGGGCGTACTGTGCCAAGCATGAGTCGTATCGGAGATTTCGCAGACGACGACGCCGCCGCGTGGATCACCAAGTCACCCGATATCGGGGTCGCGATGGCGGGATTCACCCACGCCGTCTACAACAAGAACCGGTTGCCCATGCGGGTCCGCGAGCTGGCGCGGATGGTGATCGCCCTGAACAACGAGTGCGTGGTCTGCCAGAACACCCGGGATTCGGCGGGTGTCGAAGCAGGCGTGGACGAGGACCTGTACGACCACGCTGCGGTCTGGCAGACCTGGCCCGGCTACAGCGAGCAGGAGCGGGTCGCCGCCGAGTTCGCCGAGCGTTTCGCCAACGACCACACCGGACTTCGCGACGACGAGGAGTTCTGGGCGCGCTGCCGTGCGCAGTTCAGCGAGGAACTGCTGACCGACCTGGCGTTGTCGTGTGCCATGTGGCTGGGCATGGGCCGCATGCTGCGAACCCTCGATATCGGCCAGTCCTGCAAGATCACCCTGTAGGCGCTCGGCCCGTAGGACAATGACCGCTGTGACCGGTCAGCAGGCAGGCAAACCTCTTGCCGCGGCGGCGATCGCCGCCCTGGAGAGCGACGGGGTCGCCACGCTCATCGGGACGGTGGTCAATCCGGCCGGTCTGACGCTGGCCAAGACCGTGCCGTTGCGCCGGATGGCGATCTTCGCCGATCCGGGCCTGGGCGCCAGCCCGGTCTGGCATGTCTTCGCCATCGACCAGACCGGCATCGTCTTCAGTGAACGCACCGGCGTGATCGGCGACCAGCGAGTCCGCATCGACCTGGCCGCGCTGCGGGTGATCGGCGACGGGCTGGCCTGGGCTCCAGGTGTCTTCTTCGCGCAGGACGGTGCTCCGGATCCGTACTGTAGTCGCGGGACCCTGCGCCGGGTCTGCGACGATCTGTCCGCCGCGGGTATCGAGGCCGCGGTGGGGCACGAGGTTGAATTCGTCCTGGTCGGTCCCGACGGCGCCGCGCTGCCCTCGGCGCTGTGGGCGCAGTACGGACTGGCGGGCGTGCTCGAATTCGAAGGTTTCATCCGCGATGTCATCGACGCCGCGGCGCGATCGGGCCTTGCCGTCGAGCAGTTTCATCCCGAATACGGGCGCAACCAGTTCGAGATCTCGCTGGCACCCACCGATCCGGTGACGGCTGCCGATCAACTGATCCTGACCCGCATCGTCGTGTCCCGGGTGGCCCGGCGGTACGGACTACGCGTCAGCCTGTCCCCGGTTCCGTTCGCGCAGAGCGTCGGCAATGGCGCACACCAACATTTTTCGCTCAGCCGCGACGGTATGCCGTTGTTCTCCGGCGGGACGGGTGCGCACGGCATGACCCGCGAGGGCGAATCCGCGGTCGCCGGTCTGCTGGCCGGTCTTGCCGAGGCACAGGCGTTGCTGTGCGGTTCCATCCTGTCAGGGCTGCGTACCCAACCTGGCCACTGGTCGGGGGCGCATGTGTGTTGGGGCACCGAAAATCGCGAGGCCGCAGTGCGCTTCGTGGTCGGCGGGCCGGGCAACCCGCAGGGCGCCAACGTGGAGGTCAAGGTGATCGACCCGTCGGCGAATCCCTATCTGGCATCGGCGGCTATCCTCGGCCTCGCGTTCGACGGGATCACCCGCACGCTCACGCTGCCCGCCGAGATCACGGTCGATCCGGCGACGCTCGGCGATGCCCAGCGCGCCGAGGCCGGCGTCACGACCCTGCCGACCGCGCAGACCGACGTGCTGGATGCGCTGGACGGCTCGGCCTTGATGCGCCGGATCCTCGGGGATGCGCCCGTCACCGCCACCGTCGCGGTCCGCCGATACGAACAGCAACACTACGGTCAATGCGCCGAAGCCGAACTCACCGACAGGTTCCGGCTGGCCTGGAGCCTGTGATGGCCGACGGGCTGGCCGAACACGTCGGTGCCGTGCCACTGGTCGACCACCATGTGCACGGCTACTGGCTGCGCAGCGGTTCTCGGCGGGACTTCGAGAACGCGCTCAACGAGGCCAACACCGAACCATTGGCGCCGTTTGACTCCGGGTTCGACAGCCAGCTCGGGTTCGCCGTGCGCGCGCACTGCGCGCCGCTGCTCGGTCTGCCCGCGCACGCCGATGACGACACATACTGGGCGGCGCGCCAACAGATACCCGACGACGAGCTGGCACAGCGTTTTCTGACGGCGGCCGGTGTCACCGAGTGGCTGGTGGACACGGGCTTGGGTGCGGGGATAAGTGATCTGGCCACCATGTCGCACACCGTCGACGGCCGGGTGCGTGAGGTGGTACGGCTGGAAACCGTGGCTGAGGACGCCGCGGCGCAACCGGGGGACTATGCGGAGGCCTTCGAGGCGACGCTCGCCGAACGTTGTTCCGGCGCGGTGGCCACCAAATCGATCCTGGCCTACCGCGGCGGTCTGCGCGGTGACCTGTCCGATCCCGCGCCGCAGCAGGTGCGGGACGCGGCCGAGCGATGGCGCGCTGAGGGCGGGCGACGGTTGACCGACCGGGTGCTGTTGCGGTTCGGGCTGCACCGGGCATTGCGGATCGGTAAACCGCTGCAGTTCCACATCGGATTAGGGGACCGCGACTGTGATCTCGATGCGGCCAATCCGCTGCACCTGCTGGACTTCCTGCGGATCTCCGGCGCGACACCGATCATGCTGCTGCACTGCTACCCGTTCGAGCGTGAGGCCGGTTATCTGGCTCAGGCGTTCAATCACGTGTACCTCGACGGCGGGCTGGCCGTCAATTATCTCGGCGCACGCTCCCGCGACCTGATCGCCCGCTTGCTGGAGCTGGCACCATTTCGCAAGATTCTGTACTCCTCGGACGGATACGGTCCGCCCGAGTTGCACTACCTGGGGGCGGTACTGTGGCGCAGGGGAATTCATGCGGTGCTGAAAGAGTTTGTCGCCAGGGGAGAGTGGTCGGCCAGGGACGCGATCCGGGTGGTCGACCTGATGGCGTACGGGAACGCCCGGCGCGTGTACGGGTTGGAGTGAACCCATGACATCATCGGCCGCAGTCGCGGTGGCTGCGATCTTCACCTGGCTGGGCATGGTGGCGGCCATCTCGTTTCTGGAGGCGCCGCTGAAGTTCCGGGCACCCGGGGTGACGTTGCAGATCGGGCTCGGCATCGGCCGGTTGGTGTTCCGCGCGCTCAACACCGTCGAGGTGGTGTTGGCGGTGCTGGTGGGTGCGGCGCTGGCTCTTCACGGAATGTCGGTGGCGCTGGTCGCTTTCGGCGTCGCGGCGATGATGCTGGCCGTGCAACTGCTGGTCATCCGGCCGCGGTTGACCGAGCGGTCCGATGCGGTGCTGGCCGCGGGTCCGGAGGCCGCCGAGCAGCCGCGGTCGCGGGTGCACTACGCCTATGTCGGGCTCGAGCTGGTGAAGGTGGCCGCGCTGCTGGTGGCCGGCATCGTGCTACTGGGCTGAGGACCCGGCGTGCGGGCATGTCGGCGCCGCGACGGCACGGCGGGCCCGCGCCCGGATCCGGGCACCACGGTGGGGGACCAGGATGACACCCTTGACGCGTTGACGTTCGCCGGGTGCCGATGTCGTGTCCAGGTCGACGCGGCGCAGCACCTCCCGCAGCACGACCGCCATCTCCACGAGCGCGAAATTCGCCCCGAGGCACCGACGGTTGCCGCCACCGAACGGTAGCCAGGTGGTCGGGCTCAGCGCGGCGCCCACCATCCGGTCCGGATCGAACCGGTCCGGGTCGGTGTACTGCCCGCCGTCGGCGTGCACCAGTCCGATCCCGGGAGCGACCATCACCCCGGCGGGCAGCCGGTAACCGGCGACGTCCACGGGCTCGGTGAGGATGCGCCCGACATCGAAGACCACGGGTCGGATCCGCAGAACCTCCTTGCAGACCGCGTCCAGATAGTCGTCATCACCGGTGCGCGCCGCGTGTACGGCCCTGTCCAGCAACTCCGGATGGCGGGTCAGCCGTTCCAGCGCCCAGGACAGCGCGGTCGCGCTGGTGTCGTGACCGGCCACCAGCAGGGTCATCAGCTGGTCGCGCAATTGCTCGTCGGACATCCCGCCGGCGCGGATGAGCATCGCCAATGCGTCGGTGCGCGAGACGATTTCGGGATCGGCCCGGCGGTCGGCGATCTCGGCGTACAGCAACCGGTCGGCATCGCGGAGCCGATCGGCGAACGGACGCCACGGCAGGAACCGCTGCAGCCCTGGCGCGTTGATGGCCAGAGTTTCCCAGGCGCCCACCCTCAGCAGTTCGGGCATGACGGCCCGCAGCGCCGCGAGCCGATCGGGATCGCCGGCACCGATGACGGTACGCAGGATCACCTCCAACGTGATCTCCGACATCCGGGGTGCGACGGCGAACCGGCGGCCCACCGGCCACCGATTCACGTTGTCCGCGGCGATCTGCGCGATCAGTTCGGTCTGGCGCGCCACCGCCTCGCGGCGAAACGGTGCCAGCATGACCCGCCGGCGTTCGCGGTGCACGTCATCGTCGACCACCAGCACCGAACTGGCACCGAGCAGACCGGCAAGCATCGCGTTGGCCTCACCGGCGTGATACACCGACGGGTCCCCGGCGAACACCGTTTTGATATCGGCGGGATCGGCCAGGTAGACCACGGTGCCCATGGAGGCGATCCGCAGCGTGAAGATGTCCCCGTATCGGCGCCGGCAGCCCTTGAGCAGGCGCGGCCAGAACTTCATCAGCAACGCGGCCTGAAGTCCGGGCGGTAGCGAGGGGCCCGGCGGCAGCGCGGCATTCGTCATGTCTTCGAGAATAGGACCGCCGGGGGCTGCTCAGAGCTGATCTGTCGCGTCATACACCCACGACATGTCGGCGGTGGCGAAATCGTCCAGCCAGGTGGGCGGCGCATGGTTGGTCAGCCCACCCATGTCCCAGTAGTCCTTCCACAGGGTTATTCGGTCGCCGACCACCTCGTGCACGGTGACGAAGGGCAGCACGGCGCGCTCACCGGTGGGCCACGTCCAGGTCTCGGAGTGTTCGTACATCACGTGTGAGCCGTCTGCGACCAGCAGGCCGTCGTGATTCTCGTAGTCCGCCAACGGTTCCAGTCCGATCTTGAGGCGTTTGACGATGTCCTCGGGTCCGCGCGCCGCGGCCGCCGGGCCGACCGGCATGTCCGCATAGATGCAGTCCGGGGCTAGGAAGGTCTGCACCGCGTCCCAGTCCCGCCGGGACAGCGCACGCCACATGCCCAGGACGGTTTCTTCAGACGACATGTGCCAGTTCACCCTGCTCGGCGCTCAGCGCGGGGGCCCGGTGCGCCGCCCGCAGGAAGCGTCCGGTGCGGTGCGCGCCGAGCAGTGCGGTCGGCTGCCCGTCGAGGTACACGGCGCGCCCTGCGATCAGGACCGCGGCGACGGTGTCGTCGTTGCGGTTGACCATGCGCGACAGTCCGCCGTAGCAGTCCACCGGATCTTCGGCGTAGGCGTCCAGGCTTGCGTCCAGCCGGGCAGGATCGACGATGACTACGTCGGCCCGGTTGCCGATGCGCAGATGCCCGGCGTCCAGCCGATACCAGTCGGCGAGCTCACCGGTCAGCCGGTGCACGGCATGCTCGACGGTCATGAACGGCGTTCCGTCGGCCTCGGCATCGCGTACGTGGCGCAACAGTCGCAGTCCCATGTTGTAGAACGCCATGTTGCGCAAATGTGCACCGGCGTCGGAGAAGCCGAGTTGGATGCCGGGTTCGCGGGCCAGCTTCTTCAGGACCTCTGGTCGGTGATTGGAAATAGTTGTGCGCCAACGCAGTTCGCGACCGTACTCGATCACCAGATCAAGGAAGGCGTCCACCGGGTGCACCCCGCGGTCGCGTCCGACCTGTCCGAAGGACCGCCCGAGGACCGTTGCGTCGGGGCAGGCGACGATCTCGGCGTCGAAGAAGTCGCGGTGCCACACCCGCAGCCCGTACTTGCTCTCGTAGTCCTTACGGAACTGGCGCCGGTAGATCTCGTCGGCGAGCAGCCCGTTGCGTTCCACCTCGTCGCGCAGGTGCAGCGCCGCCGCACCGGATCCGAACTCCTCGAACACCACCAGATCGATACCGTCGGCGTAGACCTCGAACGGCACCGGTAGGTGCTGCCAGCGGAAGTTGCCGCCGAGTCCGTTGATCAGCTTCGAGGACGGGCCCATCAGCTTGATCGCGGAGGGGTTGGCCTTGATATCGGCGGCCGACAACAGGCTGGTCTTTAGTGGATTGCGCAGCAATCCCAGCGACTGGGCCAGCTGGGACACCAGATTCAGCGGGTTCTGGATGTCCGGGCCGGACTGCAGCACCCGGCCGGTGCGGCGCAGCAGGGATTTCAGGCGGCGCAACTCCCGTGGCTTGGCGTAGGTGGACGGCAAGGTGCGTGAGCGGCAGGTGTCACCGTCGATCTTGTCGAAAAGCAGTTGCTGGGACGACATCCCGACGAAGCCGGCGTCCAGGGCCTCGGCGAGCATGCGTTCCATCGTGGCCTGCTCGGCGCGGGTGGGGCGCTGATCGGAGCGGGTGGCACGGTCCAGACCCATCACCGCGGTGCGCATGTCCGAATGCCCGATGAAGGCGGCCACATTCGGACCGAGTGGCAGCGACTCCAGTGCCTGTACATACTCTTCGGCGCTCGTCCACGTCTTGTGCCGGTCGACGGTGTCGATGACGTATTTGCGCGGTATCGCCTCGACCCGGCCGAAGAGGTCGCCGGCATCGGTACCGCCGACGTGCACGGTGGACAGCGAGCAGGACCCGAGCATGACCGTGGTGACACCGTGGCGCAGCGATTCCGACAGTGACGGCCGGCCCAGCACCTCGACGTCATAGTGGGTGTGGATGTCGAGCATGCCGGGCAGCACCCATTTCCCGGTGGCGTCGAGTACCTGCGGGCAACCCGTCGCATCGAGTTCATCGGCGCTCACCGCGACGACATGACCTCCCCGGATGCCGATGTTGCGCACCGCCGAAGGTGCGCCGGTGCCGTCGAACCAGCGGCCGCCGCGGATGATTGTGTCGTAGGTCACCCGATCATGAGAACAGTGGCGCAGACGGGTGTCAACGAAAATCGTGTACAGATTCACAAAGTTGTCTACCCGAGGAGCGCATACTCGACTCGTGACGCCGCTGCAGCGCTACATCGCCGAAGAAATCGCCACCGACCACGTCGACGGGCTGATGTCCCGTCGCGAGGCGCTGCGCCGCCTCGCGCTGCTCGGCGTCGGCGCCGCTGCGGCCACCGCGCTGATCGCCGCCTGCGGGCAGGCCAAACAGTCCACCGGACAGCAGGACGGGACCGGCACCGAGGCGGCGCAGCCCGACGCGACGCCGCCGCCGGGCATGGCGGCGGCCCTGCCGACCACGCCGATCACCTGGGCGGGCCCGGCGGGCGAGTTGCAGGGCGCCTGGGCACAGGCGGACCGGCCGCGCGGGGCCATCCTGGTCATCCACGAGAACAAGGGGCTCACCGACTGGGTCCGGTCGGTGGCCGGCAGGCTCGCCGGGGCCGGTTACTCCAGCCTGGCCATCGATCTGCTGTCGGCCGACGGTGGCACCGCGACATTCGGCGATCCGGAAGAGGCCACCGCCGCCCTGGGTAAGCGTCCACCCGAGGCCATGATTGCCGACCTGCGATCGGGGATTGCCGAGGTGGCCGCCCGCACCCCCGGTCAGCGGGTGGCGGCCGTCGGGTTCTGCATGGGCGGCGGGTTGGTGTGGCGCCTGCTGGACGCCGGCACACCCGAATTGGCCGCAGCCTTCCCGTTCTACGGGCCGACACCCGAGAACCCGGATTTCGCCGGTTCCCGAGATGTCGCGGTGCTCGGTTTCTACGGTGAACTCGATCAGCGGGTCAACGCCACCGAACCCGACGCCAGAGCGGCGCTCGAGCGTGCCGGGATGGTGCACGAACTGGTCATCGAACCGGGCGCGAACCACGCGTTCTTCAACGACACCCGTGATCGCTACGACCCGCGCGCCGCCGCGGACGCCTGGCAGCGGATGCTGGGCTGGCTGTCCACCCACGTCGGTTGAGCCGGCGCCCGACAGCTGATCGGGTCGCGGCGATCGGTGCGCATTCACCGTCAGTTCACGAACCCGTCGGCCGGTGGTGTTCACCCGCACACGGGTTGCGGTTACTGATAGTCCATGCGGGTAGTGCAGGTCGCCAATTTCTATGGTCCCCGGTCGGGCGGGCTGCGCACCGCGATCGACCGGCTCGGCGCGGAGTACACCGCGGCCGGCCACGACGTCGTGCTGGTGGTCCCGGGATCAAGTGTCGAAAGTCAGCAGCTGGCCTCCGGCGTCACCCGGTTGTCGCTGCCCGCGCGGCTCATCCCGTTCACCGGTGGCTACCGCGCGGTGCTGCCAGGCCCGGTCACCGCGCTACTGGAGGAACTGCAGCCCGACGCCCTGGAGGTCTCCGATCGGCTGACGCTGCGGTCGCTGGGGCCGTGGGGGCGACGCCACGGTGTGGCGACGGTGATGATCTCGCACGAACGGCTGGACCGGCTGGTCGGCCAGGTGCTGCCGCGACGTGCCGCGCGGACCGTCGCCGATATGGCCAACCGCCGCACCGCACGCAACTATGACGCGGTGGTCTGCACGACGGCGTTCGCGCGCGAGGAGTTCGAGCGCATCGGTGCCGGCAATGTCGTGACCGTTCCGCTGGGGGTGGACCTCGATCAGTTCCATCCCCGCCATCGCAGCGCACAGGTGCGCAGCCGGTGGGCGCATCCGGAACAGACCCTGTTGGTGCACTGCGGCAGGCTGAGCGTGGAGAAGCATGCGCACCGCAGTATCGATACCGTTGGGGCGCTGCGTGATTCGGGTGTCGACGCGCGCCTGGTGGTGGTCGGCGAGGGACCGCTGCGCACCAGGCTGGAACGCCAGGCCGCCGGTCTGCCGGTGGACTTCACGGGGTATATCGGCAGCCGGGACACCGTCGCCGCCATCCTCGCGTCCGCCGATGTGGCCCTGGCGCCGGGACCGCACGAAACCTTCGGGCTGGCCGCGCTGGAGGCGCTGGCCTGCGGCACCCCCGCCGTGGTTTCGCGGACCTCGGCGCTGGCCGAGATCCTGACCGCCGACAGCGGGGCCACCGCCGACAATGACGCGGGTGCGATCGCCCACGCGGTGACCTCGGTGATCAGCCGGCCGGAACCGCACCGCCGCAGTGGCGCGCGCCGGCGTGCCGAGCAGTTCACCTGGCCGCGCGCGGCGGCGGGCATGCTGGACGTGCTCAGCCGTCGCTGACCGGGCCGCGCACCGAAACGGCGCAGTCGTATCGCGGCTGTCCTACCATCTGGGCATGACACGGCTCGCGATGATGGTGCTGCCCATGCTCGGTGTGGCGACACTGGTCGGCACCCCTGCGGCGGGTGCGGCTCCCGAGGATCAGGGTTGCGCGGTGAACCTGTCGGCGCCCGCGGTGGTCGAGATGTCGGGTATGCCGATGGTCGTCGCGTCGGTGCGGCCGGGGGCGTGCAACCGTGCCGTTCCGCAGTTGCAGGTCGCTTGCCTGCAACAGGTGGGCAGTCAGACCGCACCGCTGTGCGTGCAGGCCGAGGGGCCGGGAACCGCCGAGGTGCGCCTGACGCCCTACACGCCAGGCGCGGGCTATGTGGTGACCGGCCGGGTGTGCGCCAATATCGGCAGTCCACCGGTGACGTTCTGTAACAGTGCCGGACCGTCCACCGTCACGCTCTGAGAGGCCCCGCGGCGATCACGCCGTGAGCAGCTGGGTGCACAGCAGGGCGGCCAACCACGTCCGGAACCGGCGCTGTGACCAGCCGCGGTTGCCGACCATCCGGTCGAAGAGCACGGGATCGGTGGCCAACCAAGCGATGTCGACGGCCTCGGAGCGGGTCAGGCCGCCGGTCAGCGCGCCGAGATCGGTCAGTCGGTCCACGACCACCCGGGCGCCGGCCAGGCGCTGCCGGTGGTACTGCGCGCGCAGTGTGCGGGCGGATTCGTCGGACTCGGCCGCCACCTCCAGTGCCCGGAACAGCCCGCTCACCCGCGCGTCCACGGCGACCAGGGCGTCCACCCAGTCGGTGATCAGGCGGACGGGATCATCGTGGCCCAGTGCCGCGACGAACTCCTCGCGGTCGGCGAGTGCGACCGCCTGATCATCGCCGGCCACCGCCCAGTCCACTGCCAGCTTGAGTAGTTCGGGCTTACCGCCCACCGCGCTGAAGACGGTCTTTCGGCTCACACCTGCGCGGTAGGCCACCGCATCGATCGTCGTCCCGGCGTATCCGCGATCGACGAACAACTCGGCCGCCGCGGACACGACGGTGCTGCGCGTCCGGGCCGCCTGGTCGGCCCGCAACCCGGAGCGGTACCCACGCTTGACGGAATCCATCGTTTACCTCACTCTGTGAGTATTCATTACACCATAAGTAACCTAAATTGGGGAAAGACGATGCGAATCCTCATCATCGGCGCGGGCCCGACGGGGCTGTTCAGCGCCATCGCGCTGGCCCGCCGGGGCCATCAGATCCGGATCGTGGACCGTGATGCCGGACCGCCGGCGAGCGGTCACTGGCAGCGACGCGGGGTCATGCAACTGCACCATGCGCACACCTTCCGGGCGCCGGTGGTCGACGCGCTGGACGCCGAGATGCCGCAGGTGCTCGATGATCTGGCCGCACGGGGAGCGGGCATCGCGCACGCGGGTGACGGGCGAGTCGCCGCATTGCTGTGTCGGCGGGCGACCTTCGACGCCGTCCTGCGGCAGCGGGCCGCACGCACTCGCGGGATCGTCCTGCACACCGGCAACGTCGGCGTGCTGACCGGCCGCGACGGCACCGTGTGCGCCGGCGGCACGCCGATCGATGCCGATCTGGTGCTCGATGCGTCCGGGCGCAGCGGCCGGATCGCCGAAGATCCGCGCGGCGCCGGCGTCCTTCATGATTGCGGTGCGGTCTATGTCACGCGGCAGTACCGGCTGCGGGCAGGCGCGCACCCACCGGTGAACGGCCCGATCGGGCTGGCGCTACATCTCGACGGTTACGTCGGCATCGCGTTCCTGCACGAGGACCGAACCTTCTCCGTGACGATCATCCACGACGGATCCGACCGGCGGCTGCGCCGACTGCGCGACGAACACATCTTCGAGTGCGCCGTCGCATCCATCCCGCAGTTGCGCGACTGGACCGCGGCGGCGACCTCGGCACCGATCAGCCCGGTACTGGCCGGCGGCCGGCTCTACAACAGTTATCGCGGTCAGCCGGCGCTGCCGGGCGTGATCGCGGTGGGCGATGTGGTGTGCTCGACGACACCGCTGGCCGGTCGCGGGGTGGCGCTGGCCCTGCGCCAGGCGTGCGAGCTCGTCGATCTCATCGGTACCGCCGCGCGGTCGCGTCCTGAGATCGTCGACATCGCTACGCAATTCGGTTCATGGTGCGACACGTTCATCAAACCGTGGTTCGACGATCAGGTGTACGCCGATACCCACCGCCTGCGTCGGTGGGCCGGCGCCGGCATCGATTTCGACGCCGTCCTGCCGGCCGATCTGATCACGGCCGCGGCCGGGCAACATCCGGAACTCGCTCGGCTGGTGGCCCCGTATGAGCGAATGGATGCCCTGCCGCAGTCGTTGGCCGCTGCCGAACCGCTGGCCCGGTCGGTGTACGCGAGCGGCTGGCGCGCACCCTTCGCCCCGGGACCCACGCGGGCCGAGCTGGGTTCGTTGTGCGCCGCGTCGGCCGCCTAACCGGAGCGCGACGTCCAACGCACCGGCAGGTGTTTGATGCCGTGGATGAACGGTGACAGCAGCCGGTCCGGCTCGGCATCGGCGCACAGGTCGGGCACCTGGCGGTGCAACTCCTCGAACGCCACCGTGATCTCGCGGCGGGCGAGATTGGCGCCCAGGCAGAAATGCGCACCGCCACCGCCGTATCCGAGATGCGGGTTGGGGGAGCGGCGCAGATCGAAGCGCCACGGGTCCGCAAACCGGGTCTCGTCACGGTTGGCCGATCCGTACCACATGGTGACCTTGTCACCCGCCGCCATCGCGACGCCGCCGAGTTCGGCGTCGCGGGTCAGCGTGCGCCGCATATAGGCCACCGGCGATGCCCACCGGACGATCTCCTCGACCGCCGTCGGCGCCAGCGCGTCGAAATCCGCCCACCACAGGTCGCGTTCCTCGGGGTGCCTGCTGAGCGCGACGACACCGTGGCTGATGGCGTTGCGGGTGGTCTCGTTGCCCGCCACGACCAACAGGATGAAGAACGACGCCACCTCCGCAGAGGTCAGGCGCTCACCGTCGAGCTCGGCGGACACCAGCGCGGTGGTCAGGTCATCGCGCGGTTGCGCCCGCCGATCGTCGGCCAATGCCGTTGCATACGAACCGATATCGATCGCCACCTGGGCGAACTCGTCGAAATCGGCGGTGAGGTCGGGATCACCGAAGCCCAGGATGACATTGGTCCAGTGGAAGATCTTGTCGTGGTCGGCCTGTTCGATTCCCATCATGTCGCAGATCACCTGCAGGGGAAGCGGTCCCGCCACCGCGGTGACCAGGTCCGCGCGTCCGTCGGGATGGTCGGCGATCATCGTCTCGACCAGGTTGCGGGCGCGTTCACGCACCGATTCCTCGACCCGCGCCAGCACCCGCGGCGTGAACGCGCTGCGCACGATGTTGCGCAGCCTGCCGTGGCGTGGATCGTCCATGGCGATCATCGACCCGAAGTACTCGGCGAGTTCCGGGGTCTGATCACCCATGGTGATGTTGGGGCTGGAACTGAACACCTCCGGGTGCCGGCTCACGTGGTGGATGTCGTCGTAGCGGGTCAGCGCCCAGTGTCCGGCACCGGCATCCACCCCCTCGGCGGTGACCGGGGGGTGGAACGACACGGGTTCTTCGCGACGCAAGGTGGCGAAGGCGCCGTCGCGGAACTCGTCGTCTCCGCGCCAGAATCGCCACGACCCGAGATCGATGTCTGCGCGGTCCACCGGCGGCGGTGGTGTTCCGTTGATGCGGGTCGCGATCGGCATGATCTCAGCCTAAGGTCGCCGGCCCCCGGCGGAACCCGAAATCGTCGCGACTCAGCCGACTTCGGATTCGGGTCGATCGTGGCGTACGACTCGCACGTGACCGCGCGGCAGGCAGGCGGCGTACCCGTGGTGTTTGCCGTACAGCTCCCAGGACGTGTGCGTGGCGTCGCTGGGCACGTCGATGTGCTGGCCCCCGGAGAACTGCAGGTGCAGGCTGCCGTCGGCGTCCCAGTCGGCATGGGTGCACGTCGCGCCGGCGAAATCGAACAGCGGCCGGTACTCGGCCCGGATCGCGGTCGGATCGATCGTGACCACCTCCGACGGCTCACCGGCCAACGCGGGCAGGGTGAGGTCCATCGGGGCGGAGATCACCAGTTCGTTGTAGTCGTCGAGGTTGAGCACCAGACCGTCGCGGAACATGATCCGCTGAAGGGTGCGCCCCTGGATCCATTGTTCGGTCATTTATCCACTGTGCGCGCCTGTTCCGGCGCGCACAAGAGGAATCAGGACCGGTTCGCCGTGGCGAAGATGCGACGCAGGGCGTCGGGCACCGGGCGCTTGGTCCAGTCGTCGGTGGACACCACCACGTAGACGTTGCGCCCGGTCACCGCGACCTGCTCGACACCGTCGTCCCCGGTGCGCAGCACGGCGAACGCGACGGTGAAGCTCGTGGTGCCGACGGCCTCGCACACCGCGGTGACACGGACGGTGTCGCGCCAGCGCACCGAGGCGCGGTAATCGATCTCACTGCGCACCACCTGGAAATCGATACCGGCGGCGATCAATTCGGGATAGCTGAGCGACCGGTGGTCCAGGTAAGCGGTCCAGGCCTCGTCGAACCATGTCAGGTAGTGGCCGTGGAAGACGACCGCCTGCTGGTCGACCTCGGCGTAGCGGGGGACCACCGAGAGCGCGAACGGCGCATCGTCGCGGGGGCTCACACGGACACCCTGCCCCATCGACGAATCGTTACGATCGTCGGGTGGCACCCACCCTCGTGACCCTCGCCGATATCCGGTCCGCGGCTCAACGGTTGCACGGTTCGGTGCTGCGCACACCGCTGCTGCCGGCCGGGTGGGGCGATCCGGCCCGGCCGCTGTGGCTGAAGCCCGAAAGCCTGCAGGTGATCGGCGCGTTCAAGGTGCGCGGCGCGCTCAACGCCATCTCCCGACTCGACGCCGCCGTACGCCGGCGCGGAGTGGTCGCCTACTCCAGCGGCAACCACGCGCAGGCGGTCGCTTATGCGGCGGCGCAGTTCGGCATCGACGCGCACATCGTGATGCCGGAAGAAACCCCACAGATCAAGATCGAACGCACCAGGGGGCACGGCGCGAATGTGGTGCTGTGCGGTATCGGCCGGCGCGAAGCGGTCGCGGCCGAACTCGTCGAACAGACCGGTGCCGCGCTGATCCCGCCGTTCGACCACCCCGATGTGATCGCCGGCCAGGGCACCGCCGGGCTGGAGATCGCCGAGGATCTCCCCGAGATCGCCACCGTGCTGATCCCGGTCAGCGGCGGCGGCCTGGCATCGGGCATCGGCACCGCGATCCGTGCGCTGTGTCCCGATGCGCAGATCTTCGGAGTGGAGCCGGAACTGGCCGCCGATGCCGCCGCCGGACTGCATCGCGGCGGCCGTGTCGAGATGTCCATCGAGGACCGCAACCGCACCATCGCCGACGGTCTGCGCTCGCAGCCGTCCGAACTGACCTTCGCCCACCTGCAGCATGTGCTGACCGATATCCTCACCGTATCCGAGGATGAGATCCGCTCCGCCGTCGCCGAATTGGCGGTCAAGGGACGGCTGGTCGCCGAACCCAGCGGCGCGGTGGGTCTGGCCGCTTACCGGCGGCACCGGACCCCGGCGGGCCCGACGGTGGTCGTGGTCTCCGGCGGCAACATCGAGCCGAGGCTGCTCACCGAGATCCTGGCCGACTCAACCGCGGTCGGGGAACACCAGCGGCACTGAGACCTCGCAGCCCCGACGGGCGCAGTGCGACCAGGCGTCCTGTTCGGCGGCGGCCTTCAGGCGTCGCCGCCGGCCGGTCCACCCGCACGAGCAGCCGGCGGTGGAGTCGCCGAAACCGCGGTGGTAGACGCAGGTCACCCCCAGCCCGGTCGACTCGGCGAGAAGGTCTTCCAGGTGTAGGACTTTCATCTGCTGCGTCTCCTTCGTCGACCTGACCCCGGTGTCATGCAGACGTACGGTGCCGCGTAGACAAAGTCTGCGCGCCCCCGGCGCCGTTCGCCGGGAGCAGCGGGTCACGAGTCGGCGCTGATCCCGACAAGCCGTTGTAACGGACGAGACGTAGTTACCCGTGCTCCACGATTGCCAAACACCGTATCGCCGCACGTCGACGCGATTGAATGTCTTGCTGGCGCGTCAATTTCAGGTGCGGTACCCCGTCGCTAGTGCACGCCCTCCATGAGACGGCTGATCCGGCCCGAGATCGCGAGCACCACCAGGCCCGCCGCAATGGCCACCAGACCGAGGATGCCGAAGTAGGCGAACTCGCGGGCGGGATCGTAGTACCCGGACAGCACGCCGGACATGGCCGTGCCGAGACCGACCGAGAAGAAGTACAGCGCCATCATCTGCGCCCGGAAAGCCTCCGGTGCCAGCTGGGTCGTGACGGCCAGCCCGATCGGGGACAGCAACAGCTCCGAGATCGCGAACACCGCCATGATCCCGACCACCAGCAGTGCGGGCACCACCTTGCCGGTGGTGCCGGCCGTGGGCAGGAACAGCAGGAAGGCCAGACCCATGCCGATCACGCCGTAGGCGAACTTACGCGGCGTCGTCGGGGCGCGGGTGCCCAGCCGGGTCCACATCACCGCGAAAAGCGGTGAGAGCAGGATGATCCACACCGGTTCGATCGATCCGATCCAGCTCGACGGCGCCGTCCAACCGAAGATCGACCAGTTCATCCGTTCGTCGGAGTACACGGCGAGCACCGTGAAGATCTGCTGGAACAGCGACCAGAACACCGCGTTGGCGATGAACAACGGGATGAAGGCCCGCACCCGGGTGCGTTCCAGGCCGTCGACCTTCGGGCTGCGCAGCAGGACCGCGAAATAGCCGATGGAGGCGACCACGATCACGCCGGTGGTGACCTGCGACAGGTTGGCCAGCGTCACCAGTCCGGTGGCGAAGGCCGCCACGGCCACCACGACGACGCCGACGCCCACCCCGACGGCGGGCAGGATCCCGTTGCGCGGCAGGGGATTCGGAACCGCACGGCCGTGGTCACCCAGATTGCGGCGGAAGATCACGTACTGCGCCAGTCCGATGGCCATACCGATGGCGGCGGCTCCGAAGCCGTAGTGGAACCCGACGCGGGTCTGCAGCAGTCCGGTCAGCAGCGGTCCGATGAAGGCGCCAAGGTTGATGCCCAGATAGAACAGCGTGAACCCGCCGTCGGCGCGCGGGTCGCCCTTGTCGTACAGCGTGCCCAGCAGCGACGAGGCGTTGGCCTTCAGCGCGCCGGATCCCAGCGCCACCAGGACCAGACCGACACCGACGCCGGTGAGCCCGGGCAGCACGGCCAGCGCGATATGGCCCAACATGACCACCACACCGCCGTAGAAGACGGTGCGCTCCATGCCCAGCACCCGGTCGGCCAGCCAGCCGCCGAGAACCGTCGACAGATAGACCAGCCCGCCGTAGGCGCCCACGATTCCGGTCGCGGTGGCCTGCTCCATCTCCAGACCGCCGTCGGTCACCGAGTAGTAGAGGTAGTAGCCGAGGATGGTCAGCATTCCGTAGAACGAGAACCGTTCCCACAGTTCGACACCGAACAGGTTCGTCAGTCCGATCGGATGCCCGAACAGCGTGCGTGCCGCCCGCGCATCGTCGGTTCCGGTCCGAGATTCTTCCGCCCCAGTCATGGACGTCACCCTGCCACGCGGGCGGCCCGGCTCGGCCGATTGTCGGAAAGTCGCGAGTCGTATCGAACGGGCTTGCGTGGGTAGCGAACGGCAGTGACGTGCAGGACGTGAGTTTTGTCCATGACAGCAAATCGCGGCGGTGTCGTGGGCGGGTTCTGGCTGGGTCGATCGGGCCCTGCCCAGGTAAGGTCAGCGGCGATAACGAGGCGGTGTCCAAATCGTCTCGACCCGGTTGCGTGCCCGCCATCGGGTGGTCCGAAGGGGTTCATGTGGACACGGTGCTCGGCTTGTCGATGACGCCGACGTCGCTGGGTGTGGTCGTCGTCGACGGTGACGGCGCGCCCGGCGGTGCGAACGGGCAAGAGTCCTTCGAGGTCCGCGTCGACGGAGCCGACTCCCGCGCGGCAACCGAGCGGGCCACGGCCGCCGTCGGGGCCATCGCCGCCGCCCGCGGCCAGCGGCTCACCTCGATCGGCGTGACCTGGAGCGAGGATGCCGACGCCGAGGCGTCGGAGTTGATCTCCTCGCTGAACCGGTCGGGATTCGACAATGTGGTGCCGATCCGGCTGCCCGAGGCCACCGAGGCGCTGGCGCGCGGTATGGCCGAGGTCATCGGATATCAGACCAGCGCGGTGTGCGTCATCGAGCCGGACACCGCCATTGCCCTGATCGTCAACACCTCCGACGGTGCGGTGCAGACCGCCATCAACCACGGCATCGACAGCGACGAGAGTCTGATCGGCTGGCTCAGCACGGTGTTCACCCGCGCGGACTGGCAGCCCGAGGCGCTCGTGGTCGTCGGCTCCGCCGGCGGATTCGACGCCGTGCTGCCGCAGCTCGAGGAGGCTCTCTCGGTTCCCGTGTTCGCTCCCGCGGAGGCGCCGCTGGCGCTGGCGCGCGGGGCGGCCTTGGCTTCGTTCCCGAGCGCGGGCCTGCCCTTCGCGTTCGACGCTCCGACCGGCGGTTCGGGTCGCCACGCCGCCGCGGAACGCCGGTTCGACACCCCACGGGTGCTGACCGGGCTGCTGGTCGCCGGTGTGGTGACCTTCGTGGCTTCGGTGTCGGCGGCCGTGGCCGTGCAGACGTCCCCCCGCCAGGAGACCGCGGCCCCCGAGCCGGCGGCGGTCGTCGCCGACGTGCCCGTCCGTCCGGCCCCGCGGCCGGCCGCCCCCGCCCCGGCTCCGGAGCGTTCGCCGCTGGCCGAGGCGCTGGCACCGCCGGTCGAGTTCGCACCGCTGCCGCAGGCGCCGGTCGAACCCGCCCTGCCGCAGGCGCCCGTCGAGCCGGCGGCGCCGCAGGCCCCGATCCAAGAGGTCAACACGGTGTACGAGCCTGCCCCGGCCCAGGCGCCGCTGCCCGAGCCCGCGCTGGCACCGGCACCCCCGCTGGCCGTTGCGCCGCCGGCCGTGGTGTCGCCCCCGGTTCCGCCGGTCGCGACGCCGCCCCAGGTTTTCGAGCCGCCCAAGAAGCCGCTGTTGCAGCGGATCAGGGATCGGCTGCGGATCGGGGGGCCCGAGCAGGGGCCGCCGGGGCAGATCGTCGTGTCGCCGCCGCAGGGCTGAGTTTCGCTGCGCGCCGGCGCCACGCGCTGGCTAACATTTGTCGCACTCGGCACGATGAAGTAGGTAATCGGTCACGTCGGGTCCGGATGTCCGGAGTTCAGGGGAGGTTCGGCGCTGTGCGCAACGCAATTCGGTATGTGCTGGTCATCATGGGTGTCGCCGCCGTGTCGCTGGCGGCCTCGACCACCGCGGGAGTCGCCGCGGTGAGCAGGCCGGTGGCCGCAACCGTCGTCTCGCCCGCACCCGGCGAAGTCGTCGGCGTCGCCTACCCGGTCACCGTGTCTTTCGCCGAACCGGTCGTCGACCGGGCGGCCGCCGAGCAGGGCATCACCTTCTCGGCGCCGACGGTGCCCGACGGCGACTTCGAGTGGCTGGATGCCGCCACGGTGCGCTTCACCCCGGCCGATTACTGGCCGGCCCACTCCACCATCGAGGTGCAGGCGCTGGGCCTGAAGTCGAGTTTCCAGACCGGTGCCGTGGTCCTCGGTGTCGCCGATATCGACGCGCACACCTTCACCGTCAGCATCGACGGTGTGGTCGCCCGGGAGATGCCGGCGTCGATGGGTAAGTCCGGGTTCGCCACGCCGGTCGGTGAGTTCACCGCGCTGGAGAAGCAGAGTGTGGTGGTCATGGACTCGCGCACCATCGGTATCCCGTTGGACGACCCCGAGGGCTACAAGCTCACCGTGTACGACGCGGTCCGGGTCACCTGGGGTGGGGTGTACGTGCATGGTGCGCCGTGGTCGGTGGGTTCGCAGGGCTATGCCAATGTCAGCCACGGTTGCATAAACCTGAGCCCGGACAACGCCGACTGGTATTACAACAACGTCAGCATCGGCGACCCGATCGTGGTGCAGGCCTGACGGTTTCAGGCGTCGGCGTGCAGGTTGCGGGCCGTCGGTGAGGATTCGACGGTCGTCGGGTCCGGATAAGTGCCCAGCACCCGGTCGGCGGTGCCGCTGCTGGTCACCGTGAACCAGTAGTGCTCGTTCTTGAAGTGGTGTTGCCGGTGGTTGCGCCAGATTGCCCGGTACACAGCGCTTTTCGGCTTGTAGTCGGTGTGGATCAGGTAGTGGCACCACTCATAGCCCAGGCCGAGTGCGGCCAGGAAGGTCAGAAACGTCAGGCCGCGTCCCAGGCTCGGGAACGCCACGAGGGCGATTGCGACCGCCAGCGGCAGTAGCCACAGCAGTGACTGCCACGGGATGAACACCAGCGGCAGATCGCGCGGCTGGATGTGGTGTTCGCGGTGTTTGCGCGACAGCAGCGGGTCGACTCGGATGCCCACGACGCGGCGCGGCCGCCAATGCAGGATCACGACGTGAATCACCCATTCGGCGAATGGGAACACCGCCAGCATGATGATCGGTACCAGCGCGTCGGTGGGCTGCCAGTCCCCGGTGTAGCCACGTGCGGTCGCCGCTATCGCCAAGGTGGCCACCAGCATCCACGGGGTCGGGTGTCGCAGGAATTCTCGTGCGGCGTCGGCGAGGGTCATACCGCGTCGGGTGTTCACTCGTTCTTCTCCAGTTCGGCCAGCGCCGTGAGCAGCGCGGTGGTGGCGGGTTCAAGCAGGGCGTGGGCGCTCTGGCGCGCGGCGATGGCATCGCCGGCGATGACGGCATCGGCGATGGCGCGGTAGGCGTCCGGGCGGCCGACCTCGGCGGCCATCATGACCGCCAGCGCCGGCAGCGCGGGTTCGTAGGTGGCGCGCAGTGTGTTGTACATCAGCCGGAAGGCGATCGAATCGGCATGGTCGACAAGGTGATCCCAGAAAGTCAGCGCATGGCGCTGCTGCTGGACCGGGTCGGCCTCGGTCGCCAACGCCTCGATGGTGGCATCCAGCAGCCCGGGGAGTTCTGCACCGTGCCGTTGCGCGGCGAGTTCGGCGACCTTCGGCCCGTTGTGCAGCCGGGTCTCCAGGATCGAGCGCACCACGGCGGTGTCCAGCTCGCCTGCGTGAAACAGCAGGCGGGGGAGCAGGTCGAGTCCGGCGTGGCGGCGGAAGTCGCGCACCGTGGTGGTGTCACCCTGGCGGATCTCGACCAGACCGATCGAGTTCAGCCGTTTGAGCGCCTCGCGGACGGCGGGCCGGGACACGCCGAGCACCTCGGCGAGGCGGCGCTCACTCGGTAGCGGATCGCCGGGCTGCATCGCGCCACTGAGGACCTCGCCGACGATCTGCTCGAAGACGTCTTCGGGGACCGAGCGGCGGTTCACCGGTTGCAGGGCCATGGGTCGAGCATGGCACTGCAGAAGGTAAGAGGTCAAGTGGTCAGACCAGCTCGATTCAGAACGTAGCCAGTCAAACGGCTTTAGGTACTCGTGGTGTTCCGTCCTGCGTCGAAAATTGCGTTTTGATCACCAGAACGTTAGGTAGCTTCCAGTCTCAGCCGGAAACTATGGCGGTGGAGGAGTCAGTTTGATCTGTGATATCTGAGTGCGCGGCAACCTGCCCGCTGATTGGGATAGCAACCGCTCCAGATCACGACAGCACATCAAAGTGTGGAGGGTCACATTTTCCTGTTTGGAGGACCCTCACCATGTTCCAAGTCTCCCCATCAGACCCGCCTGCTGCGCGCGAATCGCGGGGTGCGCATCGCGCAGCGGAACGCCGGGAGTGTTCGCCACATCGCAGTGCACGGGCTGCAACTCGGACCGTGGGGTATGGCAGCCTCGCAGTTTCGGCGTGGCTGATCACGGCCGTGGCGACCGGTCATGGTGTCGCTGCGGCCGATGAATCGTCGAGTTCGTCAACTGGCACCGGCACGTCGTCCTCATCGTCGAGTGAATCCTCCTCTGGTACCTCAGAGGGCTCGTCTACTTCGCGGCAGGGTGGCGCCGACGTGGGGCCACGGTCGATGCGCGATTCTGCCACCGATGACGACCGTGACGCCAACGACAGTTTGCGGTCGTCGAAATCCGATAAGAAGCAGGCAGATTCGCAGAGTGGCGACAGCGGATCGGCATCGACCAACGATACCGAAGAATCTGACGACGTCGATCCCAACCCGGTTGCCGGAACGTCGGGGTCTGAGCTCGAAGCCGAGTCCCCGGCGCCTGTGGTTTCCGAGACCCCCTCGGAGACCGAGCTTCCGACCGTCCCAGCGGCCCCCGCCGACCCTGAGCTTGCCGTGACCGTTGACACCGATATCGACCCGGTGCCTGCGCAGCCCGTCATCGAATCTGAGCGGTACTCATCGTCGGGCGGTTCTGCCGCCGGTACGAAAACGACAACAAAGGAAGATGTTCCGGCGATTTCTGCGCCTGTCGAACCGGCCGTCACCAAGAACGTTCGGCCGTCCGTGTCGATCACGGCGATCTCGGCGCGGTCCGCGGCCTCGGCGACGGGATCCGCGCCAGTACCCGCCGCGACCCCGCAGACGATCGGGATTGAGTCGGCGGTACCGGCGGCGGCACCGGGCCCGATCGCGATGATCGCCGGTGCGGTCAACCGTTTCGTTTCTGCCATGCTCAGCCCGTTCAAGGCGCTTGCCTCCACGGCGCCGGCCGGTCAGAATCCGCTCGCATGGGCGCTGCTGGCCTTCGTACGTCGGACCTTCTTCAATCAGGCGCCCGAGGTCGTCTCGGTGAAGATCGGTGAGCAGCTGCCGAGTGGTGTCATCACCGGGGTCATCGACGCTGTCGACCCCGATGAGATGGGCAAGAAGGTCCAAATCCGCGCGAACGTGTTCGCCTTCCCCGCACAGCCGAGGACCCCGGAGCCCGATTGTGGATGCGCGGTGATCGACGGAGTGGCGGGTCTTCCTTTCATGAACGATGCGTACCTGGGCACCGAACCTGGCAGCAACTGGCACGCGCCCGATGCTGTTGACATCACATGCGTCTACATCGGTTCGAATGGAGTGACATACACCGGAAAGGAGATTGGCGAGGTCAGTATCGACGGTCTCGGCACTGGCGACGTGACGTTGGTCTTCGAGGGTGTGCTGCTCTCGCCGACGCAGGAACGTTCGGTGGCGCAGCTGCAACCGCACCTGGGCACCGGCGACCTGAAGGGCGTGCGGGGCACCGTGATCAGCGAGAGCACACTCGACGCGACCGGCGCCGCGACCGGCGTCCTCACCGGCGAGGTGGTTCGTCCGGACGTGCGTTACAAGGTCGTCAAGCAGCCCAAGCACGGCATGGTCTCGATCGACGCGGTCACCGGCCAGTTCACCTACACACCGGACCCGGCGTTCGCTGAACTGGGCGGGGCCGATTCCTTCCAGGTCGTCGCCACCGACGGCAAGTTCAACGTGTGGAACTTGTTCAAGGAGTACAACGGCGACCCAGTGACCACCATTAATCTCAATGTGGCCAGCCCTGTCGCGGTGTAACACCGCTGAACGACGATGCCGGCGCAGATCTGGGGATCTGCGTCGGCATTCGTATTCGGCAGGGATGAATCGAAATCCATTGTCCCGATGACGTTCAGCTCACAGGCGCACCAATGAGAACGGGTAGGTCAGGGTCCCCGGGGCACCGTCACAGCCAGCGGCGAACGATGATGTCAGGGTGCCCTGCATCGTCACCGCGTCCCAGGAGTAGACATCGTGCGTAGCCACGATCGGCCCGTAATAAACGTTGCCGCAGCGCAATCCGTCGGGCACGTCGACGGTCATGGTGTACCGACCGTCGGCCAGATGGGCTTTCCCGACGTAGTCGAAGGCCTTGGCCACGGGCATCGGGATCCCGCTGATGCTGCGGCAATCATCGGCGGCCGGTATGCAGTGCGACACCGACCACGCCCACGTGTGAAAGTCGTACCGGGCCGGAATCACCAACTGGTAATTGGCGAAGAACGGATCGGCCTGCGCCACCGGCGCACCGACCAATCCCGTCGCTGCCAGCGCCGCGACGGTGCGTACCAGGTTCGGAACCCTCATGAATGATCCCTTCGGTGTCGACAACCATGAGTTGGGGGCGGCCCGCTACATGTGGGATCCGCCGTCGACCCGCACCTCGGTGCCGGTGATGAAGTACGCATCGTTGCTGCCCAACATCGCCACGACGCCGGCGACTGAATCGGGTTGGGCAAAGATCGCCCCGTCGGCCAGCGGCAGCATCGGTGCCACCTTGCCGAACAGACTGTAATCGGCGTCATCGGGCAACCCGGGCCCGACACTCTGTCGAGCGCTGCCGGTCCCATCCGTCATACCGGACGAGATCGAGCCCGGCTGAACAGAATTGAAGCGGATGCCGGCCTTCGCGAACTCCGACGCCCAGGCATGCGTCATGGACAGCACGCCGCCCTTGGACGCGGCATACGCAGCCATGTAGGGGTGTGCGAAGTGCGCCGAGGTCGAACTGAAGTTCACCACCGACGGTCCGTTGCCCTTGTGCAGCGCCTCGATCGCGCCACGGGTGACCAGGAAGGTGCCGACCAGATTGATCCGCAGTACCTGCTCGAAGTCGGCCAGGGTGGTCTGTGCCAGATGCGACGAACGCAGGATGCCCGCCGCGTTGACCAACGTGTCCAATCCACCGAGCACTCCGAGGGCCTCGCCGATGCCGGCCTCGACGGACTCCTCGTCGGCGATGTTCATCACCAACGTTGCGAGTCGACCGTTCACATCGCCGGACTTGGCGACGGTGTCCTGCAGACCATCGGCACTGATGTCCGCGGCAACGACGTGCCCGCCCTCGGAGAGGATCCGAAGCACGCACGCCTGGCCGATACCCGAACCCCCGCCGGTGATCAGTACGCGACGTCCGACGTAGCGCTCGAGGTGGGGCGACGGCGACGGGGTGGGAACGGACACAGCTCGGCTCCTGTCATGGTGGTGAACGCTCAGGCCTATCGACAGACGTTACGTTCCCGCGCCGACCGCCTCCTCCGTGTGATGGCTCCCGGTGGATGGGACGTGGTGTGTCGCACGTCATGCCGGGCTGTCACCGTTTCGTAGTCAGCGTGCCGGTAGGCCGGTTGTGAGGTTCGGCAGAACCAGTCATGGAGGTTCTTCGGTACATGGTGAACAAGGCCCAGGACCGCTGGTCGTCCGGGATTCCGATCTTCCGGGCCGGTGGACCGGGACCAATGCGTGCCATCGGCGGTTTGCTGGCCATGTCCGCCGACGCGGTCAAGTTCATCTTCCAACGGCCCTTCCAAGGACGCGAATTCATCGAGCAGTCCTGGTTCGTTGCGCGGGTGTCGCTGATGCCCACGATCCTGGTGGCGGTGCCCTTCACCGTGTTGGTCAGCTTCACGTTGAATATCTTGTTGCGCGAGCTGGGTGCCGCGGACCTCTCCGGTGCGGGCGCCGCATTCGGCGCGGTCACCCAGGTGGGCCCGATGGTGACTGTGTTGATCGTGGCCGGTGCCGGCGCGACGGCAATGTGCGCCGACCTCGGTTCCCGCACCGTGCGCGAAGAGATCGACGCCATGGAGGTACTAGGGATCAACCCGGTGCAGCGCCTCGTCACGCCGCGCATGTTGGCGTCGGGGCTGGTGGCGCTCTTACTCAACAGCCTGGTGGTCATCATCGGCATTCTCGGCGGCTACGTCTTCTCGATCTTCATCCAGGGCGTCAATCCCGGCGCCTTCGCCGCCGGCATCACCTTGCTCACCGGCGTACCCGAGGTGATCATCTCCTGCGTCAAGGCCGGCTTGTTCGGCCTGATTGCCGGACTGGTGGCCTGCTACCGCGGCCTGATGATCAACAGCGGCGGAGCGAAAGCCGTGGGTAACGCGGTCAACGAAACGGTGGTCTATGCCTTCATGGCGTTGTTCGTGGTGAACGTTCTGGTCACCGCCATCGGCATCCAGATGACGGCGGACTAGAAGATGACTGCCACACGTTCACTTCGCCCAAACCTGACCCGCGAACTCAACAGGCCGGTCAGGTCGCTCGGCCGCATCGGCGATCACACCATGTTCTACGGCCGCGCGCTGGCCGGCGTGCCGCATGCGGTAGTGCATTATCGTCGCGAGATCATCCGGCTGATCGCCGAGATCAGCATGGGCGCAGGCACTCTGGCGATGATCGGCGGGACGGTCGTCATCGTCGGTTTCCTCACCCTCGCCGCCGGCGGCACACTGGCCGTGCAGGGCTACAGCTCGCTCGGTGACATCGGCATCGAGGCACTGACCGGCTTCCTGGCCGCCTTCATCAACGTCCGGATCTCGGCTCCCGTCGTGGCCGGCATCGGGTTGGCCGCCACCTTTGGTGCGGGTGTCACCGCGCAACTGGGGGCCATGCGCATCAACGAGGAGATCGACGCGCTGGACGCCATGGCCATCCGGCCCGTCGAGTATCTGGTGAGCACCCGCATCGTGGCGGGCATGATCGCCATCACGCCGCTGTACTCGATTGCGGTGATCCTGTCGTTCGCCGCGAGCAAGCTCACCACAGTCGGACTCTTCGGCCAGTCTGCAGGGCTGTACAACCATTACTTCTCCACGTTCCTCAACCCGGTGGATCTGCTGTGGTCATTCCTGCAGGCCATCCTGATGGCCATCGCGGTGCTGCTGGTGCACACCTACTTCGGCTACTTCGCCAGCGGCGGACCGTCGGGCGTCGGCGTCGCGGTCGGCAATGCCGTGCGCACCTCGCTCATCGTCGTGATCTCGGTGACGCTGCTGGTGTCCCTGTCGATCTACGGCTCCAACGGCAACTTCAACCTGTCGGGATAGGCGAGCGCAGATGGCGATGAGTCCGAGCCTCAAGCGGCCCCTGATCGGGCTGGCGACAGTCGGGGTGTTGCTGGCAATCGTCGCGGTGTCCATCGGGTTGTTCCGCGGGAGTTTCACCAAAACCGTTCCGGTCACCGTGGTCTCGCAGCGGGCGGGTCTGGTCATGAACGCCGATGCCAAAGTGAAACTGCACGGAGCCCTGGTCGGTTCGGTCGAGTCGATCGAGTCCTTGCCCGACGGTTCGGCCAAACTGCATCTCGCCATGGACCCGACCTATATGGACATCATCCCCGCCAATGTGAACGTCGACATCGCGTCGTCCACGGTGTTCGGCTCCAAGTTCGTCGAGCTGATCCCACCGCAGGATCCGTCGCCGCAGGCGCTGGCCGCCGGGCAGCAGCTCGACGCCGGACACGTCACCGTCGAGATCAACACCGTCTTCGAACAGCTGTCGACGGTGCTGCAGAAGATCGAACCCACCAAACTGAACGAGACGCTCGGGGCGCTGTCCACCGCCATGGACGGCCGGGGCGACCAGATCGGGCAGATGCTGTCCGATTTCGACAGCTTCCTGGCCGAGATCGATCCGAGCCTGCCGACCCTGGAACACGAGATCACCGTCGCCCCACAGGTGTTCAACGCCTACGCCGATACCGCCCCGGACCTGATGGCCACCGTCGACTCGGCGACGATCATGAGTGACACCCTCGTCGATGAGCAGCACAACCTGGACTCGTTGCTGATCAGTGTCATCGGACTGGCCGACACCGGTACCGAGGTCATCGGCAGCAACCGACAGGCCATCACCGACACGATGCGACTGCTGGTCCCGACCACCGACCTGACCAACGAGTACAACGCGGCCTTGACCTGTGGTCTCGGCGGTGCGGTGGAGTTGGCCAAGGCACCCGGCACCCCGCTGCCCGGCGGCCTGCTGCTGCAGACGATCGTGCTCGGGCAGGAGCGGTACCGCTACCCGGCGAACCTCCCCAAGGTGGCGGCCACCGGTGGCCCGCAGTGCACCGACCTTCCCAAGGTGCCCTTCCAGAAGCACCCGCCCTTCGTCATCACCGATGTCAACGCCAATCCCGCTCAGTACGGCAACGATGGAATCCTTTTGAACTCCGACGGCCTCAAGCAGGCGTTGTTCGGTCCGATCGACGGGCCGCCACGGAATACCGCACAGATCGGCCAGCCCGGATGAGCAGTTTCAGCAAGACGGCGTTGAAGTTCGGCGCATTCGGACTGACGATGGTCGTCCTCACCGCCGGTCTCTTCGCGATCTTCAGCCAGTACCGATCCGGCTCCACCGCCGGTTACTCGGCGGTCTTCAAAGACTCGTCGAGCATCAAATCCGGGGACTCGGTGCGGGTTTCCGGCATCCGGGTGGGCACAGTCCGCGATGTCGAACTACAGCCGGACAACACCGTGCTGGTCGAATTCGACGCCAACGACAACATCCGGATGACCGAGAACACCACGGTGGCCGTGCGCTACCTCAACCTCGTCGGCGACCGCTATCTCGAGCTCATCGATCAGCCCGGATCGACCAGGATCCGCCCGCCTGGAACGCGTTTCGGGATCGAGCAGACCGAGCCCGCACTCAACCTCGACCTGCTCCTGGGCGGGCTCAAGCCGGTGATTAGGGGACTGAACTCCGATGACGTCAACGCGCTGACCAACTCGCTGATCCAGATCCTGCAAGGCCAAGGCGGCGATCTGGAGTCGCTGTTCGCCCGAACGTCGTCGTTCACCACCGCAATCGCTGACAACGGGCAGACCGTCGAGAGCCTCATCGACAATCTCAACGACACACTGGCCGTGCTGTCCAACGACGGGGAGAAGTTCTCCGGTGCGGTCGACGGCCTGGAACGCCTGGTGACCGGGCTGGCCGCCGAGCGCGACCCGATCGGTGACGCCATCACCGCGCTGGACAACGGCACCGCGTCGCTGGCCGATCTGCTCACCGACGCCCGCCCGGCGCTGTCGGGCACCGTGGATCAGCTGACGCGGATGGCGCCGCTGCTGTCGAACGAGACCGATCTGGCCCGACTGGACCTGCTGTTGCAGAAGACGCCGCAAAACTACCGAAAACTGGTGCGCTTGGGTTCCTACGGCAGCTGGCTCAATCTGTACATCTGCGGAGTGTCGATCCGCGTATCCGACCTGCAGGGGCGTACCGCTCATTTCCCCTGGGTCATCCAGAACACCGGAAGGTGCGGTGAACCCTGATGCAGAAATACCGCCAATCAAAGTTGGTCCGTTCGGGTTTCATGGGCTTGGTGCTGATGGCACTGATCATCGCCGTTGGGTTGCAGCCCCAGCAGCTGGTGGCATGGGCCACCTCGGTGCGCTACCAGGCGATCTTCGCCGAGGCCGGCGGACTGTCCGCCGGCAACAACGTCAAGGTCTCCGGCGTCACCGTCGGCACCGTCTCGGATGTGGAACTCGACCAGGGCAAGGCATTGGTGACCTTCGCGGTCAACAGCAAGGTGCGATTGGGCGCGGACACCACCGCCCAGATCGGGATCGGCACCCTGCTCGGGGAACGTGTCCTGGTGGTCGAGCCGCGCGGCCGCGACCGCATGCGCGCCCTCGACGTCATCCCGTTGACCCGGACGTCCTCGCCATACTCGTTGACCGATGCGCTCAACGAATTCACATCCAACACAGCAGAAACCGACACGGCGGCCATCAACCACTCCCTCGACGTGCTGTCCGAAACCATCGAAAGACTGGCGCCGCAGCTGGGCCCCACCTTCGACGGCGTCAGCCGCCTGTCGAGATCGCTGAACAGTCGCAACGAATCGCTGAGCCACCTGCTAACCGCCGCGTCCGATGTCACCGGCATCCTCTCGGAGCGCAGCCAACAGGTGAACAGCCTGCTGCTCAACGCCAATGACCTGCTCGTTGTCCTGCAGGATCGCCGCTACGCGATCGTCACCCTGCTGGCCAACACCACGGCCGTGGCGCAACAACTCTCGACCCTGGTCGACGAGAACGAAGCCGAACTCGCCCCGACGCTCGAGCAGCTCAACCGGGTCTCGGAAATGCTGGAACGCAACCGCGACAACCTGACGAAGTCGCTGACCGGGTTGGCCAAGTACCAGCTCACCCAGGGCGAAGCGGTCAACAACGGGTTCTATTACTACGGTTTCGCGTCGAACCTCCTGCCGGGGCCTGCCATTCAGCCGTTCCTCGACTACGCGCTCGGATTCCGTCGCGGTGTGAACGCCGGACAGCCGCCGGACACCGCCGGCCCGCGCGCCGAATTCCCGTTCCCATACAACGGTATTCCCGGAGGTTCCCGATGACCGCGTTCGGACCCCGGGCCAGGAAGCTCACCGTCGTCGCCGCGGTGGTGGCGGTACTGGCGGGCGCCGGGTTCCTGGTGTACCAGTACTTCTTGAGTCCGAAGACCATCGTCGCCTACTTCACATCGGCCACCGCCATCTACCCGGGCGACGAGGTTCGGGTGGTCGGCGTCCAGGTCGGCACCATCGGGGCGATCGAGCCGCAGGGCACCCGCACCAAGGTGACGCTACGGATCAACCGTGATGTGCCCGTACCGGTGGATGCCAAGGCGATCATCGTCGCGCCCAACCTCGTGTCGGCGCGTTATGTGCAGCTGACGCCCGCTTACGGCGCGACCCCGGAAGCCGGTGGCGCCACCATGGCCGACGGCGCGGAGATCGGCGAGGATCGCACCGCGATCCCTGTCGAATGGGACGAGATCAAAGAACAGCTCACCCGCCTGGCCACCGAATTGGGCCCGGACAGCGGCATCTCCGAGACATCGCTGGGCCGCTTCATCAACAGCACCGCCGACGCCATGGCGGGCAACGGAGATCGCCTGCGCGAGACCATCACCCAGCTTTCCGACGTCGGCAGGGTCCTGGGCGAAGGCAGCGGCGACATCGTCGAGGTGATCAAGAACCTCCAGGTGTTCGTGGCCGCGCTGCGGGACAGCAACACCCAGATCGTGCAGTTCCAGGACCGCCTCGCCGATGTGACCGGCGTCGTCGACGGCAGCCGCAACGACCTCGACTCGGCCATCACCGAGCTGTCAGCCGCAGTCGGCAAGGTGCAGAGCTTCATCGCCGGGTCGCGGGACCAGACCGCCGAGCAGGTCGAGCGGCTGGCCAACGTCACCCAGGTACTCGCCGACAACAGCATGGTGGTCAAAAACGTGCTGCACGCTGCACCGAACGCGTTGGTCAACGGCTACAACATCTACAACCCCGACACCGGTGGTCCACGCGGATCGTTCGCGATGAACAACTTCTCCAACCCCGTCGCGACCATCTGCTCGGCGATCTCGGCGGTGGAAAACGTCACCGCCGAGGAGTCCGGCCGAGCCTGCGCCCAGTACCTCGGGCCGGCGCTGCGGTTGATGAACTTCAACCACCTGCCCATCCCGTTCAACGCCTATCTCGGGCCCGCGCCGAAGAACGTCATCTACTCCGATCCGGCGTTGGCGCCCGGCGGCGGCGGTACGCCCGACCCCGCCGAGATCCCACCCGCCGTATCGGCGTACACCGGGGCGGGCGATGTGCCACCTCCGCCAGGGTGGACCAATCCGCCGCATCGGCCGGGTGCCTACGCGCCGACGGGATTGCCGGCCGCCCGCACCCCGGCGCTGTACCCGGGTGCCCCGATCCCGCCGGGCCTGCCCGCCCCGGCTCCGGCGGCGACGAATCTGCACGATCTGTTGCTGCCTGCCGAGGTCTCACCTCCGGCCGCACCCGCTGTGCCCGTTCAGGGAGGTACCCCGTGATGAAACCGCTGTCTGTCCGTGGCTGGGCTGCGGCGGCCTGCTGCACCGTGCTGGTGACCGCCGGATGTTCGTTTGACGGCATCAACTCCCTACCGCTGCCCGGCACCGTCGGGACCGACCGGGACGCCACCACCTACACCGTCCAGCTCGCCAATGTGGGAACCCTGGAATCGAATTCGCCCGTCATGATCGGTGATGTGGTGGTCGGGGCCGTACGTCGCATGACGGTGGACGACTGGACCGCCAAGGTCGAGGTGTCCGTGATCCCCGACGCGGTGGTGCCCGCGAACGCGGTGGCCACCGTCGGTCAGACCAGTCTGCTCGGATCGATGCACCTGGCTCTCGACCCGCCGCTGGGGGAGACCCCAGCGGGCCGACTCACACCGGGTGCGACCATCCCGCTGGCCAAGTCCTCGACCTACCCCTCCACCGAACAGACGCTCTCCTCGCTGTCGGTGGTGGTCAACGGCGGCGGTCTGACCCACATCGGCGATATCGTGCACAACTTCAATGCGGCCCTCGACGGTCGCCAGGGCCAGATCCGCGACCTGCTGACCCGGATGAACAAAGTCATTGGGATGCTGGACACCCAGCAGGACAACATCATCGGGTCCATCGAGGCGTTGAATAGGTTGGCCGGGACGTTCGCCGGTCAACGTGCCGTGCTCAGTCGGGCGCTGGAGCGCATCCCACCCGCCCTGGATGTGCTCAACGCGCAGCGGCCCCGCATCACCACCGCGCTGACCAAGCTCGGCGGATTCAGTGACACCGCAACACAACTGATCAACGAATCACATGACGACATCGGGCGAGACCTGCAGAACCTGGAACCCACGGTGCGGGCACTGGCCGATGTCGGCCCGGACCTGGCCACCGCGTTGGCGTTCCTGCCCACGTATCCCTACACGCAGGAGTTCATCGACCGCGGTATCCGCGGTGACTACATGAACCAGTTCATCGTCTTCGACTTCACCATCCCGCGTCTGAAGAGCGGAATCCTGCTGGGCACCCGCTGGGGTGAGCCGAACGCCACCATGGTGCCCGCACCGGGCGACCCCTGGTACAACACCTACACCCGGGATCCGTTGCTGGCACCGGTGACACCTGTTCCCGCCGAGATCGCGCCCATTCCGCCCCTCGTCGACAACGCGGGCCCGGTTCCCGGCGCGGATGTGACGCCGACCGGCCAACCCGATCCCGTTGCTGCGCCTGCCACAGGGGGCAACTGATGTTGACGCGCTTCGTCCGCACCCAGCTGATCATCTTCACCATCGCCTCGATCGTGGGCGTCGGCTCGATGATCTTCGTCTATCTGCAGGCGCCCGTCCTGCTCGGTATCGGACGCATCGGGGTCACGCTGCAGGTCCCGTCCACCGGCGGTCTCTATCAATTCTCGAATGTCACCTACCGCGGCATCGAGGTCGGCAAGGTCACCGAGATCCGGCCGACCCGTGATGGCGCCGAGGTGACGATGTCGCTGCAACGATCGCCGCAGATCCCCGCCGACCTGCAGGCCAATGTGCGCAGTGTGTCGGCGGTCGGTGAGCAGTACGTCGATCTCGTTCCGCGCAGTGCCGACGGGCCCTACCTGGAGGACGGCTCGATCATCACCGCCGACAACGCGACGCTGCCGCAACCGGTGGGCCCGATGCTCGACCAGATGAGTGCGCTGGTCGACAGCATCCCCACCGGCAAGCTCAGCGGCCTACTCGACGAATCGTTCAAGGCGCTCAACGGAACCGGTGATGATCTGGGCGCCTTGTTCGACGCGTCGGCTCGGTTGGCCGCCGGCTTCGACGAATCGGCCGACAACACCCGGGCGCTGATCGAGGACGGGCGCCCGCTGTTGGACGGTCAGGCGGAAAAGGCCGAATCCATCCGGTCCTGGGCCGCCAGCCTGGCCGGCATCACCGACACCATCGCCACGCGGGATCAGGAGGTACGCACCATCCTGCGCACCGGCTCGGGCACGGCCGACGAGGCGTCGCGGCTGCTCACTGCGGTCAAGCCGACCCTGCCGGTTCTTCTGGCCAACCTCTCGACGGTCGGGCAGATCGGCATCACCTACAACGCATCGCTTGAACAGCTATTGGTCCTGTTGCCGCCGTACCTGGCGGCCACTCAGTCCTATGGCTCGTCGTTGAACAACCCGACGGGTATGGCATTGTCGGAGTTCAGTCTGACCCTCGGCGATCCGCCTGCTTGCTCGGTGGGCTTCCTGCCCCCGTCATCGTGGCGGTCGCCGGCCGATGAGAGCGATACTGATACCCCGGAAGGGTTGTATTGCAAACTGCCGCAGGATTCGCCGATTGGGGTGCGCGGCGCGCGTAACTTCCCGTGCATGGGTCAGCCCGGCAAGCGGGCCCCCACGGTGGAGATCTGTGAGAGCGACCGTCCGTTCGAGCCGCTCGCGATGCGCCAGCACGTCACCGGGCCGTACCCCATCGACCCGAACCTGATCGCTCAAGGTGTGCCGGTGGACGATCGGATCACGTTCCAGGATCAGATCTTCGGACCGCTCGCGGGTACGCCGATGCCGCCGGCAGGGCCCCCGGCAGCTCCGGCGCCCCCATCGCCGGGTGCACCCGCACCTGCAGCGCCGACGCCCGGTGGTGGCGGTGCCGTACCCGCCGCGCCGAGCGCGCACGCGTCCGCATCCGGAGCGCCGTCGGTGGCGTTCGCCACCTACAACCCGGAGACCGGTCAGTACGCGGCGCCCGACGGAAATGTCTACAGCCAGACGGACCTGGTCGCGCCGGCGCAGACGTGGGAAGACCTTCTGCCGAAGTGATGTGAACTCGCGGGGCGCTACCGACCGTGTCGGTGGCGCCCCGTGGCCTATCACGGATCAGCCTCACAGGGGGCGGCAGGAGATGGCGAGCAGCCTTCGAGGAAATCCGAGGACAGTAGAACTCAGCCGACCTTGACGAGCTTGAACGGCATGTTGATGTACACGGGTTTGCTCACCCCGCACGCGCCACTGGGGCCGACTGTGACATCCTCGCCGACAAGCGTGTTGGAGGACGGATCGACGTTGGCGCCTTCAGGGGTCATCGGCTTGAACCGGAAGGTCTGCAGCCCCGGTGCCGTGCTGCCGTCCGGGCACGGAATCCAGTTCTCGACGGTGTGTTTCACGTACCAGACGCCGCTGCGCTGATAGATGGGCGCAGACCAGCCGAAGTCGCTGTGCACCGTGCCCGTGCACTCGCCCGGAAAACTGCACTCGGTGCTGACCGTCCAGGTGCTTCGCAGACTTGCCTGGTCGTGGAACACCTCGTTCTTGCGTGCCCACTCGCCGTTTGAGGTGGCGATATAGGTGCCGTTGATACCCCAATCGGCATTGTCGGCGTGCGCGAACGGCGCCGACAATGCAGCGCAGCTGACGGCGGTAAAGGTGATGACGGCGGGTACACGCAGCATTGCCTGCTCCTCGGACTGGCCGACTGCACGGAAATCAGCGGCGAGTGCAGTAAATACCTCATGTCTGTCGGTCTCCAGCAACGTGCCCACTGAGTGGACCTAGAACAACCGGCCGCGGCGGCGGCCTGACAGAGTGCCCGGCATGAAGATGAGTGCGATGACGGCGGCGGCTTCGCTGGCCGCCGCGCTGTTGACGGCGGCTCCCGCGCAGGCCGAACCGGCGTTCTGTGACGGCCCGGACTGCACGCCGGGCATCAAGCCGGGTGTCGTGCTGGGCGCGCCATGCTCGGACACCGCCTACTACGTTTTCGGTACCACGTCGTGGGGGCGCATGGTTTTCTGTGGTTCGCCGCGCCGCTATGAACCCAGATTCTTCCGGTCGCCGTCGATGGCCGGTGTCAAGGAGTTCGGTACAAGCTGCACAGGTTATGAGAACTGGGTGGCGCAAGCCCCCGATGGGCTGTTCATGAGCTGCCAGTCCAGGGATGGTGCTGCGTTGTGGGGTCGTGGTGACAGTGTCTAGAAACGTGTTGCCGGTCCTTGCGTGCTCGATTCTCAGCGGAGTTGTCACGATGATGACGGCGGGCCCGGCGCACGCCGAGCCGCCGGTGCATCAGGTCACCTACACGGTGACCGCCACTTCCCCGGTGACTGCCGAAATCTACTTCCGTGACGTGGATCCGCCGACGTGGGCCGCCTACAGCCACAATCCGTATGTCTTCAGCCCCAAGGTCGAGGTCGAGGTGGGCCCGGACCGGCAGTGGGTGCTGCACACCACGCTGGTCGACCCGGACCGCTGGGCGATGGTGTCGGCCACCAGCGGCCGCATCCCCGGCGAACCCGCATTCAGATGTGAACTGGCGGTCGACGGTGTCGTGGTCGCCACCGGCAACGGTCCCAAGGGCGCGCTGTGCTCGCTGCGGCACTGGTGAGCAGCCGCTTCGTGTGACGGGGCCCACTGGATGGGATGTTGCGGTCGCGGCGGATCGTGTTGGTTCTAACGTGCCGGTATGTCGAGAACTGACGCGCCGCCTGATATCGAGGCGGATTGTGCCGAGGCAGACCGCGGCGCCGAGCTCTCACCAGAAGCGTTGGCGGAGCTGTTCGACGAGGCCGAGGCCAATGCGGCCGCGGCCGAGCAGAAGGCGGTTGAAGCCAGGGCACTGGCCGATCGCCTCAGCGCCGAACGGGATGCCGCGCCGGACGCTACGCCGGGCCGCAAGCCACGCTGGACGCGGTTGGCCGCCGTCTTCGCACTGATCGCCACCATCGCCCTGCTGACTGCGGGCGGGTTCATGATCAAGCACGAGCAGCATGTGCGGGCCCAAGACCGTGCCCGAGCCGAGTTCGCAGCGGCCGCTCGGCAGGTGGTGGTGACCCTGATGTCGATCGACTTCAAGAACCCGCAGGAGAGCGTGCAGCGCATCGTCGACAACTCGGTCGATCCGTTCCGTCAGGAGTTCCAGGGCGCGGCCGAAGACTTCGTCAAGGTCTCGCAGGATGCCAAGGTGACCACGAAGGCGACCGTGAATGCTGCTGGGGTCCAGTCGATGACTGCCGATACCGCGGTGGTCATGGTCGCCGCGTCCTCCACGGTGACCAACGCCGAGGGAGCCGAAGAGGTGCCGCGGAGCTGGCGGCTGATGGTGGATCTGAAACGCGAGGGCGACCAGATCAAGATGTCGGAGGTGGAGTTCGTCCCGTGAGTATTGATGAGATGAGCGCGCCGTCGTCGGTCGAGGAGTCAGAGGCCCAACCGACGGCCGGATCGTCCGGGCCGGCCGTGCGGGTCCGATCGCTTCTGGCCACCCGGTGGAAGGGTCTGGCGCTCACCGCCTTGCTGCTGGCCGCCGCGGTGTTCGACTCGGTGCTGTACTTCACCAGCTTCCGGACTGGCCAGCAGACCGACGCGGCGGCCGAGCAAATTGTCCTCGATTCGGCGTCGACAGCGACGGTGACCCTGCTGTCGTACGCGCCGGACACGCTGGATCGCGACCTGCAGCGCGCGCGAGAGCTGATGGCCGGCGAATTCTTGACCTACTACGGCAAATTCAGCAATGAGGTGGTCGTGCCGGCCGTCCGAGAGCGCGGCATCAAGGCCAGCGCGCAGGTGCTCGATGCCGCCGTGATGGAGCTGCACCCGGACTCGGCCAAGGTCCTGCTCTTCCTGAATCAGGAAACCACGAGCCGGGACCGCCCGGAGCCGGCACTGACCGCCAGCAGCGTCGTCGTCAGCCTGACCAAAACGGATGGCGACTGGCTGATCTCGGCGTTGGACCCGGTGTGACCCCCCGGGGCCACCTCACCTTCCCGGCGAGCGTGCGAGTCTGAGCCCAACACCCCGATCCTCCAGGCGAGTTTGCGCACGCTCACCGGTCCCCGTAGCTGATTCATCCTCGCGCACTGGTCGGTGCTTCGTGCCCAGCCGATTTCATGACGACATGCCACAGTCGTCATGCCCGACGAGGACGTTGAGGCCCCGTCGTGGATGCCCCGTGTTCGCGCCATCCGGATATCTCAACCATCCCCGCAGGTCCTCACCGAATAGTTCTGCCCGGCAGATCCTTTTGACCGCCATCGAACAACTTGGTGCGCAGGTCGATGGCACCGCGAGCGTGCAGAAACTTCGGGTGAACCTCGGCGTGTTGGGGTGCAGACACGCACCCTCGCGGGGAAGGGGAGCGTCGTGTCAGCGGGCGACGATGACTGAACTGCCGTGGCCGAAGAGGCCTTGGTTGGCGGTGACGCCGACGGTGGCGCTTTCGACTTGGCGTCCGGTGGCTTGGCCTTTGAGTTGCCAGGTCAGTTCGCAGACCTGGGCGATGGCTTGGGCGGGGATGGCTTCGCCGAAGCAGGCCAGGCCGCCGGAGGCGTTGACCGGGATGCGGCCGCCGATGGCGGTGGCTCCGGAGCGCAGCAGGTGTTCGGCCTCACCTTTGGCGCACAGGCCGAGGTGTTCGTACCAATCCAGTTCCAGGGC
>NZ_JBSFSB010000007.1:0-197201 GCF_053589535.1 Mycobacterium sp. NPDC003323
CTGGACGTCGTGCGCATCGCGCTGCCCCTGCTGGCCTACTTCGCCATCATGTGGGGCGGCGGATACCTGCTCGGCGCCGCGATCGGCCTGGGCTACCAGCGCACCACCACCCTGGCCTTCACCGCCGCGGGCAACAACTTCGAACTCGCCATCGCCGTGGCCATCGCCACCTACGGCGCCACCTCCGGACAAGCCCTGGCCGGCGTCGTCGGACCACTGATCGAAGTACCCGTCCTGGTGGCCCTGGTCTACGTCTCCCTGGCCCTGCGTAAACGATTCAACCCCCACCCCACCACGACGACACAGGAGTCGTAACGCCATGACCGACAGCCCTGCCACCCTGCGCCCGCATCGCGATCTGTCCATCGATCAACAGCACGCACTCAAAACCGCGGCCACCCGGTTGGAGCGGGACTTCGCCGACAGCTTCGGTGTCGAGACGATCGAACGATTTCTGCAGACCTCCTACGATCAGTTCGCCGGCCGCGCCACCATCCCGCATTTCCTACCGCTGCTCGCCGAGCGATTCGCCCGCCAGCGCCTGCATGCCCTGGCCCGTGTGGAAGGCAAGGTCAGCGATGGCAAACCCACCGTCCTGTTCCTGTGCACCCACAACGCCGGACGATCGCAGATGGCGCTCGGTTATTTCACCCACCTCGCCGGCGACGCCGCCGTGGCCTGGTCCGGCGGATCCGAGCCGGGAGACCGCATCAACCCATCCGCCGTCGCCGCCATGGCCGAAGTCGGCATAGACATCACCGGCGAATTCCCCAAGCCCTGGACCGATGAAATCGTTCAAGCCGCCGACGTGGTGATCACCATGGGCTGCGGCGATGCCTGCCCCATCTTCCCCGGCAAACGCTACGAGAACTGGGAACTGCCCGACCCCGCCGGCCAGGATGTCGATGCGGTACGGCCCATCCGCGACGATATCGAGAAGCGTGTCCGACACCTGCTCGGGGAACTCGATGTCGATGTCATCGGCCGGCAGAGCTGACCGGTGACCCGATCCGCAAGACCCTCGGTACTGTTCGTCTGCGTCAAGAACGGCGGCAAGTCACAGATGGCCGCCGGTCTCATGCGACAGATCGCCGGTGATGCCGTGGATGTCCATTCCGCCGGAACCATGCCAGGTGCGGCGGTCAACGATTCGTCGGCCCAAGCGCTGCAAGAGGTGGGCATCGACATCACCGGCGAGCAGCCCAAGGCGGTCGACTATCGACTCGCCCGCGCGGTCGACCTGGTAGTGACGTTGGGCCGAGAGGCGCACTTGGATCCGCTGCCCGACACCCCGGTACAGAACTGGGACACCGACGAACCGTCCGAACGCGGTATCGACGGCCTGGAACGCATGCGTCTGGTCCGCGACGATATCGCCGCCCGCGTGCGCCAGTTGCACAAGGCGCTCACGAGCCCCTCCGGTCACTGAGCGCAGACAGCGCCAGCGCAGCCGCGGCGTCGTCGCACCAGCCGCGTCGCGTCACTCGGCGTTCTGCTTGGGTGGGCACACCACCACCGGCACGGGTGAATGATGCAGCATGTTCAAGCTCGTCGAGCCCAGCACCGTCGCGGCAACCGGCCCGCGCCCGCGGCTTCCGACAATCACCATCTGAGCGTCCGAGAGCTGTTGGAGCAGGGCACGTCGCGGCCTGGCGGCATCGATCAGGACATCGACCGCGACGTCCGGATGCGACCGGCGGTACGGTTCAACGGCCCGATTCAAGGCATTCACCTGCTCCAACTCGATTGCTGCCCAATCGATCAAGAACGGAATCGACACTTCCCCGGCCGGTACGCGCATCGACCAGGCATGGACCGCCTGCACGGGGGCCTTGAGCGCAGTAGCCAATTCGAAGGCCAACGCGAGTGCGGTATCGCTGGATCCGTCCACCCCGACGACGATGGGTCGTGCGCTGGGTTTCAACGATTCGCCACGCCACGCGATCACCGGGCACGCCGTGTGGCCGCACAGATCGAGTGTCAGCGAACCGACCAGCAGCGCCACGCCGGGTGTCACCTCGTCACATCCGATGACCAGCAATCGCGCCTGTCGGCTCAGCGTCTTCAGCGCATCCTCGACGGGTTGATCGAGGGCGGTGGTGGTGATTTCCAGGCCCGGATGTGCATGGCGGACCGCCTCGGCCGCGGTCTTGAGGATGATCGGGGCAGCTTCGCGCTCGGCATCGGCGCTCGCCGCGGCCAACGCGCTCATCACGTCGCTGAACTGGTGACCGATATGGGGAGCGGCATGCACGATCTGCAGCGGCGATCCCAGCCTGTCGGCGAGAGCACCCGCCCAGCGGGCGGCATGTTGTGCGGCGATCGAGCCGTCCACACCGACGACGATCGGTGCTGTGCTGTCAGTCATTTCGGAAAGTTCCTCTCTCAGTGTTCACTGCTGGTTGATGGATTCGAGCAGCAGGCGCTGTTCGGCGGCGGCCACCGTGCGGCGGGTGGTCGATACCGCGTCGGGATTCACCGATATCGATGTGATACCGCTGCGCACAAGCTGTTCGGCGAAGACGGGGTTGACCGAAGGAGCCTGTCCGCACAGCGAGGAGGGCACTCCGAGGCTGCGTGCCGTGGTGATGATGCTGTCGATCGCATCCAGTACGGCGGCGTCGGACTCGTCGAAGACCTCCGCACAGATCTGTGAATCACGATCCACGCCGAGCATCAACTGCGTGAGATCGTTGCTGCCGATCGACACGCCGTCTACCCCCATCGCGATGTACTCGGGCAACCAGTGCACCACCGACGGCACCTCGGCCATGATCCAGCGTTGCAGGCCACGCTGTCTGCCCAGCCGGCTGGCGTCGATCGATTCGAGACACCGCTCCAGCTCCCACCGGGTACGTACAAATGGAATCATCAAATGCACGTTGGGGTATCGGTCGCGGACCTCGGCCAGTGCGGCCAATTCGACAGCGAACAACGCCGGATCCTTGATATATCGGTAGCAGCCTCGGTAGCCGATCATGGGATTCTGTTCGACCGGCTCGAAGTCCTGCCCACCGATGAGGTTGCGAAACTCGTTGCTGCGGAAGTCGGTGGCCCGATATATCACGGGACGCGGCGCAAAAGCCGCCGCGATGCGACCGATGGCGGCAGTCATCGCCGCGACGATCGCCTGCTGTTCACCACGTTCGATGAGTGCGCGGGGGTGGTGTCCGCCGAGTGCATCGGTGAGCATCAGTTCGGCTCGCAGCAGCCCCACACCGTCGACGTCGGTGGCGGCGACGGCCTCGGCATGCTGCGGCAGCGCCATGTTCACATAGATCCGGGTCGCAGTGACCGGGTTCGGCGATGACGTAAGGACGGTCCGCTGCGCCGCCTGCGACGGTGCGGGCTGCGCCGCGGCGAGGATCTGGCCGTGCGTGCCGTCGACGGTGACCATGGAGGCCGACCGCAGAACGCTGGTGGCCGAGCGAGCGCCGACGACACATGGGACCGACAGCTCACGCGCGACGATCGCGGCGTGACATGTCATGCCGCCGCTCTCGGTGACGAGTGCGCCGGCCCGGCGGATCGTGGGCAGCCAGTCCGGGTTCGTCATCGGTGCCACCAGGATCTCACCATCGCGCAGCTGATCACCGTCCTGCGGGTTCTGCAGTATGCGGACGCGCCCGGTGGCGGTACCGGGCGCGGCGGGCAGGCCACGTAGCAGCACCCCGGTGTCGGCCCGGACAGTGTCGGACCCGGTGGATTCGGCGCCAAGGGTCGTGATCGGTCTGGCCTGCACCAGCCACGGCGTGTCATTCTCGAAGGCCCACTCGATGTCCTGCGGCGCTCCATAGTGGCGTTCGGCCGTCGCTGCCAGCTCCGTGAGGGCGGTGAGGTCAGAATCCGACAGCACACGCGCGTTGCACTGTGCCGCCGGCAATTCGATCAGCTCATCGTGGCCACCGGCGCCGCGGACAATCTTGAACGGTTTGATCCCGATACAGACGTCGATCACCTGGCCAGAGGACTTGTCGATGACATAGGTGTCCGGCTGAACCTTGCCCGACACTACGACCTCGCCCTGCCCGAACGCGGCTTCGACGACGATGCGACTACGGTCGCCGGTACTCGGGTCGGCGGTGAACGCGACCCCCGCCCGGTCCGCGGCGATCATCCGCTGCACCACGACGGCCATCGCGGGATCGCGGATGAACCCGCGGCTCGCCCGATAGGTGAGGACGCGCGGTGTGAACAACGATGCCCAACAGGCCACCACGGCCGCCGCGAGTTCGGGTTCGCCGGTGACGTTGGTGATGGTCCGGTTCATGCCTGCGAACGATGCATCGCTGCCGTCTTCACCGGCCGCCGAGGATCGCACGGCCACCACTGGATCCGCGCCGAGCGCACGGTACGCCGACACCACCTCGCCGCGCAGATCGTCGGTCATGCCGGCACTCTGGACCAAGTGACGCATCCGCTGACACAGTTCGTCCAGACGGGCGGGGTTCGCCACGTTGCCGAGTGCTTCGCGATGAAGCGCGGCAAGGTCGGTGTCGACGCCGGCGAATCTCATCGAGTCGCGGTACGCGCGGCAGGACAGCGCGAAGCCCGGCGGCACCGGCAGGCCCGACGCGATCAGTTCACCGAGATTGGCGCCTTTACCACCGACACTATCGGCGTCGATCAACCGGATATCGGCCAGGCTGCGCACCGTCGAGGTCGCCAGGCTCGTCATCGCGGCACCGTCAACAAGACCTTCAGGGCGCCGGTCTCGCCCGGCCGGCTGAAGACGTCATAGGCGGTTTCGATGTCGTCGAGGTTGAACCGGTGGGTGATCATCCCCGCGGTGTCCAGTCGATCGCTCGCCAGCAGATCGATCAGTGTCGGAGTCGAGTAGGTGTCGACCAATCCGGTGGTGATGGTGAGATTCTTGATCCAGATTTCCTCAAGATGCAGGGTCGCCGGTGCGCCATGCACGCCGATGTTGGCGACGTGGCCGCCGGCCCGCACCAGCCGAACGGATTCCTCGAATGTGCCGGGTGTGCCCACCGCCTCCATCACGCAATCGGCCCCCAGACCGTCGGTCAGTTGATCGATCACCTCGCGCGCCGACTCCGTGCCCGGATTGACCACAACGTCGGCGCCGAACTTGCGTGCCGCTTCCAACCGAGAGTCCGCAATGTCGATGCACACAATGGTCCGCGGGCTGTACAGGCGGGCGGTGCGAATCGCGGCCAGACCGATCGGTCCGGCACCGACGATCGCCACCACATCTCCCGGCCGGACCGCTGCGTTGAGCACGCCCACCTCGTAAGACGTCGGCAGGATATCGGCGAGCATGACCATCTGTTCGTCACTCACACCCTCGGGCACCTTGTGCGTCGAGTTGTCGGCGAAGGGAACCCGTACGTACTCGGCCTGTGTGCCGTCGATGAGGTGCCCGAGTATCCATCCCCCGCCGCCGAGGCACTGCCCGTAGTGCGATTGACGGCAGAATCGGCACCGCCCGCAGGCGCTGATACAGGACACCAGAACGCGGTCGCCGGCGTTCAGGGTCTCGACCGCGGAGCCGACCGTCACCACGGTCCCCACGGCCTCGTGGCCCAGGATCCGACCCGGAGTCACCTCGGGCACATCGCCTTTCAAGATGTGCAGGTCGGTCCCGCATATCGTGACAGCGTCGACACGGACGATGACATCACCTGGATGCTGGATGCGTGGGTCGGGCACCTCATGCCACGACCGGCGGCCGGGCCCATGATAGACAAGAGCTTTCACGACATATCCCTTTCTGTTGGCGATCCACTGCCGGTCAGATGCCCGCACAACAGATCTGTCGCGCTTCGGCGACGCTCACGTGCAGCGGACGGCTGGTGTCGACCCGATGGGCCCCGACCCAGTCGTCGAGGTCCGGCGTCAACGGCGCGGCCATTTCGGTTGTGGCATCCGAGGACGTCGGACCGCGCCGAGCTATTCGTGACTTGGCCTCGTCGAGACTTGTCGTGCAGACAAATTCGACAACGGGCACCGTCAGGTCCTCGGCGATGGCGCGCGCCGCGGCGCGATGCCGCGCGCTGCGCCACGTTCCGTCCAGGATGACGGTGTCTCCGCCGGCCAACACCTGCTGCGCCCGTCGGCAGACTTCGTCGTAGACGCGGTCGACGTTGTCGCGGGTGTAGAGACCGGATTGCAGGCTGCCCGTGGATCCGCTGATCCGCCCACGCTCCTGCAGCTCTCGCCTGATGTCATCGGTCGACAACACCTGCGCGCCGATCTCGTCGGCCAACCTGCGCGACAAGGTCGACTTCCCGGTGCCTGGACCGCCCCCGACGATGATCAAGCGGACACTGCCCATACGCAGATGCTCAAGGGCGATCGTCAGGTGTCTGCGGGCATCATGGCCGGCCTCGGGATGCCCCTGCGACACCCGGATGCAGTCGACTTTTGCGCGCACCATGGCGCGATAGCCGATGTAGAAGTGAGCGAGCGCCGGTGAAGCATCATCTTCGGCGCGTCGGCGATACTGATCGAGAAAGTACGCGCCGAGGTCTCTTCGGCCCAGGAACTCCAGATCCATTGTCAAGAACGCGGCGTCGTCGATCCCATCGACGTATCGCAGTTCGTCATCGAACTCCAGGCAGTCGAGCAAGGCAGGACCCTCTGCGAGACAGTAGATATCGGCGGCCTGTAGGTCGCCATGACCGTCCACGATCCGCCGCGCATCGATGCGTTGGTCGAACACCGCCCGCCGATTGGTGACGAACTCGGCAAACAGGTCCGCCAACTCGGCGACCCCAGCGGCCGGCAGCACGTCGGTCGTATAACCGCGCAACTCGACGAGATTCTCCCGCCAGCGAGCGCTGACAGCATCTACGGTGGCACATGCGTCGACACGGTGGCCACGTTCGGCCGTCCGATGGAAGTCTGCGAGGCGCGCGGCGATGGCATCCAATTCCTCGTTCACGGATGTGCCGTCGGAGATCAGAGCGGCCAGGCAAAGCGCAGCGGGATGACGACGCATCACGATGATCGGTTCGTCGGCGCTGCCCGGCAACCCCACCACATGTGCGATGCCGAGATAGCTCGTCGGTGCCAGCCGCCGATTCAGGCTGAGCTCACGCCGGCAGACGTGTTCGCGAGCCTCTGCGGTGCCGAAATCCAGAAAATCGGTGACCACGGGCTTTTTCAGCTTGTATGCGCGGTCCCCGATGAGTAGGACGAGGCCGGTGTGGGTTTCATGGATGGCGGCAGGAGTTGCCGCATCGATGGTGTGGGGTGGGCGGTCGGACACAGCGCTCATGACCCAAATCGTGCGCCGCGGCGCAGGGTGCCGGAAGCTGCCGAGCGTCCTTGGCAGGCCGGCTTTGGTCCCTGCTCCGTAGGGTACAAAGGCACTCCCGATAGCACGGGCGACGATCGACGTCCATTGATGGGACCAAAGGCCCTTCCCGATCGGCGTTGAACCGGACATGGTCAGAGGCGAGACCGCGGTGTCACCGAGAGGACCGATCATGCCCCGGACCACGATGGAGAACCGGCTTCTGCAGCAGTCGCTGCAGTTGGCGTGCCGGGCGCCGTCCTTCCACAACAGTCAGCCGTGGCGGTGGGTCCTCACACCCGCCGGGCTTGATCTGCATCTGGACCCACGACAGCTCGTGGCATCCGATACTTCCGGCCGCCAGGCCCTGCTCAGCTGCGGGGCCGTTCTTGACCACTTCCGGGCAGCGTGTGCGGCCGTAGGGTGGATCGCCGACGCGGCTCGTTACCCGAATCCCAATGACCACAAGCACCTGGCATCGATCACGTTCAGTCCGATGAGTTTCGTGACCGAGGGTCACCGACGCCGCGCCGAGGCGATCCGCCGACGTCGGACCGATCGCCTTCCCTATGGTCCACCCGAGGATTGGGGTTCTTTCGAACCGGCGCTGCGTCGGGTTGTAGGCGAGACAGTGCTGATCGATGTCCTCGGCGCGCAGGCCCGCCCCGAATTGCAGAAGGCGGCCGCGCTCAGCGAGTCGGCGCGGCTGTACGACTCGACGTATCACGCCGATCTGCACTGGTGGACCTCGAGTCACGATGCAGCAGTAGGTATTCCGCACAGTTCGCTGAATTCTGCAGTCGAGGAGGACCGCGTCGGTATCGGCCGCCGCTTCCCCGTCACACATCATCACCAGACACCCGGCGCCGGCCTGCAGGCCGATGAGTCGCTGGTCGTCGTGCTGTCGACACACGATGACACGCGTCCGGACATCCTCCGGTGCGGCGAGGCGCTGTCGGCGGCACTGCTGTCGGCCACCATGGCCGGCTTGGCGACCTGCACCCTGACCCACCTGACCGAAGTCCCGTCCAGTTGTGAAGTGGTCCGGCGCCTGACCGGCCGCGAGCTACCGCAGGTCCTGATCAGGATGGGCTGTACCCCCGCCGACGCGCAGCCTCCGCCACCGACGCCGCGCAGACCGCTTTCCGAGATCCTGACCGTACCTCGCTGACGCGTGAGCGCACAGGCCGGCATGTGGGCAGTCCTGGGGTACCCGCCGAACTGGCGGCCACATCGCGGTCGGCCGCCAGTCGAGTAATGGACTTAAGGACCAGTGGCCCTATCGGTGAACGTCGCCGTCACGCATCTTTGCATCATGACGATGAAGGTGACACGCACGGCGGCGCTGGCCGCCCTGCTCTACGGTATGCGCCGGTATTGGCGCAATTGGGGAACCACCAAAGACGAATGCGCGATGAGGCTCCCCGGTGATGAGGTACTAAGCGCCCCCGTCGTGACATCGACCGAGGGAATGTGGATCGATCATCCGCCGGAGGAGATCTGGCCCTGGCTGGTGCGAATGAGCGGCAGCAGCGACGGTCTGTACACCTATGGCATCGCCGATGCGATGCCCGGCCGCACGCATTGCCCACCGGCCGCTTCGCCCGCAGCGCGGACGGAACTTGCTGTCGGGGACACCGTCACACTTGTGGCGTCGGGGGCCTTCGGACGTCGCGATGGTGTCGCTCTGCCAGTGCAGCAAGTGATCACCGGCGAGGCAATCGTCCTGCATGGCGGGCCTCCGGTCGTCCCCTGGGATGTCGTGTGGTCGATTCATCTGCTGCCGCGGTGGAATGACCGCTGCAGAGTGCTGGTGCGCACCCGTGTCGGGCTCAGGCACCCGGGTGAGGTGTTGTCGACAGCTCTACTCGGCCCGGCATTCTCCGTGCTGACAAGGCGGCTGCTGCTGACCATCAGTCGACTGTCCGGAAGTAAAGGCGCCACGTCGGGCGTACCGGTCGAGGTTGCCTCGACGTGACCGTGTCGCGGCCGGTCCTCGGCACGTGGGCCAGCCATTTGCTTGCCAGCACCTCGAATGCAGCGGAGACGACAGACGTGAGCCGCAATTAACTACGACTACATCGATTCCAGAGCAGTGGGATATTCGCTCGGTGCAACCACGGCCTCAACCACCGGCCAGCGGCGACCCGTCCAGCCTGCTCGCGACGTCCCGCAGCATCTGCCGCGGAGTCGCGGGCAACGGGTCGGCATTCACGGGTGCCCATCCCACCCGTACCAGCGCCTGCGGGAAATGACTGAGACCGAACACCGACATCTGCAGCGCATCCCGGGTTTCGACGATCTCCAGCGGCTCGGTGAAGATACAACTCGCCAATCCTGCAGAGGCTGCAGTCAGGACGATCTGGCTCATCGCCTCGCCGGCTCTCAGCCGGGATACGACATCGTCGGCTGCCGTTCCCACGGCGAGCACCACACCATGATCCGTCGCCGCATCGGTGCCGGGTGGCTGGGACAGCGCGGTGCCGGCGAATACGCGGCCAGGGACCGGCGCCATGGGATCCGGACTGGGCACATTTCTGGCCGGCACACCCGCAGTTGCGGCGTGCCGTCCGCTCCAGGTCGCCAATTCATCCCGATAACCCGCATCCTGAAGGTGTCGTCGACTCGATTCGGTCAATAGCGCACGGAAGCGATCGTCGACCTCGACACGTCTCATGGTGACACCGAGTCGCGCCGCACGGGCACCCATCATCATGATGTCCCCCGCGGGAACCGTCCAAGAACTGAAGGTCCGTCGATCTGTTCTGCGCAAGGGTATCGCCGCGGCGAGCGCCACATCTGCCTCGCTGGGCGGCGAAGGATGGAACTCGATCGACGCGAGATGATCGGGTTCGACAGGATTGGGCGAGCGATGCACCTTTGTCTGCCAACCCAACGCCGCCAACGCCACTACGCAGTGATTCAAGGCGATCCCACAGCTGACCACCATGTCCCGCCCATCTGGGTCTGTGTGCCGCAGTTTCAGCGATGAGTCCGCGAACAGATGCACGCTGTGCGGCGCGACCTTCCAGCGCCACGGCTGCGAGTTGTGCACGGACGGCGCGCGTGTCGCCAAAGACAAGGCTGTCCTCAACGTTTCGCTCTCGGGATAGTGAGCGGACATATCGCGAAAGTCCTTAGCTGCTCGTCGGTTGCGATGGAGGTGTCATCCGGCCCAGATGCGATAACGGGTTACCCGTCATCGAGACTCTTCGAAGTCGTGGCTGCGGTAAATGATTCGGCCAAGTATTCATTTGCTGTCGACATCGCCGCCTTGACCTGCCGGTCAGCCTGTTCGACATCGGACACAAACTCCGCGTCATAGTTGTTCAACGTCTGTTCGAGCACCGACAGGCACATGTGCGCCGCTGAGTGCGCATCCGCGGCGGCCGCACCCAGCTGGGCACCCAACTCCTGCTCGGGGCCGGGAAGGTGCGCGGGGACCTTGACGGCAGCCACGTCGTGCATGACCTGGCAAGCCGAAGCGAGCGCCGGAGCGTCTGCATGGCGCATTGCCCGCTGTACTTCATCGAGCACGGCTTGTAGGGCCGATACATCCGGGTGGGCTTCGTTCCACCAGTGGGCGAACGCGACACGCCTGCTCTGGTCCAGGCGCTCCGCATCATCGGCTTCGTTCGATCTGTCGGTGATCAGCACCACCGACAGGATGAGAAGGGCAAAGGTCACGGTGAAGGCCAAGCCGCCGACGAGGATGCGATGCCCCCGGCGGCGCCGTCGTTTCGACACTTCACTCGAAATAACGGTGGTGGGCGCGAAGTCGGTCATGATTGCCGTCCAGCAGGGACACGCTCATGAATGGCGGTCCGGATGTCGGCGACCGCGATTCTGAGCAGTCGATCCGCGAGATCAGCGGAAGCGTGTGCCACGGCAGGCCCATCGACGTCCATCACAGTCCTCCTACCCCTGATCATGTCCTTGACGCTAATTGACTGGACGATCGTCCGACTAGGGCCGAAAGTCGCTGACCCATGTCACTTCTGGAACGCGGGCGGGCGCTAGTGGACGAGATTCCGCTGCACGGCGGCTTGTATCGGCAGCGTCAGAATTCAGAACCGTGTCAGCATCGTGCGGTTTCCGCCGTGTCCGTCGGTGACCGCCCGGCGGTTGACCGGCGTGATGGAGTGCGTCCAACGGAACTTGGTGAGTGATCAGCTCTCTGACAGTGCCTCGATGACGCAGCATCTCCGATCCTGGATGGCGGGGCCCGGCGGTGCGCCACACCGAAGCCACCGTCGCCAGCGACGTGTCCGCCGTCTTGACTGGGTGTCGGATGGAGTCGAGAACAAGCCGTGTCCCACCACTCACCGAAGCACTCAGCAGTTGCGCCGCTCCGTTGAATCGCTCGACGACCGTGGCGAAATCCGGACGCCGGTCAAGGTGAATTTGCGCACGCATCTGCTGCCGCATGCTGTCCGACTCGCGCCGAGTCGCGTACCTCGTCGATCAGATCAGCGGAATCCGTTGCGGGAGTCGGCGATTCTTTGGTCTGCACCATGATTGGCCCTTTCGCGTGAGTTACTGCCAGACTCGCGCTATGGCCCGCGACCGGCGTCTCACAGCGGCGAAAGTCCCGACCTGCGCAGCCCAAAGACCCTGCGTGACAGACTGCCCTTGGACGCGCATGCGGATGACCTTCGGCACCATCCGTCGGATCCAGTGGCTCGTTACTGTCGGCAGACAGCCACCTTCTCTTGAAAAGTCAGGGGTGAAAACATGTCTGACGACTCTGTCAACCAGGTCATCGTCGGGATCGACGGCTCCGAACAAGCCGAACACGCCGCGCTCTGGGCGGTGGCCGAAGCGCGTCGTTGCGGCGGCATCTTGCGTCTGATCTATGTGATCCGAACGGATCTGTCGGGCATGTTGACAGCCGGCGAATATGACTCTGCCGTGGGTGTGGCCAAGCGCGCTCTGCTGGCTGCGCAGCGGCGCATCGAGGAACGGGACGCCTCGGTGACAGTCACGACGACCATCGCCCAAGGCTCGCCGGCAGGGGTACTGCGCGCCGAATCCACGAATGCGCGAATGATCTGTCTCGGCTGGACCGGTATGAACCGCACCGGAATTGTCCTGATGGGTTCGACGGCAACGACGGCCGCCCTCGAGGCGACATGTCCGGTGGCGATCATTCGAACGCACCAGCGCGACGACGCCCGGAAGCCGCAGTCACGCTGGGTGATCGTGCCCGTCGGCGCAGACTCACGCGATGAAGACACGGTGGTGACCGATGCCGTCAGTGAAGCCGAACAGCGAGGCTGGCCGATCTTGGCACTGTGGACCGATGCCGGAGCAGACCAGACCCGCGTCGAGGCGGTCAATCTCCTGGTATCAAAGTGGCGACAACGGTTTTCCGAGGTTCACATCTACCCCGTCGCAACTGAACGCGGACTGGCGCAGTTTTTGCACGCGAGCCCGGAACTCGGCGGACTCATCATGATCGACGGCGACTTGTGCCCGGACGTGGCATCAACCATCCGCGGCATCGGACACGCCACTGCCGCGGAGCTGGCCGTGGTGGTGGCGCGCCGGGCAACGAGTCTCCAACGCGCGCATCGACCGACGTCGACCACTGCATAGCCGGGTATCACGGCATCGGCGCACACCAACGGAGCAAAGTGCCTCCGGCGGCGATGGCCTCCACCACAAAGCTACCGCCGGCCTCGTCAGCGCGCTGACGAAGATTTGCCAAGCCACTTGTCGTGACATCGCCCGGAATACCGCGGCCGTCGTCACGGACCTCGACACACAACTCGTCGGCGGCACTGACGCTGACATCCAGCCTCGTCGCATCTGCATGCCGAACCGCGTTGCTGACGGCCTCGCGCACCACCGCCTCGGCATGATCGGCCAGCATCGGATCGACCGCGGACAGCGGGCCGGCGTACCTGACCGTGGTGTGCAGCTCAGCGCCGGCGAATGACGCGACCGCTTCGTCGAGTCGCTGCCGGAACGACGCGCGGCCGCTCTGTCTCGTGTGGAGATCGAAGATTGCGGTGCGGATCTCATGGATCACCTGCTGTAGATCATCGACACAGCTCGAGAGGCGTTGCTGGACCTCGGGCGCCCGCACCCGCGGGATCGTGCCCTGCACCGCGAGCCCGACCGCGAACAGCCGCTGGATGACGTGGTCATGCAGGTCGCGGGCGATCCGGTCGCGATCGGCCAGGACGTCGAGTTCGCGCAGCTGGTTCTGGCTGATCGCCAACTGCCAGGCCAGCGCCGCCTGCTCGACGAACGCGGCCATCGTGTCCAGCTCATCGTCGACAAAGGGCGGCGCCCCGGGCGACCGCAGCGCAATCAGCACTCCGGCCGTGACATCTCCGGCGCGAATCGGAAGGACGAGCGCGGGCCCGGTCGGCTTCTCGACGCCCGTCAACGACAGACCGTTCAATCGCCGCGCCGTCTGCATCGCGACGACCTCACCCACCGCAGTGCCGCCGGTGGACAGCGCGCGCAGCGGCACATCCATGTCCACGCCCGCGGTGGCCACTACCATCAACTCGTCGAGTTCGGCTTCGGGCTCATCGAGGTCGGCGCGCATGGCAACCAGGGTCGACTGCGCGCCGCTGAGTACGCGTGATCTGTCGGCCATCAGCTCGAAGGCCATCGACGGATCGACGCCGGAAAGCATCTCCGTACCGATATCGCGGGTCGCCTCGATCCAGGCTCGCTGGGTCTGAGACTGTTGGTACAGCCGCGCGTTCTCGATGGCGATACCTGCTGCCGCGGCGAGCGCCTGGACCAGCACCTCATCGTCATCCGTAAACGGCTGGCCACCTGCCTTCTCGGTCAGGTAAAGGTTGCCGAACACCTCGTCGCGGATGCGCACCGGCACCCCGAGGAAGGTTCGCATGGGCGGATGATTCGCCGGGAATCCCACCGAGTCGGGATGCAGCGAAATATTGTCCAGTCGAATCGGCTTTGGATCGTCGATGAGGACGCCCAACACGCCGCGTCCCTCTGGCAAATGCCCGATTTGCTCGCGGGTCGGTTCGTCAATGCCGTGGTAGATGAACTCGACGAGTTCATGCCCGTGGCCGCGGACGCCGAGAGCACCGTAGCGGGCGTTGACCATCTCGATGGCGGTGCGCACGATGGTCCGCAGCGTGTCATCGAGTTCCAGACCGGATGTCACGACGAGCATGGAATCAAGCAGACCGTCGAGCCGATCTCGGGTCTCGGCGATCTGTTCTACGCGATCCTGGACTTCCCGGAGAAGTTCACGCAACCGCAATTGGGACAGCGTCTCCCGCAACGGCCGCATGCCCATCTCGGATTCAGGTCCACCCCCGACCACGCCTCCATGGTGGCACCATTCGAGCGAAGCAGCGACAGATCAGCGCAGATTGTTTCCTTCTGGACGGACATTCGCCATCATCGCTGCCCAGTGAACTTCAAGCTGGTCCTGAGTAAGCGGTGAGGTGTCCAATGTCTGCAGCTTTGCTGTCGCCGCGGCTATGCCGTATCGCACCGATTCGGCCAGCGCCCACCCACGAATCAGCCCACAGTCACGCCGGCAACCATCGCGTCCCCGGTACTGACGGCGGTCACCGGTACGGTACGGTACCTGACGAACCGAGCGGAGGTGAGCACCCGGCCGGCCTCCCGGCGGTCCCGGAACACGCGCCTCGACGAGTCGTGTACTCCCGCTGTTGTCATCCCCGACTCCCGCTCTTGTCAACCAAGTACCGGATCTTCGGCAGGCATACCGAGCACCGGTCCGTTACTGAACCGAAATCGCCTGCCGGTCACACTGCGTGGCCGGATCCGCACGAAATGTTCCTTGTCCGAACCGGTCCATGGGACGAGTCCCGCGCGCTCGGCCTCGGCGAGGTCTTCGTCATCGCGGATCGAACGGGCCACCCCCGACACGATCACGCTCCAGCCCTCACTCGAACTGTGCCCATCCGCTTCGAACAACACATTGTTGTTGATCGCCGCACTGACCAACTTCGTGCCCTGTGCGGTGCGGAACAGAATCGTCCGATCCTGCACGGCGAAGTTGACGGGAAAGATCGCCGGATGTCCGTCGACACTGGTGACCAAGCGGCCCAAAGCGGTGTCGGCCAGCAAGTTCCAGCAATCTGGCGCAGACAGGATGGACATCGAGTGGCTGTCGTCGGTCATGGATCGACTGTAGGCAACACAGCGGTGCGGGTCTGAGGCACAAAGTCCTCAATCTGAGAAACCAAGGACTCCTGAGGTCACCCGGACACCGCCCTAACGTCGAATCCGCTCAGAGGCAACCGCTGCTGCGCCCAGCTACCCGGGGAGACAACGATGTCGCAGTCCGTACTTCCGAAACCGGCAGCACCGCGTCCCGATCGCGTCGGGCCCCGCCTCGGGCTTGCAGCCCTGACGGCGCTGGTGGTCGGCTCGATGATCGGTAGCGGTATCTTCGCGCTGCCATCGCAGATGGCAGGCAGCGCAGCTCCGGGGCCGCTCATCATCGGCTGGATCATCACCGGCGTCGGCATGCTGATGCTCGCGTTCGTGTTCCAGAATCTGGCACGTCGTCGACCCGACGTCGACGGTGGTGTATACGGCTATGCGCGAGCCGGTTTCGGCAACTACATCGGATTCACGTCCGCGTTCGGTTACTGGATGTCGGCGTGGGTGGGCAATGTCGCCTACCTGGTGCTGTTGTTCTCGACGCTGGGTTACTTCTTCCCCGGATTCGAAGGCGGCACCACCGCGCCGGCCATCATCGGCGCATCGCTGGTGCTCTGGGTGGTGCACGGCCTGACGCTACGCGGTGTGCAGACCGCGGCGATCGTCAATGTGGTGGTCACCGTCGCCAAGGTGGTGCCGATCGTCGTCTTCATCGCCATCGCCGCAGTCGGCTTCAAAGCCGGACTCTTCACATCCGACTTCTGGGGAACGGCGACCCGGATCGACGGTGCGCCGCTGGGAGACACCATGACTCAGGTCAAGAACATGATGCTGGTGACCGTCTGGGTGTTCATCGGCATCGAGGGCGCCGCGGTGTACTCCCAGCGAGCCACGGACCGCCGGACCGTCGGACGAGCCACGGTGCTCGGTTTCGGCGCCGTGCTGGCACTGCTGCTGCTGGTCAATTTGTTGTCCTACGGGCTGATGGCCCAAGCCGACCTTGCCGGCGTGCCAGATCCGTCGATGGCGGGTCTGCTGGCCGAGGAGGTCGGCAGCTGGGGTGCCGCGTTCATCTCGATCGGTCTGGTGGTCTCGCTGCTCGGCGCGTTGATCGCCTGGGTGATGTTGTGTGTGGAGATTCTGCGGTTACCGGCTTCGGACAGCGTGATGCCGAAGGCGTTGGCGAAGGAGAATGCGCACGGTGCACCCTCAACCGCGTTGTGGCTGACCAATCTGTGCGTGCAGGCGATGCTGTTGTGGACGCTGGCGAATGACAGCACCTACACGAATCTGATCTACCTGGCGACCTCGCTGATCCTACTGCCGTATCTATGGTCGGCGGCATATCAGGTGTTGCTGGCGGCACGCGGCAACAGCTACGAATCCGGCCGAGGTGGAACGCGGGATCTGATCGTCGGACTGATTGCGCTCGGCTACGCCGTGTGGCTGCTGTATGCCGGCGGCTGGCAGTATCTGTTGATGGCCGCGGTGTTCTATCTGGTCGGCACGGTGCTGTACATCTGGGCGCGCACCGAGAGCAGGCTGTCGGTCTTCACCAGATCGGAATTGGTGGTGGTCGGGGTGGTTGCCGCCACCTCCGTTGCCGCCATCGGCCTGCTGGTCACCGGCAACCTGGCCGTGCTGTGAACACGCGATCTCGACTCGGAGTCTGGTCGGAGGCCGGCAAGCTGCGCCGGGTCCTGGTGTGCGCGCCCGGACTCGCCCACCAGCGGCTCACCCCGGCCAACTGCGCCGAGCTGTTGTTCGATGACGTCATCTGGTTACAGCAGGCACGCCGTGACCATTTCGACTTCGTCGCCAAGATGGCCGACCACGACGTGGAGGTCCTCGAAATGCAGGACCTGCTCGCCGACGTGGTCGCGAAACCCGATGCGCGGCAGTGGATACTGGATCGTCGCGCCACCGATGACGTGATCGGTACCGGGATACGACACCAGATCAGGGAATGGCTGGACGAAATGCCGGCGCAGCGGCTCGCCGAACTACTGATCGGTGGCATCGCCTACGACGATGTCCCCGCCGAGGTCGGTGGCAGCTTCCTGACCGTGCTGCGGGAGGTGGATCCGAGCGGTTTCGTCCTGAGGCCACTACCCAACACCCAGTTCATGCGCGACAACTCATCGTGGGTGTTTCACGGCGTCACGTTGAATCCCATGTACTGGCCCGCCCGACGTCAGGAGACGCTGCTGACGACGGCGGTGTACAACTTTCATCCCGCCTTCGCCGACGAGAAGTTCGACATTTGGCTCGGTGACCCGGACAGCGCGGCCCGCGATCACGGATCCGCCACCCTCGAAGGCGGTGACGTCATGCCGGTCGGTAACGGCATCGTGGTCATCGGCATGGGTGAGCGGTCGTCACACCACGCGATCACTGCGCTGGCACGCAACTTGTTTCAGGCCGGCGCCGCCGAGCGGGTGATCGTTGCGAGTCTGCCGAAGGCTCGAGCGGCGATGCACCTGGACACGGTCTTCACGTTCTGTGACTACGACCTGGTCACGGCCTACGCCCCCATCGTGGATGCCATCGTGCCGTTCAGTCTGCGTCCCGATGACCGAGCTCCGTCGGGACTCGACATCCGCCCTGAACCCAAGCCGCTGATCCCGACCATCGGCGACGCGCTCGGCGTGACGTTCCGGGTCGTCGGTACGGCGGGTGACATTTTCGGGGTGCAGCGGGAACAGTGGGACGACGGCAACAACGTGGTCGCCCTTGAACCCGGCGTTGTGATCGGTTATGACCGCAATATCCTCACCAACACTGCGCTACGAAAGGCCGGCATCGAGGTGGTCACCATAACTGCCAGCGAACTCGGCCGCGGGCGCGGTGGCGGCCGTTGCATGACCTGCCCTATCTTGCGCGACCCGCTGTACACCTGAGACCCGAGGAACCCACCGTGGCAATCAACAACCGCAATCGCAGCGTGCTCAGCCTCGTTCATCACACCGACCGCGATCTGCATTATCTGCTGGATCTGTCCCGGGATCTCAAGCGGGCCAAGTATTCAGGTCTGGGCACCCGAACCTTGGCGGGCAAGAACATCGCGCTGATCTTCGAGAAGGCGTCGACGCGTACCCGGTGTGCCTTCGAAGTGGCCGCCTACGACGAAGGCGCCCATGTCACCTACATCGACCTGGCGTCATCACAGTTGGGCCGCAAGGAGTCGCTGAAAGGCACCGCGCGTGTTCTGGGCCGAATGTATGACGCGATCGAGTATCGCGGAGCCAGTCAGGCCTCCGTCGAGCTGCTCGCCGAATATGCGGGCGTGCCGGTGTTCAACGGCCTCACCGACGAGTTCCACCCCACCCAGATGCTCGCAGACATCATGACGATGGCCGATCACTGCCCGAAACCGTTGACCGACATCACGTTCGCATTTGTCGGCGACGGTCGCAACAACGTGGCCAACTCATTGCTACTCGTCGCCGCCAAACTCGGAATGGACGTCCGGATCGGCGCCCCGAAGCAGCTGTGGCCGAACACGGATCATGTGTCGATGTGTGAGGAGTTCGCGATGGACACCGGTGGGCAGATCATGATCACCGACAACCCCCGGGAAGCGGTCGGCGGAGCGGATTTCGTCTACACCGACGTATGGGTGTCGATGGGTGAACCCGCCGATACCTGGGCGAGTCGGGTCGATGCCCTGATACCGTTTCGCGTCGATGCCGAACTCCTTGTGGCAGCGAACAATCCGCGTGTCAAATTCATGCACTGCCTGCCGGCGCTGCACAACTGTGACACCGAGGTGGGCGCCGAGATCGCGGCCCGGTACCCGATGTTGCGCGATGGCGTCGAGGTCACCGACGAAGTGTTCGAGAGTCCGATGAACATCGCCTTCGATCAGGCCGAGAATCGGATGCACACCATCAAGGCCGTGCTCGTGTCGGCGTTGTCCTGACGCCGATGCGCATCGTGATCGCACTCGGCGGAAACGCCATCCTGCGTCGTGGCCAGCCGATGACGGCTGACGTACAGCGCGCCAACATCCGTTCTGCGACTGCATCGATCGCCACCGTGGCACCGGGCAATGAGCTCATCATCGCGCACGGCAACGGACCTCAGGTAGGACTGCTGGCACTGCAGGCCGCCGCCTATCACGCCGTCGCCCCGTACCCGCTCGACGTCCTGGATGCGCAGACCGAAGCGATGATCGGCTACGTCATAGAACAGGAACTGGGCAATCTGTTACCCGCCGAACAGGCGCTGGCCACCCTGCTGACCATGATCGAGGTCGACAGCGACGACCCCGCCTTCGCATCCCCCACCAAGCCCATCGGACCGATCTACGACCGTGACACCGCCGAGCGTCTTCGCCAGGCCACAGGATGGACGATCGCCGCCGATGGGGCGGACATGCGTCGTGTTGTGCCGAGCCCGCGGCCCAAACGCATCGCGGAGATCGCCGCGATCCGGGCTCTGGTCGATGCCGGGACCATCGTCATCTGCGCCGGCGGGGGCGGGATACCGACGATGCGCGACGAACACGGGCTCATGGTCGGGGTCGAAGCGGTCATCGACAAGGACCATGCCGCCGCATTGCTGGCCGAAGAACTCGACGCCGATCTGCTGGTGATCGCCACCGATGTCGACGGTGTCTACACCGACTGGGGCACCCCGCGCCGACAACGGTTGATGCGCGTCACACCGGACGACCTCGCCACGTTGACGTTCTCGGCCGGCTCAATGGGTCCCAAAGTGGACGCCGCATCGAGGTTCGTCCGAAACACCGGGCGCAACGCCGTGATCGGTGCACAGTCCGACATCGAGGAAATGGTGAGTGGTCGAGCCGGCACGACGGTCACCACATATCGAGACAGGGGCAGTGAATGATCTTTCCCAGGGGCAGTCTCGGAATCGTCGTCGGTATCGACGGATCGCCGGAATCACACGCCGCGCTACGTTGGGCGGCCGCAGAAGCGGTTCTGCGGCGTCGTCCCATCACGTTGATGCACGTTGTGTCGCCAATCATGGTGAGCTGGTCTATCGAAGCGGTGCTGTCGAATTATCAGGTCTGGCAGGAGGACAACGCCGACAACGTGATAGCGACAGCTCAGGAAACGGTCCGCGCTGCCACGCGGGGCGGTCCGGGACCGGAGGTGCGCGTCGAGCGCCGCCACGATGGTGTGCTGACCGAACTGACCGCGGCGTCGAGTCGGGCCGATCTGATCGTTGTCGGCAGCCGGGGGCTGGGACCCGTCGGCGGTGCCGTTCTGGGATCGGTGAGCCGCAATCTACTGCACCACGCGCGATGCCCCGTCATCGTCGTCAAGGATGGCGCGCCAAGAGAGACCGATCAAGGTCTACCGGTGTTGCTGGGCGTCGACGGATCGCCGGCATCCGAAGCGGCGATCGCATTCGCCTTCGACGAGGCGTCCCGCCGTGGCGTCGATCTGATCGCGTTGCACGCCTGGAGCGACGTCGCGGTGTTTCCGATCCGGGGAATCGACTGGCACAAGTACGAAAATCAGGGCCATGAGATCCTCGGGCAACGACTTGCGGGATGGCAGGAGCAGTACCCCGATGTCGCAGTGCGGCGTCGTATCGTATGCGACAAGCCGGCCCGATGGCTGATCGACGAGTCCAGGCAGACACAACTGGTGGTTGTGGGAAGCCGGGGACGCGGAGGGATTTCGAGCATGCTGCTGGGTTCGGTCAGTACTTCGGTCGCTGAGTCCGCGTCGGCTCCGGTGGCCGTGATCCGGCCCTAGCGCCTGCTTTTCAGAGAGAATTGGTGCGCCCACCGTCATCGGCAAGGTCGTGGAGTTCACGGTCCCACGCCCGTTGGCGCGCTCGATTCAGCCTGTTCTTGAGCAGCAGCCAGGCCGTGGCGGCCGGCCCGAGCACGGCGATCCACAGCCCGACTGCGGCTACGGCAGCTTGGACCACTGCGTCGGCACTCGAAGCCGGCCGCAGTGTCCGAGCGCCGTGCTCGTCGACCCACACGGTCAGGTGGTCTTTGGCAACCAGCCGTTCGGACCTGATGGTGTCTCGATGGATGACACCACTGAATTCCCAACGGATCTCGGTGACAAAGGGCGCGTCGTACAGCTGTGGTGATTCGCGGCTGTCCGACGAGACCGTCGCATTGACCTGCTGGCGGGTCTGGCGCTGGGTCGCGAACTCATGGGACAACCCGTCGTGCGCAGCGGTTCCTACTGCGGCGACAAAAGGGACCGCACCGATGACCAGCACCGCCATCAACACCGCTGCAGCGGCCTCGATACGATCAGAGCGGCGGATCAGTGGGTTGAGGCCCGCCACGCTTCGCCACCAGTATCCCAGTGCTCCCCAATTCGACTGCATGATATCTATTTTCGGTGTATCGATCTTGCGCCCAAGGGGCGAAGGTCCCGATGCAACGCGACTTCGGTCTCAGGATCGGCGGGCGATGATGACAGGGATGGACGCTGCCTGGGCCACCGCCCAGCTCACCGAGCCGAGCAGCATACCGGCGAAACCGCCGTGTCCGTGACTGCCCACGACGAGCAGCTGTGCGCCGCGGGATTGTTCGATCAGCGCGTGCGCGGGGTTGTCCTGTCCGACCACACGGCGAACGGTGACGTCGGGGTAGCGTTCGGTCCAGCCGGCGATCCGTTGCGCCAGTTCCTCATCCGCTTGTTCGACAAGGTCTGTGGCGGCGATATCGGAGTTGAAGTCCGCGCTGTTCATCCAGGTGTGCACGGCGACGAGTTCGACACCACGCCGCGAAGCCTCGTCGAATGCGATGGCGACGGCCAGTTCCGACGCCGGCATGGCATCGACCCCGACCACGACGGGACCGGTCGCCTCCGCAACAGCAGTCTCGTCGTGGATCACTGCCACCGGGCTGTGCGAATGATGTACCAGCGCCGAGCTGGTGGATCCCAGGAGCAGCCGTGCCAGACCACCGAGACCGCGTGACCCGACGACCATCATGTCGGCGTCTTTCGAGATATTGATCAGGGCAGGCATCCTCGGTCCGTTGCCGACGAGTGTCTTGATCTGCGAGTCGCGCAGCTGCGGCGCGGCAGTCTTGACATGTCGGCTGGCACGCTCGACGATCTCCTCGGCGAGCCGATCCCGTTCAGCCAGATACTCGGCCGAGATCGGAAGGTCGATCCACGGACCCACCTCGTCAGATGGCTTCACGTACACCAGGGTCAGAGGGACGTTGCGAAGGACCGCTTCGCGGGCAGCCCACCCCGCCGCGGTATCGGCGTTCGGTGAACCGTCGACCGCCGCGACGATGCCGTTCAGATTCGTGGTGAAGAGAAAAGTCATCGGATTCCCCCGTCTGATTTCGTTACCGCCTGTTGCGGATACGGTCCGACGTTAATGTCACCGACCGATGGATCAGGGGAGGCTTAGGTCCCCTGAGCAGGGCCGAAAGTCCCTATCCGGCGGGGGTGATCATCGCGAGATCACCGTCCATGCGGCGGTAGAGCACGCTCGCACGCCCTTCCGCTGCATCGATGTAGAACAGAAACGGCAACTTCAATAGCGCCAAGCGCTGGACCGCAGCGTCCTCGCGCAGACACGGCACCGGGTGTGGGCTGATGGTGACCAACTGTTTGAAGGGCGCCAGCTCACCGGCGATGTCCGGCGCAACGAGGGCCAGCCGCAGACCGGTCGGTCCACTGCGATACACCACAGCCGCTGCACCGCTACCGATCTCGTTGAACAGGTGGAAGTCATAGTCGAGCAGCTCCATCTCGACCACCGCCTCGTCGACAGTGCACGACGCCATGGCATAGGACTTGCGTCGGATGATGCGTGCCGACTCGGATGCCGATGGCGGTGCGGCCGGCGGCTCGGTCTCGTGGCGCCATGGCGGAGCGGCATTCGGCCCGCGCGATGGGTCCCAGAGCGTGCAGACATCCTCCAACCGGCGTCGCATGCGCGCCTCGAGTTTGTCGATCGCTTCGTGCACCGTTCCGGCACCGACCTGTGCCCGGACCGGACGACCGCGGACCTCGAAGTTGCCTTGCGCGATGACAGCGGATTCGCGATCCGAGTGGTTGTGCCGTGTCAGCCGGACCCGTCCGCGAGTGATCGGATGCCGGGTGAGCCGGCTGAGTGCGCCGATCTTCGCTCGTGCGTACTCCGGCGCATCGGCGTGCACGCCGGCTGAGGTGATATCGAGATCGACGGGCGGGGGAACGACGACATCTGCTTGCTTGCTCATGTCACTGTTCGTACACCCCGCACGATGCCGGAGATTAGGGCCGAAGGTCACCGACGTTGTCGGGCCCTAATCCGCTTATGGCAAGCGTCGGCGAGTAATACAGCCGGAATCGCCGACGCTGCGACGATGTACCCGGCGGTCGGTGGGGCCGCGTGGGACAGTACCTGCGCGACAGGTTCGACGTAGAGCAGCAGACCCAACAGCGCGATTTCGGCGGCGACCGCGCTGATCAACAGCGTGTTCCGCCCGGCAGCCAGCCTCCAGACAGGATCGGTCTCGCTGCGACAGGCAAAGGCGTTCGCAACCTGTCCGAACACGATGGCACTGAACGCAGCACCGGACGCCGCCCACAGTGTGGGCCCGGACGGGAACGGGTCGCCCATTCGCCATCCCGCCACGGCGAAGGACACTGTAAATGCCAGCAGGGCGACCAAAGCCTCGACGGGACCGAGGACGGCGAATGCACGAGCCATGACCGACCGGTCGAGGAGATGTCCCCGCACCGGTGGTCCATCCAGTGTCCTCCTGTCCGGTGGCTCGGCTCCCAGTGCAAGCGCTGGAAAGACGTCGGTACCGATGTCCAGCGCGAGGACCTGCAGGACACCGATCGCCAACGGGAAGTGCCCGGCGGTGAGTGCCCACACCACGAACGGCGCGAGTTCCGCCACATTGTCCGACAGATGGTAGGTCAGGAAGCGCCTGATGTTGATGAATGTCGATCGGCCCTCTTCGATTGCCGTCACGATCGTCTCGAAGTTGTCGTCGAGTAAGACGAGATCGGCCGCGGCACGCGCCACGTCCGTGCCTCCCTTGCCCATGGCGACGCCGATCGCTGCTTCCTGCAACGCCGGCGCATCATTGACGCCGTCACCGGTCATCGCAACCACATGCCCACGTCGCTGCAGCGCACGCGCAATTCGCAGTTTCGTCTCCGGATCGACCCGTGCGATCACGAGTCCGTCGCGGTCGAGGAACTCACCCAGGTCGTCCAGATCGGCAGGTAACTGCGCGGCGACGTATGGCGAGATCTCCGCTGCCAATCCGATCTCGCGTGCCAGGGCCGCCGCGGTGTCCGGATTGTCACCGGTTACCATCGCCACGCGGATGCCCGCGCGCCTGCAGGTATGCAGGACTTCGGCGACAGCAGGTCTGGGCGGATCTTCGAGTCCCACGAGGCCCAACAGGGTCAGACCGCATTCGGCTTCCTCTGCGGACACCGGCATGTCCGTGCCGTAATCGATGACACGGCAGGCGACCGCCAGCACTCGCAGACCGCGCGCTGTCATGCGCCGGAACTGTTCGGACGCTGCAGAGTCCGACGCACATAGCGATAGCACCGCTTCTGGTGCGCCCTTCACCAGAATGCGGCCATCGACCACCACGGACATCCTCCGCCGGTGTGCGTCGAAGGGGAACTTCAGGCGTACGGAGTCGTCGGTGGTGCGATCGCCGGCGGTCACTCGCCGCGCGAACACGTCCAGCGCGGCCTCCATCGGATCCCCGCGCGGCACCCATTCGCCATCGCGCAACTCGACGTGGCCGGGCGAACATCGTTGCGCGGCCAGTGCCAGACGGCGGATCGATGCATACGCGGCAGGTGCCACTGAGACCCGCGCGGTCGGCTAATAGCCGACGCCGTCGATAGTTGCGCAACCATCCGGAGTCCAGCACTGGACCACCGCCATCTCGTTACAGGTCAGGGTTCCGGTCTTGTCGGTGCAGATGTATGTGGTGGAACCGAGCGTTTGGACGGCTTCCAGATGCCGGACGAGTGCCTGCCGCTTGGCCATCCGTTGGGCGCCCATGGCCAACGACAGCGTCACCGTGGGCAGCAACCCCTCCGGAACCACAGCGACGGTGACCCCGACCGCGAACAGAAACCCATCCGCCGGCGGCATTCCCATCGAGACGGCAACGGTGAAGAACAACCCTCCGACAGTCAGAGCCACCGCGGCGATGACGCGCGACGCCCGAGTCAGTTCTCTGCGCAGTGGTGTCGGCATACCCGCATGCTCTGCGGTCAGTCCTACGATGCCTGCAAGCCGCGTCCGGCCGCCGGTGGCCGTGACGATGGCGTTTGCCTCGCCCTCGACGACGAAGCAGCCGGCATACAGGACGTCTCCGGTGACCGGATGCTCGGGAACGCTCTCCCCTGTCATCGCTGACGTATCGACTGCCAGTCCTGCGGCAGTACAGATCTGCCCGTCGGCCGATATCCGGTCGCCCTCTGTCAGCACCATCACATCGCCGACCACAAGTTGCTCTGCAGGGATGCTCAGCAGCGCGCCATCGCGCAACACGTTCGCGCGCCGCGGAAGCATCTGGCGGAGTTTCTCGGCGGCGTGCGCGGCCCGCTCTTCCTGTGCGAAGGCGAACAGTCCGTTCAAGATGACGACCGCCACGATCGCCACACCCAGTTGCGGCATGCCCGCGACAAAGGCCAAACCGCCGGCCGCCCAGAACAGGACGGCGAAGAAGTGCAGCATTTCTGCGCCAGCACCCGCCACCACGGTCGTGAGCGCTGCACCTTCACCTCATTGAGGCCGTGCTCAGCCAACAGCGCGGCGGCCCGCTCCGATGTCAGGCCTTGAGATTGCGTGGTGGGCACAAAGCCACATAAGCATGCAGCCACCCGGTCCTCGCCGGACGAACGGCCCCGATGACAAGGACTTCAGTCCCTATCCGCCGATTGCCGGCGGGTGGTCGGATCTGAATGCCATCAATGGCCACCACCGAGGAGGTAACCATGAGCAAAGTCGCAGTGCAGCAACACCACCGGTCGTCCTGGCCGGAGGTATCCGAGTTCTTCTCCGGGTTTCCGTCGTGGGCGAACCTGCGTCCGATCCTGGGAGGCCACCCCATCAAGGTCGAGGACAACGTCACCGACGGCCAGTACGAGCTGCGTGCCGAGATCCCGGGAGTCGAGCCGGACAAGGATGTCGACATCACGGTTCGCAACGGGATGCTGACGATCAAGGCCGAACGCAGCGAGCAGAAGGAGACCAACGGTCATTCCGAGTTCTCCTACGGCTCGTTCGTGCGGTCCGTGACGCTGCCGGCGGGTGCTGATGAGGACGGCATCAAGGCGCACTACGAGAAGGGCATCCTGAGCGTCGTGGTACCGCTCAAGGAACCCAAGAACCCCGAGAAGCACATCGCGGTGGAGCGCGGACGCTGAGTGCGGCGCTGCGGCTGCCGGGGCGGCCATCCGCCGCCCCGGACCGTCCGCAGAGTGATTACGACGGGAGGCACGATGGGAAAGCAGCGATCCGGATTGGCGGCATTGGCTGCCGCGGTCGGCGTTACGGCCCTGTACCGGGCGCACGTTCGGCCGTGGGTTCACAACTGGGGTGCCCGAGCGGACGAGATCAGTGCATGGCTGCCCGGCGATGAACTCGTACCGTCGGGCACCGTACGGACCACTCGTGGCGTGACCATCGATGCTTCGCCCGCTGACGTGTGGCCGTGGCTGGTGCAGATCGGTGAGGACCGTGGCGGCTTCTACAGCTACTCGCTCTTGGAGCGCGCCGCTGGCGCCGATGAGCACAACGCTCACGTCATCCATCCCGAGTGGCAACATCTGCGCGTGGGCGACACGATTTGGCGGGCCCGCCGGTACGGCCCGCAGGCCCGCCAGATCGTGGCCGCGGTGCAGGAACGATCGCACCTGGTCCTGGTATCCCCCGCTGACTACGAACGGATGAAACGCTCCGAGCCGGCCTCGGGGGCTTGGGTATTCGTCCTGCGACGAGAGATCGGCGGGACACGCCTGCTGGCGCGCGGCAGCGGCGGCGCCGTCGGACACTGGTGGTTCGACCTGCCACACTTCGTGATGGAACAGAAAATGTTGCGTGGTATAGCGCGGCGGTCCCGCTGGGGCGCCAAAGCGGTACCGGACAGAACGGTCAATAGTCCCCATCATCGGGATACGCACGGCGGTAGGCATCCACAGCGGTCGGCAAGGTCATGAAGATATGGTCGGCGCCGATGCCGTCGAGTAGATCAGCGGCGGCGAGTGCATCGCGGAGATCCTGTTTTACCCTGGCCATTGCGAACACGACACCGCGGCGGTCACAGTCTCGGCGCAGGTGATCCAGCGCGTCCAGCGCAGTGGCGTCGACCTCGACGTTGGACTCGGCATTCAGCACGAACCAACGCACCGGTCGCGCAGCGTTGTCCAAAGCGGCAAGTGCGCGTCGGCGAAAGTCCGCGGCATTGGCGAAAAACAATGGTGCGTCGTAGCGGTACACAAGCAGCCCCGGTATCACCGTGGCGTTGGGATAGTCATCGATATCGTGCATGCCGGCCACTCCGGGCACGAAACCCTGCACGCCGTCGTGCGCGTGTGCGAGTCGACGCAGCAGATCGGCGACCGACAGCGCGATCGCCACCAACACGCCGTAGAGCACTCCGAACGCCAGCACCGATACCGTCGTCGCCAGTGCGAGCAGCAGTTCACTTCGCCGGAAAGCGGCCAATCGCTTGAACTCCGCGACTTCCACCAGCTTGCCGGCCGCAAAGACCACCAACGCGCCCAGAGCCGCGGCCGGTATGGCGGCCATGACGTCTCCTCCGACCACGAGTACGACGGCAGTCACGACGAACACCACCACCGAGTACATCTGGGTACGCGCACCGGCGGCATGCGCCAGCGCCGTGCGGCTACCGCTCGAACTGATCGGAAATCCGCGAAACAGCGCGGCGACCAGATTGCAGACACCCAATGCGCGCAACTCCACCTGCGGTTGGACGTCATCAGCACCGGTCCGCGAGGCAAACGCCCTGGCGGTCAACACATTGTCCGAGAACGCGACCATCGCGATACCCATTGCGGGAACGATCAGGTCGCGTACAGCCTCGGCGGACACCATCGGCCAGATCGGCGGGGGCATTCCCGACGGGACGGCGCCCACGAGTTCGATGCCTTGCAAGGGATCCGCCAGAACGGCGGCAGCGGCGGCCGCCACCAGGATGCCGATCAGCGGTCCGGGCAGCCGAGGTGCCCACCGGTCCAAGAGCAGGATCAGTGCCAGCACGCTCAGACTGAGAACGACCGTGGGCCAGTGCAGTCGCGACAGCGCGGCACCGAAGGAGAGCAATTGATCGGGCACGGTTTGCCCCGACACCGACACTCCGGCCAGCCGCCCCAATTGGCTGGCCACCATCATCGCGGCGATCCCGGCCAGGTACCCGACGAGAACGGGGCGAGACAGCAGGTTAGCCAGGTAGCCCAGTCTGAGCAGCCCGGCGAGCAGACAGATGACACCCACCAGCAGTGCCAGCGTGGCGGCATACTGCGCATAGCGAGCTGAATCCGAGACACCGGCCGTGGACATCAGCACCGCGGCCGTCATCAGCGCCGTGGTCGATTCCGGGCCGACGGACAACTGTCGTGAAGAGCCCATGAGTGCGTAGATCAGCAACGGGGGCAACGCCGTCCACAGCCCGGCGGCCGGGGGGAGCCCGGCGAGGCTGGCATACGCGAGCGCCTGGGGAATCAGATAGGCCGCCACGGTGAGTCCACCGAGCACATCACCACGCAACGAGACTCGGCGGTAGCCGCGAAAGCCGGACAGGCCGGGCAGGGCACGGTCGAGCCACCCGACGTCGGCCATGGCCCTCCCCCGCCCTTCGCTCTCTTCTCGGCGAACGCTAACTCAACCGAGACCAACTCCGAAACCGACATACGTCCCCGGCAGAAGGTGACTTAAGCCTCCTGTCCGCCGTGCGGCGAGAAAATACCGTCACCTCAAGGCCGGCGCACGGGCCGGATCACCGATTCGAGGAGCTGAAATGCCGTCACATCGCGGGATAGTCGTCGGAGTGGACAGTTCGCCCGAGGCCCAGCGGGCCGTGGAATGGGCGGCTATAGAGGCCGTCATGCACGACGTTCCGCTGACTTTGGCCCACATCATGCCGAGCGCTCGCGCCCTCACCTGGTACGAGGTGTCTGTCGCCGACGAGTTGGACCGGCTGGCGGCCGAGCGCGGCCGCGAGACCCTGGACGCCGCAACGACTATCGCGGAGCGCGCGGTGACCGACCGCGGACCGCTGACGCTGCGCGAGCACATCGCTCAGGGCAACGCGGTGTCGACACTGACCGATCTGTCCAAGGACGCGCAGATGGTCGTCGTAGGAAGTCGAGGACTCGGCCGCGTCGGGCGGGCCGTTCTCGGATCGGTCAGTTCCGCTCTGATCCGGCATGCTCATTGCCCCGTCGCGGTGATCCATCCGGTCACCGACCCGCAAGTGCAGTCCGCGCAGGCGCCGGTAGTGGTGGGCATCGACGGGTCACCCGCGTCCGAGACCGCCGTGGCGGTGGCCTTCGACGAGGCCTCGCGACGCGGAGTGGAACTGGTCGCCGTGCATTCCTGGAGTGACCTGCAGGTGTACGCGTACCCCGGCGACGAGTGGACGATCTTCCAACCGCAGGCCGAAGCGGAGCTCTCCGAACGCCTGGCCGGATGGCAGGACCGCTATCCCGACGTATCCATCCGGCGTGTGGTGGTCCGCGACCACCCCGCGCATCAACTGCTCCTGCAGGCCGAGGAGGCGCAACTGGTGGTGGTCGGCAGCCACGGGCGCGGCGGGTTCGCCGGCATGCTGCTCGGCTCGGTGGGCTGCGCGGTCGCCGAGTCGGCGAACGCCCCGGTGATCGTCGCGCGGTCGTCGTGACCGGGACTACGCCTCGGCAGTCGCCTTGATCGCGGCCAACGTGGCCGGGATGCCGCTGTGCGCCAACTCCGAGCGCGCGGCGATCTGGTTGTCGGCGTCCGCGCCGAACTTCTCACCGAAGCCCTCGATGCCCTTGGGCAGGAAGCGCCAGTGCTGGGTCAGCGTCGTGCCGCCGTCGGCCGGTTCGAGGGTGAACCCCCAGCGCACCCAACCGTCGTTGACCTCCCAGGCGAATTCGCGGCCGGGTTCGGCGGCGACCACCTGACTGCGGGTCTCCCAGGTGCGTTCGGGCAGCTCGTTACGGCCGGTGAACCATGCTCCCGCGACCGCGCCGGCCGCCGGGTCATCCCACCAGCAGGCCTTGCAGACCGGGCTCCACTCCCCCATCCGGGTGATATCGGAGACCAGGGCGTAGGTAGCCGCCGGGTCCAGGGCGATATGGGTGGAATCGGAAAACTCGAGAGCCGTCACGAACGCCACTGTAGGCCGGACGGACCGGGGTTTCGCCGTCAGCGATCGGACCGGGATAAGAAGTGGACTGTCGGCGCATAATCATCAGTGATGTCTGACGCCGAGCGCCAACCCCGCAAACCCGTGATCCTCTCCGTCGATGATGATCCCGCCGTGTCCCGCGCCGTCGCGCGCGACCTGCGCCGCCATTACGGGGAGCGGTACCGCATCGTGCGCGCCGAATCCGGGCCGGACGCCCTGAACACCCTCCACGAACTGAAGCTGCGCGGGGACACGGTCGCGGTGTTCGTCGCCGACTACCGGATGCCGCAGATGAGCGGTATCGAATTCCTCGAACAGGCGATGGACCTGTACCCGATGGCCCGTCGTGTGCTGCTGACCGCGTACGCCGACACGACCGCGGCCATCGACGCCATCAACGTCGTGGACCTGGACCACTATCTGCTCAAGCCGTGGGATCCGCCGCAGGAGAAGCTCTACCCGGTGATCGACGGCCTGCTGGAGTCCTGGCACGCCGTCGGCGACCATGCCATCCCCTATACCAAGGTGATCGGACACCAATGGAACCCGCGATCCTGGGATGTGCGGCAGTTCCTGGCCCGCAACGGTTACCCGTTCAAGGCGTTCACCGCCGAGGAACCCAAGGGCCGCCAGTTGCTCGAGGCCGCGGGCCTGGACGGCAGGCAGCTGCCGGTGGTGATCACCGAGGACGGCAAGCCGATGGTCGAGCCCAGTGACACCGAGCTGGCCACCATGTTGGGCCTGTCGACCAACCCGTCGCTGGAGATGTACGACCTGGCGGTCATCGGCGGTGGTCCCGCGGGCCTGGCGGCCGCGGTGTACGGGGCATCCGAGGGCTTGAACACCGTCCTGATCGAGCGCGCGATGACCGGCGGTCAGGCCGGGCGCAGCTCGCGCATCGAGAACTATCTGGGGTTCGAGAACGGCATCTCCGGGATCGACCTGACCACCACGGCGCGGCGCCAGGCCGAGCGTTTCGGTGCCGAGGTCATCACCACCCGAGAAGCCATCAGCCTGCAGGCCGGTGACATCGGGACCGCGCGCACCATTTCGTTCGGCGATCACGGCACCATCGGCGCCCGGGCGGTCATCCTGGCCACCGGCGTGGAGTACCGCGAGCTGTCGGTCGGCGGCTGCGCGGGAACCGGCGACGGGAGCCTGGTCGGCAAGGGGGTGTACTACGGCGCCTCGGTGTCGGATGCGGCCGAGTGCAAGGACGAGGACATCTACATCGTCGGCGGCGCCAACTCGGCGGGACAGGCGGCGATGTTCATGTCCAAGACCGCCAAGAAGGTCACCATGCTGGTGCGCGGACCCTCACTGGAGGCGTCCATGTCCTACTACCTCATCCAGCAGATCGAGGCCAACGACAAGATCGAGGTCCGCACCTGTACCGAGGTCGTCGGCACCACCGCCGAGGACGATCACCTGGTCGGGCTGACCCTGGCCGACCGCAAGTCCGGGCAGACCTTCGATGTTGCCGCCGATCGGTTGTGCTGTTTCATCGGCGCGACACCGCGCACCGACTGGCTCGACGGTGTGGTGGCCCGAGACGACCGCGGTTTCATCCTGGCCGGACCGGATCTGCGCGATGTGTGCGGCTGGACGCTGGACCGTCCGCCGCATCACCTGGAAACAAGCGTGCCCGGTGTGTTTGTTGCAGGAGATGTGCGATCGGAATCCGCCAAGCGGGTTGCAGCGGCCGTCGGCGAGGGATCGATGGCAGTGATGTTCGTCCACCGGTATCTAGCGGAGGCCTGAGTCGTGACCGAAATGTGTGTGCGTGACGAGCTGCGGACCCTGTTCCTGTTCGAACACCTCTCCGACGATCAGCTCGACACGCTGTGCGAGGCCGGCACCATCGAGATGTTCCCGGCCGGGTCGATCGTGCAGGAGGGCGAACCGGCGACGTGCTTCTACGTCCTGATCGACGGTGAGCTGATCATGTCGAAGCGCTCCGGTGGCGTCGACATCCAGACCAATCGCACCTCCCAGCGCGGCGTCTACTTCGGCGCCTGGTCGGCCTACATTCCCGGCGAGGAGCAGATCTACCAGGCCTCGGTGCGCCTGGTCGTCGAATCGCGGGTGTTCGTGCTGCAGGCCAAGGCCTTCGCGGAGTTCATGCGGGCGCAGTTCCCGATGGCCGTGCACCTCATGGAGGGCTGGCTGGTCGGCGGGCGTCGGCAGAGCCAGATCATCGACCAGCGCGAGAAGCTGCTGGCCCTGGGCACCATCACCGCGGGCCTGACCCACCAGCTCAACAACCCGGCCGCGGCCACCGCACGCGCGGTGGCCGATCTGCGCGAGAGCGTCGGGCACATGCGGCACAAGCTCGCCATGGTCGCCGAGGCCAAGTTCAGTCCCGAATCGCTACGCGCCCTGGTCAACATCCAGGATCAGGTCGCCGAGCAGGTGGCCAAGAACAACGACCTCGAGCTGACCGCGCTGGAGGCCTCCGACCGTGAGGACGAACTCGGCGACTGGCTGGAGGACCACGGCATCGCGAGCGCCTGGGACTACGCACCCACCTTCGTCGAGGCCGGCCTGGACACCGACTGGCTGGAGCGGGTGTCGGCGCTGATCGACGACCTGGACTCCACCGCGTCACTGCAGGGCGCCATCGGGTGGCTGAAGTACACCATCGACAACGAGCTGCGGATGAACGAGATCGCCGAGGCCAGCAAGCGCATCTCGGCGCTGCTGGCCGGCGCCAAGCAGTACTCGCAGATGGACCGCGGCAGCTACGGCAGCGCCGATGTGCACGAGCTGCTGCGCAGTACCGTCATGATGTTCGGCGACAAGATCGGCGGCCCGGGCAAGGACCGGCCGGTCACCGTCGTCAAGTATCTCGACAAGACGCTGCCCGAATTGCATTGCTACCCGGGCGATCTGAACCAGGTGTGGACCAACATCATCGACAACGCGATCCAGGCGATGGGCGGCAGCGGGACGCTGACGCTGCGCACCTGCCGGGAGAACGACCAGATGATCCGCGTCGAGATCTGCGATGACGGCCCCGGTATCCCCGAGGACGTCATCGACCGCATCTTCAACCCGTTCTTCACCACCAAGCCGTTCGGGGAGGGCACCGGCCTGGGTCTGGACCTGGCCTGGCGCATCGTGGTGGAAAAGCACGGCGGCAACATCTCGGTGCAGTCGAAACCGGGCGACACCCGGTTCGCCGTGTGCCTGCCGGTGGTCGCCCCGGCGCCGGTCATCCCGACCCCGGGCGAGCTGTCGGCCGCGGGCACCGAGTAGAGACCGCGCGGAATAGCCGTCACCGGCCGCGAGGTTGACCCGACCATGACCAAACCCGATCTGGGCCGGTTCGGTGTCTTCGGCCACTACGCGCAGTGGCAGCAGCTCTCGACGCAGCAGCTCAGCGATATCGAGGCCCTCGGCTACGGCGCGATCTGGGCGGGCGGCTCACCGCCGGCCGAACTCGAATGGGTCGACCCGATCCTGGGCGCCACCGACACGCTGCAGCTCGCCACCGGCATCGTCAACATCTGGACCGCCGCCCCCGGGCCGGTCGCCGCGTCCTTCCACCGCATCGAGAAGGCCTATCCGGGACGGTTTCTGCTCGGCATCGGGGTCGGGCATCCCGAGGCGCACACCGAGTACAAGAAGCCCTACGACGCTCTGAACGAGTACCTGGACTCCCTCGATCAGCACGGTGTGCCGTCGAACCGTGTCGTGGTGGCGGCGCTGGGTCCGCAGGTGCTCAAGCTGTCGGCGCGGCGCAGTGCCGGCGCGCACCCGTATCTGACCACGCCCGAGCACACCGCTTCCGCGCGCGAGTTGATCGGACCGGACGCCTTCCTGGCGCCCGAGCACAAGGTGGTGCTGACCACCGATGCCGAACGGGCCCGCGAGGTCGGCCGCAAGGCGCTGGCGGTCTACCTGGACCTGGCGAACTACCTGAACAACTGGCGCCGGCTCGGCTTCACCGACGCCGATGTCGCCAAACCAGGAAGCGACGCGCTCGTCGACGCCGTCGTCGCGCACGGCAGCACCGAGGCCATCGCCGCGCGCCTGCGCGAACATCTGGCCGCCGGTGCCGATCATGTTCCGGTTCAGGTGCTGACGGGTACAGACACGCTGCTGCCCGCGCTCACCGAGCTGGCCGGGCAGCTGGGCCTGCACTGATACGAAAAGGACGGAAACCGCCATGACTGACGCCGTGAACCTCAAGCCCGACCTCGGCCGCTACGGGGTGTGGACCTTCGGCGTCCCGAAGCCGGATCAGGTCGTCGAGATCGAGAAGCTGGGCTACGGCGCAGTGTGGATCGGCGGGTCACCCAAGGGTGACCTGAACTATGTCGAGCCGCTGCTGGAGGCGACCGAGAACCTGCAGATCGCCACCGGCATCGTCAACGTCTGGCAGGCCGACGCCGCCGAGGTGGCCGCGGCGTACCACCGGGTGGAGGAGGCCCACCCGGGCCGCTTCCTGCTCGGTGTCGGCATCGGCCACCCCGAGCACACCGAGGAGTACCGCAAGCCCTACGACGTGCTGGTCGAGTACCTCGACGCGCTGGACGCCGCGCACGTGCCCACCAGCCGGCGGGTCATCGCGGCGCTGGGCCCGAAGGTGCTCAAGCTGGCCGCCCAGCGCAGCGCGGGCGCGCACCCCTACCTGACCACCCCCGAGCACACCGGGCAGGCCCGAAACCTGGTGGGCAACACGGTGTTTCTGGCACCGGAGCACAAGGTGGTGCTGAGCACCGATGTCGACGAGGCGCGGGAGGTGGGCCGCGGCTCGGTGGACTTCTACCTGAATCTGAGCAACTACCTGAACAACTGGCGCCGGCTCGGCTTCACCGAGGAGGACATCGCCAAGCCCGGCAGCGACCGGTTGATCGACGCGGTGGTCGCCCACGGCGGTGCCGAGGCCATTGCGGCGCGGCTGAATCAGCATCTGGACGCCGGGGCCGACCACGTCACCATCCAGGTGCTCGGGGGGTGGGACAAGCTGGTTCCGGCGCTGACCGAACTGGCCGGACCGCTCGGGCTCAAGTAACCGCCGACCGCGGGCGACGTGATTTCAGTGTCGCGGCGCGGACCGTCCGAACACTGAAGCTGTGTAGGTGATCGCGCCTCTTTACCTACACGGCTTCCGTCTCGTGGCGTGCGCGGCGTCCCGGCTGAAGTCAGGTAGATCCTGCCGCAGTCGACACGCCGCCCGGGCGTGCAAACGCCGACGCTCAGCGGCCGGTGCCGCCCGTCTAGAGTTGTCTCCCATGCGGTTGCTGGTCACCGGTGGCGCCGGGTTCATCGGAGCCAACTTCGTCCACCTCACGCTGCGCGAGCACCCCGACACCGAGATCACCGTGCTGGACGCGCTCACCTATGCGGGCAGCCGGGAATCGCTGGCACCGGTCGCCGATCGCATCCGGGTGGTGGAGGGCGACGTCACCGACGCCGCGCTCGTCACGGACCTGGTCGCGCAGACCGATGCGGTGGTGCACTTCGCTGCGGAAACCCATGTCGACAACGGGTTGGCCGATCCGACGCCCTTCGTGCAGTCCAATGTCGTGGGCACTTTCACCCTGCTGGAGGCGGTCCGCCGGCACGGCACCCGCCTGCACCACGTGTCCACCGACGAGGTGTACGGAGATCTGCCGCTCGACGGGGATCAGCGGTTCACCGCGGCCACCCCGTACAACCCGTCGAGTCCGTATTCGTCGACCAAGGCCGCGGCCGATCTGCTGGTGCGGGCGTGGGTGCGCTCCTACGGTGTGCGCGCCACGATCTCCAACTGCTCCAACAACTATGGGCCGTATCAGCACGTGGAGAAGTTCATCCCCCGCCAGATCACCAACATCCTGACCGGGCGGCGGGCCAAGCTGTACGGCACCGGCGCCAACGTGCGCGACTGGATCCATGTCGATGATCACAACGCGGCGGTATGGCGCATCCTGGCCGACGGCGAACCCGGACGGACCTACCTGATCGGCGCCGACGGCGAAAGCGACAACCTGTCCGTGCTGCGCACCCTGCTGAGGCTGATGGATCACGATGCCGACGATTTCGACCACGTCACCGACCGGGCGGGCCACGATTTGCGGTACGCGATCGACGCCGCCCCCCTGCGCGACGAGTTGGGCTGGGCGCCGGCGCACACCGATTTCGAGGCCGGCCTGCGCGCCACGATCGACTGGTATCGCGACAACGAATCATGGTGGGGCCCCTTGAAAGCCGACGTGGAAGCCCGATACGCCGAGCGTGGGCAGTGACGGCCCGGGAACTGGCGGTGCCCGGGGCCTGGGAGATCACCCCGACGGTGCACACCGATGGCCGCGGGGCGTTCTTCGAGTGGTTCACCGACCGGTCGTTCATCGAGATGACCGGGCACCGGTTCGAGATGCATCAGGCCAACTGCTCGGTGTCGGCGGCCGGGGTGCTGCGCGGGGTGCACTTCGCCCAACTGCCCCCGAGCCAGGCCAAGTATGTGACCTGCCTGCGCGGCGCGGTCTACGACGTCGTCGTCGACATCCGGGTCGGCTCCCCCACCTTCGGGCACTGGGACGGCGTGCTGCTCGACGACCGGCAGCGTCGCTCGGTCTACCTCTCCGAGGGTCTGGGCCACGCTTTCCTTGCGCTGGAAGATGATTCGACGGTGATGTACCTGTGCTCGGCGGGTTACGCGCCGCAGCGGGAATTCACCATCTCGCCGACCTCGCTGGGGATCGACTGGCCGCTGGAGCATCGGCTGATCCTGTCCGAGCGGGACGCGGGCGCCCCGACCCTGGCGCAGGCACTGGCCGACGGGCTGCTGCCGACGTGGGAGGACACCCAGGCGTTCGTCGAGCGGTTGCGCGCCCAGCTGCACTGACGGCGTCGGGAAACGACACGCCCTTGCGCCGACCCCGGCACTATTACTAGGATATGCAAGTATCTCGGATCACATCGCAATCTCTGGACGGATGTCATGACCTCTCAGATTCAGCATTTCATCGACGGTAAGCGCAGCGACCTCGCCTCCACCCGCACCGCCGATGTGCTCAACCCCAGCACCGGCGAGGTCCAGGCACAGGTCCTGCTGGCCAGCAAGGCCGATGTGGACACCGCGGTCGCCTCGGCCGTGCAGGCCCAACGCGAATGGGCCGCCTGGAACCCGCAGCGTCGCGCGCGGGTGATGATGAAGTTCATCGAACTGGTCAACGCCAACGTCGACGAACTGGCCGAATTGTTATCCCTGGAGCACGGCAAGACCGTCGCCGATTCCAAGGGCGACATCCAGCGCGGTATCGAGGTCATCGAATTCGCGATCGGCATCCCGCATCTGCTCAAGGGCGAGTTCACCGAGGGCGCCGGTGGCGGTATCGACGTCTACTCCATCCGCCAGCCGCTCGGCGTCGTCGCCGGGATCACCCCGTTCAACTTCCCCGCCATGATCCCGCTGTGGAAGGCCGGCCCCGCGCTGGCCTGCGGTAACGCCTTCATCCTCAAGCCCTCCGAGCGTGACCCCTCGGTGCCGGTGCGCCTGGCCGAGCTGTTCCTCGAAGCCGGACTGCCCGCAGGCGTGTTCCAGGTCGTGCACGGCGACAAGGAGGCCGTCGACGCCATCCTGACCCACCCCGACATCCAGGCCGTCGGCTTCGTCGGCTCCTCGGATATCGCGCAGTACATCTACTCCACGGCCGCGGCCAACGGGAAGCGCAGCCAGTGCTTCGGCGGCGCCAAGAACCACATGATCGTGATGCCCGACGCCGACCTCGACCAGGCCGTCGACGCCCTGATCGGCGCCGGCTACGGCAGCGCCGGTGAGCGCTGCATGGCCATCAGCGTGGCGGTCCCGGTCGGCGAGGAAACTGCCAACAGGCTCCGAAATCGACTGGTGGAACGCGTCAACCAGCTGCGGGTGGGCCACAGCCTGGACCCCAAGGCCGATTACGGGCCACTGGTCACCGGCGCGGCGCTGGAGCGGGTGCGCGACTACATCGGCCAGGGCGTGGAGGCCGGGGCCGAGCTGGTGGTCGACGGCCGCGAGCGCGCCACCGACGAGTTGAGCTTCGACGATCAGGACCTGTCGAAGGGGTTCTTCATCGGCCCCACCCTGTTCGACCATGTCACCACCGACATGTCGATCTACACCGACGAGATCTTCGGACCGGTGCTGTGCATCGTGCGCGCCGCCGATTACGAAGAGGCGCTGAGCCTGCCGACCAAGCACGAGTACGGCAACGGTGTCGCGATCTTCACCCGCGATGGTGACGCCGCCCGTGATTTCGTCTCCCGCGTGCAGGTCGGCATGGTGGGCGTCAACGTGCCGATCCCGGTGCCGGTGGCGTATCACACCTTCGGCGGCTGGAAGCGTTCGGGATTCGGCGATCTCAACCAGCACGGCCCGGCGTCGATCCAGTTCTACACGAAGGTCAAGACGGTCACCGAGCGCTGGCCGTCGGGCATCAAGGATGGCGCCGAGTTCGTCATCCCGACGATGCAGTAGCGCCGCCATGTTCGAACTCGACGACGACGAACGCGTGATCGCCGAGACGGCGTCCGCGTTCGCCGCCAAACGTCTTGCCCCCCTTGCCCTGGAATGGGACGAGACCAAGCACTTCCCCACCGATGTGCTGCGCGAGGCCGCCGAGCTGGGCATGGCGGCGATCTACTGCGGCGAGGATGTCGGCGGCAGCGGGCTGCGTCGCATCGACGCCGTACGGATCTTCGAGGAACTGGCGGCCGCCGACCCGGCGCTGGCCTCGTTCATCTCCATCCACAACATGTGCGCGTGGATGGTGGACACCTACGGCAACCGGGAACAACGCAAGACCTGGGTGCCCAAGCTCGCCACCATGGAGACCATCGCCAGCTACTGCCTGACCGAGCCGGGCGCCGGTTCGGACGCCTCGGCGTTGCGCACCAAGGCGGTGCGCGACGGCGACGAGTGGGTGCTCGACGGCGTCAAGCAGTTCATCTCCGGTGCCGGGGTGTCCGACATCTACCTGATCATGGCGCGCACCGGCGCCGAGGGACCGAAGGGCATCTCGGCTTTCCTCGTCGAGAAGGGCACGCCGGGACTGAGTTTCGGCGCCAACGAAGCCAAGATGGGCTGGAACACCCAACCCACCGCGCAGGTCATCATGGAGCAGGTGCGGGTTCCGGCCGACGCGCTGCTCGGCGGGCCCGAAGGTGAGGGCGCCGGCTTCGGCATCGCGATGAACGGGCTCAACGGGGGCCGCATCAACATCGCGGCCTGCTCGCTGGGCGGCGCGCGTACCGCGCACGAGAAGGCGGCCGGCTACGTGCGTGACCGGCAGGCCTTCGGTGGCGCGCTGATCGACGAGCCCACCATCCGGTTCGCCCTGGCCGATATGGCCACCGCCCTGGAGACGTCACGGATCATGTTGTGGCGGGCGGCATCCGCGCTCGACGCCGGCGCCCCGAACAAGGTCGAGCTGTGCGCGATGGCCAAGCGTTACGTCACCGACTCGTGTTTCGAGGTGGCCGATTCCGCCCTGCAGCTGCACGGCGGTTACGGCTATCTCAAGGAGTACGGGCTGGAGAAGATCGTCCGGGATCTGCGGGTACACCGAATCCTGGAGGGCACCAACGAAATCATGCGGGTGGTCATCGGCCGGGCGGAAGCCGCGCGGGCCCGGGCCGCCGGTTAGAAAGGGTGAGGCACTGAAGATGAGCACCGTCGCTTTCCTGGGGCTGGGCAACATGGGCGGACCGATGGCCGCCAACCTGGTGACCGGTGGACACACCGTGCACGGTTTCGACCCGGTCGCCGACCTGCGCGATGCCGCAGCGGCCAACGGCATCACCACCTTCGACACCGGAGCGGCAGCCGTCGCCGAGGCCGATGTGGTGATCACCTCGCTGCCCAACGGCGACATCGTCAAGGCCGTCTACGCCGAGGTACTCCCGGCCGCGAAGTCCGGTGCGCTGTTCATCGACACCTCGACGATCTCGGTCGACGACGCCCGCGAAATCCACCGCCGGGCGCTCGATGCCGGGTTCGCCCAGCTCGACGCCCCGGTTTCCGGCGGTATCAAGGGTGCGGCGGCGGGCACGCTGGCCTTCATGGTGGGCGGCGAGGAGGACGCCTTCGCCACGGCGCAACCCGTCCTGAATCCGATGGCGGGCAAGATCATCCACTGCGGCGGCGCCGGCGCCGGGCAGGCCGCGAAGGTGTGCAACAACATGGTGCTGGCGGTGCAGCAGATCGCCATCGGCGAGGCGTTCGTGCTGGCCGAGAAGCTCGGACTGGACAAGCAGAAGCTGTTCGACGTGATCACCGGGGCGACCGGGAACTGCTGGGCCGTGAGCACCAATTGCCCGGTGCCCGGGCCGGTTCCGACCTCACCGGCCAACAACGATTTCAAGCCCGGCTTCGCGACCGCGCTGATGAACAAGGACCTCGGTCTGGCGATGGCCGCGGTCGAATCCACCGGATCGAACGCACCGCTGGGCAGCCACGCCGCCCAGATCTACGCCGACTTCGCCAAGGAACACGCCGGCAAGGATTTCAGCGCCATCATCGAGCAGCTGCGCCAGGGGTAGCGCTCACGCGGCCGACGATTCGCCGCTGCGCGGCGCCGTACCCGGGGTGTGCGCATCCCACCACTGGGTGTGCAGCCGCCGGCACTGCGACAATCGCAACGCATCGGTGGGGCCGGCGTAATCGGTGCGCACCGCCGCCGCCGGACGCGGGCCGGACTGTTCGGCATCGGCGTCGATGAGGACGGTGGCCAGGCCGACGGCGTTGGCGGCACGCAGACCGCGCGCCGACCCGACCACGGCCAGCACCTCGTGCGGTGCGACGCCCAACTCGGCCAGCGCGTGCCGGAACAGGGCGGGCCCGGTGAGCGGCACCCCGATATCGTCGGCGGTCACCACCGCCTCCACCAGTCCGGCCCCGACGAGTTGATGCACCAGTGGCTGGGCCCACCGTCGCCGCCCGTCGGTGACGACGCTGATCGGCACGTCGGCGACGAAGGCGTCGGTCACCAGGTCGGCAAGACCGGCGCGCGGCGGCAGTCCGGCGTCCAGGATCATCTCGTCGAACATCATGTCCTTGGTCGCGCAGATCTCGTCGACCAGCAACTCGACCAGCACATCGCATTCGGTGCCGACACAGTGCTTGCGCAGTTCGGCGGCCACCCGCAGCCGCTCGTCCGGCAGTGCCAGCAGGCGGCGGTACCGCTGTTCACTCCAGTGCAGCGGCAGGTTCAGCGCGGCGAAGGCGGCGTTGAACACCGCGCGGTAGCCGTCGAAGCGCAGGTCGGCCAGCGCGTCGAGGTCGAAGATCACCGCACGCAGCGGATCGGTGTCAGGGAACCAGTACTGGGCCGTCGCTGCGCTCGGCTCGGTACACCCGGTCTTCTCGTCTGTCGCGGTCACCGGACAAGAGTGGCCCAGCTCACATTCGCGGCGCGTCCCCCGGAAGGGGGATTGGGCAGGCCAAGTTGGGCCGTGGCGTCCTCCGGCGGCTCTATGGTTGACGCCATGGCGCCGTCGGAACCGATGCGCCTTGTGCTGGTCGACGACCACGAGATGGTCATCGAGGGTCTCAAGGTGATGCTCACCGCGTTCGCGGACCGGGTCGAGGTGGTCGGCCAGGCCGTCGGCGCCGAGCGCGCCCTCGACGTCGTCGCCGACCTCGATCCCGACATCGTGCTGTGCGATGTGCGAATGCAGGGCCTGTCCGGGCTGGACCTGTGCCTGGCGCTGCGGGAACGCGATCCCGACCGCAAGGTCGTCATGCTGTCGGTCTACGAGGATGAGCAGTACCTGTTCCAGGCGCTGCGGGTGGGCGCCTCGGGCTACCTGCTCAAGAGCATCAGCAGCGACGAACTGGTCCGCCAGCTGGAACTGGCCCACCGAGGCCAGACCGCGATCGACCCGGGGATGGCCGCGCGCGCGGCCGATACCGCGGCCCGGTTGCAGCGCGACGAGTTCTGGCCCGGCGCCCGGCAGGGCCTGACCCAGCGGGAGAGCGAGATCCTGTCCTACGTGGTCAGCGGGCTGTCCAACCGTGGTATCGCCACCAAGCTGGTGATCGGTGATGAGACGGTCAAGACCCACCTGAGCTCCATCTACCGCAAGCTCGGCGTCAGCGACCGCACCGGCGCGGTGGCCACTGCGCTGCGCGAGGGCATCTACCAGTGACCGGCACCGCAGATCCCCCGGGACGCTCGGCCCCCACCCACCGCACGGTGTTGACCGCCGACCGCGAACTGGCGCTGTTGCGTGAGCTGATCGAGGCGACCTCCCGGGGGCCCGGTGTGGAGCCGCTGGCCGCGGCGGCCGCCCGGATGATCACCGATGCCACCGCCACCGACGTGTGTTTCGTGCACGTGCTCGACGACACCGAACGGTCGCTGACGCTGACCGGGGCGACGCCGCCCTTCGACAGTCAGGTCGGCAAGATCCGGCTGCCGCTGGGGCAGGGCATCTCCGGCTGGGTCGCCAGCAACCGCGAGCCGGTCGTCATCGAACACGACAAGGAGTCCGATCCCCGGTATCTGCCGTTCGAGTCGCTGCGCGGATCGGATTTCACCTCGATGGTGTCGGTGCCGATGCAGACCGATCCCGGCGGGCTGGTCGGGGTGCTCAACGTGCACACGGTGCGCCGTCGCGAGTTCACCGACCGCGATGTGGAACTGCTGCTGGTGATCGGGCGGCTGATCGCCGGGGCGCTGCACCAGGCCCGGCTGCACCGGCAGCTGGTGGCGCGCGAGCGGGCGCACGAGAACTTCGTCGAGCAGGTCATCGAGGCGCAGGAGCTGGAGCGCCGCCGACTGGCAGGCGATATCCACGACGGCATCTCGCAACGGTTGGTCACGCTGTCCTACTGGCTGGACGCGGCCAGCCGGGCGGTGGCCGCCGATCCCGCGGCCGCCGGTGATCAGCTGGGCAAGGCACGCGAGCTCGTGGACCTGACGCTGCAGGAGGCCCGCGCCGCGATCAGCGGGTTACGTCCGCCGGTGCTCGACGATCTCGGGTTGGCCGGCGGGCTGGCCAGCCTGGCCCGCTCCATCCCGCAGCTGGACCTGGAGGTCGAGCTGGCCGAGCAGCGGTTGCCCGACCACATCGAACTGGCGTTGTACCGGATCGCCCAGGAATGCCTGCAGAACGTCGTCAAACACGCCCAGGCCACCCGGGCCAAGCTCACCTTCAGCACCACCGCTGAGGCGGCGCGGCTCGAAATCACCGACGACGGAATAGGTTTCGACACTCTGGAACACCCGCTGGGCGGCGACGACATGGGTGGGTACGGCCTGCTGTCGATGGCCGAACGCGCCGAGATCGTGGGTGGGCGGCTGCACATCCGGTCCCGGCCGGGGTCGGGAACCACGGTCACCGCGAGTATTCCGCTGCCCAATTGCGCCGACACCACGGCCTGACCGCGGGCGTCAGAAGTCCCCGGAGTGCCTGCGCAGCGTCTCGATCGCGGCGGCCAGCGCGCGGGACTCGCTGTCGGAGATGCCGATATCGGCGAACACGTCCTTGTTGAGCGTCTCGGTGGCGTCCTCGACGGTCGACCGGCCGAGATCGGTCAACCGCACCAACGTGGTGCGGCCGTCGGTCGGGTGCGGCAACCGCTCGACCAGACCGTCGCTCTCCAGCCGCCGGATCGCGTGCGTGACGCTGGTGACGTGGACCTGCAGCCGGTCGGAGGCCTTGGTGATGGGCAGCTCCCCGTGGCTGCTGAAGGCCAACAGGCGCAGCAACTCGAACCGCGAGAAGCTCAGGTCGTAGGGGCGCAGCGCGGTCTCGACACGGGCCAGCAGAATCTGATGGGCCCGCATCACCGAGGTCACGGCGACCATCCCGTCGGCGACGTCACCCCACCCGGCACGCTCCCAGTTGTCGCGGGCCAGCGAGATCGGGTCACGTTTGCCGGGATGTAAGGGCATGTCTTTTCTTACCTTCTCACCGCGAGCAGACACAAAACTGCGCAATCGGGGCCGCAAATGTGCAGTTTTGTGTCTGCTCGGCGGGTCAGAGGCGCCGTTCCAGCAGCACCGTCCCGTCATCGGCCGAAACCAGTTGCACCGCGGCGATGTCACCATGCGGTATCGGGGTGTTACCGCTGGGCAGCGCGGTGGCACCGGACAGGCCCAGCCACGTCGCGACCTGGCTGCGGGTGCCGTCGCGGCCGACGACGACCATGCCCAGGTTCTGCGGCGGGGCATCGCGCCGGCCCCAGTCGCCATAGCTGCAGGCCATGTCGATGCGGGTGCCCCAGCTGTAGCCGGCCAGCGCGATGCTGGCGTTGATCGGGGTTTCGGACACCTTGCCCATCTCCATCATCGTCACCGGTGACGAACCTTGTTGCAGACCAAGGGTTTCCGGACGGATGACCACCACCAGCGCAACGGCGAGCAGGACCGCGGCCAGGCCGATCGCGGCGCCGGTCAGCCACCGCGACCGGCGGCGCCGCACCAGCAGCCGGGCGATCATCTCCTCGCGCAGCGCCGGCCGCAGCGGCGGTTCGCCGTCGAGCGATTCGACATCGGCGGGATCCAGCATGGCCAGCAGGACGGGGATACCGGTCAGCTCGCCGACGGCGGCACGGCAACGAGGGCAGCCTTCAAGGTGTGTCTCGAACTCGCGCCGTTCGTTCGGAGTCAGCGCGCCCAGCACGTAGCCGGCATCCCAGGTGGTGTAGCGGTCATCCGCACCCGAGGGGGGCGCCGCGGAATCGGTCATCGGGTCACCCCCATCTCCTGCAGATTGAGCCGCAACGCACGCACCGCGTAGTGCAATCGGGATTTCACGGTGCCCTCGGCGATGCCGAGTTCGGCGGCGATCTGCGCGGTGTTCCAGCCCTGGTAGTAAGCCCGCTGGATCACGGCGCGGTGATCGCGGGACAGCCCGGCCAGCGCGGTGCCGATCAACATGCGGTCCAACGCGGTGTCCACGTCGTCGCGGCCGGGGCCGGCATCATCGGCGAGGGCCTCCAGATCGGATGTGCCGGTTTCGTGGCGAGCACGCGCGCTGCGCCGTTCGTCGATGACGATGTTGCGGGCGACGGTGAACAACCACGCGCGGGCGGAACGCTCGGGATCGGCGCTGACCTCCGGATGTTTCCACGCGCGGACCAGCGTCTCCTGCACCACGTCCTCGGCGCGGGCAGCATCGCCGGTCAACCGCAGCGCATAGCGCCACAGTGGTCCGGCGTGCTCGTCGTACAGCGCCCGCATCATCGCGGCCTCCGGATCGTCCACTCCAACCTCCGCCCCGTGACACGACGTGGATGGTGGCCGAGTTCAACGTAGGAGATCCGGCCGCGTGCGGCGCCAAATCGCGTGACCGCTCGGCGTCGGGAACAAGATCGGGGCCCGAAGCGATATGCAATATATTGCATTTCTCAACCATCCCCCGAGAGGTCACCATGAACATCCGAGCCGGCATCATCTCCCTCACCGCCGCGGCAGCGGCGACAGCACTCGTCGCAGGCTGCACCGGCGCCGCCGCGCAACCGCCCGAGGGCCCGCCGCGCCCCACCGTGGTCCTGGTGCACGGCGCCTTCGCCGACTCCTCCAGTTGGAACGGCGTCGTCGATCGGCTCCAGGACGCCGGCTATCCGGTGATCGCCGCAGCCAATCCGTTGCGCGGACTACCCGGCGATGCCGCGTACGTGCGCAGCGTCCTGGATTACGTGGACGGACCGGTGGTGCTCGCCGGGCACTCCTACGGCGGATCGGTGATCAGCGAGGCCGCCGCCGGCGACACCGACGTCACGGCGCTGGTCTACATCGCGAGCTTCATCCTCGACACCGGGGAGAGCACGGCGGATCTGGCCGCGAAGTTCCCCGGCGCCGAACTCGGCCCAGCGCTGGACACGGTGCCCTATCCCCTGCCCGATGGCGCCGACGCCGACGAGCTCTACATCAAGCAGGACGAGTTCGCCGATGTCTTCGCCGCCGACGTGCCCGCCGATGTGGCCGCACTGATGGCCGCCACCCAACGACCCATCACCGCGGCGGCGCTCGCCGATCCGGCCACCAGGACGGCCTGGAAACAGATCCCGTCCTGGAACCTGATCACCACACAGGATCTGGCCATCCCGGCCGCATCGATGCGCTTCATGGGCGAGCGCGCCGACGCCCACAACGTCGAGATCGACGCCTCCCACGCCGTCACGGTCTCACGCCCCGACGCGGTGGCCGATCTGATCACCGCAGCCGCGGACGCGACGGCTCGCTGAACCCCCTCTACGACACGAAAGGCATGACATGTTCCAGTACGACTATGTCGTGGTCGGCGCCGGTTCGGCGGGCTGCGTCATCGCGTCCCGACTCACCGAGGATCCCGGCACCACCGTGCTACTGCTGGAGTCCGGACCGCCCGACACCCACCCCGCGATCGCCGAGCCGCCGGCGTGGCCGACGTTGTGGGGCAGCCCCGTCGACCACAGCTATGCCACGGTGCCGCAACCGGGCACCCAGGGCCTGGCGCACAACTGGCCGCGCGGAAACACCCTCGGCGGCAGCAGCAGCATCAACGCCATGGTCTTTCTGCGTGGCCACCCCGCCGACTTCGACCACTGGGCCGAATCCGGCTGTCGCGGTTGGGATCACGAATCGGTGCTGCCCTACTTCCGACGGATGGAGACGGTACCGGGAGGCCACACGTACCACCGTGGAACCGGCGGGCCCCTCACGCCCGCGCCGGTGGCCGGGGAGTCGGCCAACGTGTTGTCGCAGTTGTTCCTCGACGCCGCCGTGCAGGCGGGCTTCCCGCTGACCGACGACTTCAACGGCGCCAGCCCCGAGGGCGCCGGCTGGCATGACCTCTCGATCGCCGGCGGCAGCCGGCAGAGCACCGCGGCCGCCTACCTGCACCCGGTCCGGCACCGCCCGAACCTGACCGTCTCCACCTCGTCACGCGCGCAGCGGCTGCTGTTCGATGGAACACGGTGCATCGGTGTCGAATTCGTCACCGACGGACGATCGGTGACCGGCTACGCCCGTGCGGAGGTCATCCTCAGTGCCGGCGCGGTAGACACGCCGCGGCTGCTGCTGCTGTCCGGCGTCGGTCCGGCCGCCGAGCTGGAAGCTGCCGGCGTCACGGTCCGGCACGACCTACCCGGCGTCGGGCGCAACCTGCACGATCACCCGCTGTGCGGCGTCGTATACGAAGCGGCACAGCCGATTCCCGCCGGGAGGTCCAATCACGCCGAGACGTCCCTACTCTGGCGCAGCAGCGCCGAGCTACCCGGCCCGGACATGCAGTTGATGTTCATCCACGTCCCGTTTCACCCGCCGCATCTGGTGACGCCGCCGAACAGCTTCACCATCGGCGTCGCGGTCGTCCCCACGGCGCGCGGCAGCATCCGGCTGGCGGGCCCCGATCCGGCGACACCGCCGCTGATCGATCCGAACTATCTCGGTGCGGAGTCCGATGTGCGGCGGATGCTGCAGGGGGTGGCGGTGGCGCGGGAGCTCGCGGCGAGTACCGCCTTCGATGGATGGCGTGGCCGTGAGATCCTGCCCGGCCCCGATGTCACCGATGAGGCGGCGTTGCGGCAGCACCTCGCCCGCGCCACCGGTACCTACTACCACCCGGTGGGCAGCGCCGCGATGGGCACCGGTCCCGACGCGGTCGTCGACCCGGACCTCGCGGTGCACGGGCTGGAAGGTCTGCGGGTGGCGGACGCCTCGGTCATGCCGAGGGTCGTGTCGGTCAACACCAACGCGGCCACCATCATGATCGGCGAGAAGGCGGCGGATCTGATCCGGTACGGCCGCGGCACCGCCGACACCGGTGAGCGGCGGCGCCCGGCATAGGATCGCTGGCATGCCGGTACCGGGTGAACAGGGCAAACACAAGAGGTCGCTGCTGCGTGAGCAGGCCTACCTGTCACTGCGGGACGCCATCGTCAACGGCACGCTGGCACCCGGGGAGAAGCTGCGGGATCCCGAGCTGGAGCGCTGGCTCGGGATCAGCCGCACCCCGATCCGGGAGGCCATCGCCCGGCTGGAATCGGCCGGCCTGGTACAGACGATGCCGGGCCGGTCGACCGTCGTCTCGACCATCGAACGCAAGGCCGCGCTCGATGCGCAGGCCGTCGCGGCCGCGATGCACGCGCTGGCCGTCCGGCTCGCGGTGCCGCTGATGAGCGGCGATGACATCGCCGCCATGGTCGCGGCCAATGAACGGTTCGCCGAGGCGCTCACCGCCGGGGACGCGGCCGCGGCGATGCGCGCCGACGCCTGTTTCCACGATGTCGCGGTGCAGGCGAGTCAGAACCACGCCATCGAAGTGGCCCTCGAATCGGTGACGCCCGTGCTGAGAAGACTGGAGTATCAGCGGTTCTCGTCACTGTCGGGTCGCCAGTCCATCGATCAGCACGAGCGGATCATCGAGCTGTGCCGGCGGGGAGACGCAGACGGGGCGGCCGCGGCGGCCCAACAGAACTGGGAAACCCTCACCCTGCTCGACGACGCCGAGGACTGATCGCTACAGCGTCAGGATGCGCGGTCCGTCGTCGGTGACGGCGACGGTGTGTTCCCAGTGCGCGGCGCGGGAGCCGTCGGTGGTGACGACGGTCCAGTCGTCGTCGAGGATCTTGGTGTTGGCGGTGCCCAGGGTCAGCATCGGTTCGATCGCCAGCACGGATCCGACCTCCAGGTACGGTCCGCGGCCGGGTGATCCCTCATTGGGCAGGAACGGGTCCATGTGCATCTCGCGACCGATGGCGTGCCCGCCGTAGCCGGCCACGATGCCGTACCTGCGGTCATCGCGCGCCTCGGCGGCATGCGTGCCGGTCTCGATGGCGTGCGAGACGTCGGTCAACCGGTTGCCCGGGACCATCGCCGCGATGCCGGCCTCCATGGAGAAGCGGGTGGCCGCCGACAGCCTCTCGTCGGCCTCGATCAGTGTGCCGACGCCGAAGGTGACCGCCGAGTCACCGTGCCAGTCGTCGAGGATCGCACCGCAGTCGATGGACACCAGATCACCGTCGGCCAGGATTTCGGTGTCCGACGGGATGCCGTGCACCACCCGGTCGTTGACCGAGGCGCAGACCGTGGCCGGGAAGCCGTGGTAACCGAGGAAGGACGGGACCCCACCGCCGTCGCGGATCACCGATTCGGCGATGCGGTCCAGCTCACCGGTGGAGACACCGGGCGCGGCGGCCTGCTGCACGGCCCGCAGCGCCGCCGCGACCAGCGCGCCGGCCGCGGCCATGGCGTCCAGTTCACCCGGGCTGCGTCGGGGGACGACCTTGCGTCGCAGACCCGGAACGGAGATCACGGCAGTTACTTACCCAGGGCGGTCAGCGCCCGGGCGAACACCTCGTCGAGCGTGCCGACGGCGTCGACGGTCTTGAGTTCGTCGGCGTAGTAGTCCAGCAGCGGCGCGGTCTCGTCACGGTAGACCTTGAAGCGGTTGCGGATGACGTCCTCGGTGTCATCGGCGCGGCCGCGGCCCTTCAGCCGCGACACCAGCTCCTCTTCGGGGACGCGGAACTCGACGACGGCGTCGAGCTTCAGACCGCGCTTGGCCAGCATCTCCTTGAGCGCCTCGGCCTGCTCCACCGACCGCGGGAAGCCGTCGAGGATGAAGCCGGCGGCGGCGTCGTCGTGGTCGATGCGGTCGTCGACGAGCGCGTTGGTCAGCGTTGCCGGCACCAGGTCACCGGCGTCCAGGTACTTCTTTGCCTCCACACCGAGCGGCGTGCCATTGCTGATGTTGTGGCGGAACAGATCGCCGGTGGAGATCTGCGGGATGCCGAGCTGCGCAGCGAGCTTCTCCGCCTGGGTTCCTTTTCCGGCGCCGGGAGGACCGAGCAACACAATTCTCACTTGCAGAACCCTTCTCTCACTTCAAAAAGCCTTCGTAGTTGCGCTGCATCAGCTGGCTCTCGATCTGCTTCACGGTGTCCAGACCCACGCCGATCATGATCAGCACCGCGACACCGCCGAACGGCAGGTTCTGGAGGGTGGCACCGCCGCTGCCGGCCTGCAGGAACACATTGGGGAGCACGGCGATGGCACCCAGATAGATCGAGCCCGGCAGCGTGATCCGGCTCAGCACGTAGCGCAGGTAATCGGCGGTCGGCTTGCCCGGGCGGATACCGGGGATGAAACCGCCGAACTTCTTCATCTCGTCGGCGCGCTCTTCGGGGTTGAACGTGATCGACACATAGAAGTAGGTGAAGAAGACGATCAGGCCGAAGTAAACCGCGATATGCGTGACGCTGGTCGGGTTGGACAGGTGGTTGGCGACGAACGAACTCCACCACCCGGTGCCCGGGTTGGCCCGGCCGCTGTCGATGAGCTGGGTGATCAGCTGCGGGATGTAGATCAGCGAGGACGCGAAGATCACCGGGATGACGCCGGCCTGGTTGACCTTCAGCGGCAGGTAGGTCGAGGTGCCGCCGTACATGCGCCGGCCCACCATGCGCTTGGCGTACTGCACGGGGATGCGGCGCTGACCCTGCTCGACGAACACCACGCCGACCAGGATGGCCAGGGCGCCGATGCAGACGAAGGTGAACACCAGGCCGCCGCGGGCGTCCAGGATCATCTTGCCCTCGGACGGGATGCGGGCGGCGATGCCGGCGAAGATCAGCAGCGACATGCCGTTGCCGATGCCACGCTCGGTGACCAGCTCACCCATCCACATGACCAGCGCGGCACCGGCGGTCATGACCAGCACGATGACGACCAGGCCCCAGATCGAGGAGTCGTCGATGATCTCCAGCGAGCAGCCCTGCAGCAGGGCGCCGTTGGCGGCCATCGCCACGATGCTGGTGGCCTGCAGGATCGCCAGGGCGATCGACAGGTACCGGGTGTACTGCGTCATCTTGGCCTGGCCGGCCTGACCTTCTTTACGCAGCTGTTCGAAGCGTGGGATCACCACCGTGAGCAGCTGCACGATGATGCTGGCGGTGATGTAGGGCATGACGCCGACCGCGAAGATCGACAACTGCAGCAGCGCGCCACCGGAGAACAGGTTGATCAGCGAGTAGATCTGCGCCGAGTCACCGCCGCTGACCTGCTCGATGCACTGCTGCACGTTGGGGTAGTTGACCCCGGGCGACGGAACCGCCGCGCCGACGCGGTACAGCACGACCAACCCGAGGGTGAAAAGGATCTTCTTTCGAAGGTCGGCAGTCCGCAGCGACGAGATGAAAGCCGAAAGCACTCTTCCTCCTGCGCAGCCGGCTTCATGTACGCGGCGTGCCGATGGGGCTGGGTGGTACCAGCGTCTGGTTAAAGTCTCGCGCCGCCTACCAGCGGGTTCACCACGGGATCAGGGGCGCGTCAAACAGTCTACGAGAGTAACAGCTGTCCCCTGCACTGCCCTTATCGACAGTGCTGCCCTCACCGGGCGGTCAGCGCCACTCAGCGGGTACTCAGGTTGGGCACGTACAGTCGAACATGTTCGTTACATCGCCTAATTAAATTTGCAAGGAGCAAGGTCATGGCACGCACCGATGGAGATACCTGGGACCTGGCCTCCAGCGTGGGCGCCACCGCCACCATGGTGGCCGCGGCCCGCGCGATGGCCTCGGCGGCCCCTTCCCCCGTGATCGACGACCCGTTCGCCGCGCCCCTGGTGCGCGCGGTCGGCGTGGAGTTCTTCACCAAACTCGTCGACGGACAGATCGGCGAGGCCGAGCTCGGCGACGATCCGCAGATGAACATCGCCCGGTTCGCCAACGGCATGGCCGCGCGTACCCGCTTCTTCGACGACTTCTACGCCGACGCCGTGGGCGCCGGTGTCCGGCAGGCCGTCATCCTGGCCGCCGGTCTCGACGCCCGCGCCTACCGGCTCACCTGGCCGGCCGGCACCGTGGTGTTCGAGGTGGACCAGCCCGAGGTGATCGAGTTCAAGACCCGCACCCTGGCCGATCTCGGCGCCGAGCCGACCGCCGACCGCCGCACCGTGGCCGTCGATCTGCGCGACGACTGGGTCGCCGCATTGCGCGCGGCCGGTTTCGACCCGTCGGCCCCCACCGCGTGGATCGCCGAGGGCCTGTTCGGCTACCTGCCCCCGGAGGCGCAGGACCGCCTGCTGGAGGTCATCACCGAGAACAGCGCGCCCGGCAGCCGGATCGCCGCCGAGGCCGTGCCGGGCATCGCCGAGATCGACCAGGAGCAGGCCCGCGAGCGCATGCAGGCCGTCCGGGATCAGTGGGCCGACCACGGGTTCGATCTCGACTTCAGCGAGCTGGTCTATCTGGGTGACCGCACCGACGCCGCGACCCACCTGGTCGATCTCGGGTGGGACACCTCGGCCGTCCCGACCAACGGTCTGCTGGAACGGTACGGACTGCCTACGCTCGATCAGGATGCGCAGTTCGGTCAGCCGTCCTACATCACCGCGCTCAAGCAGAAGGGCTGACGATGGCACGCACCGAAGGTGACACCTGGGATCTGGCCAGCAGCGTCGGTGCCACCGCCACATCGGTGGCCGCCTCCCGGGCGCTGGCCAGCCTGGGTCCGCAGCCGCTGATCGACGATCCCTACGCGGCCACCCTGGTCGAGGCCGTCGGCCTGCCCCATTTCATCCGGGTCGCACGCGGTGAACTCGGCGACGAGACCGACCCACTGTTCGGCGCCCAGCAGATGCGCGAGCACATCGCCGTGCGCACCCGGTTCTTCGACCGGTTCTTCGAGCGCGCGACGGCCGACGGCGTCCGGCAGGCCGTCATCCTGGCCTCGGGGTTGGACACCCGCGCCTATCGGCTCGGGTGGGCCGACGGCACGGTCGTGTTCGAGATCGACCAGCCGGCCGTCATCGATTTCAAGTCGCGGGTGCTCGCCGACTCCGGCGCCGACCTGTCCGTCGACCGGCGCGCCATCGGTATCGATCTGCGCGACGATTGGCCGACCGCGCTGCGGGAGGCGGGCTTCGACCCGTCGGCGCCGACGGCGTGGATCGCCGAGGGACTGCTGATCTATCTACCACCCGAGGCGCAGGACCGCCTGCTCGACAACATCACCGCGCTCAGTGCGGCCGGCAGCATGCTGGCCACCGAACACATGGACACCCGGGCGCTGACCGGCGACTGGGCCAAGGAACTGACCGAACGCGGACGCCGGTACGGCAGCGATATCGACCTCAACGCGCTGTTCTACAACGGCCCGCGTACCCCCGCCGCCGATCATCTGTCCTCAGCGGGCTGGCAGATCAGCATCCTGTCCAACGCGCAGGCATACGCCGCCGAGGGTTTCGAGCGGCCCGATGACCACTTGACGGCCATGGTCGGTGATTCCGGCTATCTGAGCGCGACACTGGAGAACGCACATGGCGCGAACTGAGGGCGACAGCTGGGATCTGGCCTCCAGCGTGGGTGCTACGGCGACCATGGTGGCCGCCGGACGGGCCATCGCGAGCCGCGACGAGAACGCATTGATCGACGATCCCTTCGCCGCGCCGCTGGTGCGGGCCGTCGGCATCCCGGCCTTCAGCATGATGGTCGACGGCACCCTGGATCTGGCGGCGATCGCCGAGATGGCTCCCGAGGGAGCCGCCGAGGTCAAGTCGAACATCGACGAGATGGCGGTGCGGACGAAGTTCTTCGACGACTACTTCGTGGCATCGGGTGAGCAGGGTGTTCGGCAGGCGGTCATCCTGGCCGCCGGTCTGGACGCGCGCGCCTATCGGCTGCCGTGGATCGACGGCACCGTGGTCTACGAGGTGGACCAGCCCGAGGTGATCGAGTTCAAGACCCGCACCCTGGCCGATCTCGGCGCCGAACCGACGGCCCAGCGACGCACCGTGCCGGTCGATCTGCGCGACGACTGGCCGGCGGCCATGCGTGCGGCCGGACTCGATCCGGATCAGCCGACGGCGTGGTGCGCCGAGGGCTTGCTGATCTATCTGCCGCAGGAGGCCCAGGACCGGCTGTTCGACAACATCCACGCCCTGAGCGCGCCCGGCAGCACCGTCGCCACCGAATTCGTCCCGGGGATGAAGGATTTCGATCCGGAGAAGGTCCGCGCCGCCGCCGAGACCTTCCAGAAGTTGGGGCTGGAGATGGACATGCCATCGCTGATCTATCACGGCGAACGCACCTCCGCCGCGGACTATCTCGGCGCGAAGGGTTGGCAGATGACCGGTGTGCCGCGTACCGACCTGTTCACGCGGTACGGACTGGCCGCCCCCGAGTTCGGCGATCGCGATGTGCTCGGTGAGATCGTCTACATCAGCGGCCGCTTGAGCTGACCGCGTACTCCAGCGGCGGCGGCGCATCGGCGGTGCCGGGCGTTTCGGTGCCGCCGATCGGGCACCGGGCGGTCTCCGGCATGCCGATCAGGGCGACGGCTCCGATGACGCACGCCAGCATCATGTAGAAGGCGGGGACCAGGCCGTTACCGGTCTCGCCGATCAGCCACTCGTTCAGTGCCGGCGCGGTACCGCCGAACAGCGATGTGGACACGTTGTAGGCGATGGCAAAGCCGGCGAACCGCACCTGGGTGGGGAACATCGCCGGGAACGTCGCCGAAATCGTGGCCAACTGCGGCACATACAACAGGCCCAATACCGCGAAACCGATGATGGCCCCGGCCATCCCGGTGCCCATCAAAAGGAACATCGGCACGCCGGCGACGAACAAACCGGTCACGGAGAACCACCACAGGGGCTTACGGCCGAACCGATCCGAGAGCATGCCCGCCAGCGGCAGGAAGACCATCATGGCGAGCATGCCGATGATGGGCACGATGAGCGCGTGGTTGGAGGTCAGCCCGATCGTGCCCTCCAGATACGTCGGCATGTAGCTCAGCAGCGTGTAGTTGACGACGTTCAGGGCCACCACCAGCCCGCCCAGGCGCACGATCGGGCGCCAGTACTGCGTCACCAGGTGCTTGAACTGGGTCGAGGTTTCGTCCTCGGTCTCGGCGGACTCGTCGAGTTCCTGGAACACCGGGGTTTCCTCCAGCCGAGAGCGCAGATAAACCCCGACCAGACCGAGCGGTGCAGCGACCAAGAACGGCAGTCGCCAACCCCAGGACTCCATCTGGGTATCGTTCAGAACCAGCGAACAACTGAGCATCAGGATTGCACCGAGCGAGAACCCGGCCAGCGTCCCGAACTCCAAGAAACTGCCGAAGAATCCGCGCCGGCGCGACGGTGCGTACTCCGCCATGAACGTGGCTGCGCCACCGTACTCACCGCCGGTGGAGAAGCCCTGGATCATGCGCAGCGCCACCAGCAGTACCGGAGCCCACATACCGATCGCGGCGTACGACGGCACCAGCCCCACGCCCAGGGTCGCACCCGCCATCAGCAGGATCGTCAATGCCAGCACCCTTTTGCGTCCGATGCGGTCACCCAGCGGTCCCCAGACCAGACCGCCGAGTGGCCGGACCAGGAAGGACACTGCGAAAGTCATCAGGGCAAGCAGTGTTGCGCTTCCGGTATCACCGGGGAATATCGCCGCCGAAATGTAGGTCACGCCGTAGGCGTAGATGCCGTAGTCGAACCACTCGGTCGCGTTGCCGATCGATGACGCGGCAACCGCTCGTCTCACGACGTGTGGCGGGGCCTCCGGATTTCCTCGCCTGACGGTTCCGGACTCGCCCTCTGCGGTTGCCACTAACTCGCTCCTGTTCCCAGACTGGCCGTACTACCTGTCGCGCAGGGCGCAGCAAACCGCGCCTACAGGGGCGTGCCCGATGTCGCTGCGGTCTAAACCTGCCCGCCGGAAACGGCATCGACCGCCTCGTCGAGGTTGGCGAACAGACCCACCAGGTCGGCGATACCGACCAGCTTCAGCGGACGAGCGGTGGCCGGGCCGTCGGCGACGACGGCGAACCGGGTCTCCGGCGTGATGTCGGCATGCGCCGCGACCAGCACCCCCATCCCCGCCGAGGACAGGAAGTCCACCGCGCCCAGATCGACCACCACCGCGGCCGGTGCGGCCGCCGCGGCGGCCGCGATCGCGGTTTCCAGTTGCGGGGCGGTCAGCGAATCGACCGTGCCCGAGACCGCCACCACCACGACGTCGCCGATCCGGTGTTCCTCGATGGTGCACTGCACGTCGCTAGCCATGTGCACTCCCGGCCCCCCTGCGCATGCTCTGCATCATCGATTCCTCCAGTCCGTTCGATCGTCGTGCGGCGTAGAGCAATTGCTCGTAACCGTCCAGCATGTGCTTGCTGCTCAACCGAGCGCGTGCTGCCGCCCCGACGGCGCACCGGTCGGCACCCTCGACGGTCTCGACCGCCAGTGCCAGTTTTTCGATCTCGTCCACACCCGGGGTGACCAGTACCCCTCCGGGCCGGGCGACGACCTCGGGCAACCCGCCGCGCCGCAACCCCACCACGGGAGTGCCGCACATCTGCGATTCCGCGGCCACCAGGCAGAACGGTTCCTCCCAGCGCGGTGTCACCAATGTCGCCATGCTGTCGCCGTACAGTCCCGCCAGGGCGGAATCACCCAGCGCGCCGACGTATTCGACATCGGGTCCCAGCAGCGGTTCGATCACCGCGGCATACCACTCGGCGTCGCTGATCGGTCCGGCCAGCCGCAGCCGCCGACCGGCTTTGCGCGCCGCGTGCACGGCGATATCGGCACCCTTGTCCGGGGTGAGTCGACCGACCCATGCCAGATCGTCACCGCCGCGCCCGACGGGGAAGCGGCCGGCGTCGATTCCGTTGTGGATCACATGGATTCTGCTCAACGTCTCCCACTGCTTGCGCAGGGCCGCGCTGACGGCCACCAGGTGGCAGGCCGGGCCGGCCAGCGCTGCGCCGACCTCCATCCACGGGAACGGCGGGGTGTGCAGCGTCGTCACCAGCGGCACCCGCAGCGCTGCGCTCAGTGCCAGCGGGAGCTGGTGCAGACTCTGATTGAGCACGATATCGATATCGTTGCGGCACAACAGGTCACGTATCACCGCCAGATAGGCGACCTGATCGCTGAGGAAATCCGGTTCCGGCAGGTTCGGATCGGCCGAGGCGATCGTCGAGAGCGCGGGTGCCTCGACCATGGCATGCAGGCGGTCGGCCAGCATCGGATCGCTGCCGGGCCGTGCCCACAACTCGACATGATGGCCGCGCTTGCGCAAACCGCGGGCCAGCAGGCCGGTGAACCGCTCCTGCCCTCCGGCATAGGGTTCGGCGACCGGCTTGCGGGACGGACCGATGACGGCGATGCGCATCATGACGTGCCTCGGTACTCGCGGTGGACCGAGATCGGCTCGCCCCAGGCCTCGACGACGATGTCGGCATCCTCGTAGCGGGCACGCAGCGGCAGGTCGAGGACTGCTGCGGCCTGCTCGTGAACCGCGCTGCCGTCCAGTGGGGTCGTGCTCGTCAGTTCGCGCCGATGGGCCAGCACGACCTCGCCGTGCGCGCTCAGGTGCCTGCGCGCGAAGCGCAGCGTGGCGGTCAGGTCCGGGCCGTCGAGGTGATATCCGACCTCGGACAGGATGATCGCGTCGAAGGTCTCATCGGGTAGCTCCGCCGGTGCCACACCCTGCACCCATCCCACCGCATCGGTCCGGCGCCGTGCGATCTCGAGAGCGCGCGGGCTGGCATCGAGGGCGACCACCTGATCGGCCCGGCCGGTCAGCTCCTCGGCGAGCTGACCGGTGCCGCAGCCGATTTCCAGGATCCGGTGATAGCGTTCGCGGCCCAGACACGCCAGCACCAAGGCCACCCGTCGCCGGTCGTAGACGAAGTCGTCCAGCCGCCACGGGTCGTCGATGTCACCGAGCAGGGCATCGAACTGTCCGGCGACCTGCCCGCGACGGTCATCGGCGATGATCGCATCGCGAACCCGGGCGGCCAGATCCGCCGCCGTCGGGATCAGCACCGTCTCGAATGTCCGGAGCGGCAGCGCATGACGTTGTATCGCGCGCGCCCTGGCTTGTAGTCCGGCGAGCGATGGCGACAGTGTTCGCAGCCGCGACCAGTCCACATCGGATGGAGTCGCACACTGCCACAGCATGATCGGATACTCCAACAGGACCGCCGATGCGCGGCGCACGGCCTCTTGCGCGGCGAGTGCGACGACCGCGTGCTCGGGCCCGCCGTCGCACTCGGCGGGCGAGAACACCGCGGTGCGCGCGTCGACGATCTGCGACAGATAGGTACCGATATCGTTGCGGGCCTGTTCGGGCGCATCGTCGGGCAGATCGCACCAGAGCGCCGAAACATGTTCACCGAGCGCCGTTGTCGCACCCGTGATCGCGTCACGATCGGCTGCCGCGCGGTCTGCGGCGAGGACGACGGTGATGGTGGTGCCGAGGGCCGCCAGGTCGGCCAGAGTCGCTCCCAGCGCGGCCATTTCGTCCCCGGGGCGGGCCACCACCGCGACGACGCGCGGACAACGTCGAAGGAGGGCGGGCAGGTCCAATTTCGGTACACCGTCCCAGCCCGGAGCCAGCAGCCACGTCGCATCATCGGTCGTGCGCGCACGCGCGATGACGTCCTCGATCAGCCTCCCCACCACCAAGAGTCAACCGTGCCGGGCGGCGCCGCACTACACCCCTAAGGGTGTAACCGTGCGACGTCGGGGCTGAAGTCGTGCGCCATACCCCATGCGACGGCCTGCGAACGCCGTGTCACCCCGAGCTTCCGGTAGGTCGATCGGACGATGGATTTGACGGTGTTGATGGACAGGTAGCAGCGTTCGGCGATCTCGTTGTTCGTCCGGCCCTGGGTGATCAGCGCCAGCACCTCGGCCTCCCGCGCGGACAGACCCGCTTCCTGGCCGGGCCAGGCCATCGGCATCGACATCGACCCGTCACCGCGCTCGACGACGGTCTCACCGGCGTGGATGCGCTCCAAGCAGTCGACCAGCCGGTGCACCGGCAGCGACTTGGCCAGGTAACCGTGGATGCCGCCGGCCAGTGAGCGGTCGATCAACAGCTGATCGATGTTCCACGAATACACCGCCACCCGACCGATGTTGTCCTGGCGGACCAGGTCGCTGACATCGGTACGGTCGCCCTGAGCTGCGGCGAAGGTGTCCCAGATGACGACATCGACGGGTGCCCGCACCGGTGTCCTGGAATCGAGTTCGACGATGCGCACCCGGTCCCGGTAGGCCTCCAGCAGCGCAGCCAGCCCCGCAACGATGAGTTCGTAGTCGTTGACGATGGCCAACGTCACCGGCGAACTGCTCACTCAGCCCGCCTTTCGCTCGGCCTGTCCCTGCCGGGACAACGATAGACCCACAGGTCATCGGTGTCGGCGCAGTAGGCCGGATTCAGAACCGGTGGTCCCCCAGCCACATCGCGTTGACTCCGGTCAGCGCCCGCTCGGCCTGGTCGATGACGCCGACGACGGACTGTCCGAGCAGCGAAGCCACCGCCTGCGGCACCGATGCCGCCGCGGGCTGGGAAGAGGCTTTGGGCCGCAACATGTCCAGCATCGAGGAACCCGGATAGCTGAGCACCCGCACCTGCGCGTCCTCGTCGAGTCCGGCGAGCGCCTTGGCCCGGTTGATCGCGGTCCACAGTCCGCCCAGGGTGTCGACCAGGCCGCGCTCCAACGCGTCGGCGCCGGTCCAGACCCGGCCGCGGGCCACCGCGTCGACGGCTTCGACGGTCATCTTGCGCCCGACGGCAACCCGCTCGATGAAGTCCGCATAGAACAGGTCGGCCTCGGCCTCGACCTGGGCGTGCTGCTGCGGGGTGAACGGCGCATCGGCGGACCAGGCGTCGGCATTGGTGTTGGTGCGCACCGCATCCGAGCCGATCCCCAGTTTGTCCTTCAGCTCGCGCGAGATCAGCTTGCCGGTCACCACGCCGATCGATCCGGTGATGGTCCCGGCGTTGGCGACGATCTCGTCGGCCGCCATGGACACGTAGTAGCCGCCGGAGGCCGCGACCGAACCCATGGACGCCACCACGGGCTTGCCGGCGTCTCGGGCGCGCACCACCTCACGCCAGATCGTCTCCGAACCGACCACCGAGCCGCCCGGACTGTCCACCCGCAGTACGATCGCCGACACCTCGTCGTCGGCGGCGGCCTCGCGCAGCGCGGCGGCGATGGTGTCACCTCCGGCACTGGAGTTGCCGAACGGCAGCATCTGCGGTCCGCCGCGGCCACTGACGATCGGACCGTGCAAGGTGACCACGGCGATGGTCGGCTTCTTGCGGCCCGGAATCGGCGGGCCGGGCTTGGCGGCGGTGGCGCGGGCATACCGCGACAGGTACAGCCGGGGTGCGGCGTCCGGGCCGTCGGCGGTGGGCGCGGCGCCGGCCAGTTCGCTGATGCGGGCGTACGCCTCGTCCCGGAAACCGATGCGGTCCACCAGGCCCGCGTCCACGGCGTCGTCACGCAGCAGCGGGGCGCGGTCGGCGAGCGCGTCGACGGTGGCCGGGTCCAAGCTGCGAGCGGTGGCCACGGCGTCGCGCACCTGACGCTGCAGGCTCTCGATCAGTGCGGTGTCCGCCTCGCGGTGGGCATCGGTGTAGCTGTCCTGGGTGAAAAGGTTTGCCGCGGACTTGTATTCACCACGGGCCACGAACTGCGCCTCGATACCGGCCTTTCCGAGCGCATTGCGCAGAAACAGTGCGCTGGTGGCGAATCCGACCAGCCCCACGGTGCCCGAGGGCTGCATCCACACTTCCCGGAATGCCGAGGCCAGATAGTAGGACAGCGTGCCCGGATAGGTCTCGGCCCAGGCCAGCGTCGGCTTGGCCGTCCCGAAAGCCGCTATCGCGTCCCGCAATTCCTGGATCGGTCCGGGCGGTGCCGCGGGGACCTGGACGCGCCCGATCAGGCCCGCCACCCGATCGTCCTCGGCCGCGCGGTGGACGGCGGCGACGGCCTGCCGCAGCGTCAACGGCTTGCCGCCCAGATTGATCAGCATCAGCGGGTCGAAGCCGACGGTCTCCGGCGGGGCGATCTGCAGGTCGAGTTCGAGCACCACACCACGGGGCACACCGCTGTGGCGCGCGGTGTCGACCTTGCGGATCAGATCGCGCACCTCATCGGGACCGGGCAGGCTGGGCAGGTTGGGCAGCAAACCGAACATGTTTCGAGCCTACCGGCCCACGATTCCACGGTGAGCAGACGCAAAAGTGCCCCTTTTCACGGGGAAAAGGGGCACTTTGTGTCTGCTCGCGAGCAGAACTTGCTACAGCTCGGTGGCCGATCCGCCGGCGGCGGTGATGGCCTCGCGGGCGCTGCCGCTGAACTTGTTGGCGGTGACATCGACCTTGACGGTCAGCTTGCCGTCGCCGAGCACCTTGACCAGGCTGTTCTTGCGAACCAGGCCCTTGGCGACCAGCTCGTCGACACCGATGGTGCCGCCCTCGGGGAAGGCCTTGGCGATCTCGCCGACGTTGACCACCTCATAGGCGACCCGGAAGCGGTTGCGGAAGCCCTTGAGCTTCGGCAGCCGCATGTGGATCGGCATCTGGCCACCCTCGAACGTCGACGGGACGTTCTTGCGGGCCTTGGTGCCCTTGGTACCGCGACCGGCGGTCTTGCCCTTGGAGCCTTCACCGCGGCCGACGCGCGTCTTGGCGGTCTTCTCGCCCGGCGCCGGCTTCAGGTCGTGCAGCTTGATGACACTCATGATTACTGGACCTCCTCGACCGTGACGAGGTGGTGCACGGTCTTGATCAGACCTCGGGTCTGGGCGTTGTCCTCACGGACCACGGACTGACGGATCTTCCGCAGCCCCAGGGTCCGCAGGCTCTCGCGCTGCTTCCAGCGTGCGCCGATGGTTCCGCGCACCTGGGTGATCTTGAGCTCTGCCATGACTATGCGCTTCCTTCACGAGCCGCAGCGACGGCCACGGCTTCGGCCTCGCGGCGTGCCTTCAGCATGCCGGCCGGGGCCACGTCCTCGATGGACAGACCGCGACGGGCCGCCACCTCTTCGGGACGCTGGATCTGCTTCAGCGCGGCAACGGTGGCGTGCACCACGTTGATCGCGTTGTCGCTGCCCAGCGACTTGGCCAGGATGTCGTGCACCCCAGCGCATTCCAGTACGGCACGGGCCGCGCCACCGGCGATCACACCGGTACCGGGGCTGGCCGGACGCAGCATCACGACACCGGCCGCCGCCTCACCCTGCACCGGGTGGACGATGGTCCCGCCGATCAGCGGCACCCGGAAGAAGCCCTTGCGGGCCTCCTCGACGCCCTTGGCGATGGCGGCCGGAACTTCCTTGGCCTTGCCGTAGCCGACACCGACCATGCCGTTGCCGTCGCCGACGATGACCAGCGCGGTGAAGCTGAAGCGCCGACCACCCTTGACCACCTTGGAGACGCGGTTGATGGTGACGACGCGCTCGATGTAGTTGCTCTTCTCGCCGCGGTCGTCGCCGCGACCACGACCACCGCGGTCGTCGCGACGGCCCCGGCCGTCACGATCTCCGCGGCCACCGCGATTGTCCTGCGCCGAAGCGGCGCCAGCCTGCTCGGCCATCATGCAGTCCTCTCGTTAACAGTCATCAGAATTTCAGCCCGCCCTCGCGCGCGGCATCGGCCAGCGCGGCGATCCGTCCGCCGTAGGTGTACCCACCGCGGTCGAACACCACCGTCTCGATGCCGGCAGCCTTGGCGCGCTCGGCGATCAGCTGACCGACGCGCACGCTCTGGGCCTTCTTGTCACCGTCGACGGCACGCACATCGGCCTCGATGGACGACGCTGCGGCGACGGTGACGCCGGCGAGGTCGTCGATGAGCTGCACGTGGATGTGCCGCGACGAACGGTTGACCATCAGGCGCGGGGTCTCGGCAGTGCCTTCGACCTTCTTGCGCAGCCGCGCGTGACGGCGCAGGCGAGCGTTCCGACGGGTCTCGGAGATGTTCTGCCCCACCGGCTTACGGGTGGCGGCGTCAGTCTTCGTGGTAGCCATGGGTTACTTACCTGTCTTTCCGACCTTGCGGCGGATCTGCTCACCCTCGTACCGCACGCCCTTGCCCTTGTAGGGGTCGGGGCGGCGCAGGCGGCGGATGACCGCGGCGATCTGGCCGACCTTCTGCTTGTCGATGCCCGTGATCGAGAACTTGGTGGGGGTCTCGACCGCGAACGTGATGCCCTCGGGAGCCTCGATGAGGACCGGGTGGCTGTAGCCCAGCGCGAACTCCAGATTGGAACCCTTGAGCGCGACGCGGTAACCGACGCCGAAGATCTCCATCTTGGTGGTGTAACCCTCGGTGACACCGGTGACCAGGTTGGCAACCAGGGTCCGCGACAGACCGTGCAGCGAACGGCTGCGCCGCTCGTCGTCCGGACGGGCCACCACGATGGCGCCATCGTCGTTGCGCGACACCTGGATCGGCTCGGCGATGTCGAGGGTCAGGGTGCCCTTGGGGCCCTTCACCGAGACGTTCTGGCCGTTGATGGTGACGTCGACCCCGGCGGGAACCGGGACCGGCTGCTTTCCAATACGCGACATGTTCTCGTCCCCCCTACCAGACGTAAGCGAGGACTTCGCCGCCCACGCCCGATCGAGCTGCCTGGCGGTCGGTGAGCAGACCTGAGGACGTGGAGATGATCGCCACGCCCAGGCCGCCGAGCACCCGCGGCAGATTGGTGGATTTTGCGTAGACCCGCAGGCCGGGCTTGCTGACCCGGCGCAGGCCGGCGATGCTGCGCTCGCGGCTGGGGCCGTACTTCAGCTGCACCACGAGGGACTTGCCCACGCGGGCATCCTCGGTGCGGTAATCCGAGATGTAGCCCTCGGTCTTGAGGATCTCGGCGATGTTCGCCTTGATCTTCGAGTGGGGCAGCGTCACCTCGTCGTGATACGCCGAATTGGCGTTACGCAGACGCGTCAAGAAGTCTGCGATGGGATCGGTCATCGTCATGACAGCCGGTTCACCTTCCTCGCGGCGGTTCCCTGTCCAAAAGCCTTGGGGGGCCTGCCGTGTTAATCAGTAATGAATGCTGGTTACCAGCTGGACTTCTGCACACCGGGCAGTTCGCCCGCGTGCGCCATCTCGCGCAGGCAGATTCGGCACAGGCCGAACTTGCGGAACACCGCGTGCGGCCGGCCGCAGCGGTTGCACCGGGTGTAGGCGCGCACCGCGAACTTCGGCTTCTTGTTGGCCTTGTTGACCAGAGCCTTCTTTGCCATTCTCAGTTCTCCTTGAACGGGAAGCCGAGGGCCCGCAGCAGCACCCGTCCCTCGTCGTCGTTCGTCGCCGAGGTGACGACGGTGATGTCCATGCCGCGGGGCCGATCGATGGAGTCCACGTCGATCTCGTGGAACACCGACTGCTCGGACAGGCCGAAGGTGTAGTTGCCGCTGCCGTCGAACTGCTTGGGGCTCAGGCCACGGAAGTCGCGGATACGCGGGAGGGCGATCGACACGAGACGGTCGAGGAACTCCCACATCCGGTCGCCGCGCAGGGTGACCCGCGCACCGATCGGCATGCCCTCGCGCAGCTTGAACTGGGCGATGGACTTGCGCGCCTTGCGGATTTCGGGCTTCTGTCCGGTGATCAGGGCCAGGTCGTTGACCGCGCCGTTGATCAGCTTGGCGTCGCGGGCGGCGTCACCGACACCCATGTTCACGACGACCTTCACGACACCCGGGATCTGCATCACGTTGTCGTAGTTGAACTCTTTGTTGAGCGCGTCCTTGATTTCCTCGCGGTAACGCTGCTTCAGCCGCGGCTGCACCTTGGCGGTGTTTTCTACAGTGGTCATTCTCAGATGTCCTTGCCGTTGCGCTTGGAGACGCGAACCTTCTTGCCGGACTCCTCGTCGACGCGGTAGCCGATGCGGGTCGGGTTGCCGTCGGAGTCGACGACCATCACGTTGGAGACGTGGATGGGGGCTTCCTGGGTGACGATGCCGCCCGAGGAGGCGCCGCGCTCGTTGCGCGACTCAGCGGTGTGCTTCTTGATGCGGTTGACGCCCTCGACCAGGACGCGCTCACGCGTCGGGTAGGCCTCCAGGACCTTGCCCTTGGCGCCCTTGTCCTTGCCGGAGATGACGAGCACGGTGTCGCCCTTGTGCACCTTCATTACAAAACCTCCGGGGCCAGCGAGACGATCTTCATGAAGCGCTTCTCGCGCAGTTCACGACCGACGGGCCCGAAGATGCGGGTGCCGCGGGGGTCGTTGTCGTTCTTGATGATGACGGCGGCGTTCTCGTCGAACTTGATGTAGCTGCCGTCGGCGCGACGGCGTTCCTTGACGGTGCGCACCACGACGGCCTTGACGACATCGCCACGCTTGACGTTGCCGCCCGGGATGGCGTCCTTGACGGTCGCCACGATGATGTCGCCGATACCGGCATAGCGCCGCGACGAGCCACCGAGAACCCGGATGCACAAGATCTCCTTGGCACCCGTGTTGTCGGCGACCTTCAGCCGCGATTCCTGCTGAATCACTCGATCTCCTGACCTGGTTTTGTGTGCACGGCAGATACCGACCTGACGTGCGCGGTCTTTGTCACCAGAGGGCACGCAGGGCTGAAGAACAGCCGAGGTCTGCCCGAGGCAACCCCTACATACTAGGTGAGCACGTGCTATGCACCAAATCGCTGCCCATCCCTTTGCGATTTCGGTGAGGATCCGTGCGGCACGCGCCGGAATCCTCACCGAAATCACAGGTCAGCGGCGCAGCGGAATCCGATATGGGTGGTCGCGGTGTCCCGGGACTGCGGCGACCGCGCCGCGGGCCGGTACCGGTGGCAGTACTCCGGCGCGCACAGATGCGATCCACCCTTGAGGGCCTGGCTGATGCTCGGGTCGTCGGCGGGCAGACAGCACGGATGGGCCACGCGGCCGGTGAACTCACTGCTGGTCCACTCCCAGACATTGCCGATCATGTCGACCAGCCCGAACGAGTTGGCCGGGAACGTGCCGACCGGTGAGGTGCCGACCCAGCCGGCCGCACCATCGTTGCGGTAGGGGAAGCGGCCCTGCCAGGTGTTGGCCATCAACTCCCCCGCCGGTGCCGGATCGTCTCCCCAGGCGTACGTCGTCTCGGCGCCCGCCCCGGCGGCGTACTCCCACTCCGTCTCGGTCGGCAGCCGACGGCCGGCCCAGCCCGCATAGGCCAGTGCGTCGGCATAGGCGACCTGCACGACCGGATGGTCGTCGACGCACTCACTGCCCGGACCGTGCGGGTGCCGCCAGCTCGCGCCCGGCGCCCAATCCCACCACTGCCGCCAGTCACGCAGGTCGACGGGACCGGCAGTCGGCCGGAACACCATCGCTCCGGGTGACAGATCCGCCGGTGCCACACCGGGATACAGCGCCGGGTCCATCGGGCGCTCGGCGACGGTGAGGTAGCCGGTATCGGCGACGAAGGCGGCGTACTGAGCATTGGTGACGGGGTGGCGCTCGATGGCGAAGGGCGCGACCGTCGCGGTGCGGGCCGGGGCCTCCTCGGGATAGAAACGCGTGGACCCCATCGTGAAGGAGGCGCCGGGCAGCTCGACGAGGTCGGTCACGGAATCCCTACCTCGACGATATCGGTCACCTGCGTTGCGACCGCGTCGAATCCCGCTGTCTGCGCGGGCGCCTCGGTGTGCACCGCGACCAGGTAGTCGCGATCTTCGGTCGGGATGTGCAGGACCCTTTCGACGAACTGGATGTCGCCCTCGGAGGTGCCCGAGAGTCCGCCGAGCAGTTTCTGACCGCTGTAGCCGCACATCGGGGCCGGCAGCGCGACCAGCGAACTGTAAACCGCCGCACTCTCGGTCAGCCGGTCGGCGTGATCGGCGAAAGCCGCCTGCGGATCCAGCGTGGTGGCCATGATGCGTACCGTCGCCGACATCCCGTCCGGCCCGTTGAGTTGCGCGCCGACATCCCCCGATCCGCCCTGCATCGACCACCCGTCCAGGACCGCCACGGTGACCGCGGGAGCCATCGGGTCGTCCACCTTGGCCACCATCGCCACCGGCGGGCGACGGTCGGCCTCGCAGGTGACCGTGTCCGCCGGGATCGGGCTGCCGGTCGTCGGGAGGACACCGGAATCGGGATGCCCGGAGTCTGTGCCCGGGGCGACGGCGACGGGCGTGCCGTCACTGGATCGGCTGCAGCCGGCCGACACGGCGACGGCCAGGCACACCGCGACCAACAGGGCCGCCCTCGCGGAAGTCCTCATTGCGCGATCGTGCGCCGGAACTCAGCGGTCATCGGCCCCTCCTGGGTTCGGCATCGCCCGGAGAGTACATCCGCACCCCGCGCCGATGCCGGGTATTCAGCTTCCGGTCGGCTCGTTCACCCGGTACAACCGCCAATCCGGTTGTCCGTCGCCATCATTGGGAATCTCCAAGGCCAGGGTGGCCACCTCGGCACCGGTCTCGTACAGCGTCGGATAGCGCAGGTTGAGTGCGTCCGAAGTACCCCGGCCGATCGGCGGCACCGCCAGCAGATACTCGATACCGTTGGCGGTCGGATCGTTGAGCAACTCGGTGAAGTCCGGATCGGACGGGATCACGAACATCTTCGGCCGCTCGGCCGCGGCCAGCACGCCGAAACCGTAGACGGTGTCGGTGATCACCGAGCTGTCGGGCAGATCCAACGTATCCAGGTATTCGGCGATGCGCCGTTCGGTGCCGAAGGTTCGCGCGATGCGATGCTCGATGGCCTTGTGTTCGGTGACGTTGTACGGGTCGGGCCGCAGCACCGCACCGAGCCCGTACTCCTGTGTCGCGTAGTCCGACTGTCCCATGCCGATCACGGTGACCGGGATGCCGACCGCCAGGGTCGCGGCGACCGCCACATAGGTGGCCGGTGAACGGCGCCTGGTGTCGACGGCGGCAGGCGCGGCGGCCGGTGGGGCGAACCGACCGCGCCGTTTCGCCGGTGCCAGCACGCCGTCGGGAACGCCCAGCAACGCCAGCGTCGCCGCCATCGGGATCGCGATGATGAAGAACCTCAGGAACGGGAAGGTCGAGCCCTGCGCGTAGCTTGCGGCCTGAAAGGCAAGTACCGCACCGTACATCGCGGCCGGCACGAAGAGCATCTGCCAGTTCGGCCGTCCCCACCGCTGCATCACCGCCCACAGGGCCAGCGGCAGCAGGGTCGGCGCCAGCAGCATGACGCACACCGCGGCGAACCCCAGACCGCCGGCGAAGGTCGGTGCGGTCTGGCCGGACTGTTCCAGGATCGCGGCATTGCCGTACTGGGAGGTGAACTGGGCGAATGCCTCACCGGTGATCAGCCAGCCGGCGGCGGCCCAACCCAGGAATGCCGCCATGCCGGGCCCGCTGACGATCAGCATGTCCATCACCGTGCGGCGCAACCGCGGTGGCGTGCGCGCCCGCAGATATGTGGTGACGCCCACAACCAGACCGGCGGCGCCGATGCAGGCCAGTGCGTCATAGCGGGTCAGGTAGGCCAGCCCCATCGCGACGCCGCCGGCCGTCACCAAATGGTGGATGTCGTCGTCGACCATCCACATGATGAGTCGGCGCACCGCCCAGGTCATGAAGAAGATGAACGGCGCCTCGCTCATCCCGTTGGAGCCGTAGAACACGATCATCGGATTGAGCGCGAACAGCCCGGTGATCGTCAGCGAGTAGGCCCGCGGCAATCCGCGATCGGCGCCCATGCTGAAGATCTGCACCGCCGCGCCGGCCATGAACAGACTGGACATCAGGGTTCCGGAGAACGCGCGGGTCGCGAGGTCGGTCCAGATATCGCTGAACAGGATGGCGGGGATCTGCACCATCGCCGCGACGGGGGTGAAGATGAAGCCGATGGCCGCCAGGTGCGGGTCGCGGCTGAACAGCACCGCCTGGGTGGACGCGACCCGAGACAGGGTGTCGCCCATGATGTATCCGTGTCGGATCTGCAACCACCACCCGACGGCCAGGTAGATCGTCAGCGTGCCGAAGAAGATGACGAACTTGAGTCGACGATTCGTCATGACGTCCCGACCGCCTGCTCGTGTGCGGTCTTCTCGTCCGGCTTCTCGGCCAGACCGTGGAATGTCTTCTCCCAGAACGACGGCTGCCGGATCATCTGATAGCAACCCTTGGCCGCGGCAATGCTCATCATCAGCCAGAACAGCGGCACACTCAGCGCGGCATGCAGCAGATCGGCGCGGTCGTCCTCACGCAGGGCGATCATGTTCATGTACATGACGGTGAAGTTGCCGATGATCATCGCGATGAGGGCCGGGAAGTAGATGTAGGGCGGGAAGATGCTGCCCACCACGGCGGGCTGGCCGAGGAACCACAGCACGGTGATGAACCAGAACAGCAGGTTGAGCACCGCGATGATCGGGGTGCCGGCCAGTACCAGGGTGAATCGGATGAAGCTGCGCGTGCCCAGCGTCCGGTACAGCTTGAACGGGCGCCTGATGTGCACCAGCCAGGTCTGCAGATAGCCCTTGTACCAACGGGATCGCTGCCGCACCCAGTTGATCGGATCGCTGTTGGCCTCCTCCAGCGTGTAGGAATCGATGACCGCGGTGTGTAGGCCATGCGCCGCGATACGCAGGCCGAGGTCGGCATCCTCGGTGACATTGAACGGATCCCATGCCCCGATATCGATCAACATGTCGCGGCGCAGGTGATTGGAGGTGCCGCCCAGCGGGATCGGTGAGGTGCTGACCATCATGCCGGGCAGCAGGAATCCGAACCACAACCCGTACTCGGCGGTGAACCAGCCGGTGAGCAGATTCTGATGTCCGTTGTGGTACACCAGTTTCGCCTGCACGCATGCCACGTCGTCGGGCAGATCGCGGAACGCCGCGACGACCCTGCGCAGCTGCAGCGGTTCGGGCAGGTCCTCGGCGTCGAAGATGGTGACGATATCGCCGGTGGCAAAGTGCAGACCGTAATTGCAGGCCTTGGGTTTGGTCCGCGGTTCGGCCGGTGGCACCAGCAGGATGGTGATGACATCGGATTCGCCGCACTTCTCGGCGGCGTCGATGGTGACCTGATCATCGGCCTCCAGCAGCAGCAGTACCTGCAGCTTGTCGCGCGGATACTCCAGGGCGTCCATCGCGCCGATCAGGTCGGCGACCACCTCGGGTTCGTTGTAGGCGGGCACCAGGATCGTGTAGCGCGGCAGATCGGCATCGGGTATCGCACGCGCCACATCGTCGGGGATGGTGATGGGTCGCGACGCCAGACCGCGACGGAAGATCAGCACCCGGTCGGCCAGGGTCAGCAGATACGCCGCCGTACACACCCCGATCAACAGCACCGCGGTCTGCATCGGCCGCCAGGCGGCCAGCGCGATCACCACGGCCAGCAGCCCCAGCAGCACCGGTTTCTGCCAGCCCACCAAGGGTTTCGACGCCGAGGCCATGGGATCGTCGTCGCGCAGGCCGTTGATCGCCATGTTGAGCGCGTACTCGCGCTCTTCTTCGGTGACGGTGTGCGCATCGAAGATGGCCCGCAACTTCATGACAGCTGCCTAGTCGTCCGCAATGCCGCGGGACCCGCGACCGCGCCGTGCCATGACCGCGGCGCCGACGATCACGAGCACCAGCGCAGCACCGCCGATCGCTACGTACAGCATTGTGCGGTCAGCGCCGGACGCCTCGGCGAGCTGCTCGGCTTCCGGTGTGGTCAGCTGGATGACATCACGGCCCGGCACCGCTATCAGCGCGTTACCGCGCAGACCCGACCACCGGGTCAGGTCGGCGTCCAGCCACTGCAGCAGCCGGTCGAGTTCGCCCGGGGTGTCGGTCGAGGTGGCGACCAGTAGGGTGCGACCACCGGAATAGAAGGTCTGCAGTGATCCGAACCCGATGGCCGGATCGAGTGCGAGTGTGGTGGAAACGCCTGAGCCGTCGACGTTCTCAACGGTGATGACACCATCGGAGTTCACCGCGACGGGCAGTTGCACAGATTCGTCGGTCCAACCGTCGGCGCTGATGACGATCGCGGGATTCATCGATCCGATGGCGTCGGCGACGGGCACCACCGCGGTCTCGAACGGGCGCCCGCTGAGCCGCTGCAGACCGGCCACGATCTGCACGGCGCGACGCAGGTCGGCGAAGGTGGTCGTGCCCCCGTCGCCCATGCCCACCTCGATGCGCGGCATCAGCGCCTGCGGCAGTGACTGGAAGCCCAGCGGCGAGGGCGGGTCGGCCAATGTGCTCTCCACCGGACTCTCACCGTCGATCGTCAAGGTGATGGGCTGGAACTCACCGCACCGTCCGGTGTTGCCCGCCGCGTTCACCGCCACGTCGAGGTTGGTGTAGCGCTCCAGCAGCCGGTCGGGCACGTCGATCCACCGGTCGATGCTGCCGCTGGGCTCGGTGGCCCAGCGATCCAGCACCTCGCCGCCCACGCTCACCACGACCTGGCCGGCGATGGTCGCCGGCAGCGGTGTGTAGGAACCCTGCAGGTGCACCCGCACACCGTGCACGGAACGTCCGAATCGGGTCTGGTCCAGCGGGATGGTGACCCGCGGGTTCACCAGCGCGGTCGCGTTGACCCCGGGCTGACCGAGCTGGCGGATGGTGGTGCGGTCGCTGGGCAGCTGCGGTGCCGAGGACAGCGGACCGACCACCGCCGCGGACTGGACCGCCAACCTGGACAGCTCACTGGTCAGCAGTCTGGTCTGGTTGGTCAGGTCGCCGGCGCCACCGGAAATCACCAGCGCCGGCACCGAGTTGGGCCCCTGTAGCGACAGACCGACCGCACCGCCCTCGCGCACGATGATCTGGCGTTCCAGCGGCTGCGGTGGCGGCACGGTCTGATCGTCGTTCTCGACGACCTCGACCTCGGTGCGCTGGGTGCCGTACCGCGCCACCGTCGCCGTCGCCAGCCGCACGGCCGCGTCCGCCTCCGCCTGGGAGGGTTCCTGCGGTACGAACAACGTCAACTTGCGCAAGACCGGCGGCAGGAAATCGGCGACGGTCGACGGCGGCAATTCCAGTCCGCCGTACCTCACCTCGGTATCGGTGAGCCGCAACGGGTTGTTGCCGTCGAACACGCAATAACCGTCGGGCAACGTCAGATAGCTTCTCAGCAAGACCGTCACGGCATTGTCGACGACACGTGCACCGGCCAACGGGATGGCAAAGCGGCCACCGTCTGGGGGCAGCGGTACCCGGGCGATGACGCGGTCGTCCTGACTGACCTCGATGGTGCCGCCGAGTGCGTTGACCGGTAACAACGCGGTGGCGTCCAGTTCGGTGGGCAGCAGACCCGTCTGCACCGGGATCGATACCGTTTGAACGCCTTCGATGCCGTACAGCGCGATGGTCGGTTCGCCGCCGAGCACGCGCAGGCTCAGGGATGGCGAATTCGCCAGTGAGGTATCGGGTTCGGGTTCGGGTTCGGCCGATGCGACACCGGGCAGTGCAGTCCCCCCGACGACCAACACGGCAGCAAGCAGCGGAATCATGCGTGCAGTCACCTGTCGAAGCCTATGCGGCGCACCGGCCGCACAGTCGGGTTCACCGAAATCGTTATGTGAGCTTTCGCGCTGCGGCCACATGACGGACACTGAAACCTGTTGCAATTTCAGCGGAACTGCGCCGCGACGAGGCCACGACTGAAGGTACGCAGCAGATCCTCGTCCTTGAAGACCGGCGCGCGTTCGGACAGTACGGCATTCCCGCGGAACAACAACGTGATCAATGTGCGGATATTGGATACCACACTGGTCGACGGTGCCGGGAACGGTGCGGTGGCCTCGTGGTTGTCGACGGCGAAGATCGACACGCGCTGCGCGAGTGTGGAATCACCCCAGGCGAACTGGACGGAATTCCAGGTGACCAGCAGGCTGTCGTCGACGACCGATATCAGCCTGCCGTGTACGCCCATGTCGAGGTCGATGTCGTACTGACCGCTGATCCTGGCACTCGTCAGTCCGTAGAACACGCGAGCGGGATAGGTACCGAACGAGAACGGACGCTTGCTGACGAGGCTGTCGACCACGACGGTGCGCGGCCGGGACAGTTTGTCCCACGCCGGATTCCCCGAGTCGGCGAGCATGTACTGGCGCACCAGCACGGCACCGTCGCCGTACAGTCGGCGTGCCTGGGGATACTCGCGTTGTTCGATGACGGTCCAGCCGATCGGGGCAAGCAGCGGCCGGCCCTGGACCAGATCGGCTGGGGCGGGTCGACTTATCGGGGCGGTGGTGGTCTCGGTGGGCAACGGACACAGTGACAAGGCGATGGCGGCGACCACCACCAGCGGAACCGAGGACCAGACTTGCTTGGCAGCAAGGGGTTCCACTTTGCGATCCAGGATGCGCTTGGGAAGCCCGCGACGTGTCAGCAGGTACATCGTGATACCGACCAGGCAGAGTGCCGATATGGCCGGCACCTGTTGATACACCAGCATCGGCGCGTTCGGGAACAGTTGGGCGATGGCGATCAGCACCGCGAAGCCGACCGCCCACGTTGCGAGCGATCCGTAGAACCCCCGGCGATAGGTGCGCCCCACTGCGATACCGGTGCCGATCGCCGGGATCAACAGCGTCGCTGCGCCGGCCGCGAACTTCCCGCCACCGAGCAGCACCACCACCAGGTAGTAGGGCAGCGAGAAGACCATCGTCAGCAGCAGCCACACCCAGGCGAATCTGATGACGGGGCGTAGCCCGAAGAGCATGACCGAACTGCTGACGACGAACAACCAGCAGGCCACCAGGTCCAGTCGCAGGATGTGGAAGTACAGCGCGTACCGGTCCAGCAGTGCGGCCTGGATGAGCAGGGCCATGCCCAGACCTATGGCGCCGACGATGAAGTCGGTCTGGCGATCATGGATGGGCAACTCGGTGCGCTTGCGCCGCGCCACACCGAAGGCCACCAGCGTGGCGACGATCGGGACGGTCCAGACATAACCGCCGATGCCACCCTCGCGGGTGGTGTGCACCAGGCTGGCGAACGTGTCCCAGAAGGCGAACAGCGTGAGACCGGCGATCAGCACCCATCTGATGACCACTCGATAGATCGGATTGATCTCCAGGTACCACGCCAGCGCGGCGGATAGCTTGGACGGGGCCTTGGTGGCCGAGGGGGTCGTCGTCATCGCACCCGAACCGTACGCACGGGCCGCTGCGTCCCCACCGGCATGACCGCGATGGTAGGCCACCGACGCGGGCAGCAAACCCCGAACGTTGACTTCGCAACGTCAATCGTGATCAAACGCACGAACCCCCGGAACCGCTTTCGCGGCCGGGGGTCCGTGTGTCGATTTGCTGAAACCGTGGCTCAGCAACTTTGTTCGACGTTACTTGGCCTTCTCCAGCACCTCGACCAGACGCCAGCGCTTGGTGGCCGACATCGGACGGGTCTCCATCAGCGAGACGCGGTCGCCGATACCGGCGTCGCCGTTCTCGTCGTGCGCCTTCACCTTGGAGGTGGTGCGGATGATCTTGCCGTAGAGCGGGTGGCTCTTACGCGACTCGAGTTCGACCACGATGGTCTTCTCCATCTTGTCGCTCACCACGTAGCCGATGGCGGTCTTGCGACGGCCACGCGGCTTCTCGGTGGCCGGCGTGTGCTTGGCGCCGGCCTCTTTCTTGGTCTCTGCCATGTCTTAAGAATCCTCACCAACAGGTCCGGAAGCCAGACCCAGTTCACGTTCACGCAACACGGTGTAGACCCGTGCGATCTCCTGGCGCACCACACGCAGCCGACGGTTGTTGGTCAGCTGGCCGGTGGCCATCTGGAAGCGCAGGTTGAACAGCTCTTCCTTCGACTCGCGCAGGCGAGTGGTGAGCTCTTCCTCGGTGAGCTCACGCAGTTCGCCAGGCGAAACTCCCACTGCCATCAGAACTGCTCCTCTCGGGTCACGATGCGTGCCTTGATCGGCAGCTTGTGGATCGCGCGGGTCAGCGCGTCCCGGGCGATCTTCTCGTCGGGGTAGCTCAGCTCGAACAGCACGCGGCCGGGCTTGACGTTGGCCACCCACCACTCCGGCGAACCCTTACCCGAACCCATGCGGGTCTCGGCGGGCTTCTTGGTCAGCGGACGGTCCGGGAAGATGTTGATCCACACCTTGCCGCCACGCTTGATGTGCCGGTTGATGGCGATACGAGCAGACTCGATCTGCCGGTTGGTGATGTAGGCGTGCTCCAGAGCCTGGATGCCGTAGTCACCGAAGCTCACCGAGGTACCGCCGCTGGCGGTGCCGCGCTGCTTCGGGTGGTGCTGCTTGCGGTGCTTGACCCTGCGGGGAATCAGCATGACTAGCTCTCCGTGGTTTCTGCGGGTGCCTCGGCTGCTGCCGGGGTTCCCGCGGTGTCATCGGTGGCGGCCCGGCCGGCCTCGGTGCTCGTCGCCGTGGTGCCCGAGGCGCCACTGCGGCGCGGACGGGTGCCCGACGGACGGTCACGACGCGGACGGTCTGCGGCCGGCGCGGCGGCGGCGAGCTCGCGCTTGCCACCGACGATGTCGCCCTTGTAGATCCAGACCTTCACGCCGATGCGGCCGAAGGTGGTCTTCGCCTCGTAGAGGCCGTAGTCGATGTCGGCACGCAGCGTGTGCAGCGGCACCCGACCTTCGCGGTAGAACTCCGAGCGGCTCATCTCCGCACCGCCGAGGCGGCCCGAGCACTGCACCCGGATGCCCTTGACGTTGGGCTGACGCATCGCCGACTGGATGGCCTTGCGCATCGCGCGGCGGAACGCCACACGGTTGCTCAGCTGCTCGGCGACGCCCTGGGCCACCAGCTGGGCGACGGCCTCGGGCTGCTTGACCTCGAGGATGTTCAGCTGGACCTGCTTGCCGGTCAACTTCTCCAGGTCGGAGCGGATGCGGTCGGCCTCGGTGCCACGGCGACCGATGACGATGCCCGGACGCGCGGTGTGGATGTCGACGCGGACCCGGTCACGGGTCCGTTCGATCTCCACGTCGGCGATGCCGGCACGCTCCAGGCCGGTGGCCAGCAGGCGACGGATGGCGACGTCTTCCTTGACGTAGTCCGCGTACTGCTTGTCGGCGTACCAGCGGGACTTCCAGTCGGTGGTGATACCGAGCCGGAAGCCGTGCGGGTTGATCTTCTGGCCCACTACTCCGAGCCTCCCTTCGTCTCGGACTTGGCCGCCGCGGCCTTGCTGCCCTGCGCGCGACGTGAGCGGGTGTTCGACGCCGCGGCGCCCTGCTTCTTGGCAGGACGGCTCTCCACGATGACCGTGATGTGGCTGGTGCGCTTGCGGATCCGGAACGCACGCCCCTGGGCACGCGGACGGATGCGCTTGGCGGTCGGGCCACCGTCGGCGTAGATGGTCGCGACCACGAGGGTCGACGGATCCAGGCCGTCGTTGTTCTGCGCGTTGGCCGCGGCACTGGCGATCACCTTGGCGACGGTGGTGCTGGCGTCCTGCGGTGCCCACCGCAGGATGTCGAGCGCCTCGGCCACGGACTTGCCGCGGACCAGGTCGATGACCCGGCGTGCCTTGGTCGGCGAGAACGGCGCGAACCGGGCGACCGCCTTCGCGGACGGATACTCAATTGCAGTAGTCATTACCGGCGCTTCGCCTTCCGGTCATCCTTGATGTGACCCTTGAACGTGCGGGTGGGGGCGAACTCGCCCAGCTTGTGCCCGACCATCGACTCGGTGACGAACACCGGCACATGCTTGCGGCCGTCGTGGACGGCGAAGGTGTGACCGATGAAGTCCGGGATGATGGTGGACCGGCGCGACCAGGTCTTGATGACCTGCTTGCTGTTCTTCTCGTTCTGGTTGTCGACCTTCTTGAGCAGATGGTCGTCGACGAACGGGCCCTTCTTGAGGCTGCGTGGCATCGCTATTTACTCCTAGCGCTTCTTGCCGGTGCGCCGGCGACGGACGATGAGCTTGTCGCTCGCCTTGTTCGGCTTGCGGGTGCGGCCCTCGGGCTTGCCCCACGGGCTCACCGGGTGGCGACCGCCGGAGGTCTTACCCTCACCACCACCGTGCGGGTGGTCGACCGGGTTCATCACGACACCACGGACGGTGGGGCGCTTGCCCTTCCAGCGCATACGGCCGGCCTTGCCCCAGTTGATGTTGGCCTGCTCGGCGTTGCCGACCTCGCCGACGGTGGCGCGGCAGCGCACGTCGACGCGGCGGATCTCACCGGAAGGCATACGCAGCGAGGCGTAGGCGCCTTCCTTACCGAGCAGCTGGATGCTGACGCCGGCGGAGCGGGCGAGCTTGGCGCCGCCGCCGGGACGCAGTTCCACGGCGTGGATGACGGTACCGGCCGGGATGTTGCGCAGCGGCAGGTTGTTGCCCGGCTTGATATCGGCGTTCGGCCCCTGCTCGATGACGTCGCCCTGCTTCAGACCCTGCGGCGCGATGATGTAGCGCTTCTCGCCGTCCAGGTAGTGCAGCAGCGCGATGTTCGCGGTGCGGTTGGGGTCGTATTCGATGTGCGCGACCTTGGCGTTGACGCCGTCCTTGTCGTGGCGACGGAAGTCGATCAGCCGGTAGGCGCGCTTGTGGCCGCCACCCTTGTGACGAGTGGTGATGCGGCCGTGCGCGTTACGTCCACCCGTGCTGTGCAGCGGGCGGATCAGCGACTTCTCCGGAGTCGAACGAGTGATCTCGGCGAAATCGGAGACGCTCGAACCGCGACGACCCGGGGTCGTCGGCTTGTACTTGCGAATTGCCATTTCTAAGTTCCTGAGTCTCTCTGCCTGCCGTTAGGCGGGCGCTCCGAACAAGTCGATCGGCTTGCTGCCCGGGGCCAGCGTCACGATCGCGCGCTTGGTGGACTTGCGCTGCCCGTAGCCGGTCCGGGTGCGCTTGCGCTTGCCCTGCCGGTTGGCGGTGTTCACCGAATCGACCTTGACGGAGAAGATCTTCTCGATGGCGATCTTGATCTGCGTCTTGTTCGAATCCGGGTGCACCACGAAGGTGTACACGTTGTCCTCGATCAGCCCGTAGGACTTCTCGGAGATGACCGGAGCGAGGATGATGTCGCGAGGGTCAGTGATCGTAGCCATCAGGCCGACACCTCTTCCTTCTTCGTATTCGAGGCGATGTAGGCGTTCAGGGCCTCGACCGAGAACACCACGTCGTCGGCGTGCAGCACGTCGTACGCGTTCAGCTGGTCCGGCGAGATGACATGCACGCCAGGCAGATTCCGCACGCTCTTGGCGCCCACCTCGTCGGTGCGACCGATGACGATCAGCACCTTCTTGTTGGTGGTCAGGCCGGCCAGGAACGACTTCGCCGACTTGGTCGACGGGGTCTGGCCGGCCACCAGCTCGGTGACTGCGTGGATGCGCTCGTTGCGCGCCCGGTCCGAGAGCGCCCCGCGGATGGCGGCGGCGATCATCTTCTTCGGGGTGCGCTGGCTGTAGTCACGCGGCTTGGGTGCGTGCACCGCGCCACCACCGGTGAACTGCGGAGCGCGGGTCGAGCCCTGACGCGCCCGGCCGGTGCCCTTCTGGCGGTACGGCTTCTTGCCACCACCACGGACCTCGCCGCGGGTCTTGGCCGAGTGGGTGCCCTGACGGGCGGCGGCCAGCTGCGCGTTCACCACCTGGTGCAGCAGCGCGATGTTCGGTTCGACGTCGAACAGCGCGGCGGGCAGCTCGACCGAGCCGTCCGTCTTGCCGTCCGGGGTGCGAACGTCAATCTTCAAGGAAGCCATTACTTCTCACCTCGTTTGATCGCGGTGCGAACCACGACGAGTCCGCCGGTGCGTCCGGGGACGGCACCCTTGATCAGCAGGACGCCGTTCTCGGCGTCGACCTTGTGCACCTTCAGGTTCTGGGTGGTGACGCGGTCACTACCCATGCGCCCCGACATCCGGGTGCCCTTGAACACGCGGCCCGGGGTGGCGCAGCCACCGATCGAACCGGGGCGACGGTGCACCGCCTGGGCGCCGTGCGCGGCACCCTGGCCGGCGAAGCCGTGCCGCTTCATGGTGCCGGCGAAGCCCTTGCCCTTGCTGGTGCCGGTGACGTCGACGTACGCGCCGTCGGCGAAGATCTCGGCGGTCAGCTCCTGGCCGACCTCGTAGTCGGCCGCTTCTGCTTCGTCGGCAAGCCGCAGCTCGGCGAGGTGGCGACGCGGGTTGACGCCCGCGGCAGCGTACTGGCCGGTGACCGGCTTGTTGACCTTGCGCGGGCTGATCTCGCCGTAGGCGAGCTGCACGGCGCTGTAGCCGTCGCGCTCGGTGGTGCGGATACGGGTCACCACATTGGGGCCGGCCTTCACGACCGTCACCGGGACGACTTTGTTGTTCTCGTCGAACACCTGCGTCATGCCCAGCTTGGTGCCCAAAATGCCTTTTCTAGCCATTTTTCTCGGGTCTCCTACTGGATGTTGACGTCGACGCTGGCCGGCAGGTCGATGCGCATCAAGGCGTCAACGGTCTTCGGCGTCGGGTCGAGGATGTCGATAAGGCGCTTGTGGGTACGCATCTCGAAATGCTCCCGCGAGTCCTTGTACTTATGGGGAGACCGGATGACGCAGTACACGTTCTTCTCGGTCGGCAGCGGCACCGGGCCAACCACACTGGCGCCCGTCCGGGTGACGGTCTCGACGATCTTGCGCGCCGAGGCGTCGATCGCCTCATGGTCGTAGGCCTTGAGCCTGATGCGGATCTTCTGTCCCGCCACGCTTCTCCTACCTCACTACTAACGGGCCCACGAATGGGCCTTCGGTCTACACACGTGACGCCATGAAGACGCCCCGCTGGCTATGCCGCCGCTGTTTACCTGTCTCTGGTTCACCGACCCCCGCACTCGGGCGTGTCGCCCTCGCGCATACTCGTCCGCGCGTCAAACTTTGTCGCGATCGAGGTTGGGACCGGGTGCGCCCGCCAGGGCGCCGGTCGGATGCCCCGCCCGGGCGAACCCGGCGCAAGGCAACCCGAACAGTATGCCTCAGATCCCGGCGTCAGCCAAATCCCTGATCGAGCAGCTCGCGGGCTCGCGGTGTCCCGCCGAACAGACACAAAACTGCACTTTTTTCGGGCCTACCCGACAGTTTTACGTCTGCTCACCGGCCTCTGCCAACCTTACTCCTGAGTAAGATGCCCGGATGTCCCAGAGTCCCACCTATCGCGCCTGGCAGCAGCTGTCCGACAAACCACTGGGCAGCCGGCTGTTCTCGGTGGCCGCAATGGCCCGGGTGCCCTATTTCGCCTCGGTGCTCCCCCACATCCGCCGGATGGAACCGGGCCTGGCCGAGGTCGACGTCCCCAAGTGGTTCTTCGTCCACAACCACCTGCACACCGTGCACGCCATCGCCTCGTGCAATGCCGCCGAGGTGGCGATGGGCATGGCCATGGAGGCGACGGTGCCGACCAGCCACCGCTGGATTCCGAAGGGCATGCAGGTCCGGTACCTGGCCAAGGCGACCACCTCACTGCGCGCCCGCGCCGAGTTCACTCCGCCGGACTTCGCCGCGCTGACCGCGGGCACCGAGATCGTGGTGGGGGTGAGCATCACCGACCGGGCCTGCACCGAGGTGGTGCATGCCGATATCACCACCTGGGTAACGCCGGCTTGACCCCAGCCCCGGCGAAACTCGCGTACCTGGGGTGCGCGGGCGGACCGGAACCCCGGGTACGCGGGTTTCGGCAGCAGTCAGCCGCGCAAACCCGCCCAGAAATCGCACTGATGCTCGCGGGCGAAATCGGTCACCATCCGCGGGCCGTCCGGGTGTAGCGACATCCACGAACCGTCGCCCCCGACGGCGGGCCAGTCCGGCGCCCCCTCGGCGGTCGGTGCACCGGTCCTGACGAAGCCCGTCCAGTAATCGATCATCTGATTCGACAGCCGCTGCTGAGCGGGATCCAACGGCGGTGCTCCCCCGACATCGAACAGGTAGCGCAATTCCAGCGAGTGACTGGCGCCGACGGGGAACGGCAGGGTGCGCATGGGTTCGGGGGTGGGCGGGTTGGGATCGTTGAACTCGTAGGCGTACACGTCGCCGTCGGCCGACAACTGCCCGGCCATCCGATCGGCGATGCACGCGAACACACCGTCGGTGACCGCGGCCGAATACGCCTGTGCCGCGCTGCCGCCGTAGCGCTCCAGCGGATATCGCGCGCCGACGGCACCGGCGTCGGGACCGAACGTGTCGGCCAGCAGATCGGGATACTCCCCCGCCGCGTACTGCCGCGCCCCGCGCAGGTACTGCAGCGCGACGAACAAGGTGAACTCGTCGCGGTTGCTGCCGATGAGCACCGGCACCTCGGTCGCACGACCCTCGCGGAACACGACCATCGGATCCTCGGGCAACGCGGCGGTCCCGTACACCGGACCGCTCAGCGTGTCCTCACCGATTCGCCCGTACCACACGGGTTTTCGCAGTTTGTGCGACGGCAGCGCGCGCAGGCACGCGGCGGCGGTCGCCGGATCGCCACAGCCGAGGTCCCGAGCGAAGTCCTGGCTGACGCGTTCGGCCTGCGGCAGCGCGATCTGGGCCTGGCACGGCCCGCTCTGGATGATCGCCGCGCGGAACAGTCCCTGGGAATCCGGCGCGACCATGTGATCGCACACCGACATCGCCCCGGCCGACTCGCCGGCGATGGTCACCTGCGCCGGGTCACCGCCGAATGCCGCGATGTTGTCGCGCACCCAACGCAGCGCCGCCTGCTGATCCTGCAATCCGTAGTTGCCCACCGCGCCGGGCGGTCCGAGTGCCGGATGTGCGAGGAAGCCGAGCGCCCCGAGCCGGTAGTTCAGGGTGACGACGATGATGTCGCCGCGGTCGACCAGCCAACGCGAGTCGTACATGCCGCCGTTGCCGTTGATGAACGCACCACCGTGGATCCACACCATCACCGGGCGCAGTTCCTCGGTCGGCGGCGGGGTCCAGACGTTGAGTGTCAGGCAGTCCTCATCGGTCTGCCTGCCGAACTCGATATCGCTGCCCTCGTCCTGCAGGCAGCGCGGGCCCGTCTTGGTCGCGTCCCGCACCCCTTGCCAGGACGGCACGGGCTCCGGGGGCTGCCAGCGCAAGGGCCCGACCGGCGGGGCGGCGTAAGGGATTCCGGCGAAATGTCGCTTGTCGAGCGTGGCCACCCCGCGCACCAGTCCGGCGCTGGTCTGCACGACGGTCGGGTCCGGCGGCAGCGACGCCGGCGTATCGGCGCCGTCGCGGGCACACGCCAGCGGCAGCATCGCGGCCGTCAGCAGTGCCAGTGCGCTACGGACGAATCGCGATGTGGAGGGCACCCGACGAGCCTACTGACGACTATTCCGGCATTCCGGGCGTGCGGGCCGCAGAGGCCCCCTAGACTGCGATTTGACACCCGTCAAGACACCGTAGGGAGCCATTTGATGAGCACTCCGACCAAGGATGACCGGGCCAGCGAATACGCCAAAGTGTTTGTCGAACCGAAGGCATACGCCGACGACGCCCGACTGCACGAGGCCATGGCGTACCTGCGCGCCCACGAGCCCGTCGTCCGGGTCGAGTCCACGTTGTACCGTCCGTTCTGGGCCGTCACCAAGCACGCCGACATCATGGCCATCGAGCGGGACAACAACCTGTTCATCAACGAACCGCGACCGCTGCTGGCCACCGCGGCGGCCGATGATCTGGCCAAGCAGCAGCTGGAATCCGGGATGGGTCTGCGCACGCTGATCCACATGGATGATCCGCATCACCGCAAGGTGCGCGCGATCGGCGCAGATTGGTTCCGCCCCAAGGCGATGCGCGATCTGAAGGTCCGCGTCGACGAATTGGCCAAACGCTATGTCGACAAGATGCGCGATCTCGGCCCGGAATGCGACTTCGTCACCGACATCGCCATCCACTTCCCGCTGTACGTCATCATGTCGCTGCTGGGCCTGCCCGAGGAGGACTACGGCCGCATGCACATGCTGACCCAGGAGATGTTCGGCGGCGATGATGACGAGTACAAGCGCGAAGGCGGCTCGCTGGAGGATCAGCTCCAGGTGCTGCTCGACTTCTTCGCCTACTTCTCGCAGTTGACCGCCTCGCGCCGGGAGAACCCGACCGGCGACCTGGCCTCGGCGATCGCCAACGGCCGCATCGACGGTGAACCGCTGACGGATGTCGACACCGTCTCGTACTACACGATCGTCGCCAGCGCCGGCCATGACACCACCAAGGACGCCATCTCCGGCGGCCTGCTGGCGCTGATCGAGAACCCCGACCAGATGGACCGGCTACGCCGGGATCCCGAGCTGATGGGCACCGCGGTCGAGGAGATGATCCGCTGGTCCACCCCGGTCAAGGAGTTCATGCGCACCGCGACCGCCGATACCGAGGTGCGCGGCGTCCCCATCGCCGAGGGTGAATCCGTCTATCTCGCTTACGTTTCCGGCAACCGGGACGAAGAGGTGTTCGACGAGCCGTTCCGCTTCGACGTGAGCCGCGACCCGAACAAGCACGTCGCATTCGGATACGGCGTGCACTTCTGCCTCGGCGCCGCGCTGGCCCGGATGGAGATGAACAGCCTGTTCACCGAGCTGCTCCCGCGGCTGGAGTCCATCGAGCTGGCGGGCACCCCGGAACTGTCGGCGACGACGTTCGTGGGCGGGCTCAAGCACCTACCGATCCGGTACTCGGTGCGCTGACACCGCCACAGGTCGCCAGGAAGCCGTTGACGGCGGCGCGCGCCACCGTGGCGTAGTCGAAATCGGGCAGCGTACTGAGCTTTCCGAGCACGACCGGCCCCAGCAACAGCGACGCCGCCAGCGTCCGGTCGACCTCACCGAGTTCGGCGACGGCTTCCGGGCTGGTCAGCACCTGCTCCAGCGGGGCGGCATACTGCTGGGCCACCCGTTCGCGCAGCGTCTGGATCTCCGAACTCTCGCCCTCGAACGGCAACGCCGTCATATCGGCGCCCAACGACAGCCAGGACATCGCGGCCACCGTCGCGGGCACCTCGGCGATCAGTTCGGCCTGTGCGATGACCAGCGCTTCCAGCCGTTCCCGCAGGCTGCCATCGGTCGGGGGTGTCGGCGCGGGCGGGATCAGTGCGTGGAAGGCCGCCGCCAACAGATCATTTCCGCTCGGAAAGTGTCGATAGAGCGTGGCGCGCGCCACCTTCGACGCGCGGATCACGGCGTCGACGGTGACCGCACTCGGCCCGCCGTTGCGCAGGAGCGCCGTCGCCGCCTCCAACAGCCGGGCGCGCGACCTCGCCGGCCTCGGGTCGGTCCGCGTCTTCGCCGTCTCCGAAGTCATCGCCAACTCACCTCCACCTCCAGAATAAGACTGCTAGTCTCAAAACAAGACGGATAGTCTCGAAAATGACGCGCTCGTCGAAAGGGAATCCATGGTCGACACGCTCGCCGAGTCCGACCGACCCACCGACCCGGCGCTGGCCGGGCTGTCGACGAGGGCCCGCGCCTGGACACTTCTCATCGCCTGCCTCGGGGTGCTGCTGGTCATCTCGTCCATGGTCGCACTCAATACCGCATTGCCCGATCTCGCCACGGCCACCTCGGCCACCCAGGCCGAACTGACCTGGATCGTCGACAGCTACACCCTGGCCCTGGCCTGCCTGCTGCTGCCGGCGGGCGCGCTCGGGGACCGCTACGGCCGACGCGGCGCGCTGCTGCTCGGTCTGGCCGTCTTCGCCGTTGCGTCGGTGGTACCCACCATCTGGTCGGATCCGATGCACCTCATCGTGGCGCGGGCCGTGGCGGGTGTCGGCGCGGCGTTCGTGATGCCCGCGACGCTGTCGCTGCTCACCGCCGCATACCCGAAGGACCAGCGCAACAAGGCCGTCGGCATCTGGGCCGGCACGGCTGGCTGCGGCGCGGTCGTCGGGATGCTCGGTTCCGGTGGGCTGCTGCACTTCTTTGCCTGGCAGTCCATCTTCTGGGCCTTCGCCGGTGCCGGTGTCGTGCTGTTCGTGTTGACGCTCACCATCGCGACCTCGCGTGAGTCGGTCGCCAAACCACTGGACTGGGTGGGCGCGGTGGTGATCGGCGTGGGCGTGGCGGTCCTGGTCTTCGGCATCCTGGAGGCGCCCAGTCGCGGCTGGGGTGATGCGCTGGTGATCTCCTGCATCGCCGTGGGTGCGCTGATGTGCCTGGCCTTCGGCGCGATCGAGATGCGGCTGCGGTATCCGCTGCTGGATGTGCGGTTGTTCGCCGATCCCACCTTCGCCACCGGCGCCGCCGCGATCACGGTCTTCTTCCTGGCCATGTTCGGCTTCTTCTACGTCGTCATGCAGCACATGCAGCTGATTCTCGGATACAGCCCGATCGGGACGGCGTTCGCGCTCACGCCGCTGATGGGCCCGGTGCTCGTGCTGTCGGCGACGTCGTTCTGGTATCTGCCGAGGCTCGGGCTGCGCCTGGTCGTGTTCACCGGTTTGGCGCTGGTGGCGCTGGGCTTCCTGCTGCTGAGCTTCATCACCGTCGACGACGGCTACGTCGCGGTGTTGTGGCCGCTGGTGGTGATGAGTGTGGGTATCGGATTACTCACGGCGCCAACGACTTCGGCCATCATGAACACCGCACCCGATGACAAGCAGGGCGTGGCCTCGGCCGTCAACGACACCACCCGCGAGGTCGGCGCCGCACTGGGCATCGCGCTGGCCGGCTCGCTGCTGGCCGCGCAGTACACCGACCTGCTCGGGCCGACACTTCCCGCTGAGCTGCCCGAACCGGCCCGCCAGGCCGTGCTCGGCTCCCTGGGCCAGGCGCTCGAGGTCTCGGCGACGCTCGGCCCGTCGGGTGCCCAGATCGCCGAACTCAGCCGGACGGCGTTCGTCGAGGCCATGAGCACCTCATTGACCGGGCTCGCCGTGATCGTCGGTGTCGGCGCCGTCGTCATCGGACTCTGGGCCCCGGGCCGCGACAATCGGCAGTTGCGGTTCATCCGTCGGGCCACACCGACGGGCACTGGCGCCCCAACGCCGGAATCGTAGTCGCGGCGCCGGCTCAGGCCAGCACGAACTCGGCGGCGCGGTGTCCGATCATCGCGATGGTGGCATGCGGACCGCGCGAGGGGATGTTCGGCATGATCGACCCGTCGGCCACCCACAGGTTCTGCACGCCCCGCACCCGGCATTCGGCGTCCAGCACCGACCCCAAAGGCGCGGTGCCGCACAGATGTTGGGTGGTCGACCAGTTGGCCTCGACATCGGCGATGCCGGTGATGTCCCTGGCCAGGTCCGCGCCTGCCCGCAGCGCGGCGATGTCCTCGGCCACCGAATCGTAGTGATGCTCGATCACCGGCGGCGTCGCCGGATCGGGCGACACCACCGTCAGCCGGCCACGCGCACGCGGACGCATCAGGGACACCCCGACATGCACGGGATCGGCGGGTTGCTCGCCCACCATCTCGGCGAAACCCGTTGTGTACAACCGCATCTCGATATCGCCGACGGTCAGCGCCGCCTCCAGCGGCGTCCGTCCCGCGGTACCGGGCCAGGTGGTCGGCAACAACCATTCCGGGTGGTCGACGAACTGTGTACCGACCGGCAGGTCGACCAGCACCGGCACGCCGGCACCGGCCAGCACGTCGGCGGGGCCGCAGCCCGACACCATCAGCAGCTGCGCGGTGGCGATGGCCCCGGCGCACAGCACGATCCGGTCGGCGGTCAGTAGCGACGGTCCGGCCGGTCCGTGGGCGTGCACGCCGACGGCGCGGTGACCGTCGAACCGGATCGCCGATACCCGGGTGCCGGGATGCAGATCGAGGTTCGGCCGTCCCAGCGCCGGGGTCAGCACCGCCGCTCCGGGACCCGCCCGCCTGCCCTCGGCCACATTCAACGGCAGGGCGCCGACCCCGGTATCGACCGGTTCACCGTTGAGATCGTCGATCCAGTCGAACCCGCGGGCCAACACGGCGTCCACGAACAGCTGTGTCCCGGCACTGAATTCGGATACCCGACGCACCGGTATCGGCCCCGACGTGCCGTGCAGCGGGCCGTCGAAGTCGTGATCGGTCTCGATGGCGCGGAAATGCGGCAGCACATCGGCCCAGGCCCAACCCGGTATCCGCCAACCGTCGAAGTCCTGCGGCCTCCCTCGGCAGAAATAGCCGCCGTTGATGGCGCCGGACCCGCCGACCACGGCCCCGCGGACCAGGCTGACCGGACGCGGCGGGTGGTCGGTCAGGGTGGCCGGAAATCGCGCCGCGACCGGGCTGGCGGTACCGATCGGCAGCCGGTGGGCATCGCTCAGTGCCGGATCGGTGGCCGGCGGTCCGGCTTCCAGGACCGTGACCCGGCAGTCGGGATGACGTGAAAGGCTCTCGGCCAGAACCGAACCGGCGCTACCCGCGCCGACAATGAGGATGTGCACGCCGGTCAGGTGCGGATCTGCGGTTTGAGCGCACCGAGGTGACGCTCACGGACCACACCCGTCCACAGCCCCAGCCCGTAGGCGATATCGTCGAGCCGTTTGAGCAGCAGATAGCTGAACAGGCCGACCCGCTGGGTGTCATCGGAGATGCCGTGGCGTCTGGTGGCCCAGTCGACCAACCCGTCCAGCACCGCGGCCGTCAGCACCACCCGACGGCACCGCCGGAACAGCAGACCTGCCAGCAGCGCCACCGGCCAGTAGTGCCGGCAGATGGCCGAGGCGACCTGCAGGGCGGCACCCCACAGGCCGTGGGCGGTCATGGTGGCCACCTCGCGGGGCTCGGTGTCCACCGATTCCAATGAATTCGCGACACGGCGCCCGAACAGGATCGCGATGACCGCCGCGGCGAAGTAGCCGACGCATGATCCCGTCGCGGCCAGCGTCCAGAGCAACAGCATCCAGCGATTGACCACCATGGGCGCCGTCTTGCCGGGATGCCGCACCGACAGCGGTGCGGCGGACTGCCCGTAGAAGGACTTGCGCGCGAACCATTCCTGCAACCGGGTCCGGTGATCATGACCCACCTGCGCGATCGGCTCGTAGCGCAGCCGTGCACCGGCTTCCACGAACCGCCAGCACAGGTCGACGTCCTCACCGGATCTGAGGGTCTCGTCGAAGCCGCCGACCTCGATCAGCGCGGAGCGCCGGCAGATGATGGCGGCGCTGGGCACGTAGGACACCGGGCCGAAGGGCACCACCGGCGCCTCCCGCATCCCGAGGTCCAGTGAGGAGCGCACCGCCTCGTAGCGCGCCACCAGGTTGTCCGGTTCGCGCAGGCTCACGATCCGCGGCGCCACCAGCGCCACCGCAGGATCGCAGAAGTGGCCCAGCAGAGCCTCCAACCAACCACGGCGGGGCACCACGTCGGAATCCAGGAAGGCGACGAAGTCGGTGTCACAGGCGCGCAGTCCGGTGTTGCGGGCCGCGGCGGGTCCCCGGCTGCGCGGGTGCCGTTCCACCCGCACGGCGCAGTGCGCTCCGTCGAAGTCGGTCTCGGTGATCGGGTGCGCAGAACCGTCGTCGACCACCACCACCTGCATGTCGCGCAGCGAGCGCACCAGCCGTGCTACCCCGGAATCGTTGTCGCGCACCGGAATCACCACGGTGACGTCATGGTGGGAGGGTCCGGTGGCCGGGCGCGGATGCGCCACGGTGGCGTCCAGCAGGGTGCGGGCCAGCTGCGCCGACAGCGCGTCGTGCACCTCGAGCCGGCCACCGTCGAGCATGGTCTGCGCCACCGGCGCCAGCCGCAGCAGCCGGGTCGGGGAACCGCCGAGCAAAGCCGAGCCGGCGCCGAGCACCTTGACCCGTCGGTCGACCTGGACGGCGAATCCGTCCGGCAGCCGTGGCCCGGTCATGTCAGCATCCCCCGTCCGTTCGGCACCCACGCCAGCAGTTTGCGGGCGCACTCGTCGACCATAGTGGCAAAGTATTGCGCGCCGTCGGCCTCGGTGGCCGTCGTGGCGTCGCCGAGCACACCGACCGCGCTGACCGCGGCGATCCCGCCGGCCCGCATGGCGGGCATCAGTTCGGTCAGCGGTGCGCTGTTACCGGGGACGACGGCGTCGCGGCGGACATCGTCGGGTGAAATATGTAGCAATACAGAAGTTTCGGTATGGCCGGCGTGCGCGTCGGCGCCGGCGACCGTGCACGAGCACCAGGCGACATCGCGCCCCTCGGTGCGCAGCAGCGCAACCGCACCGGTCAGCGCCTCGACATTGCCGCCGTGACCGTTGACGAACGCCACCCTGCCCGCCCAGTTGCAGGCCGACCGGCCGAACTCGATGAGCATTAGCTGCAACACCGTCGTCCCGATCGAGACGGTGCCGACGAAACCCTCGTGCTCACCGCTGGCGCCGTAACCGATCGCCGGTGCCAGCAGCCAGCCGTCCCCGAACCGGGCGGCCAGTCGGCGTGCGACGGCCGTCGCGATCCGGGTGTCGGTGTCCAACGGCAGGTGTGGTCCGTGTTGTTCGGTGGACCCGACCGGCACGATCAGCGTCGGTTTGTCCTCGGGTGCGCTGCCGAGCAGACCACTCGACGTCGCGCTGCCGAGTTCCGCGGGTGAAGCCACCCGCCGATGGTAGGCCGAATTCACCTGGTGTGCGCCGGTTGTTGGCGCATGCGATGCAATTGATTTCGGCGATGTCGACCGGTCGGCGGACGCCCGGTCACGTCCGTCACGCAGGTCACGCGCGTCTCAACGCGTCAGCCTCTGTCAGACGCCGAGCGTGCGGGTGAATCCCTCCGGTATCAGCACGTCCTCGCGCGTCAGATCGTGGATCGAGGACTTGCCCAGGCCGCGCAGCGCGGAGTCGATACCGCCGGACATGATGTCCAGGACGTTCTCCACACCGGCCTGACCGTTGGCCGCCAGCCCCCACAGGTAGGCCCGGCCGATCAGCACCGCACGGGCGCCGAGGGCCACGGCCTTGACGACATCGCTGCCGCGCCGGATCCCACCGTCCAGCAAAACCTCGACCTGATCGCCGACGGCATCGGCGATGGCGGGCAGGCAGCGGATGGCCGCCGGCGTGCTGTCCAGGTTGTTGCCACCGTGGTTGGACACGGTGATTGCCGAAACACCGGCGTCCACAGCGCGTTTGGCGTCATCGACGCGGACCATGCCCTTGAGCAGGAAGGGTCCGCCCCACTGTTCGCGCAGCCAGGCGACGTCCTCCCAGGTGGGCGGCGGGGTGCCCATCCACTGGCCATAGGCCTCGAAGAAGGTGGGGCCCGGTTCGCCGCGGCGGCCCTGATTGGGCACCCGCAGGTCCGGCGGCCGCAGATGCTTGGCGAAGCTGAAGAACCACCGGGGTTTGGTGATGACCTCCGGGCTCATCTTGATCATGGTCTTCAGATCCATCTGCTCCGGGATCTTGGGGCTACCCCAGTCCCGGCCGTGGCTGAAGCTCCAGTCGGTGGTCAAGATCAGGCCCTTGGCGCCGGCCGCGCGGGCCCGCTCCATCCGCGCCAGGATGTCGTCACGGCTGCCCAGCCAGTAGATCTGGAAGAAGATCTTGTCGTTGACGGCGGTGACTTCCTCCATCGGCTTGCTGGCGAATGACGACAGACCCATCGCGGTGCCACGTGCGGCGGCGGCACGGGCCACCGCGACCTCACCGTCGGGATCGACGGCCTGCACGCCGGTCGGCGAGATGACGACCGGCATCGAAATGTCCTGCCCCATCACGGTCGTCGCCATCTCACGCTTCTCGGTGGCACCGATGACGTGCGGGGCGAAGCCCAGCTCGGAGAAGGCCTCGACGTTGTCGGCGACCGAGACACCCTTCTCGCTCGCCGAGATCAGCGAGGAGTAGGCGGATTTGGGCAGACGCTTCTTCGCACGCTGCTGTGCGATGGCGACGGTTTCGAACCAGGTATCGCGAGCCATGATCTCTACACAGGACTTTCGTTGCAGAACTTCTTGGGTGGGACGGTCAGCAGTTTGAGCGGGATCGGGCCCTTCCTCCCGCCGGCGCGGGAGTGGTCGACGCTCGACTTGGGCTTGTCGCGGTCGAGCGCCAGCGCGGGCTCGCCGTAGCCCTGGACACATTCGGGGTCGGGGCCGTCCATCGGGAGGCCGGTGAAGAACTTGGCCGCCATGCAACCGCCCCGGCAGGCGTCGTAGTGGTTGCAGCTGGCACACGCACCGGCCGACTGTGGTTCGCGCAGCTCACGGAACAACTGCGAGTTCTGCCAGACGTCTTGAAAACCATTGCTGGTCAGTATGTTTCCGGCCAGGAACTTCTCGTGGATGGCGAATGGGCAGGCGTACACGTCCCCGACGGGGTCGATCAGGCAGACCACCCGGCCGGCTCCGCACAGGTTCAGACCGGCCAGTGCACCGGGTTCGCCCAGACCCGACAGGTGGAAGAACGAGTCACCGGTGAGCACCCGCTCGCCGTGGGCCACCAGCCAGTCATACAGCTGAACCTGTTGGGCCGCCGTCGGATGCAACTCATCCCAGACATCGGCGCCGCGACCGGACGGGCGCAGCCGCGTGATCCGCAATGTCGCACCGTAGGTATCGGCCAGCGCCTTGAACTCGTCGAGCTGGTCGACGTTGTGGCGGGTCACCACCACCGAGATCTTGGCGTCCCTGAAGCCGGCCTCGCGCAGGTTCTCCAGCGCGCGGATGGCCATCGCGAACGAACCGGGTCCGCGGACCTCGTCGTTGACCTCGGCGGTCGCGCCGTCCAGCGAGATCTGCACGTCGACGTAATCGCTGGCGGCCAGTTTGGCGGCCACCTTCTTGTCGATCCGCACGCCGTTGGTGGAGAACTTGACTCCCACGTGGTGCTCGGTGGCGTAGTCCACCAACTCCCAGAAGTCCGACCGCACAGTGGGTTCGCCGCCGCCGATGTTCACATAGAACACCTGCATGCGTTCCAGTTCGTCGATGATCGCCTTGCACTGCTCGGTGGAAAGCTCGCGCGGGTCACGCTTGCCCGAGGAGGACAGGCAGTGCACGCACGACAGGTTGCACGCATACGTCAGCTCCCAGGTCAGGCAGATCGGCGCGTCCAGGCCGTGCTCGAACTGCTCGACGAGCTTGGGAACTCTGACGGGTTCTGCTTGCACGGGAACGAGCGCGGGGGGCATGACTTCCGGCGCGGGCGCCGTGTCCAGCACGGTCATGGGGTCTCCTTCGCGACCAGCATGTGGGATTTCACCAGCACGCTCAGCGCATGTAGATACGGGCCTTGGGCGTCGTCGTCGATACCGGCGGCGCGACAAGCGGATCGGACGCACGCGTGCTCGGACAGCGAGTTGACCACCGCGACGATCGTCCGGTTCTTCAGGAAGGACAGCTTGCGGGTACCGAAGTGGTACAGCAGCGCCCCGAACGGCTCCGGCCGCACCGCCACCTGGTGGTGCAGCCGCCAGCCGCGATCGGGGTCGAACGCCACTGCATCAGCAGTGGGTGCGCTCACGATCAGTAAACCCCGCACATACCGTCGATCGAGACCTCTTCGACGAGCGACTCGGTGACGAGCTGGGTCTCGGTCTCAACCTGCTGGTTCTGGTCCATGGAACACACCTTTCTGAGCTGTAATGGTCACGTTCCTCGACTTTTGTGACCTGGGTCGCAAGAATATGGCATCGAGTGCACAAATGGAAGGGTGGATTTCATGGCACGGACCGCGCGGGTCGGCCGACGGCCGTCCACCACCCCGGAACACATCACCGACGTCGCACTCGAACTCTTCGCCACCCACGGATTCGACGAGGTCAGCGTCGACGACGTCGCCAAGGCCGCCGGTATCGCCCGGCGCACGTTGTTCCGCTACTACCCCTCCAAGAACGCCATCCCCTGGGGTGATTTCGACGCGCACCTCAATCTCATGCGCGATCTGCTGGCTCGCGCCGATCCGCGCGCCGGCATCGGCGAGGCCCTGCGCACCGCACTGCTGGCCTTCAACGAGTTCGACGACAAGGACCGACACCGCCGGCGGATGGGACTGATCCTGGGAACCGATGCGCTACAAGCACATTCGATGACCATGTATGCCGGCTGGCGGGCCGTGGTGGCGGAGTACGTGGCGCGCCGCCGCGGCGAGAAGCCCGACTCGCTCGTCCCCCAGACCACCGCCTGGACGTTGCTCGGTGTGGCGTTGACCGCCTACGAACAATGGCTGGCCGACGAGTCGGTGTCACTGCAGCGACTGCTCGGTGACGCCTTCGACGTGGTGGGCCGCGGGCTGACCGACCTGTGATTCGTGGAGCCCTGGTAGGAACCTGTCCGACCAGGACTCCACAAATCGCCGGAAATTGGGGTGTCGGAGTTCGGCCGCCGGCGACGACGATAAGGGTGTGAGCGTCGAAACGGATCACCGCGAGGCGCCTCGTGAGCTCTTGGAGCTCTACGACGAGGCGTTGCCCGTGGTGTACGGGTACTTCACCCGTCGCTGCGGCGACCGGGCGACCGCCGAGGATCTCACCTCCGAGACCTTCCTGGCGGCCATGGACGCCGCACGCAAGGCCGCGCCGCCGCCGATCACGGTGCCGTGGCTGATCGGGGTGGCCCGGCACAAACTCGCCGACCATTACCGCCGCAGGCACGCCCACTTCAGCGTGCCGGTGGCCGAACTACCCGAAACCTCGGACCCGGCCGACCACTGGGACGCCGAACTGGACCGCATCGTCGCCGAGTCGGTGCTGGCCCACCTACCCGAACACCACCGCACCGTGCTGGCCCTGCGCTATCTCGACGACTGTTCGGTCCCCGAGTGCGCGGAGCTCATCGGGCGCACCGTGCACGCCACCGAGGCGCTGCTGGTGCGCGCCCGCCGCGCCTTCAGATCGCACTACCCGACACCGGAAGGAGGGCCGTCGTGAACAACAATCGAGATCCGCTGAACGTGTTGCACGGCAACGAGCTTTCGGTGGCACCCGATCCGGCGTTCGCGGCCCGGCTGCGCGCGCGCCTGGAATCGGCCCTGACCCTGCCCGTCAACACCGAAGGAGTCGTCATGAGTGGCACCGATACCGCCATCGCAGAACTGAACACGCCCACCGCCGCGCCGCCGCGTCCGGCCGCCATTCCCTACCTGGCGGTGCGCAACGCCCGCACCGCCATCGACTGGTACGTCGATGCGCTGGGCGCCACCGTCATCGGCGACCCGATCATGATGGACGACGGTCGCGTCGGGCACGCCGAGCTGTCCGTCGGCGGGGGCGTGCTGTACCTGGCCGACGAGTTCCCCGAGATCGGCATGAAAGCTCCTGCCCCGCAGTCGGTCTCGGTGAGCCTGATGCTGCCGGTGCCGGACACCGATGCGGCGCTGCAGCGCGCCAGGAGCCACGGGGCCACCGTCGAGCGGGAAGCCTATGAGGACCACGGCGCGCGCACCGCGACCATCATCGACCCGTCCGGGCACCGCTGGATGCTGTCCGGGCCGGTCACCGGGGCAGCGCTGGCGATCCGGCACGGCGATGTCGGATACGTCTCGGTGTGGACCCCCGACGCCGAGCGCGCCGCCGCCTTCTACGGACACGTCCTGGGCTGGGTGTACGACCGGGCCACCAATCAGGTCACCAACACCGCCGCACCGATCGGCCTGTACAGCGTCCCCGGTCCGCCGACGATGTTCTGCTGCTACGCCGTCGACGATCTGGCCGGCGCGCGGCAGTCGATCCTCGACGGCGGCGGCACGCCGGGCACCGAGACCGCATTCGACTTCGGCACCGTGCTGGATGCCACCGACCCCTCCGGTCAGGCGTTCGCCGTGTTCAAGGCCGCGCCCGGCACCCCACGCCCGGCACTGAACGGCAACGGACCGGGTGAGCTCTCCTACATCACCTACTTCGCCGAGGATTCGAGCGTGTTCCGGGCGTTCTTCAGCCGAATCCTGTTCTGGACGTTCACGACCGGACGCGTCGAGGACGGCTGGAACATCGAGCCGACCCACCCGATGGCCGGTATGGCCGGCGGCAGTGCGCAGCCGGCGGTGGTGCCGATGTGGACCGTCGAGGACATCGACGCCGCGGTCGAACGCGTTCGCGCGGCCGGTGGCACCGTCATCGAGGAGCCGTCGGTGCAGCCGTACGGCAAGTCGGCGTTGTGCACCGACGACCAGGGCAGCCGGTTCTACCTCGGCGAGTTCTGAGCGATTCCGGTGAGGAAACGTGTGCGCACCGCACGTTTCCTCGCCGAAATCGTCAGGAGATGAGATCGGCGATGGGGGCGCCCGCGGCGATCTTGCCGCGCGCCTTCATCACCTTGGCGGGCCGCCCGCCACCGACCACGGCGGTGACCACGCCGTCGCGCTCGTAGTAGGCCAGGAACTTGCGGCCGTCGTCCTCGACCAGATGCACGGTGTCATCGGCCGCCGGCTCGCCCAGGCACTGGATCTTGACGTCGTACTGGTCGCTCCAGAAGTACGGCACGCTCAGCGCCGCGGCGCCGGGCTCCTGCCCGAGGATCGCCGGCACCAACACCCGCGCCTGCTCGGCGACATTGCTCCAGTGCTCGACGCGTTCCTGGTGTCCGGCTTCCGTGCGCCAGGACGCCACATCGCCGATCGCCCAGACATGCTCGACGTTGGTCCGTCCGGCCGCGTCGCACACGACGCCGTTGTCGACCTCGATACCGCTGCCGTCCAGGAAGCCGGTGACCGGGCGCGAGCCGATACCGACGACGACCAGATCGGCGTCCAGCTCGGTCCCGTCGGAGAGCATCACCTTCTCGACGCTGTCGGTGCCCGACACCGCGTCCACGCCCACGCCGCAGCGCACCTGCACACCCTCGGCCTCATGCAGCCGGGTGACCAGCGCGCCGATCTGTTCCCCGAGCACCGATGCCAGCGGCGTCGGCTGCGGCTCGACGATCACCACGTCGACGCCGAGCTGGCGCAGGCTGGCGGCCACCTCGCAGCCGATGAAGCCGGCGCCGATGATGACTGCCCGCCGCGCGGTCGCGGCGTGCTCGCGCAGTTCGGCGCTCTCCCCCAGCGACCGCAGCACCCGGATACCTGCCAACTCGGGGAATGACGGGATGCGCTTGGGCTCAAGACCGGTCGCGATGATGAGCTCGTCGTATCCGAGCGTCGAGCCATCGGCCAGGGTCACCTCCTTGGCGGCGGTGTCCACCGACTGCACGGCCGATCCCAGGCGCAGGGTGATGTCGGCCTCGTCGTAGAACTCCTGCGGCTTGAGCACCACATCGTGATCCGGGTTGCGCAGCACCTCCTTGGACAGCGGCGGCCGGTCGTACGGCAGATGCTCTTCGTCGCTGACGATGGTGATGGGTCCGGTGTACTCGGCGCGGCGCAACTGTTCGGCGGTGCGAGCTGCAGCCAGACCGCCGCCGACAATTACGATGCCCCCATTGGTTGTCACGTCGTGTTTCTTACACGATCACGCGCCTGTCATGTCCACCACCCCGGCGGTACCGGTCAGGACCTGCGACGTTCGATGATGTTGGACAGCACGACGATGCTCTCGCTGCGCTCGATGTCGGCGCTGGCCCGGATGCGTTCCAGGGCGTCCTCCAGATGGCGCATATCGCGGGCGAGCACGTGCAGGATCGCATCGGCGGTCCCGGTGACCGTCGCCGCGCTGACCACCTCGGGGATGTCCACCCACGCCTGCCGCAACTCACTCGGCGCGATGGTGCCGTGGCAGTAGACCTGCACATAGGCCTCGGTGGTCCAGCCCAACGCCTGCCGGTCCACCACCGCGGTGAACCCGCGGATGACGCCGGTGTCGAGCATCCGGTCCACCCGACGCTTGACCGCGGGTGCGGACAGGTTCACCCGCTCCCCGATCTCGGCGAAGGTGGCTCGGGCGTTGTCGCTGAGTTCGACGAGGATGCGTTCGTCGGTCTCGTCCATATCCGCAACCTCCTGGGCGCAACAGATCCTCGACTCTAGCCGTTCGGTGCAATAGTTCGCTGGTCGATACGCAATGATCGGCGATTGATTGCGTCATGGCGCCTGAATATCGTTTAGATCATGACGGTTTCCGATCTCACCGCCACCGCCCCTGCCCCCGCCGAAGCCCGCGTCGCCCGCACGCGCCGATTCCTGATGACCCCGCCGCGGCATTTCGCCGTCGAGTACGCCATCAATCCGTGGATGGATCCCGACGTCGCCGTCGACGTCGACCGCGCGATGGATCAGTGGGACACCCTGCGGCGCACCTACACCGACCTCGGACACGCCGTCGAGGTGCTCGAGCCGGTGTCCGGCCTGCCGGACATGGTCTACGCCGCCAACGGCGGCCTGGTGGTCGGCGGACACGCGATCGTCGCCAACTTCACCTTCCCGGAGCGGGCGCCCGAGGCCGAGGCCTACGCCGCGTGGATGGATCGGGTGGGCTACGTCGCGCATCGCACCCGCCATCACAACGAGGGTCAGGGCGATCTGCTGGTGGCCGGCTCGATGGTGCTGGCCGGCTACGGTTTTCGCACCGACCGCCGCGCACATGACGAGATTGCCGCCATCACCGGCATGCCGATACTGAGCCTGGAACTCATCGACCCGCGGTTCTACCATCTCGACACCGCGCTCACGGTGCTCACCGACGGGCCCGACCCGGTAATCGCCTACTACCCGCCCGCCTTCAGCGACACCGCGCTCGCCTTGCTGCGCAGACACTTCCCGGCCGCGCTGACCGTCGGCACCGCCGATGCGTTCGTGCTCGGGCTCAATGCCGTCTCCGACGGCCGCAACGTCATGCTGCCCGCGGCCGCCACCGGTTTCGCCGCACAACTGCGGGAGGCCGGTTTCGACCCGGTCGGTATCGATCTGGCCGAACTGCTCAAGGGCGGCGGATCGGTCAAGTGCTGCACATTGGAGGTGCACCCATGACCGTGCTGGCGCATACGAGCCGCACCGAGGCCGCCATCGAGCTCGACAATCGCCATGCCGCGCACAACTACTCACCATTGCCGGTGGTGGCGGCCTCGGCCGAGGGCGCATGGATCACCGACGTGGAGGGTCGCCGTTACCTGGATTGTCTGGCCGCGTACTCGGCGGTGAACTTCGGGCACCGTCATCCGTCGATCACCGCCGCCGCGCACGCGCAACTGGACACCGTGACGCTGGTCAGCCGGGCATTCCATTCCGACCGGCTCGGCCCGTTCTGCGAGGCCCTGGCCCGCCTGTGCGGCAAGGACATGGTGCTGCCGATGAACAGCGGCGCCGAGGCGGTCGAGAGCGCCATCAAGGTCGCCCGCAAATGGGGCACCGATGTCAAGGGCGTCCCGGCCGACAGTGCGAACATCATCGTGGCGCAGAACAATTTTCATGGCCGCACCACCACCATCGTGAGCTTCTCCGATGATCCGGTCGCCCGCGGCGGGTTCGGCCCGTTCACCCCCGGCTTCCGCGCCGTCCCGTTCGGCGATGCCGACGCCGTCGCCGCGGCCATCGACGACCACACGGTCGCGGTCCTGCTGGAGCCGATCCAGGGCGAGGCCGGCATCATCGTGCCGCCCGACGATTTCCTGCCGCGGGTCCGCCGTCTCTGCACCGACCGCGACGTGCTGATGATCGCCGACGAAATCCAGTCCGGTCTGGCCCGCACCGGCCGGACGTTCGCGTGCGAGCACTGGGATGTGGCGCCGGATGTCTATCTGTTGGGAAAGGCATTGGGCGGCGGCGTGATTCCGCTGTCGGCGGTGGTGGCCGACCGGGACATCCTCGGTGTGCTGCACCCCGGCGAGCACGGTTCCACCTTCGGCGGCAACCCATTGGCCGCCGCCGTGGGCGCCACGGTGGTGTCGATCCTGGAAACCGGCGAGTTCCAATCGCGGGCAGCCCAACTCGGCGCGCACCTGCACACCCGCCTGGCCGATCTGCCGGGCATCACCGCGGTACGGGGCAAGGGATTGTGGGCCGGAGTGGACATCGACCCCGCGCTGGGCACCGGTAAGCAGCTGAGCCTACGCCTGGCCGACCGTGGTGTGCTGGTCAAGGACACCCACGGTCAGACCCTGCGGTTCGCACCACCGCTGGTCATCACGCACGACGAGATCGACTGGGCGATGGCGCGATTCACCGAGGTGCTGACTAGTACTTCATGACCCCGCGGTCGACGGCGATCTGGCTGCCCGACAGCGTCGAGGACGCATCACTGGCCAGCCAGGCCACCACGTTGGAGACCTCCTCGGGCGGCATGAAGGCCGCCAGCCCCTCGTTCTTACCGTCGGTCACCCGGTGATAGGGCATCGGGGCGAAGCTGTGCAGGAAGCTCGGGTGCTTGGCGAACATCGCGCCCATCGCCTCCGGTTCGATCATCGGGGTGTCGATCGAGTACGGGTGGATCGAGTTCACCCGGATGCCGAACTCGCCGACCTCCAGGGCCAGTGAGTTGGTCAGCGCGGTCAACCCGTGCTTGGACGCGGCGTAGTGCGCGTTGCCGGGAGTGGCCTTCACCCCGGCCGACGAGCTGACGATGATGATCGATCCGCCGTTGCCGGCCTCGATCATCGCGGGCACGGTGGCCTTGATGGTCCGCCAGGTGCCGTTGAGGTTGACATCGACGACGGTGTCCCACTGCTCCGGGGTCAGCTCCCAGATCCGGCCCCAACTCAGCACGCCGGCATTGGCCACCACGACGTCCAGCCGGCCGAACTGCTCGATGGCGTCGGCCACCAACTGCTGCTGGGCCTCCAGGTCGCGGATGTCGACGGCACGGGCCAGCACCTTGCGACCGGTGGCCTCCACCGCGCGCACGGTCTCGGCGAGATCCTCGGCGGTGGCGGCGGGATAGGTGACCGAACTCGACACGGGCGCGCAGATGTCCGAGGCGACGATATCGGCGCCCTCGGCGGCCAGCCTGATCGCATGGGCACGTCCCTGCCCGCGGGCCGCGCCCGTCACAAAGGCCACCCGTCCTTCGAGTGATTTCTCCGCCGCCGCCATGGCCGGTCCTTTCTCGAACCCCACAAAATCCCACAACCCCGGGTCAGGCTAGCAGCCTAACTGGAACGTGTTCTAGTAATCGCAGGAGCTCCGGCCGTCACAGCTCGGCGATGATCTGTTGTCGTTTGGCGGTGTATTCCTGCTCGGAGATGGCACCGGTGGCCCGCAGCGTCTCGAGCTCCTGCAACCGCTGAGCGGTGCTGACGGTCGGCGCCGGCGCGGGCGCCTCCACGACGGGAGCCGGTGCCGCCGGCGTCGCACGCTGAGCGGCGGCCCGCCGCACGACGGCCTGCACCTGGGCCCGCGCGGCGGGGTTGTTGCGCAGGTCGATCATGTTGTTCATGCCGATCCCGTTGGCCTTGAGGATCTGCAGGATCTCCAGCAACGGTTCCACCTGGCCGGTCAGGTCGTAGGTCTGGTTGTCCTCGGCGATCGAGAACGTGGCGGGCGTGAGGCCGTTGATCAAACTCGACCGGTTCCAGTCGATCTGGAATTTGTTGGTGGTCGGATCGACCAGCACCACGAGCCGGCGGGCATTGAGCATGGCCAACCGGTCCACCCGGGCGATCACCTGGTCATCGGCCGCGAACGGCGCGATGCCGGGTCCCGAGATGTGCAGATTGAGCTTGACCAACGGCCGGTCGTTGATCCGGGTGTTCGTCTCGTGCAACCCCGTGATCTGGGCCAGCGCCAGCACGCCGCCGGCCTCCAGTGCCGCACTGTTGGCTTGCGCGTTGGCCCCATAGGCCGCCAGCGCCAGCGCAGCGAGCACGTCGACCGCGGTGATCACCAGGCCCGCCCAGAACATCCACTTCATCAGATCGCTCTGGCCGGTGGCGAAGTAGACGGCCAGGAAGATGGGACCCACCAGGCCGCCGCACAACAGAACCCAGGCCTGCGCCTTGACGTAACGCCACAACATCGGTAACGCTCCTCATCTCGGGTGGGCACAGATTAACCGCATTCCGGTGTCCCCGGAGGGCAGCCGGACACGGTCTGCGAATCCTCATAAGATCTGGCGATGTCCGCCAAGTGGCTGACTTCGTCATGGACGTTTGGTAAGAAAATGCCTGTGCTCAGGAGCGGCCACAACCCGGCGGTTCACGTCTCCGAGCAGCAGGTCATCAGCCGTGCGCAGGAGATCTCGGTCATCCTGCTCAACAGCGTCACCCTGGTCGCCGCGGGCAGCGCGCTGTTGCTGCCGAACACGCCGGAAACCGACTTCGGGTTGGTGGCGCTCACGCTGCTGGTCGGCTGGGCCATCTTCCGTCTGATGACCCGTTCCCGGGCAGTGCTGTTCCAGCTCTTGGATTTCGGCTACGTCCTGGCCGTCGCGTCCGCCGTGCCGATCTTCGGCACCGATCCACACCTGCTGTACACCAACTCCGTCTCACAGGTCATCGCCGGCGCGGCGGTGATCGCCGTCGCCATCGCCCAGCCGCCGCAGCTCAGCCTGCCCGCGGCGATCGCCATCACCGCGGCCTATGCGGCCGGCTGCGCGCAGGTCGTCGGCTGGGATCAGGTGGCCGGCCTGCCGATGCTCTACTACATGCTGGTCATCGAGTGGGTGATCACGACGGCCCTGCTGGCCACCGCCCGGCTGGTAGCCCGCCGCGTCGACCAGGCACGCGCGGACAATCACGACGCCGAACTACGCGACGCGATCGCCGCCGCCGTCCGCGACCACGAACTCGAACACATGGCACTGGTGCACGACACGGCGGCATCCACCCTGCACCTCGTCGGCGAGGGCGCCGACATATCGCCGGAACGTATTGCGGCCCAAGCACGTCGGGATCTGGCGCTGCTCTCCGGCGAGCGCACCGGCACCGCCCCCGACGAGGCCGGCGACATCGTCGCCGCCATCCGGGTCGAGATCCAGCACGTCACCACCCCGGTGCGGCTGACCGGCCTGAGCAGACTGGTCCTCGAAGGCGCCACCGCCAACGCCGTCGTCGCGGTGGTACGCGAGGCACTCAACAACGCCGAACGCCACGCCCGGGCCACCTCGATCATCATCGACATCTCACCGAAGGCGGTCACTGTCACCGACGACGGCGTCGGTTTCGACCCGGTGCGCACCACCCTGGGGCACGGGGTGGCCGAATCCATCATGGGCCGGATGCGGCGCGCGAAGGGCACCGCGACGGTGCGGTCCACACCCGGTAAGGGCACCGTCGTCACCGTCCACTGGCAGCAGTTGCGCCGCACCGCTCCGGACGGCCCGACCGCCGACGACGTCGACCAGCTGACCGAGCGCATCCTGTTCCGGTTCGGTATCGGCATCGTCGTGTTCGCCCTGCTGCAGTTGACGGTCGCGGTCCCCTACGCAGCGGCGAACACCGACCACCCCGCCGCACAGTTCGGTCTGGGCGGACTGGCCGCGTTGGTGGCGCTGGCCGGCATCCCACGGATCCTGGGCCGTGGACCCGATTTCACCGTGCCCGCGCTGATCCTGATGGCTGCGGTGGTGTTTCTGCAGTCCCAGCTGCTGCCCGACGATATGCACGGCGGCCCGTCGCAATGGCCACTGCTGGCCACCACGCTGTGCATCCTGCCCTACCTGCTGCGGGTGTCGTTGCCGGTGGCAGCGAGCATCATCGTCGGATTCTGGCTGGGCATGTCGGTGATGAATTTCGTCCAGTACCCGACGATGGCCACGGCCTACAACTTGGCGCTCTCCACCGCCGGTGTCACGGTGGTGCAGATGTTCGTCCTGGCGTTCCCGGTGCTGCTGCGCGAGGCCAACGCCACCGCCGCCGAGGAGATCCGGGAGCGCTGGGCCAAGGATGCCCAGCGCCGCATCAGCGATGCCCTGCACGACGATTATGTGCGCCGCACCGCGCGGCTGATCCGGGGCGTGTTCCCGCTGCTGCAGACGTTGAGCACCGGCACCATCGACGCCGACATCCGCTGGCGGGCGCGCATCGAGTCCCGGCGGTTGCGGCTCTACATCTTCCAGGCACGCACCTTCGGCCATCCGCTGGTCGCCGAGCTGCGCCCGGCCATCGAGGACGCCGACCTGCGCGGCGTCGTGGTCTCGCTGAACGCCGACAACAACCTGCCCCGGCTGTGCCCCGATACCCGCAGGCAACTGCTCGAACCCATCGAGGCGACGCTGGCCATGGCCCGCGACAACGCCCGCATCGGCATCAGCGTCGTCCCCGGCGAACTGGTCATCAGCATCATCTGCGATGACGGCGGCGCCGGAGTCGAGCCGCGCGCCGGCGACGAGGAGACCCCCCGAATCGAGGTCACCGAGATCGGCGACACCGTCTGGGTGAGCGTGCACCACCGCGTGGCGGGCTCGGAGATATCCGCCGACGATTGCGCCGATATCGCCTAAAATCTGCTGTGGCGACAATTATGTTAGCCATGGTTGCAACTTGGGCTACAGGACCTCAGGCCGGGTAGTACAGTCCTTGATTACCGAATCGAGGGTCTACCAGCGCAGGGTTCTCTCAACTTCGGGTGAAACACATGATGAAGACGGTCAGTCGCGGGGCGGGGAACATGACGGACGCCGTGTCGGTGGCGTTGATTGACGATCACGACGTGATCCACGCCGGCGTGCGCGCATGGTTTGCCGATCAGGATCCGCCGATCGAACTCGTCGCCGATTACCCGCACCCGTCGGCGTTTCTGGCCGAGCATCCCGAGGGCGGTAAGGACATCGAAGTGGTGATGTTCGACCTGCAGTACGACCGGTTCCAGCCCGAGTTCGACACGCTGCGGCAGGTCTGCGAGGCCGGGCACCGGGTGATCGTCTACTCGCACATGTCCACCGACGAGGTCATCCTGTCCAGCCTCGACGCCGGCGCCACCACCTTCCTGGCCAAGGGTGAGGACAAGCAGCACCTGTTCGAGGCGATCTACGCCGCACGGGCCAACACGCCGTATGTCGGGCCGCGGATGGCCAAGGCGTTGTTCAACGACCGCACCGTCGGCCGTCCCGGGCTGAGCACCCGCGAGCGCGAGGTGTTGATCGCGTGGTTCCAGACCGAGAACAAGGAGTTCGTCGCCAAGCGGCTGTTCATCGAACCCTCCACGGTGCGAACGCATCTGCAGCGCGCCCGGGCCAAGTACGCGGCCGTCGGCCGGCCCGCGCCGACCAAGGCGGCGCTGATCGCCCGCGCCGTGCAGGACGGGATTCTGAGCATCGAGGACCTGTAGGCGCGGCGGCTGTCCCGCCCGCCCTACCCCGCCGAGATTGACGTTTGGTCGGGATCCACTCGCACTTTGGCGCCCGTTTGTTCGATTGGGCGAAAAGAGACGGGCAAACGCAAAGCGGCGCCCACCCTTTCGGGTGAGCGCCGCTCTGATCTAGCTGAAACTACTTGATGATCTTGGTGACACGGCCGGCGCCGACGGTGCGTCCACCCTCACGGATGGCGAACCGCAGGCCCTCGTCCATGGCGACCGGCTGGATCAGCTTGACGGAGATGTCGGTGTTGTCACCGGGCATCACCATCTCGGTGCCCTCGGCGAGGGTCACCACGCCGGTCACGTCCGTGGTACGGAAGTAGAACTGGGGACGGTAGTTGTTGAAGAACGGCGTGTGGCGGCCACCCTCGTCCTTGGACAGGATGTAGACGCTGCCCTCGAACTCGGTGTGCGGGGTGGTGGTGCCGGGCTTCACGACGACCTGGCCACGCTCGACGTCCTCGCGCTTGATGCCACGAACCAGCAGACCGACGTTGTCACCGGCCTGGCCCTGATCCAGCAGCTTGCGGAACATCTCGACACCGGTGACGGTGGTCTTGGTGGTCTCCGGACGGATGCCGACGATCTCGACTTCCTCGTTGACGTTGATCACGCCACGCTCGACGCGACCGGTCACCACGGTGCCACGACCGGTGATGGTGAAGACGTCCTCGACGGGCATCAGGAACGGCTTCTCGGTCTCGCGGACCGGATCCGGGATCGACTCGTCGACAGCGGCCATCAGCTCCTGGACCGACTTGACCCACTTCTCGTCGCCCTCGAGCGCCTTGAGCGCCGAGACGCGGACGACCGGGGCCTCCTCGTCGAAGTCCTGGGCGGCCAGCAGTTCGCGGACCTCCATCTCGACGAGCTCGAGCAGCTCTTCGTCGTCGACCATGTCGGACTTGTTCAGCGCGACCAGGATGTAGGGCACACCGACCTGACGGGCCAGCAGCACGTGCTCGCGGGTCTGCGGCATCGGGCCGTCGGTGGCGGCGACCACGAGGATGGCGCCGTCCATCTGAGCGGCACCGGTGATCATGTTCTTGATGTAGTCAGCGTGACCGGGGGCGTCGACGTGTGCGTAGTGACGCTTCTCGGTCTGGTACTCCACGTGGGAGATGTTGATGGTGATACCGCGCTGACGCTCCTCGGGCGCATTGTCGATCTGGTCGAATGCGCGCGACTCGTTCAAATCGGGGTACTGGTCGTGCAGAACCTTGGTGATTGCTGCAGTCAGCGTCGTCTTGCCGTGGTCAACGTGACCGATGGTCCCGATGTTGACGTGCGGCTTCGTCCGCTCGAACTTCGCCTTCGCCACTTCTGTGTCCTCCTGGACTTGTTGGTGCTCTTACAAAGCAGTGTTGATGGTTTTCAGTTGTGTGGTCCGCGAAGGATGGGTTATTCGCCCGTGGCCTTCGCGATGATCTCCTTCGACACGTTCGCCGGAACTTCAGCGTACGAGTCGAACACCATGGAGTAGTTTGCCCGGCCCTGGGTCTTCGACCGGAGGTCGCCGACGTAGCCGAACATCTCCGACAGCGGCACCTGCGCCTTGACGACGCGCGCACCGCTGCGCTCCTCCATGGCCTGGATCTGACCACGGCGGGAGTTCAGGTCGCCGATCACGTCGCCCATGTAATCCTCGGGCGTGGTGACCTCGACGGCCATGATCGGTTCCAGGATGACCGGCTGCGCCTGACCGGCAGCCTTCTTCAGGGCCTGGGAACCGGCCACCTTGAAGGCCATTTCCGACGAGTCGACGTCATGGTACTGACCGTCGAGCAGCGTGACCTTCACGTTCACCAGCGGGTAGCCGGCGAGCACGCCGTACTGCATGGCGTCCTGCGCACCGGCATCCACCGACGGGATGTACTCGCGCGGGATGCGGCCACCGGTGACCTTGTTCTCGAACTCGTAGGTCGCACCGTCCTCGCCGACGAACGGTTCGAGGTTGATGATGACCTTGGCGAACTGGCCCGAGCCACCCGTCTGCTTCTTGTGGGTGAACTCGACGTTCTGCACGCCGCGCTTGATCGTCTCGCGGTAGGCCACCTGCGGCTTGCCGACGTTGGCCTCGACCTTGAACTCGCGACGCATGCGGTCGACCAGGATGTCCAGGTGCAGCTCGCCCATACCGCCGATGACGGTCTGGCCGGTGTCCTGGTCCAGGTGCACCTTGAAGGTGGGGTCTTCCTCGGCCAGCTTCTGGATGGCCGTGCCCAGCTTCTCCTGGTCGCTCTTGGTCTTGGGCTCGATGGCGACCTCGATGACCGGATCCGGGAACGTCATCGACTCCAGCACGATCTGGTTGTTCGGATCGCTGAGGGTGTCACCGGTGGTGGTGTCCTTCAGGCCGATGACCGCGTAGATGTGACCGGCGGACGCCCGCTCGACGGGGTTCTCCTTGTTGGAGTGCATCTGGAACAGCTTGCCCAGACGCTCCTTCTTGCCCTTGGTCGAGTTGATGACCTGGCTGCCGGATTCCACCGTGCCCGAGTAGACGCGCACATAGGTCAGCTTGCCGAAGAACGGGTGCGTAGCGACCTTGAAGGCCAGGCCCGAGAACGGCTCGTCGGTCGACGGCTTGCGCGAGATGGTCTCGTCCTCGTTACCGGGGACATGACCTTCGGCCGCGGGAACGTCCAGCGGGTTGGGCAGGTAGTCGATGACGGCGTCGAGCATGGGCTGCACGCCCTTGTTCTTGAACGCCGAACCGCACAGCACCGGGTAGGCCTCGCTGGTGATGGTCAGCTTGCGCAGGCCACCCTTGATCTCCTCGATCGTCAGCTCTTCGCCGCCCAGGTACTTCTCCATGAGCTCGTCGTCGGTCTCGGCGACGGCCTCGATCATCGCGGTGCGGTATTCCTCGGCCTTCTCCTGCAGATCGGCCGGGATGTCGACGGTCTCGTACTTCTCGCCGAGCTTGGTCTCACCGCTCCACACCTTGGCCTTCATCTCGACCAGGTCGACGACGCCCTCGAAGTCGCTCTCGGCACCGATCGGCAGCTGGATCGGGATGACGTTCGCGCCGAGGCGGTCCTTCATGGTCTGCACCGAGAAGTAGAAGTCGGCGCCGAGCTTGTCCATCTTGTTGACGAAGCAGATGCGCGGGACGTCGTACTTGTCGGCCTGACGCCAGACCTGCTCGGACTGCGGCTCGACACCTTCCTTGCCGTCGAAGACGGCCACGGCACCGTCGAGCACGCGCAGCGAGCGCTCCACCTCGACGGTGAAGTCGACGTGGCCGGGGGTGTCGATGATGTTGATCTGGTTGTCGTTCCAGAAGCAGGTGGTGGCGGCCGAGGTGATGGTGATACCCCGCTCCTGCTCCTGCTCCATCCAGTCCATCGTGGCGGCGCCGTCGTGCACCTCACCGATCTTGTAGCTGATACCGGTGTAGAAGAGGATGCGCTCGGTCGTCGTGGTCTTGCCGGCGTCGATGTGCGCCATGATGCCGATGTTGCGGACCTTGGTCAGGTCGGTAAGCACGTCCTGTGCCACGGCTAGATTCCCACTCTTTCGCTTGCTCGATTATTTGTGGTGGTGGCCCGTGCAACTTTGCACGGGCCCGGTGTCACCAGCGGTAGTGCGCGAAGGCCCGGTTCGCCTCGGCCATCTTGTGCGTGTCCTCGCGGCGCTTGACCGCGGCACCGAGACCATTGCTGGCGTCCAGGATCTCGTTGGCCAGACGCTCGACCATGGTCTTCTCGCGGCGAGCCTTGGAGAAGCTCACCAGCCAGCGCAGCGCCAGCGTGGTCGAGCGATCCGGACGGACCTCGACCGGCACCTGGTAGGTGGCGCCACCGACGCGGCGGCTGCGCACCTCGAGGGCGGGCTTGACGTTGTCCAGCGCACGCTTGAGGGTGACGACCGGATCGGTGCCGGTCTTGTCGCGTGCCTGCTCCAGGGCGCCGTAGACGATGCGCTCGGCGAGCGACTTCTTACCGTCCAGCAGCACCTTGTTGACCAGCTGGGTGACCAGCTGCGACCCGTAGACCGGATCGTTGACCAACGGGCGCTTCGGCGCGGGACCCTTGCGCGGCATCAGCTCTTCTCCTTCTTGGCGCCGTAACGGCTACGTGCTTGCTTGCGGTTCTTGACACCCTGGGTGTCCAGCGAGCCGCGGATGATCTTGTAGCGCACACCGGGGAGGTCCTTCACACGACCGCCGCGGACCAGCACCATCGAGTGCTCCTGCAGGTTGTGGCCCTCACCGGGGATGTAGGCCGTCACCTCGACCGCGCTGGTCAGGCGGACACGCGCGACCTTGCGAAGTGCCGAGTTCGGCTTCTTCGGGGTGGTGGTGTACACGCGGGTGCACACGCCGCGACGCTGCGGGCTGCCCTTGAGGGCCGCGGTCTTCACCTTGGCGATCTTGTCGCGGCGACCCTTGCGGACCAGCTGGTTGATGGTTGGCATGTACCGGCTTTCTGTGTTGCTACTTCGTCGAACTTCTAAGTCTCTGTACTGCAGTTTTGACCCGCTCGCGTCCCCCGCGTTCGGGCGTGTCGCACGCGCCGAGCACCGTAGCTTCCGCTCGATGCATCTGGAACATACGAAGACACACGAATTCGCCCGACCTGCAGGGATACGGTCCGCGGAGCGGTCGCATGTGCCCCTGACAGCCAGGCACGAGGCTCCACAATACCAGGGGTGGCCGCGCCGAACCAAACCCGTCCGTGACGGACTTCCCGCAGGTCAGACGGTACGCCTACCAGAGGGCCGAAAGCGAGCTACCGGCGTTCCATGCCCGCCGCCAGGCGCAGCACCATATCGGTGAACACCGCATCGGTGTCGACGTCGTCCATGACGCCCGTCATCTCCAACAAGACGAAACCGTGCAACGCCGACCAGAATTCCAGGGCCGCATAGAACGCGTTATCACCGGCCAGTCCGTAGGACGCCAACGCGGCCAGCACCGGGCCGGCCGCCTCGCGTGCGGCGGCGGTGTATTCGGGATCGTCGCCGCCCAGCGGCATCCGGGTGAAGGCCGAGTATCGGCCCGGATGGTGGTGGGCGTAGCTGCGGTAGGCGCTGGCCATGGTGACCACCGCGTCGTCGCGGGTGCGGCCCTCCCCGACCGCCCTCAGCATCCCGATGATGTCCTGGATGACGCGCATCCGCACTGTTCGGCGCAGGTCTTCCAGGCTCTGCACGTGGTTGTACAGCGACGGGCCCTTGGTGCCGAGCTGGGTTGCCAGCGCATTGATGGTGAGCGCGTCCCAGCCCTCGCGGTCCAGGAAGGCCAGTGCGGCGTTCACGATGGCGTCGCGGCTGAGTTTGGTCGCCCGCGCTGCCATGCGCTCCCCCTCCGGTCTGCCCACTGCGTCTGTCGCGAGGGTTAACGAAGGACTCTAGTTCACCCGGTCCTGACTCAGCTCCGCCAGCTGATCGGTGATCGAGCACAGTGGGGGCAACGAGGCCGGGTTCATCGTCTGGATGGACCAGGTGATCACGTCGTCGCCCTTGGCCACATAGATGCTGCAGGCGTTGGCGTCATAGGCCTTGAAACCCTGGTTGCCGTTCACCGACAGCTCGGTGATCGTGCGGCCGGCCTGTTGCTCCAGCGCGCGCTCGACATCGAGTTCACTACCGCGGTACCACCACGTCGAGATGCCCATCCCGGCGCCGAACGTGCCGATCACGGAGTTTTCCTGCCAGAAGCAGCCGACGTCGTTGATGACCGCCGCGGCGAAGTTCGTCGACCCGACGGCGGCGGTGATGTCGGCGCCGGTGATGCCGTTGCAGTCCGCACCGGCGAACCCGGCTCCGGTGGCGGCCGGCGCCGACGGTTCCCGGGTGGTTTCGGCAGCGCAGCCGGCCAGTGCGCAGACAGCGGACAGCGCGGCGATCATCGCAGTGGCACGCATGTCACATGTCCGATCGCAGCGTCGCGGCCAACAACTTCTCGGCGTCCGGGCACGGGTCGGTATCGACCTCGCCGCGCACCTGCACCCACCAGCTCAGCACGCCGCCGCCGGCCGCGGCGGCCGCCGCGCAGCCCGCACCGGTGGTCTCGCGCTCGGCCACGAAGGCGGGGCGGCGTTCGACGACGGTGTCGCGCACCCGCGCGCCCCGCTCGACGGCCACCGCCCGCTCGCGGTCCAGGGTCCCGGTGTCGAACCAGGCGAAGGTCACGTCCACCGTCGCGTCGTCACGGGAGAGCACGTACTGACACACCGCGCCGCTGTAGGGGCGCACCACCTCGTCGGCGTCGAGCACGTCCTGCACGGAACCGTCGGTCAGCAACCCGCACCGGTTGTCGACGTAGCCGTAGCTGCGGTCATCGGCGGCGGTGACGGTGCGGGCCGGTTGCGCGGTGCCCGCGACCTGGTGCGCGCAGCCGGCAACCGCCACCGCGGCGATCGTCGACATCACCGCGCGCCCGAGCATGGACGTCCACGCTACCGACGACCGGCGGCGCAGGCGACCGGAACGGCTGCGGCGAAACCCCCGTACCCGGGGTCATCGCGGCCGTGGCAACCCCGGGTACGCGGGTTTCGCCGACCGGACGGGCCCGGCACCGTACGCTGTTGACCCATGGCGAGCCTCAGTGTCCTCAGCCGGTCCGCGACGGCGGGTGCCCTCGCCGCAGCCATGCTGCTGGCCGGAACCGCTCCCGCGCAGGCCAAGAACGGTGACACCCACGTCACCGGTCAGGGCATCGTGCAGACCATCGACTGCAACAACGCCACGCTGCTGGTCAACGGCACCGGCAACACCATCAACGCCAAGGGCACGTGCTGGGCGGTGACACTGCAGGGCTCGTCGAACATCGTCATCGCCGACAACGTCATCAACGACATCACCGTCTACGGCTACGACCAGACGGTGATCTATCACAACGGCGCCCCGGCCCTGATCGACCGCGGCCGGGAACTGGGCATGACCAACCGGATCAACTGGGCCCCCGCCTGACCTGTGCGCCGGCTAGTCACCCTGATCGCGCTTGTCTGCGGAATGAGCGGTGTCGCAATGACTCCCGGGGCCGGCGGTGAACCGGTAATCGCTCCGGTGTCGGCGGCGGCCCGGGCGGTCGGCTTCATCGACGTGCACGCCGCGGTGCCCGATGCGCTGATCGATCTGCGCTACGCCACCGCCGACAACTTCGTGGGCGTGCCGCTGTACCCGCCCGGCGCCCGCTGCCTGGTCCATCAATCGCTGGCCGAGGGCCTGGCGGTGGCCGCGGCCCGGCTACGCGCCCAGGGCCTGCGACTGGTGTTCTGGGACTGCTACCGACCCCATGACGTGCAGGTCCGGATGTTCGAGGTGGTGTCGAATCCGGCATGGGTGGCCCGCCCGGGCGACTACTCCAAGAGCCACGAGTCGGGCCGGTCGGTCGATGTCACCACCTACGGCGCGACAGGGATGACGGACATGGGCACCGATTTCGACTCGTTCACCGCCGATGCACTCGCCTATGCCACCGAGGGCGTCAGTCCGGCCGCCCAACGCAACCGCGCCGTGCTGCGCGAGGCGATGGCCGCCGGCGGGCTGTCGGTGTACGACGGCGAATGGTGGCATTTCGACGGGCCGGGGGCCGGTGAGCCGCGACCCATCATCAACGTGCCGCTCACCTAACCTGGAACGTCCAGCCAACGAAGCGAGGAAGCATGCGCACTCAGATCGTCGGAACAGCCGCCGCGGCACTGCTCGCACTCGGCCTGGCCGGCTGCGGCGCCGGCGGCGACGGTGACGCCCCGACCGTGACCGCGGGAACATCGGGCGCACAGGTCCAGATCGGCAACACCATCAACTACGGCTCGGTCGGCACCACCGCCGATATCGACTGCGCGCAGGGCAAGGCACTCAACATCGGCGGCTCGAACAACACGCTGACGGTCACGGGTTCGTGCTCGAGCGTGAACGTCGGCGGCGCGGACAACAAGATCACCCTGGACAACGTCGAGACCGAGATCAGCGTCGTCGGCCTGGACAACACCGTGGTCTACAAGGGCGGTGACCCGAAGGTCGAGGACCTCGGCAGCGGGAACCGGATCAGCAAGGGCTGACGTCGGTCGTTCAGGCCTGCGCGCCGTGCCTGCCGGCTCCGTCGGCGAATCGCTTCGCGCCGGCCGCCAGTTCGGCCGACGACTTCTGCAGGCTTCCGAATTCGAAGGCGATTGCTGCGTCTTCGGTTTCGCCCCACTGACGCAGCGCCGACATCCGGTCGGCACGCAGGCACCCCTGCGGTGACGCGGCCAACTGGGCGGCCAATTCCTCGGCGGCCGCGCGCGACCGGCCGGTCGGCACCACCCGGTTGGCCAGCCCGATGTGCAGCGCCTCCTGCGCATCGACCGCGCGCCCGGTCAGGATCAGGTCCATCGCCCGGCTGTGCCCGATCAGGCGCGGCAACCGCACCGTGCCGCCGTCGATCAGGGGCACACCCCAGCGGCGGCAGAACACCCCGAACACGGCGTCCTCCTCGACCACCCGCATGTCGCACCACACCGCCAACTCCAGCCCGCCGGCGACGGCATATCCGCTGACCGCGGCGATCACCGGCTTGGACAGCACCATCCGCGTCGGGCCCATCGGACCCGGCCCGTCGGGGCGCACCTGATTGCTCATCGCCTTGAGATCGGCCCCCGCGCAAAAGGTTCCGTTGTCGCCGTAGAGCACCGCGACCGCGGCACCGTCGTCCTTGTCGAACTCGTCGAAGGCCGCGTACAGCGCCTCAGCGGTCGGCCCGTCGACGGCATTGCGTGCCTGCGGCCGGTCCATGATCACCGTGGTGACGGGGCCGTTGCGTTCTACTCGGACACCATTCATATCGCCTCCACATGCTCGTCGCGCCGCGCCACCAGTTCAGCGGCGAATTCTCGATAGGCCGCACGCAGCGACTCCCCCGGCCAGCGCCGGGGAAGCAACTCGGCGGGTAGCACCGGATCGGTCAGCAGATGCCGCACGATCGCCGCGGCCACCACGAACCGCGCGGGAACATCGGCGGCCTCGGTCATTTCGCCCAGCAGCCGTTCCCCGTCGCGTGCCCAGACCGGCAGGTCCCACAGCTGCGCCGCCAGCCCGGCGGGATCGGCGTCGCGGCTGTGCAGTACCCGCATCCGGGACAGCACCTCATCGGCCAGCGCCACGTCCAGATTGTCCGGCCGTAGCCACACCCCGTCGCGAAGTTCGCCGAACCGGTTCTGCAGCAAGGTGTTCCGCAGGTCGGCTCGGGTGCGGGCGTCGGCGCCGACGCTGGTGATCAGCAAGGTCACCCACGAACCGTCCCAGCGGTGTTCCTGCGGTTCGATCGCGGCGTCCTGACGACGCTGCCGGGCCAGCAGCCGGTCCGAGAGCCGGTACCCGTCGGCCGAACGCACCAGGTCCCCGGCACTGACCATCCGGGTCAGCGCCACCCGCAGCGTCGACTCACGGATACCGAAATCGGCTGTCAGCGTGATTAATTCAGAGGCCGACGCCCAGGCCGGGTGCGCTCCCAGCAGCACGCTGAGCACCACCGAGCGCGCAGTCAGCCGCACCGCTACACCCCGGACGCGCGTCGGCCGTGGTCGCCGCGCGGCTCGTCGCGGTGCCGGACCGCCTCGCGGAAGCCGTGCTCGACGGCGTCGGCGACGAACGCGTGGCCTTCCGGGGTGTGCCGCGCGATACCGTCGAAGACGGTGCTGACCATGCGACTGGTCGCCACGCCCTGCTGCAACAGCGCGGTGTTGCAGGCCAGTTTGGCCATGATGAGCTGGTTGACCGGCATGGCCGCGATGCGCGCGACCAGACGTTCGGTGCGCTCGTCGAGATCCTGCGGTTCGGGCGCTTCCACGGCCAAACCCCATTCGGCGGCCTGTGCGCCGGTGATGCAATCACCGGTGAACAGCAGCCTTTTCGCGCGCTGATCACCGAGTCGGTGCGCCCACAGCCCGGCGGCCGGCACACCCCACACCCGCATCGGCGGATAGCCGATCTTGGCATCCGCGGCGGCGATCACCTGGTCGGCGTGCAGCGCGATATCGGTGCCGCCTGCCACGCAGTAGCCGTGGATCTTGACCACCGTCGGCTTGTCGCAGTGCATCAGGCTGGCGAAGCCACGGACGAACCGGCTCATCATCTGGTAGTCGATCATCGGGTCCCACGGCTGGTCGGGCCGGTGATTGCTGGCCTGGGTGCGGCCGTCGAGCACGGTGCCGCGCCGATCCGAGCCGGCCGATGAGGATCCGTCGGCGTAGGCGCCGAGATCGAACCCGGCGCAGAAACCTTCTCCGGCACCGGAAACCAGGATCACGTGCACGTTCGGATCGAGGTCGGCGCGCTCGACGCAGGCGGCCAACTCGACGGGCGTGTCGGCGATGATGGCGTTGCCCTTATCGGGCCGGTTGAAGGTGATCCGCGCGATGCGGTCGGTCACCTCATAGGTCATCGTCTTCATCTTCATCCCCGCGAACAGACGTAAAACTGACCTTTGGAGGGCGTTTTGAGGCAGGTTTGTGTCTGCTCGCCCGGGGAAGCCGTCACCCTTTCACCAGATTGCGCTCGATGATCGGCGCCAGGTCCAGGCCGGTCGGCAGGGTCCCGAACGCGCCACCCCACAGCCCGCCGAGTCGGCTGGCCAGGAAGGCCTCGGCGACGGCGGGGTGGCCGTGGCGCACCAGCAGCGCGCCCTGCAGTGCCAGCGCGATGTCCTCGGTGATCTTGCGGGCCCGGTACTGGATGTCGGCGATATCGCCCAGCGACGTCTTCAACTGCGCCACATGCGCGTTCAGCCGCGGCTCCGAGGCCAGCGCCAGCTCCTCGAACAGCACGTCGACGCACTCGGGCCGGGTGGCCATGGCGCGCAGCGTGTCCAGGGCGCTGACGTTGCCGGAGCCCTCCCAGATGCCCATCAGCGGCGCTTCACGGTAGAGCCGCGGCATCCCGGAATCCTCGACGTACCCGTTGCCGCCCAGGCATTCCATCGCCTCGGCGGCGTGCGGGGTGGCCCGCTTGCACACCCAGTACTTGGCGGCGGCCAGACCGATGCGGCGCAGCAGCGCCTCCCGTTCGTCGCCACGCGCCGCGGCGTCGGTGGCACCGGCCATCCGCATGGCCAGCATGGTGGCGGCCTCGGCCTCCACCGCCAGGTCGGCGAGCACGTTGCGCATCTGTGGCTGATCGATCAGATACGCGCCGAATGCCTTTCGGTACTGGGCATGGTGGACGGCGCGGGCCAGGCCGGCGCGCATGCTGGTGGCGCTGCCCAGCGTGCAGTCCAGCCGGGTCAGGTTGACCATCTCGATGATGGTCTTGACCCCGCGACCCTCCTCGCCGACCAACCAGGCCGTCGCGCCGTCGTACTCGACCTCACTGGAGGCGTTCGCGTGATTGCCCAGCTTGTCCTTGAGGCGTTGCAGGAACATCCGGTTGCGGCTGCCGTCGGGCAGCACGCGCGGCAGGAAGAAGCAGCTGACGCCATTCGACGTCTGGGCGAGGACGAGGAACACATCACTCATCGGCGCCGAGGTGAACCACTTGTGCCCGGTCAGGGTGTAGCTACCGTCGGCGTTGGGCACCGCCTGGGTGGTGCCGGCCCGCACATCGGAGCCGCCCTGCTTCTCGGTCATCGACATGCCCGCGGTGATACCGGCTTTGGTGGCGGGCACCTTGAGCTCGGGGTCATAGGCGCGGCTGGCCAGCAGCGGCTCGTAGACCGCCGCGAGTTCCGGGTTGAACCGCAGGGCCGGCACCACGGCGTAGGTCATCGAGATGGGACAGATGTGGCCGGGTTCGGGCGTCCACACCGAGGTCTTGGCCGCGCGCACCACGTGCGAGCCGGGACGGTCGTCGACCCACGGTGCCGCGTGCAGGCCGTGGCCGACCGCCACGGTCATCAGCTCGTGGTAGGCCGGGTCGTACTCCACCTCGTCGACGCGGTGCCCGTAGCGGTCGTGGGTGTGCAGTTCGGGACGGTGCCGGTCGGCGAGTTCGCCCCAGCGCTGCGCCCGGTCCGAGCCGCTGAGCGCGCCGAGTTCGGTGACCTCATCGACGCCCCAGCCGCCGCCCTCGCGGACCAACGCTTCCATCAGCACCGGGGAGGACGCGGGATTGTGGTCGCGCAGCGGCGGGACCTGGTTGGTGACGACATGTGTGGCCATGCACCCACTGTTACATTATCTCGACAACCGCACAAGATGTGTAACACGGTGCATACTCGTGCGGTGCAACCCAATACCGTCATCCGCGCCACCGACCTGGCCCTCGACCACGAACCGGTTCCGGCCGAGCAGTCCATCGCCGGGGATCCGAGCACCGCGGCTGCCACGCTGACCGAACTGGGTGGGCTGGAGATCGGGGTGTGGGAAATGTCGGTCGGCACCATGACCGATACCGAGGCCGATGAGGTATTCGTGGTGCTGTTCGGCGCGGCCACCGTCGAATTTGCCGATGGCACGCCCACTCTGGAGCTGCGGGCCGGCGATGTCGGGCGGCTCGCCGCGGGTGCGCAGACCACCTGGACCGTCACCGAGACGCTGCGCAAGATCTATCTGACCTGACGCGGTCCCGGTTCAGGCGGCACTGCGGCGCGCCTCGTGCACCCGCAGGCCGTAGAGCACCACCGCCGCCAGCGCCCAGCCGAGCAGGATGTCGACGACATAGTGCTCGGCGGTGTAGACCAGGGTGAACGCCATCACCAGCGGATAGGCCACCAGAGCCGGACGCCACCCGCGGTTGAGCCGGTTCCACAGGAACACCGCCAGCGCGGCGGACATGCCGGCATGCAGGGACGGAATGGCCGCGACCAGGTTGACGCTGGCCTGCCCCTGATCCAGCAAGGCGGTCGCGGTGTGCAGATCCAACGCCCGCCAACCGCGCCCGACGATCCGCTCGATCCAGTCGTTGGCACCCTCGATGCTGGTCTGCATGGCCCCGAGCACCCCACCGTCGGGCACGCCGCGCGCCGAGCGGAACATGCACGCCGGTCCCGATGGTCCGTCGGCGACATCGGCCGCGGTGCAGCGGGCCGCGGCCCACGGCGGGGCGGCCGGCACCAACGCGTAGATCACCAGACCGACGAAGTTCAGCCCGACGAACAGTTTGACGAAGCTCTTCCACTCCTCGCGGTTGCGCAGCCACAGCACACCGGCGATGACGTACGGGAGGATGAAGAACGACATGTAGACCGAGCTGATCACCACCTCCCACAGCGGCGGCTCGGGCAGTTTCAGCCGTTCCTGCAGCCACACCGTCGGCATGGTCCCGGCGAACAGCCAGCGGTCGGCGTCGGCCTGCCAATGCCACAGGGTGGGTCTGCCGACCAGGTCGGCCGCGCCGCGGCTCAGGTCGTAGGCGATGAGCAGCAACGCGAACGGCAACCAGTCGCGGATGACGTAGAGCATCCGACGGCCCTGACCGATGCTGGCCGCCATGAGCCCGGTGCTGATGTAGACCAGCAGCAGCTCGCGGTTGAACGCGAACCCGTCGGTGACCGTGCGATAGATGATGACGGCGGCCCAGACGGCGATGGCGGCGTAGCGCAGATAACGCAGGCGCTGGGCTCGCCGGTCCGGGGCGGCGGTCCGGGTGGCAACGACGATCGACTGTTCCTCGTCAATCGTGGCCACGATACGGCAGCCTAGTTCACCCGCCGGCCACCCGTCGTTTGCCCAAGGTTGCGGTGTGGTGTCAGATGTTGTCGCGCAGGAACGCGATGTCGTCCTTGCGGCCGTCCTCGGAGGTCTCGCAGATCACCGGAGCATCGGCGGCCTTGACGACAGCGACCAGCAGATCGGGGTCGATCTGGCCGGTGCCGAAGTTGGCGTGCCGGTCGGCGCCGGAGCCGGCCGCGTCGCGGGAGTCGTTGCAGTGCACCAGGTCGATGCGCCCGGTGATGGCCTTGATGCGGTCCACCGCGTCGATCAGCGCCTCGCCGGCCGCCCACGCGTGGCAGGTGTCCAGGCAGAAGCCGATCCCCTTGTCGCCGATGCGTTCCCACAGCCGACCGATGGTGTCGAAGTGACGCGCCATCGCATGGTCACCGCCCGCGGTGTTCTCCAAGTAGACCGGCACATCGGTCTCCAGGTAGTCCAGGGCCTTGGCCCAGCGCTCGAACCCGGCCTCCATGTCGTTGTCGTCGGCGTGCCCGCCGTGCACGATGACGGCGGTGGCGTTGATCTCGGCGGCGGCGTCGCAGGTGTCCTGCAGAATCTTGCGCGACGGGATGCGCACCCGGTTGTTCGCCGAGGCCACGTTGATCAGGTATGGGGCGTGCACATAGAGCGGGACGCTCGCCGCTTTGAGGGTGTCGGCGTCCTCGCGGGGTTTGGGCTTCTTCCAGCTCTGCGGGTTGCCGAGAAAGAACTGCACCACATCCGCGTTCTCCGCGGCGGCCGCGGCCAGCGGGTCGTCGGGGTTCACATGCGATCCGATGAGCACGCGGCCAGTCTAGGCGCGTGGGCTGACAGCTCAGCTCTGGGTGACGAGCGCGAACACCAGATAGCCGACGTACACCGCGACCATCGCCCCACCCTCGATGCGGCTGACCCGTCGCCCGGTGAGGAAGATGGGCACGCAGGCGAGCGCGACCGCCACCATGACCGGGATGTCGATGCGTACCAGGCCGGCCGGTACCGTCAGGCCGCCGGCGGCCACCACGCTCGTCACGCCGAGGATCAGCAGGACGTTGTAGATGCTGCTGCCCAGCAGGTTGCCGATGGCGATATCGCGGTCCCCGCGCAGGGTGGACACCACCGTCGTCACCAACTCCGGAGCCGAGGTGCCGATGGCGACCACCGTCAGCCCGATCAGGGCATCCGAGACCCCGAACCCGCGGGCCATGCCGACGGCCCCGTCGACCAGCCAATCGGCGCCGATCACCACGACGGCGATACCGCCGAGCATCAACGCCACGTACAGCGGCGTCGGCCGCGGTCCGGCGGGCTCGGGTTCGTAGGCCTGCGCGTACTCCCCCACCACCGCACGCGATTCGCGTCGCGTCATCCGGATCACTGCGACGGTGTAGACGACGGCGCAGGCCACCAGGATCACGCCATCGGTACGGGACAGCGTGCCGTCGAGCGTCAGCACCAGCATCAGCACGGCCGCGCCGGCCATCACCGGAAGTTCGAAGCGCAGCGTCCGGGTTGCCATCGCCAGCGGCACGATCAGCGCGCTGAGACCGAGGATGAGCAACAGGTTGACGACGTTGGTGCCGGTGATGTTGCCGACGGCCAGCGCGCCGCTGCCCTCCTGGGCCGCGACCACGCCGACGGCAAGTTCCGGCAGACTCGTGCCGATCGAGACGACGGTCAGGCCGATGACGATCGGGCTGATGCCCAGCCGGGCGGCGACCTCGGCGCCACCGCGGACCATCACCTCGGCCCCGAGGACCAGTGCCGCCAGGCCGAGGACGAACCAGCCCGCGTCGGTCCACATCGCGCAAAGCCTAATGGAGCTGCGTGGTTTCAGTCTGGTGTCGGAGGTGCGCACCACACTGCATTCCGGTAGGCCACGCGGGTGCGAATCCGTACGTGGTGTCAGCCTGGTCGGCCGCCGCCCCACCAGGCTGAAACTACGCAGGCGATGACATTGCAGACCGCTGCCGGTCTATCCGGCATGAACACCGTATGGCCGTTGGTCCACGCCGAGCGGCAGGCACTCATCGCCGACCTCCAGACGCTGCGGCCCGAACAGTGGAACACCGCATCGCTGTGCGACGGGTGGACGGTGCACGACGTAGTCGCCCACCTGATCGACGTCGCCGAGTCGACGCGCACCGGATTCGCCGTCGACATGGTGCGCGCCGGCTTCGACTTCGACCGGCAGAACGAGCGCGGTATCGCCCGCGCAAAGGCCGCCTGCACTGAAGACACCCTGGACAGACTCCGCCGGGCCGCCGGTCGGACCACGACCCCGATCGCACCGCTGGACACCCGCATCGTCGAGGAGGTGGTGCACGGTGAGGACATCCGGCGCGTTCTCGGCATCACCCGCGTCTACCCGCCCGAAGCCCTGGCCAGGTCGATCAGCCAGCAGGTCCGCACGTCGACGAGGTTCGGCGGGGCCAAGGAGCTGGTCGCCGGCACGCGTCTGCGCGCCACCGATATCGACTTCACCATCGGTGACGGCCGCGAGATCCGCGGCACCGCAATCGAACTGTTGATGGCCGTGTCCGGCCGTAACGACCTGCTCGGCTGACCCCGAGATTGACGAATCGGCGAGATCCACTCGCACTTTCCCGCCCGTTTGTTCGTTTGGGCGATAAGCACGAAGAAGCCCCCAGGGCGAACCTGGGGGCTTCTCCGTGACTGGTTACCGGTAGTCGCTGTATCCGTAATCGTCCAGCGGCACCGCGGCACCGGTGCTCTGACCGAAGTCCGGGCTGTAGTACTGATCCTCGTAGGACGGGATCGTGTACGCCGCAGCGCGGGCTTCCTCGGTCGGGTTCACCTGGATGTTGCGGTAGCGGTTGATACCGGTACCGGCCGGGATCAACTTACCGATGATCACGTTCTCCTTCAGACCCTGCAGCTTATCGCTGCGGCAGTTGATCGCCGCATCGGTCAGCACACGCGTGGTCTCCTGGAACGACGCCGCCGACAGCCACGAATCCGTGGCCAGCGACGCCTTGGTGATACCCATCAGCACCGGACGTCCGGCCGCGGGCTCGCCGCCCTCGGCCACGACGCGACGGTTCTCCGACTCGAACTCGGCACGCTCGGTCAGCGAGCCGGGCAGGAACTCCGTCGAGCCCGAATCGATGATCGTGACGCGACGCAGCATCTGCCGGACGATGACCTCGATGTGCTTGTCGTGGATCGACACGCCCTGCGCCCGATAGACCTCCTGGACCTCCTTGACCAGGTGGATCTGCACCTCGCGCGGACCCTGCACACGCAGCACCTCGTGCGGATCGGCAGCACCTTCCATGAGCTGCTGGCCGACCTCGACGTGGTCACCGTCAGACAGCAGACGCTCGGAGCCGTCGTCGTGCTTGAACACCTTCAGGCGCTGGCGACGGGTCAGCTTGTCGTAGACGACTTCCTCGCCACCATCGTCCGGGACGATGGTGATCTTGTAGAACTTGTCGGTCTCCTCCAGCTGCACCCGGCCGGTGACATCGGCGATCGGGGCCTTGTTCCGCGGAACGCGGGCCTCGAACAGCTCCTGCACACGCGGCAGACCACCGACGATGTCGGCGCCACCGGTGACACCACCCTGGTGGAAGGTACGCATGGTCAGCTGCGTGCCGGGCTCACCGATCGACTGCGCGGCGACGATACCGACGGCCTCGCCGATGTCGACGAGCTTGCCGGTGGCCATCGAGCGGCCGTAGCACATGGCGCAGACGCCGGTGCCGGTGGTGCAGGTCAGCACGGAGCGGACCTTCACCTCGGTGATGCCGGCGGCCAGCAGCGCGTCGATGGCCGGGTCGCCCAGGTCATGTCCACGCTCGATGACGACGTTGCCGTTCGCGTCCACCGCGTCGGTGGCCAACGTGCGGGCGTACGCCGACGTCTCGATGTGCTGATCGCGGACCAGCGTGCCGTCGTCCTGCTTCTCGGCGAGGGTGACGTTGATACCGCGCTCGGTCTGGCAATCGGTCTCGCGCACGATGACGTCCTGCGAGACGTCCACCAGACGACGGGTCAGGTAACCCGAGTCGGCGGTACGCAGCGCGGTGTCGGCCAGACCCTTACGGGCACCGTGGGTGTTGATGAAGTACTCCAGCACGGTCAGGCCCTCACGGAACGAGGACTTGATCGGACGCGGGATGTACTCACCCTTCGGGTTGGTCACCAGACCCTTCATGCCCGCGAGCGTGCGGGTCTGGGTGATGTTGCCCGTGGCGCCGGACTTCACGATCGTGATGATCGGGTTGTCCGCCGGGTAGTACTCCTCCAGCGCCTTACCCACCTCTTCGGTGGCCTGCTGCCAGATCTTCACCAGCTCGCCGTTGCGCTCGTCGTGGTTGAGCTTGCCGCGCTGGTACTGCTTCTCGATCGCGTCGGCTTCGCCCTCGTAGCGCTCCAGGATCTCCTGCTTCTGCGGCGGCACCAGCACGTCGGCCATCGACACGGTGACACCCGAGCGGGTGGCCCAGTAGAAGCCGGCGTCCTTGAGCTTGTCCACGGTCTGCGCGACGACGATCATCGGGTACCGCTCGGCGAGATCGTTGATGATCGACGCCTGCGCCTTCTTGAACATCTGCGCGTTGACGAAGGGGTAGCCCTTCGGCAGCAGCTCGTTGAACATGACCCGGCCCAGCGTGGTCGACGCGGTCCAGGCGTCCCCGGCCTTCCAGCCCTCCGGGAACAGCTCGGCCTCGATATCGGCCGGCGGACGCAGGTTGGTCAGCCGCACCTTGATCTTGGCGCGCACACTCAGCGCACCGCGGTCCATGGCCATGATGGCCTCGGCCGGGCTGCTGTACACACCGGTCTCCGGGGTGTCGGTGCCGGCCGCGGTGTATTCGCCCTTGTCACCGTCGATCTCGGTGGTCAGGTAGAACAGGCCGGTCACCATGTCCAGACGCGGCATGGCCAGCGGGCGGCCCGACGCGGGAGACAGGATGTTGTTGGACGACAGCATCAGGATGCGGGCCTCGGCCTGCGCCTCCGCGCTCAGCGGAAGGTGCACGGCCATCTGGTCACCGTCGAAGTCGGCGTTGAAGGCCTCACACACCAGCGGGTGCAGCTGGATGGCCTTGCCCTCGACCAGCTGCGGCTCGAAGGCCTGGATACCCAGACGGTGCAGCGTGGGTGCGCGGTTCAGCAGCACCGGATGCTCGCCGATGACCTCTTCGAGGACGTCCCACACCTGCGGACGCTGACGCTCGACCATGCGCTTGGCGCTCTTGATGTTCTGCGCGTGGTTCAGGTCGACCAGACGCTTCATCACGAACGGCTTGAACAGCTCCAGGGCCATCAGCTTGGGCAGACCGCACTGGTGCAGCTTGAGCTGCGGGCCGACCACGATGACCGAACGGCCCGAGTAGTCGACGCGCTTACCCAGCAGGTTCTGCCGGAAGCGGCCCTGCTTGCCCTTGAGCAGATCGGACAGCGACTTGAGCGGACGGTTGCCCGGCCCGGTGACGGGCCGGCCACGGCGGCCGTTGTCGAACAGCGCGTCCACCGACTCCTGAAGCATGCGCTTCTCGTTGTTGACGATGATCTCGGGCGCACCCAGATCGATCAGTCGCTTGAGCCGGTTGTTGCGGTTGATGACGCGGCGGTACAGGTCGTTCAGGTCGGAGGTGGCGAAGCGGCCACCGTCGAGCTGAACCATCGGGCGCAGCTCCGGCGGGATCACCGGAACGGCGTCGAGCACCATGCCCATCGGCGAGTTGCCGGACTGCTGGAACGCGGCGACGACCTTCAGTCGCTTCAGCGCACGCAGCTTCTTCTGGCCCTTGCCGTTCTTGATGGTGTCGCGCAGCGACTCGGCCTCGGCGTCGATGTCGAAGGTCTCGATGAGCTTCTTGATCGACTCGGCACCCATGGCACCGGTGAAGTACTCGCCGTAGCGGTCGACGAGCTCGCGGTAGAGCACCTCGTCGACGATGAGCTGCTTGACGGCCAGCTTGGTGAAGGTGGTCCAGATCTCGTCGAGCCGGTCCAGCTCACGCTGGGCCCGGTCGCGCAGCTGGCGCATCTCGCGCTCGCCACCGTCGCGCACCTTGCGGCGCACGTCGCTCTTGGCGCCTTCCTTCTCCAGCTCGGCCATGTCGGCTTCGAGCTTCTGGGCCCGGGCCTCCAGGTCGGCGTCGCGCTGATCCTCGACGGCCTTCTTCTCGACGACCATCTCGGCTTCGAGCGTGGACAGCTCGTTGTGCCGCATCTCGGTGTCGACGGCGACGATCACGTAGGCCGCGAAGTAGATGATCTTTTCCAGATCCTTCGGGGCCAGGTCCAGCAGGTAGCCCAGGCGCGACGGGACGCCCTTGAAGTACCAGATGTGGGTGACGGGTGCGGCCAGCTCGATGTGGCCCATCCGCTCACGGCGCACCTTGGCACGGGTCACCTCGACGCCGCAGCGCTCACAGATGATGCCCTTGAAGCGCACGCGCTTGTACTTGCCGCAGTAGCACTCCCAGTCGCGAGTCGGTCCGAAGATCTTCTCGCAGAACAGGCCGTCCTTTTCCGGCTTGAGCGTGCGGTAGTTGATGGTCTCCGGCTTCTTGACCTCGCCGTAGGACCAGTTGCGGATGTCGTCCGCGGTCGCCAGACCGATGCGGAGTTCATCGAAGAAGTTGACGTCTAGCACGTAACTCCCTTTCCCCTTGCGGGTTTAGTAACTATTAGGCCAAGTCCTCAACGGACGCAGATTCGTTGCGCGACAGGTTGATACCGAGGTTGGCAGCGGCACGCTCCAGGTCCTCGTCGTCACCGTCACGCATCTCGATCGCCGCGCCGTCAGAAGACAGCACCTCGACGTTCAGGCAGAGCGACTGCAGCTCCTTGAGAAGCACCTTGAACGACTCCGGGATACCCGGCTCGGGGATGTTCTCGCCCTTGACGATCGCCTCGTACACCTTGACGCGACCCACCGTGTCGTCGGACTTGATGGTGAGCAGCTCCTGCAGCGTGTACGCCGCGCCGTAGGCCTGCATGGCCCAACATTCCATCTCGCCGAAACGCTGACCACCGAACTGCGCCTTACCACCGAGCGGCTGCTGGGTGATCATCGAGTACGGACCGGTCGAACGGGCGTGGATCTTGTCGTCGACCAGGTGGTGCAGCTTCAGGATGTACATGTAGCCGACCGTCACCGGGTACGGGAACGGCTCACCGGACCGACCGTCGAACAGCTCGGCCTTACCGTCGGCGTTGACCATGACCTCGCCGTCGCGGTTGGGCAGCGTGGCGCCCAGCAGACCCTGCAGCTCGCCCTCCTGCGCACCGTCGAACACCGGGGTGGCCACGATGGAGTCGGCCGGGGCCGACTTCATGCCCTCGGGCAGGTTGGCCGCCCACTCCGGGTTGCCCTCGATGTTCCAGCCGGCCTTGGCCACCCACCCGAGGTGGGTTTCCAGGATCTGGCCGATGTTCATACGACGCGGCACACCGTGGGTGTTCAGGATGATGTCGACCGGGGTGCCGTCCGGCATGAACGGCATGTCCTCGACCGGCAGGATCTTGCCGATGACGCCCTTGTTGCCGTGGCGTCCGGCGAGCTTGTCGCCGTCGGAGATCTTGCGCTTCTGGGCCACGTAGACGCGGACCAGCTCGTTGACGCCGGCGGGCAGCTCGTCATCATCCTCGCGGGAGAACACGCGGATGCCGATGACCTTGCCGGACTCACCGTGGGGCACCTTCAGCGACGTGTCGCGGACCTCGCGGGCCTTCTCACCGAAGATGGCACGCAGCAGGCGCTCCTCGGGGGTCAGCTCGGTCTCACCCTTCGGGGTGACCTTGCCGACCAGGATGTCGCCGTCGCGGACCTCGGCGCCGATGCGGATGATGCCGCGCTCGTCGAGATCGGCCAGCACCTCATCGGAGACGTTCGGGATGTCCCGGGTGATCTCCTCGGCGCCCAGCTTGGTGTCGCGGGCATCGATCTCGTGCTCTTCGATGTGAATCGAGGTGAGCACGTCCTCTTCCACCAGACGGTTGGAGAGGATGATCGCGTCCTCGTAGTTGTGACCCTCCCACGGCATGACCGCGACCAGCAGGTTCTTGCCCAGGGCCATCTCACCGTTCTCGGTGCAGGGGCCGTCGGCGAGGACCTGGCCGGCCTCCACACGCTGTCCGGTGTCCACGATCGGGCGCTGGTTGGCGCAGGTGCCGTGGTTGGACCGGGCGAACTTGCGCATCCGGTAGGTCTGACGCGAGCCGTCGTCGGCCATCACGGTGATGTAGTCGGCCGAGACCTCTTCGATGACACCGGTCTTGTCGGCGACGACCACGTCACCGGCGTCGATCGCGGCGCGCAGCTCCATACCGGTGCCGACCAGCGGGGCCTCGCTGCGCACCAGCGGAACGGCCTGGCGCTGCATGTTGGCACCCATCAGGGCACGGTTGGCGTCGTCGTGCTCCAGGAACGGGATCATCGCGGTCGCGACCGACACCATCTGGCGCGGCGAGACGTCCATGTAATCCACGTCGTTGGCGGAGACGAACTCGACCTCGCCGCCCTTACGGCGGACCAGGATGCGGTCCTCGACGAAATGGCCGGAGCCGTCGACCGGCGAGTTGGCCTGCGCCACGATGTGGCGGTCCTCCTCGTCGGCGGTCAGGTAGTCGATCTGGTCGGTGACGACACCGTCGACGACCTTGCGGTACGGGGTCTCGATGAAGCCGAACGGGTTGACCCGGGCGTACACCGACAGCGAACCGATCAGACCGATGTTCGGACCCTCAGGGGTCTCGATCGGGCACATCCGGCCGTAGTGGCTGGCGTGCACGTCGCGGACCTCGAGGCCGGCGCGCTCACGGGACAGACCGCCGGGGCCCAGCGCCGACAGACGACGCTTGTGGGTCAGGCCCGACAGCGGGTTGTTCTGATCCATGAACTGCGACAGCTGGCTGGTGCCGAAGAACTCCTTGATCGCCGCCACGACGGGACGGATGTTGATCAGGGTCTGCGGGGTGATCGCCTCGACGTCCTGGGTGGTCATGCGCTCGCGCACGACACGCTCCATGCGGGACAGACCGACCCGGATCTGGTTCTGGATCAGCTCACCCACGGTGCGCAGACGACGGTTGCCGAAGTGGTCGATGTCGTCGACCTCGACGGGCACCTCGACGCCACCGGGCGCGGTCATCACCTTGTCGCCCTGGTGCAGACGCACCAGGTACTCGATGGTGGCGACGACGTCCTCTTCGGTCAGCGTCGAGTTGGTGATCGGCTCGCCGGCGTTGAGGCCGAGCTTCTTGTTCACCTTGTAGCGACCGACGCGGGCCAGGTCGTAGCGCTTGTCCTTGAAGAACAGGTTCTCCAGCAGGGTCTGCGCCGACTCCTTGGTCGGCGGCTCGCCCGGGCGCAGCTTGCGGTAGATGTCCAGCAGCGCCTCGTCGGTACCTGCGGTGTTGTCCTTCTCCAGCGTGCTCATCATGATCTCGGAGAAGCCGAAGCGCTCGGTGATCTGCTCGTTGGTCCAGCCGAGGGCCTTCAGCAGCACGGTGACCGGCTGACGGCGCTTGCGGTCGATGCGCACACCGACGGTGTCGCGCTTGTCGACGTCGAACTCCAGCCACGCACCGCGGCCCGGGATGACCTTGACGCTGTGCAGGTCCTTCTCGGTGGTCTTGTCGATCGACGAGTCGAAGTACACGCCCGGCGAGCGCACCAGCTGGCTCACCACGACACGCTCGGTGCCGTTGATGATGAAGGTGCCCTTCTCGGTCATCATCGGGAAGTCACCCATGAAGACCGTCTGGCTCTTGATCTCGCCGGTGTTGTTGTTGATGAACTCGGCCGTGACGAACAGCGGGGCCGCGTACGTCATGTCCTTGTCTTTGCACTCGTCGACCGGCGCCTTGACCTCGTCGAAGCGCGGGTCCGAGAAGCTCAGCGACATCGAGCCGGAGAAGTCCTCGATCGGGGACAGTTCGGCAAGAACCTCTTCCAGGCCGCCGACCGGGTTCACATCGCCGCGATCGACTGCCTTGCTGCGCCACTTGTCCGAACCGACCAGCCACTCGAACGAGTCGGTCTGAACGTCGAGCAGCCCCGGAACCTCGAGAGGCTCGCGGAGCTTGGCGAAGGAAATACGATTGGGCGCTCCCGGAACGGAGCTATTAGTGGAATCTGACTTGCTCTGGCTCGAGACTGCCAAGATGCACCCTTCCAGCTATATCTGCATCGGTACGGCTGGCTCTCAAGCCCGGATCCTCTCCGAGCCATGGCACGCGTCTAGATCGCTGAGCAGGGCTCAGGCTAGGTCACGAACTCAGGTGCAGTGAAGGGTGGGCAGGATGCAGCCAGCGCAACGTCCAACGATAGCGCAAGACGGCACATTCCTCAACCACCGTGTGTGGAGGGTCGATCGAGCGCTGGCTGGCGACCCGTCAGTTCTCAACCCATCACACATTGCTGCCCAACAGACTGGCCCGTTTGCCTCCCTTCGTCAAGAGATAAGGCCGTGTCGGCTGTGGAGTTTCTGATCTGCGGCGGTTCGGTGGCGCAGTTGCCGGTGAACTCGCCGAGGATCAGGGTCACCCGCATCAACCGCTGCATCAACCGGTCGAAAGTCCACGGACAATAGCTGTCCTCGATTGACGGCACACTCGCACCATGTCCGACACCACCGCCCGTGCTCTGGCTCTGCTCGACCTACTCCAGTCACACCGGCACTGGCCGGCATCCGAATTGGCAGATCGGTTGCACGTGACGGTGCGCACGGTCCGCCGCGACATCGAACGGTTGCGCGATCTCGGGTATCGCATCGAGTCGGCACCCGGAGTGCTCGGTGGATACCGGCTCGCGGCCGGAGGAACGCTGCCTCCCCTGGTACTCACGGACGACGACGCGATCGCGATGGCGGTGGGCCTTCGGCTCATCGCTACCGGTCAACCGACGCGCGCCTCCGAGACAGCCTTGTCCGCGCTTGCCAAACTCGAACAAGTTCTTCCTCCGGCCGTGGGTCAGCGTGTCAATGCCGTGGGCTCCTCCGTTCGGCACAGCGGTCTGCAGCGACGGGAGACGTCGATGGGGGTGCTCACGACCTGGCCCTGGCAAGCCGGGACCACGAGCGGGTGCGGTTCCGGTACCAGCCCGATTCCGGTTCGTCGGCAGCCCGTCATGCAGAACCGCACATCCTCGTGCCCGCCGGCAGCGCGTGGTACCTCATCTGCTGGGACATCCAGCGCGATGACTGGCGGACCTTCCGCGTCGACCGCCTCAGCGATGTGCAGCACACCAGCGTGCGCTTCACACCCCGGACGCTGACTGCGGAGCAGGTCGACGAGATGATCACCGTCGGACGTGCCTACAGCCCGGGAGCCGAGCAAGCCGAGGCGGTCATCGACCTGCCGGTCGATTCGTTTCGCGCCCGATTCGGTGCGTGGTCGCAGGGCGCACGCCCCGACGGGCATGGCCGCACCCGCTGGCCGGTCGGCGGCGCCGGCCTGCAGGACACGATCTACGGATTGTCCTGGCTACCTTCCGATGTCGCCTACACCGTGGACGTCGGCGACGACGATCGCGAGGCACTTGTCGGGCTGTTGCGCGCCATGCTCAACGCGCTTGAGCCCGTGCACTCAGCATGTCCATCGCCTGCATGAGTGTGCGGTGGATGTAGTCGAGTTCAGGCGTGCTGAACGCGTGCCAGTCGGCGTCCGCACCCCATGCCTCATCGGAGGCGGCGACGGGCTCAGAATCTGCGGGGATGTGCTCGTAGATCCACCAGAGGTTCCCGGCCGGATCGACGAACCGGGCCAAAACGTCGCCGAAGAATTCTGTGGGCCGGGTGACGATCACGCCCCCGTGCGCCTCTGCGCGTCGAATGGTCGCTTCCGCATCTGACACGTAGGCCCGGACGAAGGCCGGCGTGAACGGCCACCCGGGTTTGCGATCGGCGATGGTCACCAGCGAGTCACCGACGCGGAGCTCAGCGTGCAGAATGAGGCCGTCGTCGTCGAGGGTGCGAGCTTCCGGAACGTCGCGCGCGTCCAGCACCGCGATCAGGAAGTCGATCAGATCGATCGCCGACTCCGCAAAGATGAAGGGATTGACGGTGTTCGAGCCCGCAGGGACTGCGGCGCCACCGCGGGTGTCGGTCGAGTCAGACATCGGCCCGGCCTCCGATCCGCGGGTACGCACGATCGTCCAGCGGTTGCTCGGGCTCGTGGTTGGGAACGGGATCTTGGTACGGCATCTCGGGGTCGGGCCGATAGCGGGACGCCGCGTCGACGTAGACCGTCGCCAGCGACAGCCGCACATGATCGGTGAGGTTTGGTCCCGCGCCGTGCACCAGCCAGCAATGGTGGAATGTGCAATCGCCGGCTCGCAACGGAACGCTGACGCGGGGACGCCACCGCAGTTCAGGCCGCGCGTCCAGCAGATCGCCGTCGATCGGCGCACCATGTTCCTCGTGTGACGCGGTCAGGAATTGCAGGCATCCTTGCTCAGCCGGCACATCGGTGAGTGCGACCCATGCCGTCAGGGTCACCGGCGCGCCGTCCAGGGGGAAGGCGGCTGGTCGACGTCCAGCGGTGTTGCCGGGCCGCCGGCGATCTTGCGCAGCAGTTCCGTCTGAACATGCGCATGGGACGGCCGGCCAGCTGCTCGGCGATCGCGGTGACAGCGGGATGTAGGGCAAGTCGCCTCATGGCCGGATTCGATCGGTCGGCACCCGGCACCCAGTCCATCACCGCACCGGCGTCGCCCCACCAGGGGATGGTTTCGTGGTCATCGAGCATGCTTTCGGAGACCGCGCGGAACTCGTCGACTTCCGTTGCGGACAGCACACCTGGGACAGCGATGAAGCCATCCCGCCGGTAGCGCCGAACATCCGGTTCCGAAAGCAAGGGCGTGTGTGATCGGTTGGTCATGACGGCCAAGTTAGGAGCGAATGCGGTCGTTTGGTGTCCGCAATGTCGGGCTGTCAGCGCCGTTGTCGCCATATATGACACAGCGGCGCTGTCAGGCCGACATTGCGATCGAGCCACCCGTAGAAACAACAACGCGCGAGACCCGTATCGGGTCTCGCGCGTCGCCGGAGTTGTTCTGATTACTGGTTGGACACCGGGATCGACTGCGTGGGTGCGTCGTCCTCGTGGTGCTGGCGGGGCACATGGCCGGGCTCGTGCACGGCGTACTTGTGGGTGCCGTCGAGGTCGTCGCGGATGGCTTCCTGCGCGGCCGGGGGCAGCGTGTGCAGGATCTCGCGCACCCGCGCCTGCCGACGCGCCACACCCTGACGCTCGGGCATACCCGGAGTCGCCGTCAACTGCGGCGGCACACCCTCGATCTCCTCCACACCACCGTCATGCTGACCGGCATCCAACATCGCCTGCTCCGCCGCCGCGGTCGCCTCGTCCTTCTCCTCCGACATACCGATCGGACCGATACGACGACCGTTGAGGAACTGCTTGACCACCGGCTCCTCCGAGGTCAACAACACCTCACGCGGACCGAACATCACCAACTGCTTGCGGAACAGCATGCCGATGTTGTCCGGCACCGTCCGGGCGATGTTGATGTTGTGCGTCACGATCAGCACCGTCGCATCGATCTGGGCGTTGATGTCGATCAGCAACTGGCTGAGGTACGCGGTACGCACCGGGTCCAGACCGGAGTCCGGCTCGTCGCACAGGATGATCTGCGGGTCCAACACCAGCGCCCGCGCCAGGCCGGCACGCTTGCGCATACCGCCGGAGATCTCACCGGGGAACTTGTGCCCGTCATTGGGCATACCGACGAGCTCGAGCTTTTCCATCACGATGTTGCGGATCTCGGACTCGCTCTTCTTCGTGTGCTCACGCAACGGAAAGGCGGTGTTGTCATAGATGTTCATCGAGCCGAACAGCGCGCCGTCCTGGAACAGCACCCCGAACAGCGTGCGGATCTCGTAGAGCTCCTTGGCCGAGCACTCCAGGATGTTGGTGCCGTCGATCACGATCGAGCCACGCTCGGGGCGCAGCAACCCGATCAGCGACTTCAGGAACACCGACTTACCCGTACCCGAGGGGCCCAGCAGCACGCTGACCTCACCCGCGGGAATCGACATCGTGACGTCTTCCCAGATCTTCGACGACCCGAACGACTTACTCAGGTTGGACACGTCGATTTGGACGCCCATATGTGTTCCTTCCGCTTGCAGCCCCGCCCGTGCCACCTGCCAGGAGCGCCTGTGGCTTGAGTCACTGTAACCTACCGGGTTTTTCAGCAACGACGAACGGCAGCACTGCCGAACCCGGAAACGACTGCGGGCCGGGTCGAAGATCGACCCGGCCCGCAATGCGAGTGAACTACTTGACGGTGACCGTCGCGCCGGCGGCCTCGAGCTTGGCCTTGGCGTCGTCGGCGGCCTCCTTGTTGACCTTCTCCAGCAGCGGCTTGGGAGCGCCGTCGACCAGGTCCTTGGCTTCCTTCAGGCCCAGGCCGGAGACGATCTCGCGGACGACCTTGATGACGCCGATCTTCTTGTCGCCGGCACCCTCGAGGATGACGTCGAACTCGGACTGCTCTTCGGCAGCCTCGGCCGGCGCGCCACCGGCGGCCGGGCCCGCGGCCACGGCGACCGGGGCAGCGGCGGTGACGTCGAAGGTCTCCTCGAACTGCTTCACGAACTCAGAGAGCTCCAGCAGGGTCATTTCCTTGAACGCGTCGAGCAGTTCGTCGGTGGACAGCTTTGCCATGGTGATTCCTTATCTACTTCGGTGTGGTGGTGGTTTGTCAGGCGGCGGGTTCTTCGCCGGCCTTCTTCTCTTGCAGAGCTGCGGCCAGGCGGGCGACCTGGGACGCGGGCGCCACGAACAGCGCCGCGGCCTGGGACTGCTTCGCCTTCAGGGCACCGGCCAGCTTGGACAGCAGAACCTCGCGCGATTCCAGATCGGCGATGCGGTTGACCTCATCGACGGAAAGAGCCTTCCCGTCCATGTAGCCGCCCTTGACGACCAGGGCCTTGTTGTCCTTGGCGAATTTCTTGATCGCCTTTGCGGCGTCCACGGGCTCGCCGTTGATGAACGCGATGGCGGTCGGGCCGGCGAAGAGGTCGTCGAGACCCTCGATGCCGGCTTCGGTCGCCGCACGCTTCACCAGGGTGTTCTTGGCGACGGTGTAGGTCGTGCCCTCACCCAGTGACCTGCGCAGCTCGGCAAGGTTGGACACCGTCAGGCCGCGGTACTCGGTGACGACGGTGGCCGTCGCCTCCTTGAACTTCTCGGCGATGTCGGCGACCGCGGTGGCCTTGTCAGCTTTGGCCATGCTTGCCTCCTCGTAATGGTTGGGATGTCCACCAACATGAGGGGCCGGAAATGACGAGCGCCCCGACGCAGACAGGTCGGGGCGCGCAAGAATGCTTCTACCTCGTCCTCCTGCGTGGGCCGCCGGGACAATCCCGGACCTTCAACCGATTGCTCGGTGACCGACGGTCTTCGGTGGAACCCGGCAAGAATAGCCTGCCGACCACCGATCAGCCAAAACGAAGGCTGCGGCCGGCGGCCAGCACCCCCGCGCCGACCAACCCGGCATCCGACCCCAGCTCGGCCGGCAGCACCCGCAGGTCGCGGATGAAGGTCAGCCCGGCGAACTCGGCCAGCGCCGCCCGCAGCGGGTCGAACAGCACGGCACCGGCACGGGACACCCCGCCGCCGATCACCGCCAGGTCCAGGTCGCACACCGCGGCCGTCGACGCGATCATCGCGGCCACCGCCGTCGCGGCCCGCCGGAACGCCTCGACCGCCACCGGGTCGCCTACGGCTGCCGCCGCCGCGAGCTGTTTGGCATCGGTCCCGGTCCAGCCCTGGCCTTGCGCCCACCGCGTCATCGACGGGCCGGAGGCCACCGTCTCCACACAACCGCGGCCCCCGCACGGGCACTTCTGGCCGTCGAGTTCGACCACGGTGTGCCCGACGTGCCCGGCGTTGCCGGTGCGTCCGTCATAGGGGGCACCGTCGAGCACCAGTCCCCCACCGATACCGGTGGACACCACCATGCCGAGCACGAACTGCGCGCCGCGGCCGGCGCCGAACCGGTGTTCACCCAGGGCCATGCACAACCCGTCGCCGCCGAGGCGGACCGGCAGGCCGGTCAGCTCCGCGACCCGCTCGACGATCGGGAAGCCACGCCACACCGCGATGTTGACCGGACTGATGGCGCCGGCGGCCAGGTCCACCGGACCGGCCGAGGAGATGCCGACCGCCTCGACCTCGCCGCCGGACAGGGTGTCGGTGATCAGGCGCGCGGTCGCGGCCCAGGCGTCCTCGGCCGACGTCCGCGGTGTGGGTACCTCGGTGCGGTGCGTCAGCACCCCGTCGTCGACCAGCGCTGCGGCGATCTTGGTGCCGCCGATATCGACTGCCAGGACACTCATCAGTGCCTATGGGTGTTGTCGGGTTGGCGGGGGTCGCCGGGATGCTCGTAGCCGGGGGCCAGTTCGACGAGTTCGGCGCACCGGGCATCCAACCATTGCCGAAACACCCGCCGCTGCGCCGCCGACCGCAGATGCTCGGCGATCAACAGATACGCCTCGTCCAAAGGCAACACCATCGACCGGCGCGATGCGAACCGCCCCGGGTTGCGGCGGTGGTAGTCGGCGATCTCGATATCGGTGACGTCCACCCCAGCGGTGACGGCGGCGTAGGCCGCCCGGCCCGCGACGGTACCCAGCACGGCCGCGGCGATGCTGCCGATCTCCAGGCGTGCCGTCATATCAGGTAGCACCTCCTCGACGGCCGGGATATGTTGACCGTCAGCACTTTCCAGCGCGACGACGCGTTCGGCCACCAGCAACTGCGTCAACCAGCGGCGCAGCTGACGCCCCTCGCTGGTGCCCGGCCGGGGCAGCGCGGCCGCCGAACGACCCTCCCGCAACTGCCTTTCGCGTTCGTCGACCTCGGCGACGGTCACCGGCACACCGGCGACCAGGGCGGCGTTCACGTGACCACCACCGATACCGCCGGCGAGTAGACCAGCCGGCCGGCGCATGCCACCCGCACCAGCGCCCACCACCGGCCCGGCGTCACCCATTCCGGCGGCGCCACATCGAAGTCCAGCGTCACCATGCCCGCGGCGGGCAGTTCGGCGCCGATCACCGCAGGCCCCAACCATTCCCAGGTCCCCCACGGGCTGATCAGATGCGCCTCCACGGCCAGGTCGGCATGTGCATCGGTGCCGATCGTGACGTGCAGTCGGGTTCGGCCGCCACGACGCACCGCCACCTCGGACGGACCGGCGATCAGGCGCAGCAGTTCGGCCCCGGCGGGCTGGCCGACCTGCACGGTGCAGACGTCCTCGACGACCTGGCGCCAGCACGCCGGCAATCCGCGGCCGCCGGTGACGGCCAGTTCGGCGCGCACCGGGTACAGCCCCGGTACGGCGGCGGCGGGCACGTCGACGGCGATCTCGGCGTCCAGGTACTCCCCCGGCGGCAGCACGAACGTCATCTCGTCGGGCTCGGCGGACCACTGGGGCGGGCAGATCAGCCGGACCCGCCCCCGCACCGCCGCGTCGGTGCAGTCGCTGGCGCCGGTCAGCCGCAGCCGCACCGGTGTCCCGGGTTCGGCGCGCACCTGCTGCGGGTGCAGATGCGCGACGGCGGGCAACCCACCCAGCGGTGCCGGGCCACGGTTGTGCAGCCAGTAGCGGGCGTACACCGGTTGCGCCACTTCGGCTTCCGGGCCTATCGACTCGTTGTCGGCGTCGAGGATCTGCACGGCGTCCAGGTGTGCCAGCACGGTGGCGATCTGGTAGCCGTGCAGGGTGTCGGCCGCGGGGCCGGTGTCCTTCTCCAACAGGTCGGCCTGGCGTAGCCCGGACACCGCGCACAGGCCCGAGCGCACCACGAACGGAGTCTCGCGGCCGTGGGTCTCGACCAGTCGCAGCGCCACCGCCGACGGGGTCACGGCGGCCACGCTGCCGGCCGCGATGGGGTTACCCGCGGCCTTGAGCGCCCCGAGTTGGACACCGGCGGCGTCGACGTCGAGCAGGGCGCCGTGTCCGGGCAGGTCATCGCTGCCGCGCCGGGCGTTCAGGACCGCCACCAGTGGATGTCCGAATTCGCTGCTGCGACGCGGAAGTTCACAGTCACGCCAATCCCCCGGGCCGCCGGTCAGCGCGTAGTCGAAGGTGTGCGTCCAGTGCTGCAGGCCGAAGTTGGACCCGTCGGGCGCGGTGCGCCGCGGCGGATCGATCCAGGTGCCCGACGGCCATCCCGTGCACGAGCGCATCAGCGAGGTGTGCAGCGTGCCGTCGGGTTCGACCGCGAATCCGGGCACCCCGCGGTTGAGCAGCGCCACGGTGGTCGGCTCGAACGGTTCCAGCCCGGCCGGTGCCTGTTGCGCCACCGGGATCTCGGCGTCGGCGATATCGTCCACCAGCGCCTGCAGACCGCCCGCGACAATGAGTACCGGCAGCGTGCGCAGGCCCCGCAGATCAGCCCCGGGCACCCACTCCTGGCTCAGCGGTGCCGCGGCCGGCACCCAGACCCGGGCCGTACCGGTGGCCGCGAGTTGGCGGTCGAACTCGGCACGGTGCTCCGGCGATGACTCCAATACCGCAGCGGTGAAGGCGTTTTCGTCGGGGCCACCGACGGCGATGCGGGCGTCGGGCAGGTTGGAGTCCACCGACAGGTCACCGTAGCGAGCCCGCCCGGCGATCGTGCAGGTCGCGGTGACACCGGCCCGAACCAGAGCCACCATCACGTCGCGGGCGTCGAAATGCTCATCGGGACTGACCACCTCGGCCACCGCAACCGCGCGGGTACCCACCCCGATGCGCACCCGCAGCGTCGCCGACAGCCCGAACCAGCCGTAGGCGGGGTTGTCCAGGGTGTGGGGGTGCACCGCCGCGTCCACCGCGTCATCGCCGTCGTGGAACAGCCCGAAGCCGCGACCGATCACCGCGTCACCGACCTCACTGACCGGCATGGCGCCGGGCACCGGGCACGGCCAGCGCAGCCGCAGCAGCTTGTCGGCGCCGCTGAATTCGTCGATGAACGTGCGGCATTCGACGCGATCGACCCCGTGCCACACGGTGATGGTCTGGGTGTAACTCAGCACATCGTCGATACGCCCGGTCACCACGATGCGCTCGCCCAGCGCGCAGCGCCAGACTGCGACGTCCGCAGGGTGATCCGACGAGCAAACCACCGGTCCGCGCGGCAGCAGATGCCACGGACCCTCACCGGCTTCGGGATGGGCGCTGTACTCGTCGTAGACGGCGAGTTCGTTGCCGACCCGGCCGTCGGCGATGAGTTCGCGACCGTCGTCGATCAACGAGCACACCGCGCCGCCGCGGGCCGGGTCGACGGTCACCGTGTAGCGGTCGGTGCCGATGCTCGTCCCGTCGTGCGCTTCCCAGCGTGATCCGCGTTCGTCCTCGTCGAGCGAATAGCCCTGCCAACCCAGCGATCCGACGCCTTCGGCCAGCCAGGTCACGGTGTGATCCTCGATCAGCGTGGGCAGCGGCGTGCCGTCCAGATCGCACACCACGCCGGTGAAGCCGTGTTCCAGCTCGGCGGTGACGATATCGGTTCGGTTGTGCGCCAGCGGGTTCCATACCACCAACGGTGCGTCGACGGCGCCGCTGAGCAGCCGAAGCGCGTTGTCACGGGTCGCGCGGCCGATCTCCCAGGCATCGCGCCACCCGGTCAGCAGATCCAGGTACACCTGATCGGATTCCGACCCGGTGATCGCGTCGTGGTGCGCCCCGTAGGCCAGTTGCACCCAAGCCTTGGCCAGGGCGGCCTGCGGATAGGTTGCGCCGCCCAGGATTCCGGCGAATACCGCGAAGCGTTCGGCCTGCAGCACCGCGTTCTCGGCGGCCCGGTTGGCCTGTTTGGTGTCGATATAGGAGACATCCTTGCCGGTGTAGATCGGGTTCATGTCGCGGGTCTGCACCGACGCCCGGCGGCCCGTCGCGTCCAGTTCGGCGCGGACGGCGGCGAAGAATTCCTTCGGCAGCGCGCAGACGAACCGCGGCCAGGTGTAGCGGGCGTTCCAGTCGCGGTGGATCTCGGTGACCCACTTGTTCGGTGGGGTGTAGTCGGTGCCGACGGGCAGCAGCACGTTGCGGGTCAGGGCGACCTTCTTGAGGTCGGCGAACAGGGCGAAGGTCTGTGCCTGCGCGTCGGCCAACGTCGGCGCCGAGTCCATCCACCACCCGGCGGCGTAGTGGGCGGGCATGTAATGGGTCAGCAGTGCGCGCCCGGACGGGGCGGTCCAGTCGAATTCGCTGGCGAACTGCATGCGGGCCGGGTCACCCTTGTCGGCCATCGGGCCCCACTGATGGTGCGGGCCGCGCGCCCAGGAACTCGACGTCAGCCCGGCATCGGCGGCCATGCCGGGAAACTGCGGATCGTGGCCGAAGACGTCGAGCTGCCAGGCCGTCGAGGGCGCGCCGCCGAGCACGTCGCGCTGAAAACCGATGCCGTGCACAAAGTTCCGAATGGCCGTCTCGGGACTGGTCAGGTTGGTGTTGGGTTCGTTGTAGGTGCCGCCCATGATCTCGACGCGACCCTCGGCGATGAACCGGCGCAGGTCGTCGCGTTCCTCGGGATGGGTGTCCCAGAACGGTTTGAGGTAGTCGACCTCGGCGAGCACGAACTTGTATTCGGGAACCCGCCGCGCCATTTCCAGGTGTGCGGTGACGAGGTCGAATCCGTTGGTCTGCCGGCAGGCCCCGGGCGGGTCCTCGGTCCAGGCGCTGGTGTAGGCCGCCTGGGTGTTCCACCAGACCGGGTCGTAGTGGAAATGGCTGATCATGTACATGGTCCAGCCGGGTTCGGCGACGACGAACCAGAAGGTGGTGTCCCCGATGCGGGCGTCGCGGCGCTGCCCGGGGACGGGATCGTCGACGTAGACCGGCACCTCGACGACGGCGTCACCGGGTTGGGCGACGGCCTCGCCGTGGATGCCGTATCCGCTGACGCGGACCGGGGTGGGCACGGTGCACCCGGCGTAGTGGGCGCGGACCAACTGCAGCGGTGCATCCGGTGGTCCGACGAACAGTTCCGTCGACTCCGCAGCGGTCACACGCATGGAGGCACCCTACGTTCGCGGGCCCCCAATATCCGGCGAAACTCGCGTACCCGGGGTCCGCGGCGGCATTCCCACCCCCGGTACGGGGGTTTCGCCGGTCATCGGGCCGCCGCCCGCTGCAGCCGCTCGGCGGCGGTCCGCACCGCGTCGGCCACCTCCCGCGGTTCCAGCACCTCGAAGTCGCAGCCCGGCACCGCCAGGTACAGCGCCATCACCGCGGCGTCGTCGGCCCCGGTGGTCAGGATGCAGCTGTCCGGCCCCTCCTCCTCGATGTGCACCGAAGCAGACGAGAAGGTCTGCGCCACAGTCGCTTTGGCCGCGAAGTAGCGCACCCGGGCGATATAGCGGTACGGCGAGCTGCTGATGGCGCGCTGCACGTACTCCGCGGCGTCCGGGGCCGGGCGCGGCGTGAAGGTGCTGCCCTGGGCGCGGACGTCGTCCATCCGGTCCAGCCGCAGGCTGCGCCAGTCCTGTTTGTCGCGGTCGAAGCCGAGCAGGTACCAGCGCCGCCCGGTGGTGACCAGCTGATAGGGCTCCAGTCGGCGCTGGGTGGCGTTGCCGCGGATGTCGGTGTAGCCGCAGCTGACGTGCTCGTGGTCGCGGCAGGCCCGGGCCAGCGTCATCAGCACCTCGGGATCGACCGGCACGTCCCGGTTGGTCGGGGTGAGCGTCACGGTGGTGTCGTGCACGGCGGCCACCTGGGAGCGCAGCCGCGACGGCATGACCTGGTCGAGCTTGGACAGCGCGCGCAGCGCCGATTCGCCGACCCCGGCCACGCTGCCGCCGGCGGCCAGCCGCAGGCAGACGGCCATCGCGACGGCCTCGTCGGGATCCAGCAGCAGCGGCGGCAGCGCGGCGCCGGCGCCCAGTTGATAGCCGCCGCCGTGGCCCTTGCTGGCGTGCACGGGATAGCCCAGGTCGCGGAGGCGGTCGATATCGCGGCGCACGCTGCGCGTGGTGACCTCGAGTCGGTCGGCGAGTTCTTCGGAGGTCCAGACGCGGCGCGATTGCAGCAGGCCGAGCAGCTGCAGAACCCGGGCAGTACTCATGTCGATATCCTCGCGCACTCATAGGACCGAAACTGTCCTATATAGGTGACAATCTTGACCCATGCTCACCGAACTACTGGCCGACCAGCTGGACTTCCACTGGGACCACCTGCTGCGGCCGAGGCTCGAAGGCCTCACCGACGACGAGTACTTCTGGCAACCGGTGCCCGACTGCTGGACGGTGCACCCCGACGGCGGAGTGGACTTCGAATATCCGGAACCGCAGCCGGCGCCGTTCACGACGATCGCGTGGCGGATGGCCCACGTCATCATCGGCGTGCTGGCGATGCGCAGCCACTCCCATTTCGGCGGCCCGGAGGCCTCCTACGAGAACTGGCCCTACGCCACCGATGCCGCGACCGCGCTGCGCCAACTCGACGACGAGAAGGCGCGCTGGACCGCCGGTGTTCGCGGGTTGTCCGACGCGGATCTGCAGCGGCCGTGCGGACCCGCCGAGGGACCCTACGCCGACCATCCGATGGCGACATTGATATTGCACATCAACCGTGAGGTCATCCACCACGGCGCCGAAATCTGCCTCATCCGAGATCTTTACACCCACACCGAGAAGGAGAACTGACATGTCCGCAATGCCCCCGCCCATCGCCGACGAACGCGCCGGACTCAAGGAGTACGTCGCCGCCCAGCAATACGCCTTCAAGGCGATCGCCTTCGGGTTGACCGATGAGCAGGCGCGCAGTGCGCCGAGCGTCAGCTCGCTGTCGATCGGCGGCCTGATCAAGCACGTCACGCTCTGTCAGGCCGGCTGGATGGAGCGGGTGGCCGCGGCGCCGGATCTCACCGAGAGCGATAAGCGGCCGATGGAGGAGCAGGCCGCCGATTACGGCGACGAGTTCGTCATGGGCGAGGACGAGACGCTGGCCGAGATCCTGGCCAAGTTCGACGAGCAGAACGCCGAGACCATCCGACTCATCGAGGAGTCCGATCTCGGTGCGGCCGTGCCGGTTCCGCCGGGCGTGCCGTGGTTCCCGAAGGACATCGGGGCGTGGTCGGTGCGCTGGGTGATCTTCCACATGATCGAGGAGCTGGCCCGGCACGCCGGTCAGGGTGACATCATCCGCGAGAGCATCGACGGCGCGACGCTGTATGAACTGCTGGCCGGGCTGGAGGACTGGGAGCCCACGCCGTGGCTGACGCCGTGGGGCAAGGAGCCGGTGGCCTAGACCCTTGGCACGCCGTTGGCGAAACTCGCGTACCCGGGGTTCAGGAGCCCGCGCGAACCCCGGGTACGCGAGTTTCGCCGTTACGGACGGCCATTCCAGCCGCGGGACAGCAGCACCGCCCGGGCATGCGCGACGAGGTCGTCGCCGTCGTCCTCCCTGATGGCGCGGATCAGATGCCACCGCAGTCGCTGTAATTCGCGGCCGACCCACACATCGCGGGCGTACACGGTGCGGTCGTTCAGATGCTGTTCGCCGTCGTACTCGGCACCGACCTTGTATTCTTCCCAGACCATGTCCAGGCGCTTGATATAGCGCCCGTCGGCGGTGTACACCACGAATTGCGTTTTGGGCCTGGGTAATCCGGCGTCGACGAACAGCATGCGCAGCCAGGTCTCCTTCGGCGACTCGGCTCCCCCGTCCACGTGCGGCAGCACCTTGCGAAGGTCGACCAGCCCGCGCGCACCCCGGTGCACCTTGGTCAGCAGCATGACGTCCTCGATCGAGAACGGCGAGGCGTTCATCAAGGCGTCGATCCGCGCAATGGCGGCGTTCCGAGGGAGCCGCCGGCCCAGGTCGAAGGCCGTGCGCGCGGGCGTCGTCACCGGAATGCCGCGCACCGTCGTGATCTCGTCCGCGCGCAGCGTCTCCTCGCGCCCCTTGAGCCCTCGCTGTGGCCGGCACCGCCCGATCAGGTCGATGCGCACGTCATCGTCGACCCATTTCGCGCCGTGGAGCGCGGCGGCCGCGGATCCCGCGATAACGGCCTTCGGGACCACCAGTCGCGCCGCGGCGATCCTCTCGAACAACGTCGGCCGGTGATCCTTCGGCAGGTAGGCGCCCCGGAACACCGGCCGGTATCGATATCGCAGTTGCTCGCGGGTGAGCAGTCCACTGGCCACCGCATCGGCGCCGAGAAACGGAAGTGGCATATCGAATTGGACGTAGCAGCGCGCCGTTTGGATCCATCGAATTGGCGAAACCCGCGTACCCGGGGTGAATGAGCCCGCGCGAACCCCGGGTACGCGAGTTTCGCCGCATGTGGGGGCCGAGTGACCCGCACCACTTGTATGATATGTTGACGTAGTCGTCATACAACTACGTCAGGGGTTCCCATGTCCGATCGAATCCGACACCTCAAGCTGTCCCACGTCGTGCTGCCACTGGACAATCCGGTGAGCGACGCCAAGGTGCTCACCGGACGGCAGAAGCCGCTGACCGAGACCGTCCTGCTGTTCGCCGAGGTGACCACCGAAGACGGTTTCGAGGGAATGGGTTTCAGCTATTCCAAGCGGGCCGGCGGACGCGCCCAGTACGCGCATCTGTGCGAGGTCGCCGACACCGCGATCGGCGCCGACCCGTCCGATATCGACAAGATCTACCAGTCGCTGCTGTGGGCCGGCGCGTCGGTCGGCCGCTCGGGCACCGCCACGCAGGCCATCGCCGCGCTCGACGTCGCGCTGTGGGACCTCAAGGCCCGCCGCGCCAACCTGCCGCTGGCCAAACTGCTTGGCGCACATCGTGACTCCTGCCGGGTGTACAACACCTCGGGCGGCTTCCTGCAGGCCTCGGTCGAGGAGATCAAGGAGAAGGCCAGCGCCTCACTGGAGGCCGGCATCGGCGGTATCAAGATCAAGGTGGGTCAGCCGGATTGGCAGACCGACCTCGAACGCGTCGCGGCGCTGCGTGAACACCTCGGCGACAATCCGCTGATGGTCGACGCCAACCAGCAGTGGGACCGCGCCCGGGCCCGCCGGATGTGCCGCGAGCTGGAACAGTACGACCTGATCTGGATCGAGGAGCCGCTCGACGCGTGGGACGCCGTCGGGCATGCCGACCTCAGCCGGACCTTCGACACCCCGATCGCCACCGGCGAGATGCTGACCTCGGTGCCCGAGCACATGGCCCTCATCGACGCCGGCTACCGCGGCATCGTGCAACCCGACGCTCCGCGCATCGGTGGCATCACCCCGTTCCTGCGGTTCGCCACCCTGGCCTCGCACGCCGGCCTGGCGCTGGCGCCGCACTACGCCATGGAGATTCACCTGCATCTGGCCGCGGCGTACCCGACCGAGCCGTGGGTCGAGCACTTCGAATGGCTCAACCCGCTGTTCGACGAACGCATCGAAATCCGTGACGGCCGGATGTGGCTGCCCGAGCGCGGCGGCCTCGGCTTCACCCTCAGCGAGCGCATGCGCGCCCTCACGGTGGAAACCGCGGAGTTCGGTAAGCCATGATCTGAGCGTGGAGAAGTCGCTAGCGCAGCGGGTGGTCGCCGGACTGAAGGACAAGATCTTTGCCGGCGACCTTCCGCTTGGGCACAAACTTCCGTCCGAGGCGGAGCTCATCGAGGAGTTCGGCGTCTCGCGCACCGTGGTGCGTGAGGCCGTCACCCGCCTGCGCGCCGAGGGCCTGGTCGAAACATTCCAGGGCCGAGGCTCATTCGTGCTGAGCGTGCCGGCCCCCAGTTCGTTCACCGTGGAGGCGCAGGCCTTCCGCACCCAGCGCGACGTGCTCGACATGGTCGACTTCCGCCTGGGTGTGGAGAGTGAGACCGCCGCGCTGGCCGCCGCCCGCATCGACGACGCCGGGCGCCGCACCATCACCGCCGCGCTGGAAGATTTCGTCGCCGCAGCCCCGGCGGACGCCGTCGAGGCTGACTACCGCTTCCATCGCGCCATCGCCGAGGTCAGCGGCAACCGGTTCTGCCGCGAGCTGCTGGATTCGCTGGGCCCGATGATGATCATGCTGCCCCGCACCCGGCTGCGCGACGAGTACTCGATGACCGACGCCGCGCACGTCGCCCGGGTCCGACGCGAACACGACGATATCGCCGCCGCGGTGCTGGCCGGTGATGCCGAAACCGCGCGCGCCGCGATGCGTGTGCACCTGGGCAACACCCGCCGGCGGTTGGCCGCCGAGCACCCCTGACCTATGCGCGAAACCCGCGTACCCGTTGCGAAATGAGCCTCGAAAGCAACGGGTACGCGGGTTTCGCCGCAGGAAAATCAGGCGTCCACGCGCTCCTTGACCTCCTCGGTCTTGGCCGACCGGCGCGACACGATCAGGTGCCGCACCAGCGGCAGCAGGATCAGCGCCAGGAAGACCGCCAGGATCGTGCCCGAGATGGGCCGGGTCACGAATCCGGTGGGGTCGCCGCCGAAGATCAACAACGACCGCCGGGTGCTCGCCTCGATGATCGAGCCCAGCACGAACGCCAGCACCATCGGGCCGGGGTCGAATCCGGCCTTCTTCATCAGGTAGCCGATGATGCCGAAGCCGATCATCAGGAAGATGTCGAACGTCGAGTTGTTGATGGTGTACACGCCGAGGATCGTGATCAGCGCGGTGATCGGCGCCAGGATGGCCGGGCGCACCCGCAAGATCTTGACGAACAACCCGACCAGCGGGATGGACAGGATCAGCAGCATCAGGTTGCCGATGTACATCGAGTTGATGACGCCCCAGAACACGTCCGGCCGCTCGTCGACGAGTTGCGGGCCGGGCGAGACGCCCAGGATCAGCAGCGCGCCGAACAGCATGGCCATCGACGCGTTGGCCGGCAGGCCGATCGTCAGCAGCGGGATGAACGACGACGTCGCCGCGGCGTTGTTCGCGGTCTCCGGGGCGGCGACGCCCTCGACGGCTCCGCGCCCGAACCGCGACGGGTCCTTGGCCCGGCGCTTCTCGGTGGCGTAGGCGACGATCGAGGACAGCACCGCGCCGCCGCCGGGCAGCACGCCCAGGATGAACCCGATGATCGAACCGCGGCCGATGGCACCCGAGGACTGCTTGAGGTCCTTGCGCGACGGCCACACGTTGCCGACCTTGGCCGGCGGCTGCACCTTGCGGTGGCGCTGTTCGAGGTTGTAGAGGATCTCCCCGACACCGAACAGGCCCATGGCGACGACGACGAAGTCGATGCCGTCGGCGAGGTTGAGGCTGTCGAAGGTGAATCGTTCGGCGCCGGTGAAGCTGTCGCGTCCGACGGTGGCCAGCAGCAGACCCACCGCGCCGGCGATCAGCGCCTTGAGTTTGTTACCGCTGCCGATCGTCGCGACCAACAGGACACCGAGCAGCGCCAGGGCGGCGTACTCCGGCGGGCCGAAGTCCAGTGCGACACTGGCCACCACCGGGGCCAGCAGCGTCAGGCCGATGATCGAAATCGTCGCGCCGACAAAGGATCCGATGGCCGCGATACCGAGCGCGGTACCCGCCTTGCCCTGTTTGGCCAGGGCGAATCCGTCGAACACGGTGACCACCGACGACGCCTCGCCCGGCAGCCGCAACAACACCGAGGTGATGGTGCCGCCGTATTGGGCGCCGTAGTAGATGCCGGCGAGCATGATGATCGCCGAGACCGGATCGATGGTGTAGGTGATCGGCAGCAGGATGGCGATGGTGGCGGCCGGCCCGAGTCCGGGCAGGACGCCGATGACCATACCGATCAGGACACCGGCCAGGCAGTAGGCCAGGTTGTGCGGCTCGATGACGAGCGCAAACCCATCGAGGAATGCGTTGAGGTCCATGGTTTTTGAAGTCGCTTCTCAGAAGGAGATCAGGTGCGGCAACGGGATTCGCAACCCGTAGAGGAACAGGAGATAGAAGACCGCGACGGTCATCACGCTGGTGATGATCGTGCTGCGCCAGGTCTCCTTGCCCAGGAAGCGCAGCCAGATGACGCTCAGCGCCAGGGCCGGGATCTCGAAACCGATTGTCGGCATGAGGAATCCGAAGGCAATGAACGTGATCGCGCCGACCACCGGCAGCCAGCTGCTGCGGGTGAAGGCCTCGGCGTCGGTCAGGACCCGGCCGGCCACCAGCAGACCGGCCGACATCAGCAGGATCGCGATGCTGACGATGAAGGGCCACAGGCCCGGGCCGGGCTCGCTGAGCGAGCCCAGTCCGTAGCCCCAGGAGAAGATGGCGCCCGCGATACCGATCGCGATACCGACCAGGGCGCCGGCCAGCTGGTAGAGCGGACCGCCCTCGGGCGGGCGGTCCTCCTCCATCTCGTGTGCGATCTCCTCCTCGATCTCGTGGAGGATGTCGCGGGTGTGCTCGTGGGGCTCAGCCGGCTTGATGTCGGCCATGATCAGCCCTCGTCGCGGAGATTGATGCCGTACTGCTGAACCAGGTCGGCGTAGCGCTGCTTGTCCGAGGCCAGCTGCTCGACGACCTCGTCACCGGGGATCTCCATGGGAGTCAAGCTGTTCTGCTTGTTGAACTCCTTGTACTCCTCGGTCTCGAAGGTGGCCTTCATGCCCTCGACGAGCCGGTCCTTGACCTCCTGCGGGGTGCCCTTGGGAACGGTCATGAACCGGTACTGGGTCACCTCGACGTCCAGGCCCTGCTCCTTGGCGGTCGGCACGTCGGGCAGGTACTCGATGCGCTCGGGTCCGAAGACCGCCAGCGGGATCAGCTTGTTGGACTGGATGTTCTCGATGGCCTCGCCGACCTGGATGCTGGCCACGTCGACCTGGTTGCCGAGCACGGCGGCCAGCGCGGGTGCGCCACCGTCGAACGGGACGGCCTGGGAGTTGACGTTGCCGGTCTTGAACAGCAGCGCGGCCGACAGCTGTGCGCCGGTGCCGACGCCGGTGGTGCCGTAGCGGACCACGTTCGGGGAGGCCTGCATGTCGGCCAGTGACCGGAAGCCGCTGCCCGGGCTGGCCACCAGCACGTAGTCGTCGCGCGAGACGCCGTACACCACGTCGAACTGGTCGATGTTGGTGACCTCGTCGGGCGAGACGGCCATCGGGGTGATGGTGAACAGCGAGGCGTTCTGGATGCCGATCTTCGCGCCGTCCGGTGCGGCGTTGGCGATCTCGGCCGCGGCCAGGGCCCCGTTGGCGCCCTCGCGGTTGATCACCGGGAACGACGCGCCCAGGTTGTCGGACAGTCCCTTGGAGACCGCCCGGCTGATCAGGTCGCTGGATCCGCCGGCCGATGCGCCGACGTACATCTCGACGGTGCCGGAGGGGTACTCGGCATCACCGGATCCGCCGCCGGTCGTGTTCTGGACACCTCCGCAGGCGGACAGGGTCAGGGTGGCAGCCGTCGCCGCGGCCATTCCCGCGACGAGTCGCGTACGTAGCGCTGGCCTCATGTTGGTCTCCTCGTTGTGTGACGTGCGCTTCACTGCGCGTGTCGTATGACACAAGTCATTACCGAATCACCGTAGGAAGCCGCGGCGATACCTGTCCAAGCCTTTATTGGCATCGCTTGATACCTTCAGGGAATGACGATCACGTTGGATCAGGTCCGCTGCTTCGTCGCCGTGGCCGAGGAATTGCACTTCGGCCGCGCGGCCGACCGGCTGGCCATGACCCAACCACCGCTGAGCCGCCAGATACAGCGTCTCGAGAAAGCGGTGGGCGCCGGATTGCTCGACCGCGACAACCGCCGGGTGCTGCTGACCCCGGCCGGGATCGCCTTCCTGGAGGACTGCTACCGCGTGCTGAGCACGCTCGACGAGGCGACGTCGCACGCCCAGCGGGTCGAGCGCGGATCGGCCGGCACCCTGCGCCTGGGCTTCACCGCGGTGTCGGCCATCAGCCTGCTCGGTCCGCTGCTGGGCTTGCTGGGCCGCGAGTTGCCCGACGTCGAGGTGGTGCTGCAGGAGGGCGTCACCGGAACCCAGGTGGACGGCATCCGGCGCGGCGAACTCGATCTCGGCCTGGCGCGACCGCCCTTCGACACCGCGCTGCTGTCCTCGGAGGTGGTGGTCCGCGAACCGTTGCGTGCGGTGGTCCCGGTCGACCATCCCCTGGCCGACGCGCCGGAGCCACTGAGCCCCGAGGCCTTCGACGGGCTGCCGGTCATCAGTTATCACCCCGACCGGGCGCGCTACTTCCACGAGTTGACGGTGCGGTTCCTGTTCAACGGGCATCCGCGGATCACCCAGCGGGTGCAGCAGATCCTGACCGCGGTGCTGCTGGTCGCGGCCGGCCAGGGCGTGGCGCTGGTACCGGCCAGCGCGACCGCGTTGCACGTCGACGGCGTCGTCTACAAGCCGCTGACCGATGTCGGCGGCGGCCACCCCGAGAGTGATCCGGCCCGGCCGGTGGAACTGCACGCCATCTGGGCTCGCGACGGCCAGAATCCGCTGCTGGACGAGGTGTTGCCGCTCATCCGGCGGGCCGGGCGGCACCTGGGCTGACCGCGCGCACCGACCCGCCGGCGAAACTCGCGTACCCGGGGTCAAAATGCCCGCGCGAACCCCGGGTACGCGGGTTTCGCCACCGCAGGAACTAGAAGAACCGCACCGCGTAGTCCACCACGGCATCCAGGTCCGACCCCAGCGCGCCGCTCAACCACTGCTGGGCCAACTCGGCCATCGCGCCGGTGTACATGGCCGCGCCCACCCGCGTCGCGACCGGGTCCGAGCCCGGGTGCAACCGCGACCCCTCGGCCAGCACCGCGGCCAACAACTGGTCCTGCATCGCCGCGCGGCGTTCGGCCAGCACCGGGTTGGCCCGGGCGTCGGTGAACAGCACCCGGCCGCGCCGCGGGTCGGCCGAGCTGAAGCCGAGCACCGCCGCGATACCGGCCCGGGTGCGCGCGCTCACCGACTCCCCCGCTCCGGCCATCGCCGCGTCCACCGCGGCGGCGAGCTCAAGGGCAACCTTGTCGAACAGCGCGCCCAGCAGCTCGTCGGTGCTCGGGAAGCTCTCGTAGAAGTAGCGAGTGTTCAGCCCGCACTCGCGGCACACCGACCGGACCGTCAGCGAGGCCTCACCGCCGGCCCCGAACAACGCGAACGCGGCGTCGACCAACAGCGCCCGACGCTCGGCGCGCCGGTCGGTCAACGCGACGCCAGCCCATCGGGTCATCGGCTCAGAATAAGTCTGGTCACGCCCGTATCCAAACAGTATTCTGGTCACAACCGTGACCAGAAAGGGGCGCCCGCGTGGACATGCCGCACCAGATGCTCGAAGGAATGCTGCAGCGCAAGTTCGACAAGGACATCCGCAAGCACTATTTCAAGGGGCTGGAATTCGCCGGCCCGGCCGGCGATCCGGGCTGGTTCGGCCCGGGCAGCGCGGTCTGGCACGTGCACTCGCACACCGAGGCGCTGATCTTCGGGCTGCAGTGCGCGGCCTATATGGAACGCCTCGACCCGTCCATCTACTGGATGGGCATGCACCACTCGCGCCTGGTCCAGCGCGATGACCAGGGCAACGCCGTCCCCGTCATCGACCCGGCCGGCGCCGCGGTGCGGTTGGGGCATTCGATCGCGTTCTTCATCGGCACGGCCTACGGCAATACCGAGACCGCCGAACGGGTGTCGCGCACGGTGCGGGCCATGCACCACACCATCAAGGGCACCCGCCCCGACGGCGCGAAGTATGACGCCGACGATCCCGACTGGCTGCGCTGGAACTACGCCACCGTGGTGTGGGGGCTGGCCACCGCCCATGAGCTCTACCATCCGAATCCGTTGCGCGGCAAGAAACTCGACCGTTACTACGGTGAGTTCATCCGCGTCGGGCACGCCCTGGGCGGCACCGACCTGCCGGCCACCAAGGCCGAGACGCTGGAGTGCCTGCACTCGTATCTGCCCAGACTCGCGCTCACCCACGGCGCGGCCATGGCGACCGGGCCGAATCTGCCGATGCCGCAGAGCGCGGTGGACTGGGCCATCCGCGACACCATGCCGAAGTGGGCCAAGCAGCTCATCGGGCACACCGACCCGAATCCGATCGAGCGGGCCGGGCGTCGGGCCATCGTGTGGTCGATCATCAACGGTCTGCACACCGCCTCGGGCGGCTCCCCGGAGTTCCGGCAGGCGCAGCGACGCGTCGCCCACGGCACCACCGTGGCGCACACCGAGCCGCAGTACGTGCTGGGCAGCGATCCCGAACTCAGCCGGGACGAGATCGAGCACGCCTTCGTGTGACCCAGCGCACCCTTGTTTTTGGCGGTACCGCGGGTTTTGAGACACTGACCTGATGAGCACGCAACACCGAGAGGGAGCCCGGCTGGACCGGGTGCCGTTGCCGGTGGAGGCCGCCCGCGTCGGCGCGACGGGTTGGCAGGTCACCCGCACCGGCGCCCGCGTCGCGGGCAACCTGCTACGCAAGGGATCCCTGCAGCAGAAGGTCATCAAGCAGATCCCGCAGACGTTCGCCGACCTGGGCCCCACCTATGTGAAGTTCGGGCAGATCATCGCGTCCAGCCCCGGCGCCTTCGGCGAGCAGCTGAGCCGCGAGTTCCGCGGCCTGCTGGACCGCGTTCCGCCCGCGGATTCCAAGGCGGTGCACGCCCTGTTCCGGGAGGAACTCGGCGACGAGCCGCAGAACCTGTTCAAGTCCTTCGACGAGAAGCCGTTCGCGTCGGCCTCGATCGCCCAGGTGCACTACGCGACGCTGCACAGCGGTGAAGAGGTCGTCGTCAAGATCCAGCGCCCGGGCATCCGCCGCCGGGTCGCCGCGGATCTGCAGATCCTCAAGCGCGGCGCCAAGCTCGTCGAGTTCGCCAAGCTCGGCCAGCGGCTGAGCGCGCAGGACGTGGTCGCCGACTTCGCCGACAACCTCGCCGAGGAACTCGACTTCCGCCTGGAGGCGCAGTCGATGGACGCCTGGGTGGCGCACATGCACGCCTCCCCGCTGGGTGAGAACATCCGCGTCGCGCAGGTGTACTGGGACCTGACCAGTGAGCGGGTGCTCACCATGGAGCGCATCCAGGGCACCCGCATCGACGACGTCGCCGCCATCCGCAAGCAGGGATTCGACGGTGAGCAACTGGTCAAGGCGCTGTTGTTCAGCGTCTTCGAGGGCGGGCTGCGGCACGGCCTGTTCCACGGCGACCTGCACGCCGGCAACCTCTATGTCGACGACGCCGGCAAGATCGTGTTCTTCGACTTCGGCATCATGGGCCGCATCGATCCGCGCACCCGCTGGCTGCTGCGTGAGCTGGTATACGCGCTGCTGGTCAAGAAGGACCACGCCGCCGCCGGCAAGATCGTCGTGCTGATGGGCGCGGTGGGCACCGTCAAACCCGAGGCGCAGGCTGCCAAGGATCTGGAGCGCTTCGCCACTCCGCTGACCATGTCCTCGCTGGGCGATATGAGCTATGCCGAGATCGGTAAGCAGCTCTCGACGCTGGCCGACGCCTATGACGTGAAACTGCCGCGTGAGCTGGTGCTCATCGGTAAGCAGTTCCTCTACGTCGAGCGGTACATGAAGCTGCTGGCGCCCAAGTGGCAGATGATGAGCGATCCGCAGCTGACGGGATATTTCGCCAACTTCATGGTCGAGGTCAGCCGCGAGCATTCCGACGAGCTGGACAGCTGAACCGCCACCGCGGCAACGGAATTGGAGAACGACATGGAGATCCGGACCGGATCGGCACGCTCGGGCGAGCTGGACATCGTCTATGAGGACATGGGCAATCCCGGGGATCCGGCCGTCCTGCTGATCATGGGCCTGGGTGCGCAACTCCTGCTGTGGCGCAAGGGTTTCTGCGAGAAGCTGGTCGACCAGGGGCTGCGCGTCATCCGGTATGACAACCGCGATGTCGGACTGTCCTCGAAGCTGCCGCACACCCGCAGCGGCGCCCCGCTGGTCGGGCGGATGGCGCGCTCGTTCGTCGGCGCCAAGAGCCCGGCGGGTTACACGCTGGAGGACATGGCCGATGACGCCGCGGCGCTGCTGGATCACCTCGGTGTCGAGCAGGCCCATGTCGTCGGCGGCTCGATGGGCGGGATGATCGCCCAGGTGTTCGCCGCCCGGCACGCCGCGCGCACCCGGTCGCTGGGCGTCATCTTCTCCAGTAACAACCAGGCGTTTCTGCCTCCGCCCGCGCCGCGCCAGCTGCTGGCGCTGTTGGCCAAGCCGGCCGACGCCACCCGCGAGGGCATCATCGCCAACAGCGTGCGGGTATCCAAGATCATCGGCAGTCCCGGCTTCCCGGTGGCTGAAGAAAAGGTGCGCGCCGACGCGCTGGAAAGCTACGAGCGGTCCTACTACCCGGCCGGTGTCGGCCGACAGTTCGCGGCCATCCTCGGCAGCGGCAGCCTGGTGGCCTATGACCGGCAGATCACCGCGCCGACGGTGGTCATCCACGGCAAGGCCGACAAGCTGATGCGGCCCTCGGGTGGGCGTGCCATTGCCCGCGCGATCCCGGGAGCAAGGCTGGTGCTGTTCGACGGTATGGGCCATGAGCTGCCCGAACCGCTGTGGGATGACATCGTCGGCGAACTCAAGGCCAACTTCGCTGCCTGATTCGGTCATCCTCAGTATCGGGGCGTAGAGTCGCCGCACAAGCCGGGTAACGACTGAAACCCGGAGATGTACCGGTCGCCGTGGGGGCATGCATGACCACACGTAAGAAGCTCGAACCACACTTCGACGACGTACAGGCACATTACGACCTGTCCGATGAGTTCTTTGCGCTGTTCTTGGATCCGTCCAGGACCTACAGCTGCGCGTACTTCGAGCGCGACGACATGACGTTGCACGAGGCGCAGATCGCCAAGATCGACCTGTCCCTGGGCAAGCTGGGACTGCAGCCCGGCATGACGCTGCTCGATGTCGGCTGCGGCTGGGGCGCGACGATGATGCGCGCCATCGAGCTCTACGACGTCAACGTCATCGGGCTGACGCTCAGCGAGAATCAGAAGAACCATGTGGAGGCCGAGTTCGCCCGCTCGGATTCCCCGCGCGACAAGCAGATTTACCTCAAGGGGTGGGAGGAGTTCGACGAGCCCGTCGACCGGATCGTGTCGATCGGCGCGTTCGAACACTTCGGCTTCGAACGCTATGACGCATTCTTCGAGATGGCCTACAACGTGCTGCCGGATGACGGAATCATGTTGCTGCACACCATCTGTGGCAAGCCGTTCAAGCAGATGATCGACGAGGGCGTGCCGCTGACGTTCGACGCCGCGCGATTCGTGAAGTTCATTCTCACCGAGATCTTCCCCGGTGGACGGCTGCCGTCCATCGAGAAGGTCGACGAGCACGCCACCCCGGCCGGTTTCACCATCACCCGCCGGCAGTCGCTGCGGTGGCACTACGCGCGCACCCTCGACGAGTGGGCGGCCGCGCTGGAGTCCCACCACGAGGAGGCTGTCGCGGTGCAGTCCGAAGAGGTGTACCAGCGCTATATGAAGTACCTGACCGGCTGCGCGAACGCGTTCCGCGACGGCTACATCGACGTCAACCAGTTCACGATGGAAAAACAGCCCACGGCTTGACAGGCGGTCGACACCACCTGCGACCTATCAAGATCAAAGTGCTGCAGGCAAACTCACCCGCGTTGCACCCCTTGACGGCGTTATCCCAGTTGAGCGGCATCCGAACTACGCACCAAAGCAGCCAGATCCCCCTATCTGGCTCGGTGCCGGAACAGCGGACGATAGAGTCAGGGACCAGACGGTTCGTCACAGCAACGGCGCTGGGCGTTCCAGACCGTATTGGAGACACGATTCGGGGATCCCGGACCACCGGATTCCCGGCGAGTAGGGTGCCACGACAAGTGGGCACCCATGACGTGGTGGACGGCGTAGTCGAAACCCACCGAGAAGGGCAGGCCACCTATGTCTGACAACTCAACGACCACGGAGATGCGGCCGCATTTCGAGGACATCCAGGCGCACTACGACCTGTCCGACGACTTCTTCGGCGTCTTCCAGGATCCGACCCGCAAGTACAGCTGCGCCTACTTCACCGGCCCCAAGGTCACGCTGTCCGAGGCGCAGATCGCCAACGTCGACCAGCACCTGGACCGGCTGAACCTGCAGCCCGGACAGACGGTGCTGGAGGTCGGGTGCGGCTGGGGCCTGACCCTGCAGCGCGCCATGGAGAAGTACGACGTCAACGTCATCGGGTTGACCCTGAGCAAGAACCAGCAGGCCTACTGCAACCAGCTGCTCGGCGCCATCGACACCGAGCGCACGTTCGACGTTCGCCTCGAGGGCTGGGAGCAGTTCTCGGGCAAGGTCGACGCCATCGTCTCCATCGAGGCCTTCGAGCACTTCGGCTTCGAGCGCTACGACGCGTTCTTCAAGACCTGCTTCGACAGCCTGCCCTCCGGCGGCCGGATGACCATCCAGAGCAGCTGCGGCTACCACCCCGATGACCTGACGGCGCGCGGTAAGAAGCTGACGTTCGAACTGGCGCGGTTCGCCAAGTTCATCCACGAGGTGATCTTCCCCGGCGGTCGCATCCCGACCACCGAGATGATGGTCGAGCGCGGCGAGAAGGCCGGCTTCACCGTGCCGGAGACGCTGTCGCTGCGTAACCACTACATCAAGACCCTCGGCATCTGGGCCGCCCGCTTGGAGCACAACAAGGAGCAGGCCGTCGCCGCTGCCGGTGAGCAGAGCTACGACGACTACATGCGGTACCTGACCGGCTGCCAGTACTACTTCGTCGACGAGTCGCTCGACGTCAGCCTGGTCACCTACGAAAAGCCTTAACCTTCTGCGCGGCAACGTGACTCACGGCTGCCGGTAGCGTCCCCACGTGCTCGTCACGCTCGGCCTGTCGGCGCTGGTGGTTGCGTCGGCCGCGCTGGTGGTCCGTTTCCTGCCCGCGGCCAATCGCTGGCTGCTGGGGATTGCGGCCTTGTCGCCGTATCTGATGCTCGGCGCCCCGATGGCGGTGGTCCTGTTCGCGCTGTCGCGGCAGTGGACGCTGGCGTGGGTGGCCGCCGTGCCGGCGTTGGCGGTGTTGGCCATCCGGCTTCGGCTGTGTATCGCTGCCCGGGCACCCGAGGGTGTGCCGCTGCGGTTCGTGTCGGCGAATCTCCTACTGGGCAGGGCCGATCCGGCCGCGGTGGCGGCGCTGGCCCATCAGCGCGCCGACGTGCTGGCCGTGCAGGAGCTGACGCCCGAGCTGGCCGAGACGCTGTCGGCCGCGCTGGCCGACGCCTTCCCCCATCGGGTGCTGCGGCCCCGCGACCGTGCGGCCGGCGTGGGGCTGTGGAGCCGGCACCCGATCATTGCGTCCGGCGTCGACGAAACCTTCAGTCGCGGTCTGGTGTGGGCGCGGCTGCGGCTGCCGCACGCCGGCGCCGAGTCGACGGTCATCTGCACCCACATGCCGCCGCCGCGTTCGGCGTTCGGGTCCTGGCGGGCCGAGATCGCCCGGCTGCGCCCTGCGCTGCAACAGCTTCCGGCCCCGGGCTCGGTCGTCGTGTGCGGTGACTTCAACGCGACGCTCGACGTCTATGAGTACCGGCGGCTGTTGCGCGGCGGGTACCGCGACGGGGCCGCCCAGGCCGGTGCGGGCATGACGCGGACGCATCCGAGCCATCTGCCGATCCCGCCGCTGCTGGCGGTCGATCGCATCCTGACACGTCAATCAACAGCAACGTCAATAACGCCGGTCGCGCTGGCCGGGTCCGACCACTTGGCGCTGCTGGCCACGGTGGTTCTCGGGTAGGCGGCGGCGTTCCTCGCGGACATGGGGCCTGTGATGGCGCTGGGCCTTAGCTGGGAAAAATCTACGAACGCGATAATTCAGCAAACTCACAGGCCTCCCCGCCGAGTCACCACCCGCCTCCAGCGAACTCGGTACGAGAAACGCAAACGCAGCTAACAATGGCCAGTTCCAGCGAATTCCCGCGCTCATTGGGTGCGAATCGCCGTCAACTTTCTGGCCCGTAAACGTGAAGTCGCCACAAACATAAATATGGTCTTACCTGCACAAACCGGTTGACAGTGCGGTGCCCGTCTGCGACGCTGCTCTCATAATTCAGCGCAATAGGGGGACGAATGTCAGCCATCGCTCGAAAGATCAGCACCGGCACCGCAGCTTGTGCAATCGCCGCCGCAGCAACCTTGTCATCGACGGCCGTCGCACAAGCCGACATCGCTCCCGCACCGCTGGCCGCGCTGGGGTCGCAGATCGGTGAGGCGCAGTGCGACCCAACGACGACGGACACCTGCGATCCCGTGGGCCTGCCCTCGGCATCGGCCGTGGCAGCAGCCGCCGCTGATCCGGGCTTCCCCGACAACCTGATCCAGAACGAGTTCTGGTGGCTCGGCCGCGCGAACCCCAACGCGCCGCCACGCGAGACCATCCTGGAGTTCCAGCCGATGAGCCTGGTGCCCGGGTTCCTCAAGCCGCTCTACGGGTGGTTCACCGGTAAGTGGGATGTGGAGATTTGCTTCCTGGGCCTGACAGGAACCCTCGGGCCCTACGGCACGGCCACGCTTTCGATTGGCCGCGGCTGTAACTAGTCCCCCGAATACCGAAAACCGGATATCGCCCACGGCGGTATCCGGTTTTTGGGTTCTGCAAGGGCCCCGTACCGCACAAGCGATGCGAACCGCCGCACCGCACCCTCTCGCCCAGGTTGGAGCGCAGGCATCTTCGTGACGCCGCGCGATCATCCGTCTCTCGTCGGTGCTCTTCGCGGCCTTCCGACCGGACAATCCATTAAGCGTCGCCAGCGGTACACCACGCGCCGACATTGATAGCTATCCTCCGTTTACACCAGAGCCGTTGCAGCGCAGGCAGACACGCCCAAGCCGACGCAGCCGGCGCGGACCATGCGCTAACCCCTGTTTGCCAGAACAGCCCGCCCCTTTCCGGAAGTGATTTACAGCAACGTCAATAATCGACGTACTTAACATACGCATGCGATTGACGCGAACTTCAACGCCCGCCGCGACCGCGTCCACAGCTTGCCGCCTCATGCCGACGACCTCGCCGAATACGGCCGACGTCGAATCCAGCTCCACGCGATGAGACGACTTCAGCTACGAGCGATCCCCCAGCAGCGGCACAGCCCACAGCAAACTCGTAGACAGATTTTGAAATGAGTCGGCGATCGATGAATTCGCAACCATTTCGGCCATCCGAAAAGGCGGTAAACAAGGATCGGAGCCCACGGATCACCGAGTTGTGATATCGCGATCATTCCGGCAAAACATGCACCACTAGCTGGGGTTATAGGTTGACAGTCAGTTCCCAGTCTGGGATGCTTTTGCCAACTTTCAGGCCCACACAAGGGGGACAAATGTCAGCGCTAACACGCAAGATCAATTTGGGTGTGGCCTCGTGCGCGCTCGCCGCCGCAGCAACTCTTTCACCGGCCACAATCGCACAGGCGCAGCCCGCCCCGGCGCCGCTGAGCTCGATCGGTGGGCAGATCGGTCAGTTGGATGAATCCGACTGTGTCACCGTCACCGGCGCAGAGTGCGCCGGCGCGGCGGCCAAGTCCGTGTCGGCTGCGGCCAGCGCCACGCCGGGCGGCATTGTCCGCAGCATCTTCCAGAACGATCTGTGGTGGATCGGTCAGGCGAATCCGAACCCGCCGGACCGGTCGACCGTGCTGGAGTTCGTGCCGATGAGCCTGGTGCCCGGTTTCTTGAAGCCCGTGTACGGGTGGTTTACCCAAAACCTGAACTTTGAGGTCTGCCTGTTGGGCGGTTCGGTCAAGATCGGTCCGTACGGCACCACGACGGTCTCGGTCGGCCGAGGCTGCGACTAGTTTTGCGCGCACCACAAAGCGTAGAGGTCCCGGCGTGGGCATTCACTTCGCGTCCATGCCGGGAACGGGAAGCCTGCTGAGTGCGGACGGGCAACCCTGACGGTGAGAACCGCATGGACTCACCAGATGAACACGATGGACGATTCTCAATCCTGAAACGCCGGCGACGAGAGCTCCTGTTGGGCGGCGCTGTGCTGGTGATTGGCGTTGGGGCTTTTGGCGGCTGGCTCGCAGTCGAAGGCTCCAATGCCAAATCGGCCCTGGAGCAGGCGCGCACCAGTGCGCAGCAGGCCAAAGCTGCTCTCCAACAAGGCGATTCCGAAGGTGCGGTCCGACTGGCCGACGAGGCACAGGTTCATGCCCAGCAGGCGCGCAAAGCAACGCACTCGCTGCCGTGGGACATTGCGTCGGCGGTGCCGTGGTTGGGTAGCCCCTTCGAGACGGGCCAACAGATCTCCGACGTGGTGTTGGGACTGGCTGACGATGTTCTCAAGCCTGCCGCGGCTGCCGGAACAGCGCTTGCCCCCGACCGGTTACTGCAAGGCAGCAGAGTCGATGTCGAGGTGCTGCGCAGCGAGCAGCCAACGCTCGACGAACTAACTCAGGCGGCGGGCCGGCTCAATGTGAAGGCTCAAGGTATCGGCGACCCCACTTTTGTCTCGGTACTCAAGGACGCACGGGCACAGCTGCAGCACCAGACCTCCGATATCGCCGACCTTTTGCAGAACACATCTCTTGCCGCGCGCCTCGCGCCGATGATGATGGGTGCCGACGGTCCACGCTCATACTTCATGGGCTTCCAAACCAATGCCGAGGCGCGTGGAACAGGCGGATTGCTAGGTGGTTTCGGCGTGCTGCGCTTCGACAACGGCCAGGGCACCGTCGATACATTGGGTGCCAACACCGAGCTTGACATGGCATTCCGTCCTGTCGATCTGGGCGCGGAGTTCCAAGAAACCTACGGTTACACCAATCCGTTCGGTGACTTCCGCAACAGCAACCTGAGCTCGCACTTTCCGTACGCAGCTCAAATCTGGAAGTCTATGTGGGATCAACAGACCGGCAGCAACGTCGATGGAGTCATCGCGATCGACCCGTTCGCACTGAGCTACATCTTGGGAGCCGTCGGTCCGGTGACCATGCCGGGCGGGGAGAAGGTGACCAAGGACAACGTTGTCGAGCTGACCGAGTCGACGGCGTATGCGCGGTTTCCGACCGATCAAGTGGCGCGAAAGCAATACCTCCAGGACATAGCCAGCGCGGTCGTCCAGAGGATGACGGCATCGGTGGGATCACCGCGAGCGCTGCTCGACGCGCTCGGCAAATCAGTTGGTGAAGGCCGCATTTCGATCTGGAGTTCAGATCTCGAAACGCAGGAACTCCTTGAGCAGACACCCCTGGCGCACATCGTTCCCGACGATCCAGCACCGTACGCCGAAGTGGTCATCAACAATCTCGGTGGCAACAAGATGGATTACTACCTCAATCGGGAAATCGAGTATGTGGCCGATGGGTGCGGTGGCGACACCAGGAACTCAACGGTCACCGTGCGATTAAAGAACACCGCCGAAGCGTCTCAGTTGCCGGACTACGTAGCCGGCACCGGCGGCCTGAATCCGGAGGTACCGATCGACCTCCCGAAGGGGACGATGCTGACCTCGGTTCGGTTGCTCGGCACGACCGGCGCCAAGCTGGAAAGCGCCCTGTCGAACGGCGAGAAGATTCCGGTGTTCACGGGGCAAGAGCGCAATCACCCCACCTTCGAAGTTCAGGTGGCGATTCCGCCTGGCAAGTCCGGTGAGCTGACGTTTCGACTATCGGAACCCACACATCCCGGAACGGCCCGAGTTCCCGTTCAGCCATTGGTGGACGACGTAACTCCCGTAGTATCAGTGCCCGAATGCACGCCGTAGTGATGCAGCGAGCAACGACGGCAGCGATAGCGGCTGACCATAAACGGGGATCAGGTCAACCAGCAGTGAAGGGGCGGCTTTGAATCTTCTGGACTACATCAAGATTCTGCGCAATCGGTGGGTAACGGTTTGCGTGTCGATACTTGTGGCCGTCCTGGGGGCCGTGATGATCACCCTGCTGACGACCCCGCTCTATCAAGCTTCCACCCGCCTGTTCGTTTCGACTACAGCGGGTTCGTCACTGGCTGAGACGTATCAGGGCAACCGCTTCTCTCAAGAGCGCGTGGTGTCCTACGCAGAACTGTTGACCGGTCAGACGTTGGCACAGCGGACCATCGACAAGCTTGGACTTGACATGACTGCAGCGGACCTGCAGGAGAACGTCACTGCGAATGCCAAGCTCGACACCGTCCTCATCACGGTCCAAGTGCTTGATCAATCGCCTGTTGCCGCTCGGGACATCGCGAACACGCTGTCCGATGAGTTCGTGGCGTTGGTGCGTGAGCTGGAAACCCCTGAAGATGGGTCGATACCCGATTCCCGGGTCGTCGTCGAGCAGCGCGCCTCCATTCCAGAATCGCCAGTTGTGCCGAACACACTGCGTAATCTGGCCGTAGGCCTCGCACTGGGACTACTTGCAGGAGTCGGACTGGCAATACTTCGAGATACGTTGGACAACACCGTAAAAGATCGAGAAACGGTGGAAGAGATCACCGGCACCGGACTTGTCGGTGGCATTCCGCTGGACAAGGAACGCCGCAAGCAGGCGGCAATCGCGTTTGACAACGACAACTCACCCATCGCCGAGGCGTTCCGAAAGCTCCGCACGAATCTCCAGTTCCTGGCCGTCGACAACCCTCCGCGTGTCATCGTCCTGACTAGTTCGGTCCCCAGCGAGGGCAAATCCACGACTGCAATCAACATTGCGCTTGCCTTGGCCGAAGCAGAGCACAGCGTCGTGCTCGTTGATGGTGATCTTCGCCGTCCCACGTTGCATAAGTACTTGAATCTGGTCGGCACCGTCGGCTTCAGTACTGTCCTCAGTGGCGGAGCATCGTTGTCCGAAGCGCTGCAGAAAACCCGTTTCCCGGGGTTGAGCGTGCTCACCTCAGGTGCGATCCCTCCGAATCCTAGCGAGCTGTTGGGATCACAGACCGCGCAGAAGATGCTCGCCGAGTTGGCCGGCCAATTCGACTACGTCATCGTGGATTCGACACCACTCCTGGCAGTCACTGACGCTGCCATCCTGGCTGCGGGTTCCGATGGCGTTCTCATAATGGCTCGATACGGCCAAACCAAGCGCGACCAATTCAGCCACGCTGTCGGTAATCTCGAAGACGTAGGCGCGCGATTGCTCGGTGCCGTCTTTACCATGATGCCGACTAAGAATGGCTCCGCGTACAGCTACAACTACCGGTACTACGGCAGCGAAGAACCTTCACGGAGCCCGCGGCATGTGAAGCAACCTGATGAGCCGGAGCCGCAAAACCCACCGATGATCGAGAAGCCCTCTCGGACCGCTGAGACCGGGGCCGTGCGACTGCCTCAGACCGGGGGGCTCGAGTGACTTGGGGCGACTACGATGCCGATAGCGGATGGCGTTTGCACCCAGACACTCCAGGATTCGCCTAGGTGTGTGCTATGGACGAGAATCAGCTGAAGCGTCGCTTCTATCCCGAAGCAAACATCAGCGGGCTGAGCCACGTCGATGGAACCGTTACCTTCTATAGCCATCTAGCCGCCATCGTTAGGCCTGAAGATGTCATTCTGGACTTCGGAGCCGGTCGTGGGGAACCACTCGTCGATGATGACATCGCTTATCGTCGGGACATCGGAAACTTCAAAGGCCGCTGCGCGCATCTCGATGGATGCGATGTCGATCCAGTAGTTTTGGAGAATCCGTTCCTCGATCAAGCCACCGTGATACGTGAAGGCGAACGACTCCCGTACGAAGACAACCGGTTCGACATTGTCTTCGCGCGGTCGGTGTTCGAGCACATCATCGACCCTGACTTCGTTGCGCGGGAACTGCTGCGAATCGTCAAGCCTCACGGCATCATTGCGGCCACAACACCCAACAAGTGGGGATACATCGCTGTCAGTGCACGCATGGTGCCTAACAAGTTTCACGTGAAGGTCCTGTCGCGCAGTCAACCGGACCGCAAGCCCGAAGACGTGTTTCCCACCCAATACAAGATGAACACGCGGCGCGACTTGCAACGCGTCTTCCGCGACGGAGACCGTGCCGATGTCTTCGTCACCAGAAAAGCGCCAGAACCGGCGTACCATTTCGGCCGACCATGGCTCTATCGGTTCTTCAAGTTCATGAATAAACACTCGCCCGACAACGTGCAGCCGATACTTGATGTGTACGTACGGAAACGTTGAGCAGACAATAGTTGCCTCGTAGCTCCATCCGTCACGGAACGAATTCGAAAGTCACCATGACCAAACGTGCACTCATCACCGGTATCACCGGTCAGGACGGCTCCTACTTGGCTGAGCTCTTGTTGAGCAAGGGTTACGAGGTGCACGGGCTGATCCGTCGTGCCTCCACTTTCAATACATCGCGGATCGATCACCTCTACGTCGACCCACACTCACCTGACGCCCGACTGTTCCTGCACTACGGCGACCTCAGCGACGGTGCTCGCCTTGTCACGCTGCTCGCTGGCATCGACCCCGATGAGGTCTACAACCTGGCCGCGCAATCTCATGTGCGCGTGTCCTTCGAGGAACCCGAACATACGGCCGACACCACAGGGACCGGCACTATTCGGATGTTGGAGGCCGTACGGCTCTCAGGTATCAAAACTCGCTTCTATCAGGCATCCTCGTCAGAGCTGTACGGTGCCACCCCTCCTCCCCAGAACGAGGAGACACCCTTCTATCCACGCTCGCCATACGCTGCTGCCAAGCTATATAGCTACTGGATCACCAAAAATTATCGCGAGGCGTACGGACTCTTCGCAGTCAACGGCATCCTCTTCAATCATGAATCGCCGCGCCGTGGCGAGACTTTCGTGACTCGCAAGATCACCCGTGCGGTCGCAGCCATCAAGGCGGGACAACAACAGTTCCTCTATATGGGCAACCTGGATGCCGTCAGAGACTGGGGCTACGCACCGGAGTACGTCGACGGAATGTGGCGGATGCTTCAGGCCGACGAGCCGGAAGACTTCGTGCTGGCGACCGGCGTGGGAATCACTGTGCGGCAGTTTCTAGAAATTGCCTTCGAGCATGCTGGGCTCGACTGGGAAGACCATGTCCGGTTTGACCAGCGCTATCTGCGTCCGACAGAAGTGGATGCGTTGATTGGCGACCCTTCATATGCTGCGAAGAAACTGGATTGGGTACCGACCGTGGACGGATACGATTTGGCACGCCTGATGGTGGACGCCGATATCGAGGCGCTGTCTCATGCAGGAACGCCTTGGATAGATACCGTCCAACTGGATTCTTGGGTGACGCCGATCCCGGAGAGGGCACCATCGCCGTGACGAAGGCGCACAGCTACTCCCCGGCCGAACTGAGTCGGTCTGCAACCTTCTATGTCGCGGGACACCGCGGACTAGTTGGCTCGGCGATCGTGCGGCGACTGGAGCGCGCTGGTTTCGAGAACATCATCGCCAAGACATCCGCCGAGGTGGATCTGCGCGACCGCAAGTCTGTATTCGACTTGTTCCGGCAGACACGGCCTCAGTACGTCGTGCTGGCTGCGGCCAAAGTCGGCGGCATCTTGGCCAATAGCACTTCACCGGTGGACTTCATCAGCGACAACATCCGAATCCAGGTCAACGTGCTCGACGCGGCGCGAGAAGCACAGGTCGAGCGGCTCCTTTTCCTCGGATCTTCTTGCATATATCCAAAGTTCGCTCCGCAGCCAATCGCCGAGGAGTCACTGCTCACCGGTCATCTCGAGCCAACCAACGACGCGTATGCCATTGCAAAGATCGCGGGCATCCTGCACGTTCAAGCGGTACGCCGCCAAGACGGGTTACCTTGGATTTCCGCGATGCCGACCAATCTGTACGGGCCCAATGACAACTTTTCTCCCACGGGCTCGCACGTCATACCGGCGCTGATTCGCCGCTATCACGAAGCTGTGAGCGCGGGGGCGGCGTCCGTGACGAACTGGGGAACGGGCACCCCTCGGCGCGAGTTCCTGCATGCCGACGACATGGCAGACGCTTGCTTGCACCTGCTTGAACATTACGACGGACCGGAACAAGTGAACGTAGGCAGCGGGACTGACACAACAATCCGTGAGATCGCCGAGACAATCGCATCAGTTGTGGGCTACAACGGCAAGACTTGTTGGGACGCAACAAAGCCAGACGGCACACCGCAGAAGCTCCTCGATGTAACGAAGCTCGCGCGCGCGGGCTGGAAGGCGCGGATTGGTCTGCACGAGGGGTTGGACCGCACCGTGAGTTGGTACCGGTCGAACGCAGCGTTTCTACGCACTTAGTGGGCCGGCCTCATCGTGCCTGATCTGCGATTCGGCGCATGATTAGAACGCCCGAGCACAGCGATCGCGAAGAAGAGCATCAACGTCCAGACCAGTGGACGCACGGGGAAATCGAGAGAATAACGCGGTATCTCGGCGACGAACGCCAGAGTGAGCATGTACATCACAGTGCGCCAGGGAGAATCCGGCATCCGCATCATCGCGCGTTGTACAACAGCGACGAACGCACCAAGACCAAAGAGCAGCGTCGGAACAGCGATGACACCAAAGTCGACGTATGCATCCACTACCACATTCGACCCGACACCCCAGCGTGCCTGCGGACCCAGCATGATGTCACCCAACACATCGGCACTTTGCAAATGAGGTAGATCGGATGGCAATACGAGCCCGCGGATGAACGGAATTACGCCAGCTACACCGACAAGCTTATAGAGGCCGTATCCGAAGTCAATCGCTTCTGGTACGCGCGCCAGCGCCGCACGGACGCCGATAGTCGTGATATTGAAACTTGTATCGCCACCGTAGGAGGCGGCCGCTGCGCCCTCGGCGGAGAAGAAATCGAAGACCGATCTGATCCTTCCGGACCTCAGGGCCTCAATCGCGTTGTACATCGGAATCGCGACAATTCCGAGAACTACCAATAGCCATCTTCCGACACGCACTCGAAAGCTCACCAGGCCACCGACCCCGACAATTGCTATCAGCAGGAAGACATTCCGATCTCCACTGAGCAAAAGCCGCGTTGACCAGAAAACAGCTGTCAAAACTGCGAGTGTGAGAAAAATTGAGCTTCGGTCGCCAGTCGACGCCGGATGAACTCGAAGTGCAACAGCGATCATTGAAAGAACGATGATCGCTAGGTAAACCCCTTCAACAACAGGGCTGGTCGTTACTTCACCGCTATACCTGCCTTCTCCGGCCGCTCGCCATCCGAACGCCTCGTACGCGACGATGAAAAGTGCTTGTAACGCAAACACGGGGACCGCCAACGCCCCCACCGAGACACGGTCGAGAAGCCCCACACGGGCACCATCGCCGAGACTTTCATTCCGAACCGCCATGGCTCTGATGCCTGCGCTGAACGACAGAGTGCCTATCAGCGAAAGAATGATCGCCCGGTTCGATTGATCAACGAAAGTATTCTGGAAGAACACGCTCTGCGACACATCGTAAATGCCAAGTACGTGGAGCTGGTACGGATAAAAGAAAATAAGGTACGAGAAAAACTGGAAAAGGAACTCGGTCGTTACGAAGGTGGGAATCCCTGGGTACACGGTGATCGGACGAAAAATCGCTGCCACCACGACGGCGTACTGGCCGAACAAGCAAATCCACAGTATCAGCGAGTTCGCGCCATCCGGCGCCACAGAATAAGCAATCAGCAGAGCAAGTACAGCTAGCGCCAGCGCGACAGGGATGCGAAACCGCCGGTCATGGAGGTTAGCTTCCCGGGAAACTTTGACCATTAGACCCTCAACATGTCTGACTCGCACACAACAGCGCGCGAGCGCCGTAACTCGCTGACTCCCCGCACGAATGAATCACCACTGGCTGAGTAGCGCGCAGCCGAAAACCCGCTAGCGCACATTAGCGCGGCTCTCTTTGGGTTCATGCGACAGGATTCGGCGCGCCCAGCTTGAACACGTTAGCCGACCTAGTTTTGATGACGTTGCGGGTGTCGACAATCAACGATGCCGTCGATACCAGCTCAGCGTAGTCGAAATCGGAATGGTCGGTAAGAATGACCACGCAGTCTGCCGACGATACTGCTTCAGGCGTATATGCGGAAGAATCCAAGTGCAGCCCGCTTTTCCAGTGCCCGCCCTCGATATGAGGCACATACGGGTCGTGGTACGTGATCTGGGCGCCCTTATTCAATAGCAGGGCCATCACATCCAGCGCCGGGGACTCGCGCACATCGTTGATGTCTCGTTTATACGCGACACCCATTACGAAGATGCTGCTCCCCTTGATCGATTTCCCATGTTCGTTGAGCCCATCAGCAATCTTGTCCACCACGTGCCGGGGCATCGCCCCGTTGACTTGACCCGCGAGCTCAATGAAGCGAGCTTCGAAGCCCACTTCCTTCACCTTCCACGAAAGGTAGAACGGGTCAATCGGGATGCAGTGGCCACCCAAGCCGGGACCTGGATAGAACGGCATAAACCCGAACGGCTTGGTCGCGGCAGCGTCTATGACCTCCCAAGCATCGATCCCGATGCGCTCACACATCATGGCGAGTTCATTGACGAGCCCGATGTTGATCGCCCTATAGGTGTTCTCCAAAAGTTTCACCATCTCGGCAGCACGGGGCGAGCCGACTTGGACCACCTTCTCGATTGATGCTCCATACAAAGCGGCCGCGAGCTCCGAGCAGTCCGAGGTGAGACCACCCACTACCTTCGGTACGTTTCTGGTGTTCCAGGTCTTGTTGCCCGGATCGACTCGTTCCGGCGAGAACGCGAGAAAAAAGTCTACGCCGGCAGTGAGGCCGGTCTCTTCGAGAATGCCCAGCACTACCTCTTCGGTAGTACCGGGATACGTTGTGGACTCAAGGATTACTAGCATGCCAGGCCGAAGGACCTGCTTTACCAAATGCGCGGCCGACACGACATAGGAAAGGTCGGGATCCTTCGTTTTGCGAAGGGGCGTCGGCACGCAGATATTGATCGTGTCCAGGGGACCCGCTGCGCTGATATCCGAGACCGCTGCCAGCTTGTCGGCTCCGACCAATCCCGAAACCGTTGAAGACGGGACATCTTGGACGTAAGATTCACCACGATTGATCGCATCGCACTTGCGCTCATCGACGTCGATGCCGATAACCGTGAAGCCGGCATGTCCGAACTCTGCCGCGAGCGGCAAACCAACGTAACCGAGGCCAATCACCGCCGTCCTGGCGGTGCGAGCAGTTAGTTTCTTGTGAAGATCCGCAGCTTCGCGGCTATGAAATGCGGGTGAGTTCAACATATAAGTTAGTTCCTAATCGATAAGGGGAGCCGCAAATTGGAAACGTACTTGATCACTGGCGGCGCTGGGTTCATCGGCTCGCACCTGGCTGAGGCGGCGCTCGCCCGCGGACATGCGGTTCGGGTGATGGACAACTTGTCCACGGGCCTCGAAGAGAACATCCCCCAGGGCGCCGAGTTCATTCAGGGCGATATCACGAATGCTGCCGAGATTGCCGCCGCGATTCGTGGTTGCCACGTTGTGCTCCATCAAGCGGCGATCCCTTCTGTACCAAGGTCAATTGCCACTCCACGACCTTCTCATGCGGCCAACATCGACGGCACTTTCAACGTGTTGCTAGCTGCGCGGGATGAGGGGGTACGTCGCGTCGTGTACGCGGCATCCTCCTCCGCATACGGAGACACCTTAGTTCTCCCCAAAGTTGAGAGCATGCCTGCGAGCCCCCGTTCTCCATACGCGCTACAGAAGCAGGTAGGCGAAACATACTGCCAGCTGTTCACAAGATTATACGGCCTCGAGACGGTTTCCATTCGGTACTTCAACGTTTTTGGGCCTCGCCAACACCCTTCATCGCCATACTCGGGCGTCCTTTCGCTCTTCATACGTGCCGCGCTCACCGACGCAGCTCCAACGATCTACGGTGATGGGACACAAACTCGGGACTTCACCTTTGTCGACAATGTCGTGGATGGAGTCCTCAGGGCTGTCAATGCGCCCGAAGTTGCCGGCGAGATCATCAATGTGGCAGCAGGCGGCCGCGTATCGCTCAACGATGCTTGGGCCGTTCTAGATTCGAAGCTCGGTCCACTGCCAGCTCCGATCTACGGCCCACCGCGCGAGGGCGATGTGCGCGACTCGCAAGCGGACATCTTGAAGGCCGAACGGCTGCTTGACTACCGACCTTTCGTAAGTTTCGAGGACGGGCTCACCCGCACAGTCGAGTGGGCGAAGAACCGCTCGTAGTAGCAACATTCGCACGCATGCCTGTCGGCAAGATCGTGAGTCAATGCCATAGTCGCTAGCTTCGCGGCCTTAGTGTCCTCGTCGGAGGACGGAAATGAACTCCTCTACGCTCAGGTTGGCTTCCGCCAAAGCGCGGGTGTAGCACTCACGAGATTCCATGGAAGACTTTGACGAAGCCGCCATCTTGCTGATCACTGGCAACACGTCCTCGACGAAAGTCTCCCTGCTCCTGGCAAGCACACCCGGACTACCCGACAACTGCTCGGCGATCGATCCCCGCCTCGTAGCCACGCAAACAACGCCGGCCGCCATTGCTTCGTACAAGACCAGCGGCACAGACTCGTGCGCGTACGCTGACGGAAACACAAAATGCGTGATCTCGTTGAAGAACTCGTGCTTTTCAGAGCCATTAAGACGTCCGCGGTACTCGAAGCGGTGTCCAAGCAAGCTGGCGGCACGTTCCAAGTGGTCTTGTGCAGCTGATTCGGCGACCGGCCCCCCGACGATGAGCCGCAACTCGCATCCTGCCCGATGCAACCTGATGGCTAGTTCCACAACCTCGGCTATGCCCTTATCCAGATAGAGGTTGCTCAGATGCCCGAGCACGATCCGGTCCTGATCGGCCTTCAGCGGCAGATCCAGCAGCGATTGATCAACGAGAGCTGCGTTCCCAATGATTAGGGTTTGGCGTATCTCTGGCATGGTGGCGCGAAGGTCCTTGGCCATCATCTGCGACAGTACGATATGCCGCGCCCCCTTTCCTGCCACCTTCGCCAGCGCGACCATGCGCGTCCTTCTTCGGCGGACGTAGGTGTAGGAGTGGTGATGCAGGAAGATCTTTGTCCTAGCGAGCCGCGCTATGCCGACTGTGGCGGTCGTCAGCCACATTCCTCGATCGGCCTTAACCGCTACGTACACAACGTCTGAGCCGAAGACTGTGCGACATGCGGCGATCGAGCGTGTCACTTTGCTAAGAGGACGCCACCAACCTGTCGATCGATCTGCTGTATCGGCCAGGTGGAGGTTGCGAAAGTGCGCTGATAGCCGAGAGGACAAATGACTCATAACGATCGACTGCCCGTCGACCGGTGGGGGCAGCGGCCCTATCATCGCGATACGCAAATCGGGCTGTGCCTTGCCGGCGCCACCGCTGTAACCGTCGAGTGTCACGCGGCGAAGAAGACCGCGTCAGCTTGAAGCAGTTGACCTGTCTTGGCGTCGGCGAATACCGGGTCAAGGCCCATTAGGGTCATTCCCAGCGCCTCTGCTCGATCGAGGCCTTCGCGGTATGTCATGGCGCCCTCATAGAGTGGCACGAGCGACAGTTCTAGTTGCAATCCCATGATCGCACCGGATCTGAGAAGTTCTTCCGCTCCGTCCAGCACGGCGCCTTCGTAACCTTGAACGTCGATCTTCAGATATGTACGACTTCTAGACGTGATGCCGAATGGAGGTAGCAACCGATCGAGACGATCCTGTTCAGCTGTCTCGGAGCCGATGTAGCGCGAGTCCGGGGCAACCTCGGCATGCGTATCCAACATCGGGAGTACCGAACTAGAAAGACCGTCATTGCCAGCAACATTGATTGTTACGTGACCTTTTTGGCTTCCAACCGCTGTCCGTACCACATCCCAGTTCGTATCACCCACCGACTTCTTGCGCAGCGCTTCGAAGGGTCGCCCAAGAGGCTCGAAGGAGACAATGTGGTCGGTGTAGCCAAGCCCCCTTATCGTCGTAGCAAATCCGCCATCGTTCGCACCCACATCAACCACGCAGTCGATACGGTGATGCTTCAGTAGCTGCACGATACGTGCCATCGGATCGTGCAGTGGATAGCGGACGATGTCGACACCGAAACGCTGAATGAGTTGGCGAAGCTCATGTTTGAGTCTCATCCGTGATTGAGGACATTGTTCACGAGTTCGCCCAACATCCCCTCCTCCTCCCCTTGGTCACGCTGTGTCTCTGTTCGTTGTAGAAGCTGCATGCTTCGACGTGTTCCCCTACGGACCCCACAGCCACACTAGCGGCGGAGCTTCGTGCCGACGCTATCCCACAACGGAGTGATTCGCTGTGCCACAACGTAAATCTCCGCCTGAGTCGATGTTCGAGAATGCGCGACGCCGGAGCGGCCCTGACAGCCAAAACTTGGCGCAACTCAGCCGATCGCCAGTATGCCAACCTTGGGCAACCATTCATCGCGACGCCCCTCGAGCTAGAAGCGCACGGACTGTGGCGCGGGGAATCAAGCCGAACCAAGCTGCAGCCCCAGCCAGGATCGTCCAGCCAACAGCGAGCGGTACCGCAATGGGGGCCGCTTGAGCCTGGATCACTGGGCCGATGCCGAACGACACGAGAAGCAACGAAATCGCGAGAAGCTTTGGCCACCAGGGAAGGGCAGATCCTTTCACAGACCTGGCCACCAGGCACGGAAAGGCGAGATTGCATACCGAACGGACAAGGATGACAGCGGCCAGCGCGAGGACCAAACTGTTCGTTGTGAAATAGACGAGGCAGCCCACCAGGATTCCTCCGATGCTCACGCCTAGTCCGAAGAGGACCTTCGGAGCGATTCGCATCGTCACATCAAGTATCTGACCGTCAACACGAATGCTCGCGAGCTGCAGCCCGCAGATGACGAGCAGCGCGTTGAGGACGGTTCCCATGTACTGGGCCGGGCCAACCCACCAATCAACAAACGCACCGTTGAGAGCTAGAACTGCGCTGCTGCCGATGACCGCGACACCAAGGACGAGGTGCCGAACCGAGCGAGACCGTTCGGCCGCAGCATCGAGATCAGACCTTGCGAGTTGCGACCCTAGTGTTGGCATGAACCCACTTGCCGTGATCAGCGCGATTGATGTCACGAACTGCATCACGTATGTCGTGAACGTGTACTGCGTTACACCAGTGACTCCGATCATCACGCTGATGATGATCAGTTCCGACGCCACAAACAGCTTATCTACCGCGACCCACCCGAGAGTCCAAGTGCTGTAACTGAACACTCGGCGGAGATCAGACCGTTCCGGTCTTGCCAGACCCCACCACGGAACAGCCCGCTTCACAATCTGTCGATTGATGACGAAGTTGAATACAGCACCAAGTAGCACGAAGGCCGCCAACGACCAGAGTGGGTAACCCATCATTGCCGCAGCGACCATCGCAGTATTCGTTGCGATGACCGTAGCGGTATTGACAATCATTGATCGATAGCCTTGATTCACACCAACAAGGACGGAGTCGGGGATGGTCAAAACGCCAGCAAGGAGAGTGTTGGCTGCCAGGATCGCTGCCACCGAGTAAGCGAGTTGCTTCGCGTCGGGAGGTATGTCCTTAATAAGGACAGGCATCGCGATGGTCACGCCCACAGCGAGCGTGAGCGCAACCGGCAGCCAGCGGAACCATATGATCACCGCGGCACCGACATCTCGACGCAGCTCCTGATCCGAAAGATCGCGTCGGCTTGCTACGATCCACTTAAGCGCCTGCGACGCACGACCGTCCGCAACTGTTGCAAAGTCAAGATATCTTTGCAGCGATTTCCAGATGCCAAACATCACCGGGCCTAGCGCACCGAGAAGTATCGGGTTCACGATGAACCCGGCCGCTGCAACGACGATGAAATTCGCGTAGTAAGCAGCGAAGTTACGGCGTGTACCTGAGTCCACTCTTCACGTCTCTTCCTGCACTTTGATCACGGTTATCGAGTGTAGGGCGCATCCTCAAATGAGGTGTCGACACTTATCGCGAGAGACGAAAAACGGCCCGATCAACAAGTATTAGCGCGATGCGGCACCCAAACGTGCTCGCCCGACCACGTCCCCGAACGCGTTCATGTAATCGCGCGCAATGCGTTCCGGCTGCATGGACTCGAGAACTTCTCTTGCATAGCCGTAGACGTCGCCGCAGTTGCCAACTTTCCATGCCTTCGCGATGACCGCCGCGGCATCTGCGTCCGACGAATGTCTGTCGACGTAATACGGATAGTTGTCCCCGAGAAGAGCCCGGTGCTCAGGTATGTCGGAAACGACGGCTGGAAGATCGGCAGCGATTGCTTCCATCACTCCATTCGGCATGCCCTCGTGGTGGCTGAGGGAAAGGAAGATTCGCGACTGGGACATGAGCAGCGGCACGTCCCTACGAAAGCCGAGCATGTCAACGCGGCCAGGTACCCCGCCCGCTCCGGCGGTGCGTTCAACTTCAGCGGCTTCCGACCCTTCTCCAGCCACCTTGAGTCGTGCGTCTGCACACGTTGCAGCAAACGCAGCGAAAGCGGCGGCCGCTCCGACGAAGTTCTTTTCCGGTTCCAACCTGCCAACGCAGAGGCAATCCGTAGCATCCGACCGATCGCGACCGGCGGTCGAGACGCACGGATCAAGTGTCATGTTCGAGATAACCCGAATCTCGCCGCGCGGCCTGATAGCGCGCCAGAGCCGGTCGCCGGCTTCCGAGTTGGGAATCACCAGCTGCGCACGGCGCCCCAGCCTTTTTCGGAGATTGAACATGAAGGTGTTCGGGTAGACGGATCCACGCTCGGTGATCACCCAAGGCACGCCCCGAACGATTCGCGTCGCCGCATACGCCCAAATGTCCGCCGGATGCAGCCACGAAATAAGCACGTCCGGACGCACTTGGCGCAATGTACGTATAACGAACGCCAGCGCGAGCGGGCTGGCGAAGTTGTTTACTTGAGTTCGGTGAACGTTTAGCCGCGAGGTTTCGAGGCTAGCATCGTGGACCCCAGTGTCGAGCAGAATGAGGTGCAGTTCAGCTCCGCCCTCAGCCTGCAAAGCGTTGAGCAGCGCGATGCACTGCCGTTGCGCACCACCGTCACCAAGACTCGGAATAAAGAAGCAGATCTTCATCATTCAGCTACGGAACCTACCTCCGGCCACGAGCCAAGAGCCCAAAAGTATTGGCCGGAAATAACTTACTGCCCAAGGATTGCAGTTGCGGTGACTGCGTCGAGAAGTACCGATCGACTTCGACATCGATAAACCGATTCTGCAACAGCTCATACAGCCCAAGGTCGTCGACGCCGTCCCGTACGACGTGGTATTCGACCAGATCCGATGGCTCGGTCTCTGAATAGCTGCCACGCAATCGGCGCCATCTAGTTGCCAATCCTCTGCGGAGCTCACCCTGGGTCAGTCGCCACGCGAAGTATGAGCCCCAAGACAACGCCCGGTCCAACCGCTTCTGACGCGGATACCACAGCGGGTCTTGGAAAGTCACCACCGCGCCTCCTGGGCGCAGAACGGTATCGCACAGCTTCGTAATTACGGCTTCGTAATCAGGCATGTGGTGGATGACCGAGATGAGCAGGATTACGTCGTACTGTTCAGACTCGTGGAATGGCGCATCGCCGTCGGTGTCATACAGAACCCGCACATGTGTGTTGTCGCTGAACTTTCGGGTGAGGAAATCAGCGCTGGCCTTGGACATTTCAGTGATGGTCGCCGACCCACCTGCACGAAGGACGGTATCTGTGAAGGAACCGTGTCCCGCCCCAATCTCCAGCACGGAACAGTGCCCCTGCCTGTGCAGCACGGCTTCAACGGTGCGCGCAATCCGTTCGTCGATCCGCGTGCGCAGCGCCGCGTGCCGCAGATGCGGACTTCCCACAATGTAATCGTGACCGTCCCCATGGGAAGCATCTTGAGAATCTTCTACAGCGCGGCGGTGCTCATCAGCGACCGTGGCCGGTCGACCCCCATTTCGAGCCTCGGTCAACGCATTACTCCAATTCTGTTTCGACTATCGGCGCTCATCGTCGGTACGCCGTCATCCCGCTTGACGATGCATGCCGTCGGCGCTTGATCGAACGGCGTTGCTGTTCGTCATGCCCGCCACCTCCTGGAGAACCTGCTCGAACGCACCGATCGCCGAATCGGAGGATAACCGTTCCTTACAGAAGCGTCGTGCGTTGATGCCACAGTCCGCACTTCGCTCAGAGTCCTGCGAAATGGCCAGCGCCGCAGTGAGAAGGGCCTGGGGATCACCGGCTTCCACTACTACCCCGGCATTGGCCTGGCGGACCTCACTTGCAGTGATTCCGTCGATCTCTGTGGCAGCTACGACAGGCCGGCCGGCATCAAAGTAGGACGTCAGCTTGCTCGGTACCGCCATGTTCGCCACCCCGGGCAGTTCATTGACCAAGAGGCAATCAGCGGCAGCTAGGGCACAGCGATAGCTTGCGTCATCGAGGGGATCAACGAACGTGATCCGTTCAACTCCCTCGGCCAATTGCTCTAAGCGAGCCCGTTCGCTGCCATCGCCCACAAGTATGAACTCGATCGGTGCACTACAGGCGTCGGCGAGTCGCGCGGTCTCGACGACGTTGTCCAAACCTTGCTTTGCGCCCATGTTCCCGGTGTGTACCACGAGCAGACGGTCAACCGGCCAGTTGATCGTGGTACGCGCTTCCAACTTGGTCATGGGTTGAGCCGGTTTCAGGTGCGTCCAGTTTCTGATCACGGTGATGCGGCGTGGATCGACGCCGAGTTCAGTAGATATGTAGTCCGCGAATCGCGGGTGGATGACGACGACTCGGTCGGCCGATCGAAGTACAAGCCGCTCGACGAATCGTGTGACTTGGGAGGACAGGCCGCCGCCCTCCTTGGTCTCGGTCATTCCGAGCGTGTAAATGTCCTGAACCCAGATGACCAGTGCTGGGCGAGTGCGCATTATGCGCACCCGAAGCGCGGCCAAGGCGGTCGCGAACAGCGCCGGTGTCACCGCCACCACGACGCCGTTGGAGCGGAATCTACTTGCTAGCAGCCTGATACCGAAACTGATCTCGGAGGCCAGTCGCCGAAGCCCTCTCGGTGGCTGCGGCACGTAGTGGCGCATGCGGTGCACCGTCACTCCGTCGATGACCTCCGTGCTCCGCCATTGCCCGTACCCCGCCCGGACCTTCCACTCTGGGTAATGCGGATGAGCCACGTAGGCACTCACGTGGTGCGACCGCGCAGCGAGGCCAGCGGCCAACGCCCCGGTGTACGGAGCGTTCCCGGTTGTCTCCGGCGGGTAGTGCAGGCTCAGGATGCACACGTCGGCGCCCCCTTCGAGCACCGCTGATGGCGCCTGCGAACTCATTCGCACATACGTGTCTGTCACGACTTACTCGCGCCCCCTGGCTGGCTCTGACGTTTCATCGGCCGCGGTACAAGATGACTTCCCGGAAGGTCCGGAGAATGATCTTGATATCCAGCCACAGTGACCAGTTCTCGATATAGAAGTTGTCGTAGCGAGCGCGATCGGCGATCGACGTGTCACCGCGCAGGCCACTGACTTGCGCGAACCCTGTGAGGCCCACCTGCACGCGGTGCCGGTGCGCGTAACGATCGAACTGGGTCGAGAACTGCTCCACGAAATGGGGTCGCTCCGGGCGCGGCCCCACCACTGTCATGTCGCCACGAAGGATGTTCCACAGCTGGGGCAACTCGTCGATCGACGTACACCGCAGGAATCGACCGATCGGTCCGACGCGATTGTCGGTGGCCACGCTCCACTGAGTCTGAGACTCCGCCTCGTTCGCCGGCCGCATGGAGCGGAACTTGAGAAGCTCGAATTGCTTGCCGTCGCGGCCCACTCGGACCTGTCTGAAGATGACTCCTGGGCCGCCCTCGAGCCGCACCGCCAGTGCAGCCGCAGCGAGTATGGGTGACAGCACAATGAGCGCTGCAGCGGAACTGACGATGTCGAAGAGGCGCTTGATCAATCGAGCGGGGCCGCGCAAGTTCGGATTCCTGATACGCATGATCGGGATTGAGCCGATGTGATCCGCCATCCCGGTCAATGTGTGGAAGTGGTGCATCCGCGGCACTACCAAGAGCTCAGCGTTCAGGCACTCCTTAGTTCGCACCGCTTCGATCAAGTCGGTCTCGTCGAAACCGCCGTCAGCTACGAGGACAGTGTCCGCACCAACCGTGACTACCGCCATGTCGAGATCCGAGAGCCGGCCCAGCCGCGGAACGTAATTCTCTGCGGGGCATTTGTCGTCGTCGTCGACAAATCCATCAACGACCAATCCGTAATCGCGATGCTGAGAAAGGGTCCGCGCCAACTCCGCAGCCACCGGACCGCCGCCCACCAGCACTGTGTGATGTTGCGCAATCCCGTATCGCCGACCGATCGCACAAAGCCGAGTAGTTAAGACACGGCCGACGATGACCAGTCCGACAGCCTGGCAAGCCGTTTCGAGGAAAATCTGAACCTGCGTCTTTTGGTGGAGAAACAGCACCACCGCTGCCACCGCCGCCACCGCCGCGAGCAGTCGTGTTATGAGCGTCGGCAACTCGTCGAGAACACTCAGGTGCAGGCGCGCTACATAACGTCCACCGCCTGTGAGAAGTAAAGTACCCAGGACGGCCATCGTCACTACGGTCAACGGTTGGGGCGGGCGCCATGCCAAAGGCGCGACCATCATCGCGAAATCGACAGCCGGAACGACCATCCATGCGCGAACCCGACCAAGGTACGGCATCAAGCCGCCGCGGCGTTCAAGTTTCGGACTGTCAGGTGCCCGCCGATGATCTAGAACGTGAGGCGCGGCTACCTCTGGTTCCGCGACGTCGTCAATCGGAAACCCAGCCAACAGTTGGGCGGTTTCCAGAGCCAGTGGACGCGAATCGCGATTGGCAGCTAACGGCATTCCCCGCTCAACGGAAGTAACGGGCTCGACAACGCCGGTCATTGCAACAGCCCCCTCACGCCAGCAAATAAATTAACGAATCCGTCAGTCGGCAAACTGGTCCTTGCGCCTGCAACGAAACTCGCATCGGTTGATCGCAGCCCGCCGACCCAACCGGCATGATTATGCGAGCACGCTGTTACCGCTATCACGAAGCCCCCCGGTGCGGGTATGTCAGTTTGCCAGAGTGGATGTCGGTCCCGACTATAAAGGCAAAACACCTTCACTGGCGAAACCTCTCAGGACGGACACCACAATTGGCCTGTGATCAGGATGTTATCGCCGGATGCGGCCGCTGTCTGGTCGGATCCCAGATTTTCACTTGCATTTGCCCGCCCCAGCGCCGTAACGCCCGCCCGATGTAGTCGAAAAAGCGCTCTGACCTCATATTCTTTCAAAACGTCCCTGGAGCATGTCTGCGCTTCTTAAGGCATCGTGCGCTATACGGATTGAAAATCTTGCGAACTTACAACTGTAGTTTGCTCCGAAACATCGTTCGGGCACCGTTCGATTGTCAACCTCCGCGTCAGATTACTTAGCGAGAATTCGTGGCCATGAGCCGAACAGGCGACCTGCGTGTCGCGGGCGTCCACTTTCAGCAAACTTGTGCCGCGCTGCGCTACTTTCCGTTGCGGGCCTACACTGCGCCATCACCAAGGAGTGCCGAACAAACCGAATTACGGCGCAAATCCCAGCAGGATCCCAACGGCTAGCGTTTGCCGAGGTGCTTTGCGACAAGCAGAACCGGCGCGACTCGCGCGGGTAGTTAACGTTGCCAGATCTGCATCAGGCCGCACTACTGCCGCATAGGTCGCGCTGCCCCTGCGGACCCACGGATACTGAATGAGAGCATCCGGAAGCGACCAGCTTGCGAAGGTCGCGCGAATACCTCACAGAGACAAGGAGCATGCTCTGCATATCTTGTTCGTGTGCACCGGGAATATCTGCCGGTCACCCACTGCTGAACGCCTCGCAATCGCTTACTGCGACAGGGTTGGCATCGTCGACACCACTGCATCCAGCGCCGGAACACGGGCCTTGGTGGGCCACCCAATCCATCCCGACGCCCAATCGGTCCTAGAGCGTCTCGGCGGAAGCGCCTCGGAATTCGCTGCGAGAAGATTATCGGCGAAAGTTGCGTCTCGCGCTGAGCTGATACTAACGATGACCAGAACACACCGTGACAGTGTTCTAGAAGTGGCCCCTCATAAGCTGCATCGCACGTTTACCCTGGTCGAGGCTGCCCGACTCGTCCAGGAGGCAGGCGCCCACTCCGTTGACGCGCTCGCAAATTTACGTCCACAGCTAGCCGGTAGCGAGTCACTAGACATCACGGACCCAATCGGCCAAAGCCCAGAGGTCTTTGAGGCGGTCGGCCGTCAGATCGCCGACCTGTTGCCTCAGGTGCTCGAACTTTGCCGCCCCAGATGAGAGCACGAATCCGCGACCGCCGCCGCGGATCGAGTGGCCGCCCGCGACTGTCCATTCCGTTCGTCATCGGGATACTCACGCTCGTCTATGTCATAGTCGCGCTGACCGCCCGGGCGCTGCCGCTGACGAACCTGGCAGCCCTGGTGCTCGTCGCGTCGTCGCCCTACCTACCTCTTGCGGCCCTGTTGGCCTGTGTGACGTTGGCCTTGTGCCGCAGGACGTTCCTCGCCGTGGCGGCCGCGGCAGCGCTGATCAGCACACTGCTTATCCAAGTGCCCTGGTACTACGGGGGACGACCCGCCGATGTGGGTACGCATGCCGAGATCCGGGTGCTGTCCTCCAACCTGCGCTACGGCGAAGTGAATGCCGATTTCTTCGTCGACCTTGCCGAGGATGCCGACGTCATCACCGTCTCCGAGCTCACCAAGCAGGCGGTGCAACGCCTCGCCGACGCCGGCATCGACAAAGCCTTCCCCCACTCGATTTTGGTGCCGCGGCCGCAATCCGAGGGTATGGGCTTGTACAGCCGCTACCCACTCACCCGACTTCCGGAGTCCGAGCACGGCAACAACTTCGTCGCGGCTCGCCTGCGGATCCCCGGTGTGCGCCATGATCCGCTTGTCTCCAGCGTGCACCTCATGTCGCCGATCGCCGGCGGCGCCAACACCTTCGAGCACTGGCGCTATCGCATCTTGAAAACCAAGGCCGAATTCGCCGACTACGACAAGCAGGCCGGACCGGCCGCGGTCATCATCGCCGGGGACTTCAACGCCACGGTGGACATGCGCCAGTTCCGCGACCTGCTCGACACCGGCTACCAGGACGCCGTCCGGCAGACCGGCGCGGGCTTCTCACCGACCTACTCCCCCAACCGGCTGATCCCGCCGTTGATCACCATCGACCATGTGCTGACCCGCAACTCGACGGCGACCTCGATCCACACCGTCAAGGTCCCGGGCACCGATCACCGCGCGCTGTTGGCCACCGTCGCGGTTCCCCTCGATCCGGCCGCGGACTGACGGCAGCGCACCGCACCTCACCCCCTGCCCGGTGAGGTGCGGTGCCGGCTTGTCGAGGCCTACTGACCACCCCCGGCTGCCGCACCGGCGGGCGTGCGGCTGCTCGATGCCGATTGCTGCTCGGACTGACCGTCCGCACCGGCCTCGTCCTGCGGATCACGCGCGGTATCGGAGTCCTGCTCCTCGCGTGACTTCTTCTCGGGCGCATCGGTTTCGCGACTCTCGGTCTGCGACTCGTCCGCCGCGTCGGCGGATTCCGCCTCATCGGACGGCTCCGTCGAGTCTTCCTCCTTCTGGGAATTGCCGGCGGCCTCGTCGTCATCGGAGGTCTTGGGGTCCGCGCTGTCCACGGTGTCGGCGGTCTTGTCGTTCGACGGTTCGGCCGCATCCGTCGTCGGCTCCGTCGCACTCTCCGGCGTGGCCTCCGTCGTCGCCTCGACCGTCGGCTCCGTCGTCACTTCCGTTGCGGTCTCGGCCGTCTCGGCTGCCTCGTCCTCCGCGGCGTCCTCGGTGTCGGTGACCTCGGTGCTGACACCCAGGTCGTCGGCGGTCGCCGCGGCATCGGGTGCCATGTCGTCGTCGGCTGCGCTGCGGGCACCCCGCACTTCGGTGGCGGCCTCCTCATCGGTGGAATCGGTGACAGCGCTCGCAGCATCCACCTCGGCGACGTCCTCGTCGCCGGCCATCGCGGTGCGCACCGTCCGAGCCGTCGTCGGTTGGGCGCCGCCGCCGAAGATCCCGTTGATGATGTTGGTGATGGCCACCCCGACAGCGTTCAGCAGATTCGGCACCAGACTCAGCACGCTGGTCACCGCCTGCTGCAGCGCCTGCACCAGTGCCGCAATCGGATTCGACGGGTACACCGGGTCGGGGCCCGGATCCGGATCGGGTCCCGGGCCCGGATTTGTCGGATCGGCGAGCTCCTCGATCAGTTCCCGAATCACCTCGGCGGCAGGCTTCATGGTGCCGTCGGGCCGGAAGATGCCCAGGTGCGCCTCGTCATCGTTGCCGGCCGGATTGAGCCGGTCCTGGGTGGTGTAGATGAAGATCGGACCGGCGCCCTCGGCGGTCTGCCAGAACTCGATGAGGTCGCGGATGAACGCCGCCTGGGTGGCCTCGGACACCCGGTTGGTCGGCACGCCGTACTCGGTGATCCAGATCTTGACCTGCTCCTCGCCCACGTCCTGATAGGAATCCATCAACTCGCGGATCCGGTTCACCTGATACAGCGGCATGCCCTCACGCCACGGAAGGCTGTCTCCCACCGAGAATTTCGAGTCGTAGTTGTACGGGTGGAAGGACAGCGCGTCGAAGTATCCGTCGGCGCCGGCGTCATACATCCGCCGGACGAAGTCGACCGGGTTCATGGTGGCGTCACCCCATGTCAGGCCGGCGCCGACCACTCCGCCGACAACCGTGATGTCCGAACCGATGTCCGCCGATGCCTGCTTGAGCGCGGTATAGGTGACCTTGAGCATCTCGGTGTAGTCCTCGGGATCCAGGGGATTCCAGAACTGGGCCGAGTTGGGCTCGTTCCACACCTCATACGCCGAGATCTTGTCGCCGTAGCGCAGCGCGACGGACCGCGCGAAATCGGCGAATCGGTTGAAGTCGGCCGGCTGGCCGCTGACCGGCGTGCTCGACGTCGCCCACACCGGCGTCGAGTTGAGCACCCCGAGAATGCCCATGCCCCGCTCCGCGGCGGCGTTGACCACCATGTCCAACTGGTCCCAGCGCGGCGCACCGAGCCCGAACGGGGTGTCCGGATGCAGCGGTTGCACACCGGCCCACGGCACCAGGATCCGAACGTTGGTCACGCCCAGCGACTGCATCAGGTCCAGCCGCTCGTTGATCTCCTCCAGCGAACCCTGCAGGTAGAGCTCCGAGTCAGCGATGCCGATCGTGCTGGGCACTTCTTCGATTTCGGCGACATGCATCACGTCGTATGTCTGCGCATTGACGAGCGGCAATACATTATGCGTGGACGTGGCAGCAAATAATGTGGACGCAACCGTGACAATTGCGGCCTTTCCGGCAACTTCTCGAAACCACTTATTCGCCCGTTTCTCCATGGACTTTCCCCTGTTAGAAGCGATTTGCGAGCGTGCGAGCGCGCACTCGTACCGGAGTTACCCAGGCTCGCAGCAAATAACACAAGGGTGTGTATACGAAATATGAGTGCGTTCTCAGGTGAATCGCGAACCGCATTTCCAGCTAAGTAGTGTCGCCACCGTCAATTCCTGAGCCGACCCGACCCGCGGAAAGCTGGCAAACCCCGCAGCGCAGCCGGCTCGGCGACCGCCGTCGCCGGCCGTGCACGGACTCACAGCAACATCGGGGGCGCGCCCGTCGACTCACGCGCGGCGAGCTACCGAATCAGCGAACACCCTGCACACCGCGTGACACGTCGGCCCGCCCGCACCCCCCAGGCGTTGGAAAAGGTCGCCGACCGTCAACCAAATTTGGCCCGCGGAAACACTTTTCGTTTTGAGACCCCTGCAAACGCCGAAACCCCGCCACGGGGGGCGGGGTTTCGGGACGAACTGTGGGTCAGGACTACGCCTGCTCCTCCGCGGTGAAGTTGCGGGTGACCGCCGGATCGACCGGGATGCCCGGGCCGGTGGTGGTCGAGACGGTGACCTTCTTCAGGTAGCGACCCTTCGACGACGACGGCTTGGCACGCAGCACCTCGTCGAGGGCGGCACCGTAGTTCTCGGCCAGCTTCTCGGCGTCGAACGACGCCTTGCCGATCACGAAGTGCAGGTTGGCCTGCTTGTCGACACGGAAGTTGATCTTGCCGCCCTTGATGTCGGTGACGGCCTTGGCCACGTCGGCGGTCACGGTGCCCGTCTTCGGGTTCGGCATCAGGCCGCGGGGGCCCAGCACGCGGGCGATCCGGCCGACCTTGGCCATCTGATCGGGGGTCGCGATCGCGGCGTCGAAGTCCAGGAAACCGCCCTGGATCTTCTCGATCAGGTCGTCGCTGCCGACGATATCGGCGCCGGCAGCGGTAGCCTGCTCGGCCTTCTCACCCACGGCGAACACCGCGACGCGCGCGGTCTTACCGGTGCCGTGCGGCAGGTTGACGGTGCCGCGCACCATCTGGTCTGCCTTGCGCGGGTCGACGCCCAGCCGGATGGCCACCTCGACGGTCGCGTCCTGCTTCTTCGACGACGTCTCCTTGGCCAGGCGGGCCGCCTGCATGGGGGTGTAGAGATTGTCGCGGTCCACCTTCTCGGCGGCCTCGCGATAGGCCTTGCTGCTCTTGCTCATTGATGTCTCCAGTTCAGAGTTTGTGGTTGGCGGGCCGAAGCGGGCCCTCCCACAAGAATTTCTTGGTTCTTATTCGACCGTGATGCCCATGGAGCGGGCGGTACCGGCGATGATCTTCGCCGCGGCGTCGATGTCGTTGGCGTTGAGGTCTTCCTTCTTGGTCTCCGCGATCTCGCGCACCTGATCCCAGGTCACCTTCGCGACCTTGGTGGTGTGCGGGGTGCCGGAGCCCTTCTGCACGCCGGCGGCCTTGAGCAGCAGCTTGGCGGCGGGCGGGGTCTTCAGCGCGAACGTGAAGCTGCGGTCCTCGTAGACGCTGATCTCCACGGGGATGACGTTGCCACGCTGCGACTCGGTCGCGGCGTTGTACGCCTTGCAGAATTCCATGATGTTGACGCCGTGCTGGCCGAGCGCCGGACCCACGGGCGGAGCAGGGTTGGCCTGCCCGGCCTGGATCTGGAGCTTGATCAACCCGACGACCTTCTTCTTCGGGGCCATGCTCTGGTTTTTCCTTCTCTCTTGGGCCCAGCCGATATCCGGGCCCGAAAACTAAATCTTGGCGACCTGGGTGAAGGTCAACTCGACCGGCGTCTCGCGGCCGAAGATCGAGACCAGCACCTTGAGCTTCTGCTGCTCGGCGTTGACCTCGCTGATCGAGGCCGGCAGCGTCGCGAACGGGCCGTCCATGACGGTGACGGACTCGCCGACCTCGAAGTCGACCAGGATCTCCGGACGCTCCAGCGTCGCCTCCGAGGACGCGGCGGCGGCCGCGCTGGTCTTGGCGGCCGGCTTCTTCGCCGCGGCCGGCGGCAGCAGGAACTTCACCACGTCGTCGAGCGACAGCGGCGACGGCTTGGACGTCGCACCCACGAACCCGGTGACACCCGGGGTGTTGCGCACCGCGCTCCACGACTCGTCGGTCAGGTCCATCCGGACCAGGATGTAGCCCGGCAGCACCTTGCGGTTGACCTGCTTGCGCTGGCCGTTCTTGATCTCGGTGACCTCTTCGGTGGGCACCTCGACCTGGAAGATGTAGTCACCGACGTCGAGGTTCTGCACGCGGGTCTCGAGGTTGGCCTTCACCTTGTTCTCGTAACCGGCGTACGAGTGGATGACGTACCAGTTGCCCGGGCGGGTGCGCAGGTCCTTCTTCAGCGCGGTCGCCGGATCGACTTCCTCTTCCTCGGCAGCCTCGGCCGCGGGAGCCTCGGTCTCGGTGATCTCCTCGGCAGCTGCCGCTTCATCGATCACGTCGACGATGGCTTCACCCTCAGGCGTGTCGGCGTCGATGTTCTCGTCGCCGTCGAAGCTAGTCACGGTTTCAGTCCTCTCTCATACTTCCGGGTCAGCCGAAGATCCAGCTCACGGCCTTCACGAGGCCGAGATCGACGAACCCGATCAGCGTCACCATGAACGCCAGGAACACCAGCACCACAGTCGTGTAGGTGACCATCTGTTTACGGTTCGGCCAGATGACCTTGCGCAGCTCGGTGACGACCTGCTTCAGGTAGTTCCAGACAAAGGCGAACGGGTTGACCCGCGAGCCCTCTTTGGCGGCCGGCTTGGCCTTGGCACGCTTGGCCGGCTTGTCGCTCGCCTCGGCCTCGGTGGCGTCGGACTCGACGATCTCGGTGGCGTCGGACTCCTCGTCGATGACGCCGACGGCCGCGCGTCGCGTCCGCTTTCCGGTGGGACGCAGCGGGCGGGCAGCTGCGGCGGTCGGGCCGGCCGTCTCGCCGCCCTCGGGCGCGTCGTCTGCCGAAGGCCCCAGTGCCGGCTTGTCGTCGCTCACCGCATGCCTTTCGTCTGGTTACGTGTGGTCACCTTCCAGTGTCCACACTTGTCGAGTATTCAGTTGAGCAGGGGCGACAGGACTTGAACCTGCAACCTGCGGTTTTGGAGACCGCTGCTCTGCCAATTGAGCTACGCCCCTTCGTTCAGGGCCTCACACAGTTGCGCGCTCTCCGATCGGCCGATTTCCGAACCGACGGACAGCGCGCTGTAGTGGGAAAACCCCGAGGACCGAGTGTACATCGGCCCAAGTACTACTTACTAATCCGCTGCCGCTGCCGTGCGCAAGACCTGACCGGACTCCCGGTCGTAGCGCACCGACACCGAGTTGTCCCCCTCGTGGCCCATCAGCGTGGTGTACGCCTCCATGACCACATCGCCGTTCTCGTCGCGCAGGATGTTGCGGGTGACGACGATGTCGGCGTTGAACCGATTGTCCACCGACATGATCTCCAGCTCGGCGTGCAGGTGATCGCCCACCTTGATCGGCCGGGTGTACACGAAGCGCTGGTCGACCTGGATGATCTGCATGGTCTCCATGCCGACGTCGACGTTGCGGAAGAAGTCCTGCTGCACCAGGTTGGCCAGGATGGACACGAACGTCGGGCCGGCGACGATGCTGTCGTGGCCGAGTTCGGCGGCGGCCTCTTCGAACAGCGAGGCGGGGTGCTCGGACTTCACCGACTTGGCGAACATCTTGACCTGCTCGCGGCCGACGATGAACACCTCGGGGTACTTGTAGACCATGCCGAGCAGGTCTGGACGCAACGCCATGGCTCAGGCCAGCTTCGCGACGGCGATGGCGCGGCCGAAGATCTTCTTGCCGCCGGTGGTGGCGGCCAGGGCGATGGTCACCGACTTCGAATCGGCGTCAACGGATTTCACCCGTCCGCTGTAGACGATCTCGGCGCCGACGCCGTCGTTGGGCACCGGGACCACCGCGGTGAAGCGGACGTTGTACTCGGTGACCGCGGCCGGGTCGCCGACCCAGTCGGTGACGAACCCGCCGCCCAGGCCCATGGTGAGCATGCCGTGCGCGATCGCGGTGTCCAGGCCGACCTGCTTGGCGATCTCGTCGTCCCAGTGGATCGGGTTCAGGTCACCGGACACGCCGGCGTAGTTGACCAGATCCTGACGGGTCAGCGGGATCACCTTCTCCGGAAGGGTGTCCCCGACATTGACCGAACTGAACTCACGCAGTGCCATCTGAAAAGCCCTCTTCTCCGTCGCCCGAACGCCCCGCGAGGGTCGTATAGGCCTCCTGCACAACCTCACCCTGTTCATTGGTGACGATGTTCTTGGTGACGATGATGTCGGTGCCGTGCGCCTGGCGCACCGAGTCGACGTAGACGTCGCAATACAACCGGTCGCCCGCCCGGATCGGCTTGGCGAACTTGAACGCCTGATCGACCTGAACGATCTGTGCGTCGTGAATGCCGATGTTGGCGTGCTCGAAGAACGCGAACTGTGCCGTGTACCCGAAGATGCTGATGAAGGTCAGCGGCGCCGGCAGGGACTTGTGTCCGAGGTCGGCGGCGACGTCTTCGTCCTGAAAGTACGCGGCGTCATTCTTGACAGCTACGGCGTACTCGCGCACCTTCTCGCGCCCCACCTCATACGCGTCGGGATAGCGATAGTGCATCCCGACGATATCGGTCGACAGAGCCACGGCGAAGGATCAGCGGGACTCTTTATGCGGCTGGTGGTGACCGCAGTTCGGGCAGAACTTCTTGATCTCCAGCCGGTCCGGGTCGTTACGCCGGTTCTTCTTGGTGATGTAGTTACGGTGCTTGCACACCTCGCAGGCCAAAGTGATCTTCGGCCGTACGTCGGTACTCGACGCCACGTCTCTTGCCTCTCGTTGTTCTGCCTGTAGCGGTGGGGAGGCTCGATCTCCCGACCTCACGATTATGAGTCGTGCGCTCTAACCAGCTGAGCTACACCGCCCCGATCGACGCGGGCGGGGCTCCGCCCGGGCGTCCACCGAGCCCCCTAACGGAATCGAACCGTTGACCTTTTCCTTACCATGGAAACGCTCTGCCGACTGAGCTAAGGGGGCATTGCACTACTTCGGCCCGTGGGCCTTAAAGAGGGTACATTCCCGCTCTTCCTGGTGCCAAAACGGCTGGTCTTTGGGCGGTTTTGCGGGGGTTTCAGCCGGGTGCGGGGGTCGCGGGTGTGCCTGGCTTCAGCTTGGTCCGGGGTTCCGTCACCAGACTGAACCCACGCAGGCCGGCGGGGGGCGCGGGTGTGCCTGGCTTCAGCCCAGTCCGGGATTCCGCAACCAAACTGAACCCACGCAGGCCGGCGGGGGTCGCGGACCTACCTGGCTTCAGCCCAGTCGAGGGTTCCCCAACCAGACTGAACCCACGCACACCACCCGAAGCCGCCGACCTACCCAGCTTCAGCCCAGTCGAGGGTTCCGCAACCAGACTGAACCCACGCACACCACCCGGAGCCGCCGACCTACCCAGCTTCAGCCCAGTCGATCATCGCCCAACCAGGCTGAACTCACGCGGCCCGCCAGCCGCGACTGAACAGCGCTGCCGCAACCCGCCCCACCGCGTCGGCGTCGCTGTCCTCGGCGATGACTCGGATGACGATCCACCCCAACGCCTCCAGCGCCCTGTTGACCTTCTGATCCCGCACGTATGTCACACGGTCGGTCTGGTGGTGATATCCGTCGTACTGGACCGCGACCTTGAGGCTTTCCCACCCCATGTCCACCCTCGCGACGATTCGCCCGCGGGCGTCGGCCACCGGGATCTGAGTCCGCTCGGGCCGCATGCCCGCATCGGTCAACGCCAACCGCAGAAGCGTCTCGCGCGGTGACTCCGCACCGGAATCGGCCAAGGCGAGTGCCGTCTGCAGTCGCCGCACCCGCGGGGCGTTCGGGTGCCGCGCGATCAACGGGTAGACGTCGTCGACGCTCACTCGGCCGCGCGCGAGCAGTGCATCGATCCTGACCACCGCCTCATCGCGCTCCAGATGCCGGCCGAGGTCGAAGATCGTGCGGGCAGCGGTGGTGACGGCGACACCCGAGACCGTCGTCACCTCATCGGCGGCCCATGACTCGTTGCGGACGATCAAGCCCTTCGGCGGATGGGTGTTACGCCACAGCATCTCGATCGGAATGTCGTCGGGAACCCACTTCGCGTAATGCAGCGCCGACGCCGCCACACCCGCGACCACACCACGGCGCCCCGACCAGAACCATGCCCCGTGCGCTCGGTCCCACACCGAGGGATTCAGCGGACCATAGATATCGGGGAACATTCGCCGATACCGGGCGCGCAGCTGGTGACGTGTCACCCTGCCCGCCGCCAATGCCTCGCTGCCGATGAAGACCCCGCCCATGCACCGATGCTGGCACCGCGAAGCGGCCCGGCAACACCCCTGACGAGACGGCCTGTGGATAACTCGGAGCTACGTGGTTTCAGTCTCCCGAGCCGACCGCCCGGAAGACTGAACCCACGTAGGAAACACCTAGTCCAGCAGCCAGTCGTTCGGGCTGAACAGCTCGCTGTGCACCCGGGTCACCCCGCGCTCCAGCAGCTGATCGCGCACGGCCCGGACGAACCCGTCGTTACCGCACAGGTACACCTCGGCACCCTCGGGCAGCTCGACGCCGTCCAGCGACATCAGGTCCTCGTACCAGAGCTGCAAGGAAGCATTCGGCAACGCGTCGACCAGCTCGCGCTGACGCTCACGCAGCGGGTGCGACGAGACGTCACGGTCGGCGTGCAGCACCTGGACACGGGCGTCGGCGGGCAGCGCCTCCAGGATGCCGATCATCGGGGTGATGCCGATGCCCGCGGAGATCAGCACCAGCGGGACCCCGGGCGTCGGCACCGGCAGGTCGCCGAACGGCACGGTGACATCGATCAGATCGCCGACGTGCAGGTTGTCGCGGATCCACTCCGACACCTCACCGGCCGGCTTCACCGCGAAGGTCAGTTGCCCCTCGCCCGGCTTGTTCACCAGGCTGTACTGGCGCAGCTGACGGGCACCGTCGGGCAGCGTCACGCCGACCGAAACGTACTGTCCGGCACTGAAATTAAGATCCGAGGCGACGGTCACCAGCACGGCACCGGAGGGATCGTCGACCCGGTCCAGCACACGGGCGCGACGGTAGACGTCCCCGGCGGACACCCCGGCCTCGTCGTAGAGCCCGCGCTCCATGTCGATCAGCGTGTTCGCCATGATCCAGTAGACCCGGTCCCACGCCTCGGCGACCTCGGCGGTGACGGTGTCGGCGCCGAGCACCTCGACGATCGCGGCGAACAGGTGCTCGTGCACGATCGGGTACTGGTCGGCGGTCACCCCCAGCGAGGCGTGCTTGTGCCCGATACGCGACAGCAGCTCGGCCGGATGCGGCAGCTCGGGGTTCACCAGATGCGTCGCGAAGGTGGCGATCGACGCGGCCAGCGCCCGCTGCTGCGCCCCCTGGGCCTGATTGCCCCGGTTGAACAGATTGCGCAGCAGCGCCGGGTGAGCCTCGAAGAGCCGCGTGTAGAACGACCGGGTGATGGCGTCGATATTGGCGCCGACCAACGGGAGCGTGGCCTTGATCATCTCGGCGTGGGCGGGCTGCAGTTCCTCGGGGGCAGCGACGACGGTCATCGGGTGTTCCTTTCCAGTGGGAGTGTCACCATCGGCAGCAGGCCGCTGCCGGTGAGGTCTTGGAGGGTGTGGTTGTCGAGTTCGCGGTAGAAGGCCTCTTTGGCCTCGGCCAGCACGCGGCGCAATCGACAACCGGCGATCAGCGGGCAGGGTCGGCCGCCGTCGCAATCGATCACCTCGGCGTCACCTTCGAGCCGGCGCACCAGCCAGCCCAGCGAGACGCTGCGCCCGTCCTCGGTGAGTGACAGCCCGCCGACGCGACCGCGCTTGGACTGCACCATGCCGAGGTCGACCAGTCGCGCGACGGCCTTGGCGACGTGATGTTCGGAGGCGTCGGCGCCGACGGCGATCGACCGGGTGGTGATGCGGCGGTCGTCGGCGTCCCCCGCGGCCAGCAGCATCATCGTGCGCAGACCCAGGTCGGTGAACCGGGTGAGTTGCATGGCCCTGACGCTAGTAATCCTGCATTTCAAATACCAGATTTAGCGGCTGTGCGGTCAAACACCCGATTTCGTGCGGTTTTTACACCTGCGCATACGGCGGGAGTGACCGGATTTCGGCGATGTATGGCCATCTGGCCACTGTCGTCGGGCCTCGTGACGAGGCAGTGTTGCGGGCATGCCCATGCGCACGGTGGCGGTCCTGGCGTTCCCCGACCTGATCGCGTTCGACCTCAGCGTTCCCCTGGAGGCGTTCGGCCGGCTGATTCTGCCCGACGGCACGGCCGGCTATGACGTGCGGATTTGCGGCACCGAACCGCTGGTGCAGGCCGGGCCGGTGCGCATCGGCACCGACCACGGCCTGGACGCGCTGGCCGGCGTCGACACCGTCATCGTGCCCGGGCGCAACGACGTCACCGCCGACGTGCCCGACGCGGTGATCACCGCGCTACAGGCGGCGCATACCGCCGGCGCCCGCATCGCCTCGATCTGCAGCGGCGCCTTCGTGCTGGCCGCGGCAGGACTACTCGACGGCCGACGCGCCACCACACACTGGATGGCCGCCGACCTGTTCCGGGCCGCATTCCCGGCGGTCGACCTCGACCCCGATGTGCTCTACGTCGACGAGGGCCAGGTCCTCACCTCGGCCGGCGCGTCGGCGGGACTGGATCTGTGTCTGCACATGGTGGCGCGCGACCACGGTGCCGCCGCGGCGGCGACCGCGGCCCGCCTCGCCGTCGCGCCGCTGCACCGCAGTGGCGGGCAGGCTCAGTTCATCGTGCGAAATGCGTTGCCGGTGAACACCATCGGCGCGGTGACCGAACTGGACTCGGTGCTGGCGTGGATCGAGGAGAACGCCCACCGCGAGATCACGCTGACCGATATCGCCGCGCAGGCCGCGCTGAGCGTGCGGACCCTGAGCCGGCGCTTCCAGGCCGAACTCGGCCAGACACCGATGCAGTGGGTCAATGGTGTGCGGGTGCGCCGCGCCCAGGAACTGCTCGAGCATTCCCCGCACGGTGTCGAACGCATCGGCCGCGATGTCGGATTCGGCTCACCGGCCAACTTCCGCGAGCAGTTCCGCCGGCTCAGCGGCGTCGCTCCACAGAGCTACCGCAACACCTTCCGCGAACAGCAGGTCGGCTGACCGCCTGGCCAGATCGCGGCGCAGCATGGCCCGACAGCCGATGTCGCAGAACCGATCCGGCCCCCACCATTGACTCCATGCACGCACAGATCTTGTTGTTCGACGGGTTCGACCCGCTCGATGTCATCGCCCCCTATGAGGTGCTGGTCGCCGGCAGCGACTATGTCGGTGGTGAACTCGGCGTGGAACTCGTCTCCGCCGAGGGGCCGCGCGTCGTGGTCAGCGGGTCCCGCGGGCTGACCCTGCGGGCCACCGCGGCTCTGGATCCGACCCGGCCCGGGTTCATCGTCGTGCCCGGCGCCAGCGGCCCACTGCAGGGCGATCCGGATGCGGTGGCCACCATCCCGGTGCTGCTGGCGCGGTTCGGTGAGACCGCGGCCGTCCCGATGATGCGTGCGGCACTGGACAATCCGGACATCACGGTGGCCACCGTGTGCGGCGGGTCGCTGGCACTGGCCATGGCCGGGCTGCTCGACGGCCGCCACGCCAACACCCATCACCTCGGCGTCGACGTGCTGGAGGCCACCGGCGCCGTCCCGGTGACCGCGCGCGTCGTCGACGACGGGGATCTGGTCAGCGCGGGCGGGGTGACCTCGGGTCTGGACCTCGCCCTGCACCTACTGGAGCGGGCATACGGTCCGCGCATCGCGTTGGCCGTCGAGCAGATGTTCGCCTACGAGCGGCGCGGCACGGTGTGGATGAACACCGGCCGCGCACCGCAGGAGTGGTGAGCATGAGCATCCTCGGCGACTGGGACGTCACCATCAAGACACCCATCGGGTCACTGTCGGTGGAGTACAGCTTCGACGAACGTGACGGCGTGCTGTGTGGCACCGCGGCGGGCAAGCAGGAGACGGTCGCGCTGCACGACATCGTCGTCGATCAGGCACGCGTGACGTGGCGGCAGACCATCGGCAAGCCGATGCGGTTGAACCTGGCGTTCGATGTGATTGTCGACGGCGACCGGCTCACCGGGCATTCCCGGGCCGGCCGGCTGCCCCGCTCGGCGGTCTCCGGGGTGCGCCGGGCCTGACGCACCTGCGGTTATGGGTGGTACGACGCTTACCCATAAGGTGTTCGGCATGGCTTCCGATACCGATCGCCTGTATTTCCGCCAGCTGTTGTCGGGTCGCGATTTCGCGGCCGGCGACATGATCGCCCAGCAGATGCGCAACTTCGCCTACCTGATCGGCGACCGCGAGACCGGTGAGGCGGTGCTGGTCGACCCGGCGTATTCGGCCGGTGAACTGGTCGACGCGCTGGAGGCCGACGGTATGCGGCTGTCCGGGGTGTTGGTCAGCCATCACCATCCCGACCACGTCGGCGGCACCATGATGGGCTTCACGCTGGCCGGGGTGGCCGAGCTGCTGGAGCGCGTCAGCGTGCCGGTGCACGTCAACGCCCTTGAGGCGGAATGGGTTTCGAATGTCACCGGGATCGCGATGAGTGAGCTGACGACGCATCAGCACGGTGACAAGGTCAGCGTCGGCGGCATCGACATCGAGTTGCTGCACACCCCCGGGCACACCCCGGGCAGCCAGTGCTTCCTGCTCGACGGCCGCCTGGTCGCCGGCGACACCCTGTTCCTGGAAGGCTGCGGGCGCACCGATTTCCCGGGCGGCAACGTCGACGACATGTTCCGCAGCCTGCAGTCGCTGTCGACGCTCTCGGGCGATCCGACGGTGTATCCGGGGCACTGGTATTCGACCGAGCCCAGCGCTGCGCTGTCGGATGTGAAGCGGTCCAACTATGTCTATCGGGCCAGCAATCTCGATCAATGGCGCATGCTGATGGGTGGCTGATACGGCCGCCAGGCCGGTGATGCGTCTCGCGACGATTTGCTGGCTGGACTATTGTGCGAGGTCACAGCGCCCCGGTGGCGCGCGTTAGGGAGGAAGCCCTGCATGACGACACCGCCGACCACGGCCGGCTGGTACCCGGATCCCGACGGGTCCGGAGGTCAACGCTACTGGGATGGCGCGGAGTGGACTGCTCAGCGCCCCGACGCGCCCGAGTCCACCGAGGAGACGTCGGCCTGGCCTGCGGAGCTGCCGCCCTGGCCCGAGGACGAGATGGCGATGCCGTCGTGGGAGGACGCCGGTAAGGCCGATCCCGAGCCGGTCGTCGTGCCGGACGAGCCCGAGCCGGTTGCGCCCGATGAACCCGCCGAGCCGGCCGAGGCCGAGCCCGTCGACTCTGACCTCCCGGAGCCCGTCGCCGCAGACACCACAGAAACCACCGAAGCCGTCGAACCCGTCGTGCCGGACGCCCCCGAGGTGCACCCGTTGGCGGAGCAGACGACCACCGTCGTGCCGCTGACCGAGCAGCCGACCGCCGTCGTCGAGGCGCCCGTCGCCGTCGCTCCCCCGCCGCCCGCCGAGCCGGCACCCTTCGCCGGCCCCATGCCCGTCTCTGCCGAGAAGCGCAGCCCGCTCAAGGGCTATCTGATCGGCGTCGGGGCACTGGCCGTGGTGTTGGTCGGGGTGCTGGTGTGGGCGTTCGCGTTCGCAGGTTCCGATGGCGAGGTGACCGAGGCCGGCGCGACGGACGTGACCACCGAGGCCACTGGTTCCGGTGAGACGACGGCCGCCGCAACGGATTCCGCCGCCCCCGATGCCGCCCTCGCGCCGGCCGAAGGATCAGCGGTGGACGGTGACGTCACCATCACCCAGACCGGCATCGAGATCGTCCCGACTGTGTCCGCGGTGGACAACGAATTCCTGACCAAGACGGCGGCCGGACAGTTCGTCGTGGTCAAGCTGAACTTCCTGAACAACGGCACGTCGCCCGCCACGTTCCTGTCCGACCAGCAGGTACTGACCGCGGGCGGGCAGCCGTTCAGCCCGGATACCGAGGCGACGTTCTATCTGGGCGGCATCTCGGCAGTGCTGGACCCGGGCCAACCGGTGGACGTGAGCATCGCCTTCGACGTCCCGGCGGACGCCAACCCGGAGGCGCTGCAGGTGTTCGGCGACCTCGGCAGCGCGGGCGCCACCATCCCGCTGACCTGACAGGCGTTGCCTGCAGTTCCCCATTCTGTACGCCACTTGGCGGACAGACAACCGATTCCGTCGCGCGATAGCCTTCGGACGCTGAATTTCGTCGACCGCAGGGCCATCTAAGCGAGATTCCGCCTTGGTCGCACCAAGTCAGGTTGGCAGAATAATTCGCTAGATTTCGATTCAGCTGCACCGGGGGGTTGCCGTGACGAACATCGTGCTGTGCTTCGACCATTCGGGGGAAAGCAACGCCACGGCGCTCTTCCGTCGCCTGGACCCGACCGACCAGCTCGGCTGGCACCACCACACCAAGCGGCGACCGCAGGATGTGCGCGAGGCGGTCCGCTCGGCGTACGACTTCCTGGTCGAGCACTGGAATCCCGGGGACGAGGTCTTCGTGTTCGGTGCGGGCAGCGGGGCCGCGGGCGCGCAGGCGTTGTCGCGACTGCTGGGCACCATCGGCGTGCTGGACGGCGAACTGCGTGACTACATGCTGGCGACGTATGTGCTTCCGCGCACCGAGCGCTCGGCGCAGGACTGGCGCCACGTCACCGAGGTGGCCGCCGGGCTGGCCGAGCACGACGACATCGCGGTGCCGGTGCGCTTCCTGGGGCTGTGGGACAGCACCCGGATCCGCGGCGCGGCCGGTGCGGTCGAGGTCGTCGACGGGCGGCACGCCATAGCCATCGATGGCGCGCCGAGCCTGCAGCGCGTCGAGGGTGTGGACGAGGTGTGGTTCCGCGGGACGCACCGCGACATCCTGACCGGCGAGTTGACCCTGGAGTGGATGCTCGACGGTGCCGCGCAGGCCGGGTTGCGGGTCGACGCGTCGCCCTCGGTGCATGTGGAGCCGGAGAGTTCGGCGTTGACGGTCGGCCTGCGGCGGCTGCCCGCGGATGCCGCCGTGCACGCCAGCGTGCAGATGCACGTGCACAGCCATCCGCGGTATTGGCGGCGGCTGCCCGCGCTGATCGCGTGGTCCGATGTGGATTGGCTGGATCGCGGTGAGCGACTGCTGACCGCGGCGCAGAGCGCTCCGCTACGGCCGCAGGAACTCGCCACCGCCTCCTAGCAACGCCTCGCGGCTCGCTGTGTGCCATGATCAGCGAAGTTCTCTATTCGTTGATGACATGAGGTCGCGGTGGACTGGTTGAGGGATCGGTGGGCCGAACTGGCCGGCCTGGGGTCGGCGGGATGGTTGGCGATCGCGGCGTGGGCCGGGCTGGCGCTCGGGTTGTGCGCGCTGTTGTTCACCGCGCGGGTGTTGAAGCGAAACCGCCAGCTCAAAGCGGATGAGCTACGTCCGCACGTGGTGGTGTTCATGGAGCCGCACCCGTCGGATTGGCACGTCATCGAGTTGGTGGTTCGCAATTTCGGGCAGTCCGCCGCCCATGATGTGCGGTTGGAGTTCACGACGCCGCTGACGGTGGGGCGGTCTGAGGACGGTTATCCCGACGGGCTGCCGGAGATCGGCGAACTGCGCCTGCCCAGCGAACTCAAACAGCTCGCTCCGGGTCAGGAGTGGCGAACTGTGTGGGATTCGGCGATCAGCCGCGAGGAGTTCGGCGGGCAGATCGGGTCGCGGTTCGAGGGGACCGTGCGATACCGGGCGGGCAAGCGCGAGTTCGAGTCGGCGGTGGAGCTGGACTGGTCGACGCTGCAGCCGGTGCAGCGACTGGAGTTGATGACCACGCATGATCTGGCCAAGCGCGAGAAGCAGAAGTTGGAGCTGCTGCGCAGCGTGCTGACCTACTTTCACTACGCGTCCAAGGAGACCCGGCCCGAGGTGTTCCGCGCCGAGATCGACCGGATGAACCGGGCGGTCCGCGAGACCCAGGACCGGTGGCGCACGCGGCAGGCCGATGAGACGACGCAGTTGGACTTCCCGTGGATCGCCGAGGAGCAGTCCGGCGGACGGCATCACTCCAGCCCCGCCATCGGAATTCGACACCGCGCTCCGTAACATCCGGCGTATGACCGCCACTTATGCCGTCCACGAAGCCGTCGCGACCGTCACTCTCGACGATGGCAAGGTCAATGCGCTGTCGCCGGCGATGCAGTCCGCGATCAGTGCCGCGCTCGACCAAGCCGAGTCGGATATCCTCGCCGGCACCGTGAAGGCCGTGGTGTTGGCCGGCAACGAGCGGGTGCTCAGCGGTGGGTTCGACCTGAGCGTGTTCGCGTCCGGCGATGCCGATGCCGGACACGCGATGCTCAGCGGTGGGTTCGAGTTGGCTATCCGGCTGTTGACGTTCCCGGCGCCGGTGGTCATCGCCGCGACCGGGCCGGCCATCGCGATGGGCTCGTTCTTGTTGTTGAGCGGTGATCATCGCGTCGGTTCGGAGAAGTCGCGGTGCCAGGCCAACGAGGTCGCGATCGGGATGACGCTGCCGATGGCGGCGCTGGAGATCATGCGGATGCGGTTGACGCCGGCGGCCTACTCGCGCGCGGTGTCGGTGGCGGCGGTGTTCGCCGGTGCGGCGGCGATCGACGCGGGCTGGCTGGACGAGATCGTCGAGCGTGAGGCGGTGTTGGGTCGCGCGCAGGAGGTGGCCGCGGAGTATGCGGCGACGCTGCACCTGAAGGCGCATGTGGCCAGCAAGCTGAAGGCGCGCGAGTCGGCGATCGCGGCGATCCAGGCGGGGATCGACGGGTTGGCCGAGGAATTCAAGATGTCGCTGAGCTAGATGGTTGGGCGGATGTGGCCGTGGCCGGGCTGGTCTTGTCTGGCCGGGCCGTCCCGGCCCGTCGCGTCTTCCGGGCCTCCAGGTGACTATGCCGGTGCCCGCCTTTGCGCGACAAACCAGCGACAACACGCCGCCGCGCCATCGCCCCACCCACCCGCAACTCGCCGGCAGTTCCCGAGTGGCTATGCCCACGCCCGCCTTCGAGCGACAAACCAGCGACAACACGCCGCGGCCCACCCACCGGCAACGCGCCGGCAGTTCCCGAGAGGCTGCCCACGCCCGCCTTCGAGCGACAAACCAGCGACAACACGCCGCCGCGCCATCGCCCCACCCACCGGCAACGCGCCGGCAGTTCCCGAGAGACTATGCCCACGCCCGCCTTCGAGCGACAAACCAGCGACACGGTCAGAGCAGATAGAGCGCGGCTCGATCTTCCGACAATGTGCCCGCCTGCACGCGTAACCTGAGCACCCTCTTGTGGATTCGATACTCGGTCGACCGCGGGATGTCACCCAGCATGTACCAGTCCCGATACGGCCGCATCAGTCGGCCTCGCCGGACCTCCCAGCGCAGCGCGTCCGAGATCGTCTTCGACGGCCTGCCGTCGACACCGAACCCGAAGCTCGCCAATCGGTCGACCAGTTCACTGACCCCGCACGGGCCTTCGTCCCACAACATCCACACCAACAGATAGCGAAGATCGGTCCCCCGCACGCTCATCAATCGCTCCATGCGCACACGTTGGCAGGACCCACCGACAACAATGTCGTGTCGCTGATTTGTCGCTCAAAGGCGGGCACCGGCATCGTCACCCGGAAACAAATGGCGAACCGGCGGGCCGGCCGACCCGAGACAGCAACGACCCCGTGTCGCTGGATTGTCGCTCAAAGCCGGGCACCGGCATCGTCACCCGGAAACAAATGGCGAACCGGCGGGCCGGCCGACCCGAGACAGCAACGACCCCGTGTCGCTGATTTGTCGCTCAAAGCCGGGCACCGGCATCGTCACCCGGAAACAAATGGCGAACCGGCGGGCCGGCCGACCCGAGACAGCAACGACGCCATGTCGCTGGATTGTCGCTCAAAGCCGGGCACCGGCATCGTCACCCGGAAACAAATGGCGAACCGGCGGGCCGGCCGACCCGAGACAGCAACGACGCCATGTCGCTTA